>NVTY02000014.1 GCA_002401765.2 Thiotrichaceae bacterium
GATGCAAGCCGCTGGCACCACTTTCTCAGCGAATCACTACCGGCACTCGAACAACAAGGATGGCAGGTTAGCTACGACAGCGACTTTAACATGGTCTTTCACGAAGCAGACCACTGGCGTGTTGATATCGATGAGGATGGCAGCGGCTGGTTTGATCTTCGCTTTGATGTCGAAATCAATGAGCAGCCACTCGCCTTATTACCACTTATTTCACAAGTGCTGACACATTACGACCCCAAAAATCTGCCAGAGATACTCACTTTAGACCTCGGTAGCAGTCAATACTTGAATATCCCCAGTGAACAGTTAAAACCCATGCTTAACACGCTATACGAACTCTACGATAGCAACAGTTTGCAGGATAACGGCGCATTACGTCTTTCTCGTTTTGATGCCGCTCGCCTCAGTGAGTTAGACACCCAAAGCACAACCAACCTTCAGTGGCGTGGTGGTGAGTCACTGCGAAAACTCGGCCAACAGCTTAAAGACTTCAAAGGTATCACCGCTGTCGCACCACCCAAAGGACTCAAGGTTACCCTTCGCGACTACCAGCAACAGGGACTTAACTGGCTACAGTTTCTACGCGAATATGGCTTTGGCGGCATCCTTGCCGATGACATGGGGCTTGGAAAGACCGTTCAAACGCTGGCCTATCTACTACTGGAAAAGGAACAGGGCCGTTTAGACAAGCCTTGCCTGATCATCGCACCCACCAGCCTCATGAGTAACTGGCGACGAGAAACAGAACAGTTTGCACCCGCGCTAAAAGTACTGGTATTACAGGGGCCAGAACGCCACCAACGCTTTAAACACATCACCGACTATGACATTGTGCTGAGCACTTATCCACTGCTTGCCCGTGACCAGGAGATCCTGTTAACGCATCACTATCACGCATTGATTTTAGATGAAGCCCAAATGATAAAAAACCCAAAGTCTAAGGCGGCACTGGTGATTCGAAAAATAAAAACCGACCATCGTCTCTGCTTAACCGGTACCCCAATGGAAAACCACTTAGGAGAACTCTGGGCACTGTTTGATTTTCTAATGCCTGGTTTTTTGGGTGATGCGCGCCAGTTTAATGCACAATTTCGGACTCCCATCGAAAAAAATGGTGATGATGAGCGACGTCAACAACTGGTACAAAGAATCACGCCCTTTATGCTGCGCCGTACCAAGTCCGAAGTCATCACAGAGCTACCGGATAAAACCGAAATCATCCGCACCGTTACGCTAGACAAAAAGCAGGCCGCTTTATACGAAAGCATTCGTATCTCGATGGAAAAAAAGGTACGCGAGGCGATCTCAAACAAGGGGCTGGCACGCAGTCACATCACCATTCTCGATGCCCTGCTCAAACTGCGCCAGGTATGTTGTGATCCGCGCTTATTATCGCTCACCCAGGCGCGTGCCGTAAAAGAGTCTGCAAAGCTTGAATTGCTGATGCAACTGGTCCCTGAAATGGTTGAAGAAGGGCGGCGTATTTTACTGTTTTCACAATTCACCAAGATGCTAGGGCACATCGAAACAGAATTAAACAACCACAACATTAGCTATAGCAAACTCACCGGCCAAACCCGCAACCGAGACGCTGCCATCGAGAAATTTAAATCGGGCAAGGCAGATGTCTTCCTGATCAGCCTCAAGGCCGGTGGCGTCGGGTTAAACCTCACCGAAGCCGACACCGTGATTCACTATGATCCCTGGTGGAATCCCGCCGCAGAAAATCAGGCCACAGACCGCGCACATCGCATCGGCCAGGACAAAGCGGTATTTGTCTACAAACTCATCACGGAAAATAGCGTGGAAGAGAAGATCATCGCCATGCAGGCAAAAAAACAGGCCCTCGCACAAGGCGTATACAGTAAAAAAGCACAAGCCAAAGAAGAAAAACTAACCGCCGATGACCTGCAGCAGCTGTTTGCGCCACTATAATATCGCTCAAACCGACCCTGTATACTTAACCCTACCCTGATGATCTGAGGCAGACAAACATGCAACACCACGAAAAAATCAACTACATTGAATTCCCATCTAAAGACCTCGATGTGACTAAATTATTTTTCGCTGCGGCATTCGGCTGGCAGTTTGTCGATTATGGCCCTGACTACATCGCCTTCAATAACGAAGGCATTAACGGTGGATTCTATAAAAAAGACCAGGCGGCAACGGTCGAAGGCGGCAGTGCACTGATCGTTTTTTACAGTCGTGATCTTGAACAAACACAGGAGAAAATCGAACAAGCTAGCGGTTCGATTAAGCGAGCGATCTTCCCCTTCCCCGGTGGGCGTCGCTTTCACTTCTGCGACCCCAACGGCAATGAATATGCGGTATGGTCTGACAAATATCTATAACGATTAACACCTAAAGTTCTTATGTTTCACCACCACTGTTATCTATATGGTATGTAAAAAAAGCATATACTGTACGCCAGTAGGAACAATTAATAAAATGTAATCATCGAAATAATCCACCTTTGAAAGACGATTAAAGAAATCACCTACAATGCCCGATAATCATAGGTGTTACATTATATTGAAATGTAGTGTGTCGCCCATGCCCCCAAGGAAGGTGGATTATCAACCCCTATCTTCGCTTGTGGCTGTCCTGCCACACTACTTATACTTACAAAAAGTGTGCTTTACGGTTCGTTGATATCGTGGCAAAAGGAGATTTTTCGATATGGATAATTCAGCAGCAAGCCCCACTAATACAACTAAAATAAAAGACCTTGATATTCCACTTGAGCGAGATCTGTTTTTACGCACGTTGATCAGAGAATTGGCGGGTACCTTACAGGATGTTGTCGGACTCAAAGAATCTGAAGGCTATATCAGTATTGTTGGCCAGTCGATGGGCGCTTGGATCAACTCTTATTACAAAGAGGCGTTAGGGCAGTCGACATTGAGTCGCGAGCAGATCATCGATGTACTGGTTGATTTAAAAGCACGGATTTGCGGAGATTTTTATGTCGTCAAACAAGACGAAGAGAATGTAATGCTGCGCAACCGGGAATGTCCGTTTGGCGACAAGGTGAAAGATCGCCCCTGTATGTGCATGATGACCTCCAATGTATTTGGATCAATTACAGCCGATTCAATGAAATATGCCAAAGTAGAGCTCAGAAAAACAATTGCAAAGGGTGATAGAGAGTGCGAAGTAGTCGTTCATTTCAAACGAAGTGAAGCAGCTAAACTGGCGCAGGGAAGAGAGTATTTCGGGGGAGAGTAAATATCGTGAACACGGATCAGTTTATCGATTTTAGTTACGCTTTTTCGGAACCCATGTGGCTAACGTCACTTAAAGGGCAGATTATTGCGTCCAATCCAGCCATGGAGGAACTCATTGGCTTATCGTGCGATGCCCAGCGTGACAAACAAGTAAGCGATTTTATCAACGGCTTCGATGAAAAAATCGGGGCTTACATCAGGATGAGTGGAAAAAGCCCAGATTTCATTCCAAGTGCATTAACTATCCGTAGTACAAATGAGAAACTCTCAGAGCGCAGCTGCCAATGTGCTCGTTTATCCGCCTCCGCAGACGACCTTAAACCACAATTGTTATGGCGCTTGTCCGCCAATGGCCGAAATCAATTCAAACTGTTAAACCAGGAAATTGAGAGTCTACAGCTTAAACATCACAATGTGATGGATGAGAGGGATCATCTTGATTCACTGGTGTCGAAGCGCACTTCAGAGCTGTCTCAACGCACAGATGAGCTACAGCAGCATCGGGACAGTTTACAGGCGCAGGTCGCTGAGAAGACGGCCGATCTACGCAAATCGGTGAGCGAAGCAGTACTGGCAAAAGAGCTGGCGGAGAAGGCTAATAAAACCAAATCAGAATTCCTTGCCAACATGTCACATGAGTTACGCACACCACTTAACAGCTTACTTATCCTTGCCGAAAATTTCAAAGAAAATCGCGAGGGAAATCTCTCAGCGCAACAGCAAGAAGCAGCCAACATTATTCATCAGGGTGGATCCGAATTATTACGGTTGATCAACGACATCCTCGACATGGCCAAAATTGAAGCGGGTAAATTTATCATTGAGATGGCTGCCTTTCCAGTCACAGAGTTAACCCTGTACCTCAAAACTTCCTTTGCCCATATCGCCAGCCAGGCTAACCTGACGTTTAGTCTAGAAGTCTCTAAAGTCGCGCCACAAGAGCTGACATCTGATATACATCGCATTGAACAGATATTACGAAACCTGCTGAGTAACGCGTTTAAGTTTACACATGAAGGCGGGGTTACGGTCACCATCTCACGTCCGGATCAATCCGTAAATTTTGATTCAAGCGAACTACAGCTGGCCAATGCCATCGCAATCTCGGTGACGGATAGCGGCATAGGTATTCCACTGGACAAACAGATAAGCATCTTCTCCCCTTTCGTACAGGCAGATGGTAGTACCAGTCGTCAATATGGCGGCACTGGCCTGGGACTTTCTATCTGTCGTGAACTGGCAAGAGAGATGGGTGGTGAAATTCAGCTGAAAAGCGAGCAGGGAAAAGGCAGTACCTTTACCCTTTACCTGCCTGTTGAGAGGGATAAGCCATCGCACTCAGATTCTTGGTCTGAGAGCCCCCTGCCAAGGGAAATAAAAAACCTGACGTCTTCCGCAATGCATCAACAAAACATGAATGATGATCGTAATAACCTGATCACCGGCGATCAAATTATTCTGATTATTGAGGACGACATTAATTTTTCCAATATCCTTCTCACCACGATCCATACAAAAGGACTTAAGTGCCTGATTGCTTCAACTGGCGGCGTGGGTTTACAGATGGCCCGGCATTACAGGCCAACGGCGATAGTACTGGACATCAACTTGCCCGATATCAGCGGCCTAGATGTCTTTAACAACCTCCTTGAGGAAAAATCGACATCTCAGATTCCCGTCTATTTTATCTCTATTGAAGATCAACAGCGCCATGTAATCGAGCTAGGTGCTGTTGGCTATTTAGTAAAGCCAATCACTCAGGAACAGCTTAATAGTGCCATCGATATGCTTAGTGCGATTGCCGCCTTGCCTATTAAACGACTATTAATCGTCGAAGATGATGAGATGATTCTGAAATATCTAACGCTGTTGCTGGAACAGCAAGGCCTGACAGTGCTCGGTGCCAATAGTGCGGAACGTGCGCTGGAAATAATAAAATCACAAACCATTGAGGGCATGATCCTTGATGTGAGACTACCTGGTATGTCCGGTATTGAGTTACTGGATATCATCGCAAGTGAACCGCAGCTTAATCAACCCGGCGTCGTTGTCTACTCTGGTACATCATTAACCGCAGCAGAAGAAAAACGACTATCACGTTACACCGATACCTTCATTAAAAAGAACCTTACTGCACCGCAAAAGGTTCTTGACGATGTGTTGGAAATATTCGATTTACCTGGCAACACTAGTACCAATGTCATCACATATTTCAAACAGGATACTGAGGCTTTCCAACCCTTGAAGCAACCCCCTTCTATTAAAATAGTCACCGGAGAACCACCGCAAGGTAGCGTGCCATACGAGGTACTTGCAGGAAAAAAAATATTGTTAGTGGATGATGATACCCGCAATGTCTTTGCGCTATCATTATTACTGAAACAGATGAAAATGGAGCCACAGATCGCCACTAATGGCCAACAGGCACTAGACTTACTCGACCAGAACTCCGACATTAGCATTGTGCTTATGGATATCATGATGCCACTCATGGATGGTTACGAGGCCATTCGACAGATTCGTCAGCAGGTGCGTTTTGATGGCTTGCCTGTCATTGCAGTAACAGCTAAAGCTGAGAAAGAAGATGCAATAAAGTGCATGTCGCTAGGGATCAATGGGTATTTGAGCAAGCCGGTGGAAGCAAGCCGGTTGTTTGCACTCATGAACGAAGTATTAACAAGCTGAGTACATTGATTAACTCTGGACAATAAAAGTTGTGATTCAAAATATTCAAAACCGAGGCGTTAACCGCACATAATTGTAGATTAGAGTCAACGCCAACTATATTCCCATCGGCATCACGACTTATCACCAGGCGCTTACATTCACGCCATGTTTTAATCTACTCGCTTGTCACACTAAAGTCACTCGCCAACATCTCATCCTCGGCGATAGGTCGCAGACCTCGACGTACTTTTCTGCGGAATCGAAATAGACTCACCATCGGATACCACACCATCCAGTAATAAACCTTGCCGATGCCTTTTTCATAACGAGAATCGATCGCCAGGCTCAGCGTAACCTGTAACAGACAGGTATACCGAGAATAACACCGCGCCACCCTGGCAACAGCGTTGAAATTGACAACGGAGTCGGCACCTTAGGCTGCCGCTTATATGGTTAAGTATGCTTGATTAGCGTTTCTTTCATCATATTCATTAGCAGTTGTAAATTTTGTTTGCGTAGAAAAGTGGGGCGCCAAACCAGGGCGATTTCACGATGCGGTCCCTCATCTGCCAAAGGGCGTAGGAAAATTTTACTGCGCTCAACCAATGCTGATTCAATCGCCATTTCAGGGATAAACGTGATGCCTTCTCCTCCCGCAACCATCTCCATCATAGTATAGAGGCTGGTGCCTTGTACGGTGTCTTTGTGTTGTCTGTTTTGTGCATGACAGGCGCTGAGGGAATGATCGCGCATGCAATGCCCCTCTTCTAGCAACATGACTTCATCCATCGGTAATTCACTTGAAGGGATTGGCCCTCCTTTTGATAAAGGATGATTAGGTGGAAAGGCGACATAAAATATTTCTTGCCAAAAAACTTCAAATTCAAAAGCACTTATGTCATAAGGCAGGGCAAGAATTACACAGTCAATTTGGCCTCTGTTTAAACGCTCGATCAATTTTGCGGTTTGGTCTTCAACCAGCTGTAATTTTAACTTTGGATAATGTTGCCTGATGTTCGGTAAAACACGAGGCAATAAAAAGGGGCCAATGATAGGTATTACGCCTAATCGAAATGTTCCGACCAGCGGGTCATTCTCTCCCTGAGCCTGTTAGACTAAGTTGGTTGTCATATCAATAATCTGATGCGTAATACTGGCGAGTGTTAGTTCTAATGACGTGGGCATTACATTGCGTTTATTACGCTCAAGTAATTGCACGCCCAATACGCTCTCTAACTCCCGTATACCAGAGCTTAGCGTAGATTGAGTGATAAAGCAGCTTTTCGCGGCATTACCAAAATGACGATGTTCAACAACGGCAAGGAAGTATTATAGTTGGCCTATGCTCGGAAGGTTCATTTAACATATGTCCTGTAAAAGTAGGCTAACGACTCCATTAGGACTGATTGTTATATTGTTAGCAGTGAGTTTATTCATTAGCAAATTATAAATTGAGTCAGGGTGTTGGCAATAAAAAAATTGTTCATAATTATTTATCTTAAACGATCGTTTTTTTGAATCACTGATATGCAATTAATCAATTGGAAAAAACGATGCGTATTGCCGATAGTTTATTTAGCGACAATAAAGTTGCTGGGCCGTAGGTCTGATTTGGAAAGGGATTTGGTTATTACCAAGCCCTCAAAGTCAATGTTGGACTTCTAACTTTAGCATAAAACTGGTTTTTTAGTTCTTCTGGGGTTTGATCACTCAGCAATTAACATCCAGTTATTGGGCTAAATATGATTAAACAGTGATTTTAATCAAGCAGACGGCCATGTTTTATCAGGCAATGCAATAATGAAAAAAATTAACGTTCAAATGTTCAACGATGTAATCCCTGCCCAAGCAGGTCAAATACTGATTTTAGGTGCTAAATTCAGTGCCGCCTTTTGTTTATGCATGGGAATGCAAGTGAGTCACGCTGAGTTTTAACTCGACTTCCAGCCAGACCTTGCCGGCAGTGCAATTACGACCGATGCCTTTCATAGTAGCAATATGGGTAGAGGGATGGGTGGTGGCGGTGGTGGTGGCATGGATAGTGGTGTTACTTTGACCAATCAGACACCCTATCTGCCTAATGGTGCCTTTGAGCTGGGGGAGGTGGTGACCGATGAGTTTGGCAATGAGTATTATCACATGATTATGGGCAGTCTGGCGGATGGTTTTATCCAGGAGGTCTATATTGCCCGCCACTCATCGCAGCTCTATACCTGGAGCGGTGGCATGATGAATAATGCGGAAGGAACCGTCTCGGCCTCTGGGGGAGCATCGGACTTCGGTAATAACAGTAATAATTTGAACCCGCTTGGAGGAAACCTTGACGCGATCAACTCGGGCAGTGGTTCGGCAAATCTCACCAAGGTAATAATACGCCAGATTGTAAATGATGGCGACCTCACGATGGAGTTTATCAAGGATAAATTTAACGGTAAGCCACGGATTACACAGATGCTTAATGCGCCCGACATCAAACAATTATTCGATATTGATATGAGAAATATTAACTATAGCGATATGACTAGCAATGCGCCTGTTGTGAATCAGATGTGGCTTTTGAGGGAGGAATTACCTACCGATGGCGGTTTTTTTGATGTGATCGCTGGCCCCGGTGAGGCCACAGGCACAAGCATCCTGGCAATAACTGCTGGGCAGTATACTTACACAGATGGGGCGGGGTTTTTGGGGAGTGAAGGTAGCTATAATTATTCTGGTGGTGGAAATATGAATCTAGATCAGCGTTGGGAGTCATTTTTCGATCATACTCAGGCTAACCCATGGTCGTATGATACGAACAGACCTGCGTTATAAAGTCAGGTGTTTCTATAATTCCCCCGTGGTACTAGCGAATTGAGGCCTCAAATTAATACCCGGCGTTATTGAGGCACAATTATATTGATATACAACGTTCATGAACCGGTGGAACGATGATTACCATCAAGCAATTAAACTATGCCCTCGCGGTTGATAAAACCCGCCACTTTAAGCAGGCGGCTGAACGCTGTTCGATCTCTCAATCTGCACTGAGCACTGCAATCTCAGAACTAGAGAGGCAGCTCAAGGTACAAATTTTTGAACGGGACAACAAGAAAGTACTGCTCACGCCGATGGGTGAGATGATCCTGCGCAAGGCTCATACCATCAATCTGGAGGTCAGTGATATTTATCAGTTATGCCGCAGCCAGGATTTGCCGCTTAGCTACCCAATGTCGCTGGGTATCATCCCCACTATTAGCCCCTACTTACTCCCTAAGGTACTGCCTGAAGTTAGAAATCAGTATCCGGATTTTCAACTCACCATTATTGAGGAGCAATCAAATGTCCTGCTAGAAAAGGTTAAAAGCGGTGACATTGATGCCGCCATATTGGCGCTACCCTACGCGACTGACGGGCTGCATGCCTTTACCTTTTGGGAGGAAGATTTTTTTGTCGTGGCCCATCGCAGCGACGATCTGGCCGGGCAGCGTGAGATCAGGGCTCCTGAACTGAGGAATACCCCACTGTTACTACTAAAAGAAGGGCACTGTCTAAAAGACCACGTGCTTGCCGCCTGTAAATTCCAGCCGGCCGAAATGAAGCATTCCCTCATGGGCACTAGCCTGAACACCCTAGTACAGATGGTGGCGGGTCAAATGGGGATTACGCTGGTGCCTGAGATGGCGCTAAACCAGTTGATCTATGACAGTGCGGAAATCAAAGCCGTCCACTTGAATGAGCCGGGGCCGCACCGGAAAATTGCCTTTATCACTCGCTTAAATTATGCCGGCACCCGTAATATTGAGGTATTGATGAAGTTGTTTCGACAACAGCTTAGTAAGGCCCGATCCGGCCATGTAGTGGAGTAAATACACTTCCTCTCAATTCATAGTTCTGTTTTATAGTACACAAAGATCGGTTTAATTCAATTTACCAGAACATCATTTATACCGATACTTTGTTCAGTGGGGGGCGTTGAAGCCCTTTAATAAATTGCTGAGAAAACTCAGTATTGACTAATACGATGAGGATATCGATGATGAAAGTAAGACGCTCAATTTTGGCATTGACCATCAGTACCTTAACCGCTGTAACCGCGGTTAATGCGACTACCTTAACCCGTGATAATGGGGCCTCAGTGGGTGATAATCAAAACGCTTACACGGCAGGGGCCAATGGTGGCGCTTTGTTACAGGATGTGCAATTAATCCAGAAACTTCAACGTTTTGCTCGGGAGCGCATTCCGGAGCGTGTGGTTCACGCCCGTGGAACGGGCGTTCATGGTGAGTTTACAGCAACGCGTGACATCAGTGATTTAACCAGGGCGGCGGTGTTTACAAAGAATGAAACCACGCCGGTATTTGTGCGCTTCTCAACGGTCATTCACGCTAAAGGCTCACCAGAAACACTGCGTGACCCTCGCGGCTTTGCCACCAAGTTTTATACCAGCGAAGGTAACTGGGACCTAGTGGGCAACAACCTGCCTGTCTTTTTTATTCGCGACGCGATCAAGTTCCCGGACATGGTTCATTCACTGAAACCATCGCCAGTGACCAATCAACAGGACCCCAATCGGTTTTTTGATTTCTTCAGTCATGTGCCAGAGTCTACTCACATGTTGACCTGGGTTTATTCTGACTTTGGTACTCCCGCCAATCTTCGTCAGATGGATGGTTGGGGGGTACACGCCTACAAAATGCTGGATGCAGAAGGTGATGTGAGCTATGTGAAGTTTCATTGGAAATCGCAACAGGGGATCAAAAACCTCACCGCAAGCGAAGCTGCGGAAGTGCAGGCCAAAGATTTTAGCCATGCCACGCGTGATATGTATGAGTCGATTGCCAAAGGTGATTACCCTAAATGGGACTTGTATCTTAAAGTACTGCGCCCATCACAGCTTGAAAGCTTTGACTACAATCCACTGGATGCCACAAAAATGTGGTTGGGTGTAAAAGAGACCAAGGTGGGGACGATGACCTTAAACCGCACGCCGGACAATTTCTTCCAGGAAACCGAGCAGGCTGCATTTTCTCCTGCGAACATCGTAGCGGGTATTGAACCATCTGAAGATCGTCTGCTACAGGGCCGTGTCTTTTCATACGCAGATACGCAAATGTATCGTCTTGGCGTTAACCATCAGCAACTCCCGATTAATCGCCCACGAGTGGCTGTTAATAACTGGAATCAGGATGGTGCGGGCAACAATGGTAACCAGCCATCAAATGTGAATTACCAGCCAAGCCGTATTGATCCACGCATGGAAGATAACAGTGCACGTTTTAGTGAAATGGTGGTAAGCGGTCATACCCAGCAGAGGGCGATAGATAAGAAACAACCTTTTGCCCAGGCCGGTGTCTTGTATCGTAGTTTCAGTAAGCAAGAGCGTGCTAACTTGATCAGTAACCTGGCTGGTGACTTGAGTAAAGTGATGGACAGCAATACCAAACACATTATTCTGAGCCACTTCTATCAGGCGGATGAGGATTTTGGTAAGCGTTTGACTCAGGCTGTTAACGGTAGCCTGGAAACAGTGAAAAAACTTTCCAAATAATAGAGGCAGGATGAAGCGGCTGGTGACAGCCGCTTCATAATTTCTGCGGTGGAAGGAGTATTTTTTATGAAAGCTGTATTAATGTTTCTTTTGTTATTCAACATCGCTAATGCCAGCGCACAAGAATCCGGTGAGTTCCAGTCGGTGGAAGAGGAGTTAAAAGCCTATTTTTTTGCGGCTGCGAGAATTAACGATGTCGTGGTGTTAACAAAATTTATTGAGGCGGGTTTCCCGGTAGATATCGCTAATACTAAAGGCTATACGGCCTTGATGGTGGCGACTTATCAGGGTAATGCTGAGGCATTTGATTACTTGATCACACAACAAGCAGATACTTGCGCTTCAGATAAACGCGGTAATACAGCCTTGATGGCGGCTATATTTCGAGGCGAGTTTATGTTGGCAAAAAAACTTATGTCTTTCGAGTGTGATCCTGAGCATAAAAATAACACGGGGATGACGGCGGCAGGCTTTGCCGAAATGTTCGGTCGAGACGAAGTGCTTAACTATTTGAGAAATTAGTGGTAGTCCGTAGCCGTCAATATTTATTATTTTTTGTTTACCAACAAAGTGTCGATATACCGTCGGCAATCATGACTGAAAAGGAGGCTGCTACTTCCCGTTTTCACCGCTTTGATCTAACAAAGGTGTGGCCACACAAAGATTATCCACTGATCGATATGGGTGTGATGGAGCTTAACCGACATCCTGACAACTATACCCGTGGCGTTTGAGATTTAGGTTTCATTGTACGCCCTCTTCATTCCATGGCGGCGTTGAAATTCCTCGCAATAGTCCCGCTATTACTCATCATTTCGCCTTGCCATGAAATGAACATGACGCACACTATAAAGCCTAAATCTCAAACGCCACGGGTATATCATGCAGAGGTTAAGCAGCCAGCCTTTAATCCGGGCAATATGGTACCGGGTATTGGGCTTTCCGCGGACAAAATGTTACAGGGTCGTTTGTTTTCTTGCGGTGATGCGCAGCACTATCATTTTAGTCACTGTCTCAAAGCCGAGGCCATGTAGTAGAACCTGGCAATGACCGACTGCCCCACACCAGCTGGGTAGCATCATTAGCAATATTCCTGTTAGCACCATCGCCCTGAGTTTCATCTTGTGCAGAAATAGCGCATAGTCGTATTTGATGCACTTGATTGGCGCGGAGTCGCCGCCCTAAAATGAATGTATGGCTAGTTTGTTTTTTATTAAATATATAAAACAGATGGTTATGTTGATTATTGGCGATGGTATGGTAATTGCTAATACGCTGTATAGCTTTTATATTTAGGGACCTCGGGTGATGAAAGAAAAATTAGTTCTAGTTGGAAACGGTATGGCCGGTGCGCGTACGCTTGAAGAGCTGCTGAAGATTGCACCGGAGAAATATGACATCACCGTGTTTGGCGCAGAGCCATATGGCAACTATAACCGTATTTTACTTTCCCCCGTGCTCGCTGGCGAAAAGACCATCGACGAGATCATGCTGAATACGCTTGAATGGTACGAAGAAAACAACATCACGTTACATACGGGTAAAAAAATCGTCAATGTTGACCGTAAAGCTTGTAAAGTGATTGCGGCTGATGGCAGCGAAGCGAGCTATGATCGCCTGCTGCTCGCCACCGGATCTAATCCTTTTATTATTCCAGTACCGGGTCATGATAAAGCGGGTGTGATCGGTTTTCGTGATATTCAGGATGTTGACACCATGCTTGAGTGCGCTAAAAACCACAAAAGCGTCGTTGTTATCGGTGGTGGTCTATTAGGACTTGAAGCGGCCAATGGTTTGATGCTACAGGGGATGACCGTCACCGTGGTTCATATAATGGACACGCTGATGGAACGTCAGATGGATCCGGTGTCGGGCGACATGCTAAAGCAGGAGCTGGAGGGGAAAGGCCTGAGTTTTTTGATGGCAGCACAGACGGCGGAGATCCTCGGTGAGGATCGCGTCAGTGGCGTACGCTTTAAAGATGGCTCAGAGATTTCAGCAGACCTGGTGGTGATGGCTGCCGGGATTCGTCCTAACATTGAACTAGCTGAACGCATCGGCCTGCATGCCGAGCGCGGTATTGTGGTGAATGACACGATGCAGACCTATGACCCTAAAATCTATTCCGTCGGTGAATGTGTGCAACATCGTGGTGAGACCTATGGTCTGGTTGCACCGTTGTTTGAACAGGCCAAGGTGTGTGCCAATCATCTGGCTGAATATGGTATTGGCATTTATGAAGGTTCGGTCACTTCCACTAAGCTGAAGGTGACGGGGGTTGATCTTTTCTCTGCCGGTGATTTTATCGGTGACGACACCACCGAAGAGATCGTGATGAAAGATGCTGCTAGTGGCATCTACAAAAAATTGGTATTAAAAGATAACAAGATCAGCGGTGCGGTGATGTACGGCGATACGGTAGATGGCGCGTGGTACTTCCAGTTATTACGTGATCAGACCGATGTGAGTGATTTCCGTGAATCGTTGATGTTTGGCCAGGCACATCTGGGTGACTCGGGCCATAGCGGTGAAAATGCCGCGATGGCGATGAGTGATGAGATGGAAATCTGTGGTTGTAACGGTGTCACCAAAGGGTGTGTGGTGAAGGCGATTACGACGCAGGGGCTATTTACGCTGGATGAGGTACGTGCTCATACCAAGGCCTCTGCCTCGTGTGGTTCCTGTACCGGCCTGGTCGAGCAGGTGTTGGCGTCGACGGTGGGTGATTATTCGGCATCCACCAAGGCGACACCAATGTGTAAATGTAGCGACCATGGGCATGATGTGGTGCGTGCCGCGATCAGAGATAACCATCTGACCTCGATTCAATCGGTACGAGAATTCCTTGAATGGCGTGAAGCCGATGGTTGTGCCGCCTGTCGTCCGGCATTGAACTTTTATGTGTTGGCGGCATGGCCGGCAGAAGCGGTGGATGATCCGCAGTCTCGCTTCATTAATGAGCGCGCGCACGCCAATATCCAGAAGGATGGTACTTACTCCGTGGTACCGCGTATGTGGGGTGGCCTGACCACGCCGAATGAGCTGCGTGCGATTGCGGATGTGGCCGATAAGTTTGAGGTGCCGGTGGTCAAGGTCACGGGGGGGCAGCGTATCGATCTGTTTGGGATTAAAAAAGAAGATCTACCGGCGGTGTGGAGTGATCTCAACGCTGCGGGGATGGTATCGGGACATGCTTACGGTAAGACGTTGCGAACAGTGAAGACCTGTATCGGCTCTGAATGGTGTCGTTTTGGCACACAGGATTCAACCGGCCTTGGGGTGCAGTTAGAGAAGTTGACCTGGGGCTCTAACATGCCGCATAAGTTTAAGATTGCGGTCTCGGGTTGCCCGCGTAACTGTGCGGAAGCGACCATTAAAGATTTTGGTGTGGTCTGCGTCGATTCCGGTTATGAGCTGCATGTGGCGGGTAACGGTGGTATCAAGGTGCGTGCAACGGATCTACTCTGTAAGGTTGCAAGTGAAGATGAGGTTAAAGAGTACTGTGGTGCCTTTATCCAGCTTTATCGTGAAGAGGCGCATTACCTCGACCGTACTGCACCGTGGATTGAACGTGTGGGTTTGAGCTATGTGAAAGAGAAGGTGGTGGATGATGCGGCGAGTCGTCAGGCACTCAATGAGCGCTTTATTGAATCGCAGCGCTATTCGCAAAGTGATCCATGGGCTGAGCGTGTCAGCGGCAAGGTTGCGCCCAATGAGTTTACCCCGCTTAAAGTGATTGGCTAGGGTGTTTCTGTTTGACTGTCATCGCGAACAATGCAAGGGGTATTTTTGTTGGTGCGAGAAATTGCATTGCCGATCCTTCTCGCAATGACAGTATGATGTAAATGTAGGGCGGGTGAGAAACGTATTTTTGTTTCGTCATCCGCGCAGCGTCGCGCAGCGGCACCAACCTTTTTTGAGGTGTAGTAAATGAGTAACTGGATTGCAGTAGGGACAGTAGATGATATTCCTAAGTTGGGTTCACGTGTTTTACAGACGCCAGATGGTGATGTGGCAGTGTTTCGTACTGCTGATGATCGGATCTTCGCACTGCGTGATCAATGTCCGCACAAGGGTGGGCCGTTATCGCAGGGGATAGTGCATGGTAATACCGTTACCTGCCCGTTACATAACTGGAAGATCAGTCTTGAGAATGGTGAGGCGCAGGGGCCAGATGAAGGTTGTGCGGGCCATTATGCGGTGAAAGTTGATGCCGGTAATATTCAGGTTGAATTGAAGTAATGGGTGGCTCTGTTGTCGCAAACGGTTAAAACCACGTGCCCTTATTGTGGGGTTGGCTGTGGTGTTGATGCCACTGTTGATAATGCAGGCCAGGTTGAGATCGCGGGTGATATGTTGCACCCCGCAAACTTTGGGCGGCTGTGTTCAAAGGGGGCCGCGCTGGGTGAAACAGTCGGGCTGGATGGTCGGCTACTACACCCTGAGGTGTCGGGTGAGCCAGTTTCATGGGGTATTGCACTCGATAAAGTCGCGACTGGCTTTAGTGATATCATCAAAGCGCACGGACCTGATGCCGTCGCATTTTATCTCTCTGGTCAGTTGTTAACAGAAGATTATTATGTTGCCAATAAGTTAATCAAAGGCTACATCGGTACGGCCAATATCGATACCAATTCACGTCTCTGTATGTCTTCATCGGTGGCGGGTCATAAGCGTGCCTTTGGTTCAGACACGGTGCCTTGTNGTTATGAAGATCTGGAACGTGCCAAACTGATTGTGCTGGTGGGCTCCAATACCGCATGGTGTCACCCTGTTTTATATCAGCGCATTGTGCGCGCCAAGCAGGAAAATAGTGATCTTCAGATTGTTGTGATTGATCCAAGAAAAACAGCCTCTTGTGACATTGCAGATATCCATCTGGCGCTTAAGCCTGGCAGTGATGCGATGTTATTTAATGGCCTGTTGGCCTATTTGGATCAAAAGGGTGAGGGTAATGAACAGTTTATTAGTAGCTGTACCGAAGGGCATCAAGCGGCGCTAGCGGCAGCCAATGAATCCGCCGCGTCTGTTGAGGTGGTGGCTGACTATTGTGGCTTGCCAGTGGCGGATGTAGCTGGGTTTTATCGCCTATTTTCACATACTGAGCGGGTGATTTCGGTCTACTCTCAGGGGATCAATCAATCATCAAGCGGTACTGACAAGGTCAATGCGATCATCAACTGTCATCTATTCAGCGGCCGCATTGGTCGTCCGGGAATGGGGCCATTCTCTTTTACGGGCCAGCCGAATGCAATGGGTGGGCGAGAGGTCGGTGGCCTAGCGAATATGTTGGCTGCGCATATGGATATCGATAACGGTGACCATCGTAATCTTGTGCAGACCTATTGGGGCTCGCCAGTGATGGCCGATCAACAGGGACTGAAGGCAGTGGATCTCTTTAATGCAATCGATGACGGTACGGTGAAGGCGGTGTGGATCATGGCAACAAACCCGGTGGTGAGCATGCCGGATGCAAACCGTGTCCGTGCGGCGCTTAAAAAGTGTGCGTTAGTCGTGGTTTCCGACATCATGGCTAAAACGGATACCACCGAGTTGGCTGATGTGTTGTTGCCCGCGCTGGGCTGGGGTGAGAAAGATGGCACGGTGACTAACTCTGAGCGGCGTATCTCACGTCAGCGCGCATTTTTGCCAGCGCCGGGTGAGGCGAAAGCGGACTGGTGGATGGTGAGTGAAGTGGCGAAGCGAATGGGCTTTAATGGTTTTGAGTTTAAATCGGCCAAAGATGTGTTTGTTGAGCATGCGGGGCTTTCGGGTGTTGAAAACAGTGGCCGACGGGATTTTGATATTGCTGAATTGAGTACGCTTTCGCAGCAGGATTACGATCAGCTAATGCCAATCCAGTGGCCTGTCGTGAATGGCAAAGGCACTGCGCGGATGTTTATGGACGGCAAATTTTTTACCGCTTCAGGTAAGGCGCAGCTCTTACCCATCTTGCCGCGTGCGCCACAAAACGCCACTAGTGATGATTACCCGCTGATTCTGAATAGTGGCCGTGTGCGTGATCAATGGCACACCATGACACGCACCGCTAAGGCGGCCCGTTTGAATGAGCATAGTCCTGAGCCCTATGTTGAGATTCACCCGCTGGATGCGTCTGAAAGTGGTGTGATGGAGGCTGCGCTGGCAAAGGTATCAAGTCGTTGGGGCGAGAGCATTGTGCGTGTGCGGATTAGTGATGCCCAGCAGCGAGGCTCCGTTTTTGTACCGATGCATTGGAGCCGTCAATTTGCCAGTCAGGGCGCGGTGGGCCCATTGGTGAATCCAGTGGTTGATCCTGTCTCGGGGCAGCCTGAACTCAAGCAGACGCCGGTTGTCGTTGCACCCTATCAGCCTGCCTGGTATGGGTTTCTGCTATCACGCCGTGAGCTGCAGCTAGAGGGGGTGACCTACTGGGCACGTGCTGAAGGTGATGGTTTTTATCGCTATGAAATTGCCGGTGAACAGGCGCCTGAGAACTGGGCTGCCTGGGCGCGTGGCATGTTGTGTGAATCTAATGACGACGTGAACTGGGTAGAGTACCTGGATGTCACTGTGCGCCGCTACCGAGGGCTACGTATGTTAGGTGAGCGGCTTGAAAGCTGTCTTTTTATCGCGCCAGATACGCAGTTACCGGCACGAAGTTGGCTGGCAGGGTTATTTAAGCAGGATGCATTGAATAAGCAGTCGCGCGCAAGCCTGTTAACGGGTGCTGCGCCGCAAGGGCAAGAGGATGTTGGACGAATTGTTTGTGCCTGCTTTTCAGTGGGGTTGAATACGATCATCAGTGCGATTAAAGGTCAACGCTTGGTTAGCACTGATGATATCGGAAAGGCGCTTAAGGCCGGGACTAACTGTGGTTCGTGTGTGCCGGAATTAAGAGGGCTGCTTGATCGTGACCAGTAGTGTTTAATGGTTGTCTGTGCCTGTGTTGCGGTTGGTCATAAGAACGACGTTACCACTAAAGATAGTGGTTAGTTGTTCTTTATCTTTTAGCAGATCAGCGACGGTGTAGCGGTCTAGTGTCTCGATAAACTCATTTTGTGCCTCTTTAAAAATATGCTTTATTTTGCACACCTTGGTGATATGGCATTTGTTGTTTTCACGCAGGCATTCGGCGATATTTAGATTCACTTCGGTACAACGGATAATATCTGTAAGCCTGATGTCTTCAGGCTCTTTTTTTAGCCTGATACCACCAGTGCGGCCGCGCATTGTTTGAATGTAGCCTTCGCGTCCAAGATTATGCACTACCTTTACCAGGTGATTTTGGGTAGCCGCGCAACGTTCAGAAATTTCCGCGATGGTGCATAGCCTGTCTCGGTTGACACCGAGATAGAGTAGCACTCTAAACGAATAATCCGTATACAGGGTTAGCTGCATTAATATTTACTCCATTCCTTGTGTGTAAAACTTTTCTTACGGATTGCACTGTGAGTTGTATGTGCGCTTTAATGCTTGTTTAAGAGTATCTACTCAGCTATCCCCTGAAATTCGCCATTTCAGCGTTAAAAAATGATCATTTACACCTGTCCCTGAGACAAGGTGCCCTTTAGGGTATTGGAGCGGGATACCCATAAACTCACATTTTTTGCCTTGCACCCGAGGACATAAAGAAACTGACGAGTTTCAGGGACTATCTGAGCAGTTACCGTAAATTCTGACTACTCGCTGAGTAGTTACGTTTATGATTCGTATGTTTCCAGAAACTATTAGTAACATCATCAACATACATTAGACATTACATTTTATTGAAAGTGAATAAGTATTACTTTTCTATCTTTTTTTCGAAGGTGTGATCATTATCCTCGCTGTCATATCGAAATAATGTGACCTTGATCTTATTTTTTTAGTTTAAATTACGATGGCGAGTTTTGAATGGAATATTTTGTACTACTGCTGTTAATGATCTGTGTGATGGCGATGCTATATTCATCCGTTGGGCATGGTGGGGCGTCGGGCTACCTCGCGGCGATGGCCTTGTTTGGCCTTGCTCCAGATACGATGAAGCCCGCCGTCTTAATTATGAACTTATTCGTTGCTTCCCTTGTATTAGCTCGTCTTTATCGCGCTGACTATTTTTCGTGGCAGATATTTCTACCGCTTGCGGTGGCATCTATGCCGATGGCCTTTTGGGGCGGAAGCCTGATGCCCGATGATAGTACATTCCAATACATCGTAGGTACTGCGTTGTTGCTTGCCTCGCTCTCTTTTTTTATCAGGATTAGTCATGAGCGTGAATGTGTTGAGCCAAAATTCTTAGTATCATTGCCTCTTGGTGGTGTGCTGGGTTTTGTGTCTGGTTTGAGCGGGGTCGGTGGAGGGATTTACCTCAGTCCACTGCTTCTATGGTTACGCTGGACCAAGATGCGTACTAATGCCGCCATCGCGGCAGCCTTTATTTTGGTTAACTCTGCAGCGGGTCTGGCTGGGCATATGATGACGGTTAATGCCTGGCCGAGTGATATCGGTTGGTATGTGGTTGCGGCGTTGATGGGAGCGGTAGTGGGGGCTGAGTTTGCGGTGCGAAGATTAGCGCCCGTGGTGCTTCGCCAGCTCTTAGGTATTGTGCTGGTGATTGCGGGGGTAAAGATGTTGCTAACGGCTTAAATATAGACGGTTATTCGTTAAAAAAAGACACCTGAAATGCCTGTTTATGGCTTCAATCATTGTTGTTAGGTCTCTGTTACATTAATGGCAATACCCTTGTCGCCGATAAACCTCAGTGTTCTTTTTTATGACATATGGAGGTGTATGAATGAATAAGTTTAAACAATACCTAGTGACCCTTGCTGCCGGAATTACCTTGTCGACAGCTTGTTTTACGGCAAGTGCGGAAGGTCCCTATGCGGTAACCGTGCCTGAATCAGAAATCATTAGCCAGTTTCATGGTAATCCGATAGATGCAGACCTTCGCCTCTTTATGGCGGGGAATCAGTTTGTGGTGATGGATCTTTTAGTGGCTGAGTTTAAGCGCCAGTACCCCGAATACCAAAAAATATTTTATGTGACCATCCCGCCAGGGAAGGAGCTTAACTGGATACTGAATGGCGGCATCGAAATTCATGGGGAAAATTCGTTAGCGCCGCAAGGCTTTGTACTGCCGGTTATGCCGGATGTGTTTACCACGGTGAATAAAGGGCATATGGACCGTCTGAATCAGGCGCAGATGATTACCCGTTTTTATACCTATGCGCATAATCGTCTGGTATTGATGGCCAGGGCCGATGACCCATTGGCAGGTGGCGGACCGCTGGATGTACAAAATGCTTATGCGTTGCTGGCGGATCCTGCGGTGACCATTTCAGAGCCTGATATTCTGACTCAGGGGATTGAACGCCATATCTGGCAGATGTATACCGATATCAGTAAGGTGGTGTTTCCTGTTGATCCTGCCATTCAAAATTTGAATGGTAAGATGTTTAATCCAGCGTTGTTAGGCGATGATCCGCTTAACTCCCTGCGTCGCATCGTCTACCACGATAAGGTCGGCAGCGGGGCAACAACATTGACATCTATCCATCACCTAGAGACGCCTGAGGCGCTGCGTAACGGTAGTTCTCGCTTTGGACCTGTGTGGGTAACAGAAGTGCTTTATCAGCAAAACCGCCTGGGTCATCACGACCTGGTGAGCATTGAGATTGATGGATTGGGCGCAGATGGTAAATATCTTGATCGTCGCGAGAAGGTAAACTATCTAGCCGCGATTGTTGAAAAAACAGTCGAAGCGAATAATAAAAATGCCGCCATCGCTTGGGTTGGTTTTCTGCGTAGCTTTGAAGCACAGACCATTTTTCAACATGCTGGGTTTATTCCCGCTTCCAGCAATGAGTTGACTGAGCCATTCATCTACCCTAACTCTTCATCGTATAGCAGAGTGGGGGCCTACTAAGTCATCCCAGCTCTACATCTTACGCTCGGCCTCGATATTGAGGCCGAGCGTAAACGTTATTTAGGTGCTGCCGGATTGATTGGTGATGTCAATAAACAGGGTGAGTCTCTGTCCTGGCTGTAGATATTTTCCACGGGCTTTAGGGTTCCAGCTTTTTAACTTATTGATACTCACATTGAAACGTTGTGAAATACGCGATAACGAGTCGCCTTTGCGCACGGTGTAGCGTATGCGCTGCGTGATTTCATTCAGTGCCGGTGCCATGTCAGGTACTTTGCCTTTGGCGACCTTTGAAGAAGATTTCCAGATGACTAGTTTTTGCCCTGGACGCAACGTATCGCGTGGTGCCATTGCGTTCCAGCGTGCCAGCTGACGAACGCTAACATGATGCGCACGCGAAATATCCCACAGGGTGTCACCGCGCTGTACTTGGTAGGTGAGCTTGATCCCTTTCTTTGGCCTGTTTTTAATACTTTGAGCGCGTTGGGTAGCGCTTAAACTGTAGCTACTAGGAGACTTAGCGGCGACTGGAATGATCAGGTTTTTACCGGCGCGAATCATATGCCCTTTTACTTTATTGACATCCTTGATCACCGCAATCGTTGTTTGGTAGCGCCTGGCGATGTGGCCAAGCGTTTCGCCGCTACGAATGCGATGGCGAGTCCATGTCACCCTGTTTGCCTTAGGCAGTGCCGCGAGGTTCTGTTTGAACTGTGCTGACTTATCAAGCGGGATTAGCAGATGGTGTGGGCCATCAGGATCCGTTGCCCAGCGGTTGAAGGCTGGGTTTAGTCGATAGAGCTGTTTGAGCGGCATCTCTGCCAGTTCAGCAGCCTTCGCAAGATCTATCTGTGACTCCGTCGCGACCTTTTCAAAATAGGGTTCATCAGCAAGGGAGGTCATGATGATGTTGTGTTTTTCTGGGTTGGCGACAATATCGCGAATCGCAAGCAGCTTGGGGACGTAGGCGCGGGTCTCGCGTGGCAGCTTGAGTGACCAGAAGTCCGTTGGTTTACCGAGACGCTTGTTTTTACGGATTGCCTTGCTCACAGTACCGCCACCAGAGTTATAGGCGGCCAGTGCCAGCAACCAGTCGCCATTGAAGCGTTTGTTGAGCGATTCGAGATAATCAAAGGCGGCGTGGGTGGATGCGGTGATGTCTCGGCGGCCGTCGTACCACCAGTTCTGTTTCAGGCCATACATACGGCCGGTACCAGGGATGAACTGCCAGATGCCCGATGCGCGGCCATGAGAGTAGGCAAAAGGCTGGAAGGCACTTTCTACGATGGGAAGCAGTGCCAGTTCCATTGGGATATTACGTCGCGCAGCCTCTTCGACAATAAAGTGCAGGTAAGGTTGGGCACGTGCGCTAGTGCGGTCAATATATTCCTGGTGACGTGCGTACCAGCGGCGTTCAGAAACGGTGCGTGCATGTTCGCTTTTAGGCAGCGAAAAGCCATTACGAATGCGCTGCCATAGATCATCTGGACGATGGGCGACCAGCTGCTGATTAAGGTCGTGCGTGGTTAGGTTTTCAGCAGCAATGGGGGCGGTGGGTAGGCGGATGATGGCATTGACTGGGGCAGTATCATCAGTCTTGTTGGGCGTGATGCTCAGCGTCGTGTGTTCCGGGTCGAGTGATGCGGCGATTTCCGCTGTTTGCCAAAATTCGACGGGCTGGGCTTCTGTTGCCAATGCGGTGGCACCCATTGAGGGGGATTGTGTGGTGCTTACTGCACACCCACTGAGTAGTAAAACAGCAGTGATACCGATGTTTAGTTGAAACAGTCGAAATTTTTGATGAATAGCCATGAAAAACTCTGAAGTCCTTGATTGTAAATCAATCGGCCATTATAGGGGAGTTCTTGAGAGGGGTGTTGAAAAGCGAGTGCGGTTGTGGTGTTGATCATCAATGCGTGACGAAGCTCGCACAGTGACGGTTTAAAATTGATTTTTCCAGTCACGGATAGTGCGGAATGTTGAAAGGGGATCGCTCGGCGCAGGGAGTCCATTTTCAGCGGCATAACATTTGGCGGCGCTAAAAATGGCTGGCGTATGGCAGCGTAAAAATGGATTGGTGCTTGTTTCATTACTTAATAGCAATGGTATTGTGATTTTGCCTTGAGCGCACATCGCGTCAGTACGTTTGATGCGGGCTTGAATCGCCTTGTTGTTCGGTTCAAGGTGGTAAGCGAATTTAAGATTGGCCTGGGTATATTCATGGGCACAGTAGATCAAGGTCTCATCCGGTAGTGCGCTGATCTTTTGTAAAGAATGAAACATCTCATCATAAAGCCCCGTATGCAGGCGGCCGCAGCCCGCGCCGAAGAGGGTGTCTCCGCAGAACAGCTTGCCAGTGGGTCCTGGTTGGTAATATGCGACATGGCCGGCGGTATGCCCGGGTACGTCCAGTACCTTTAGCGGGTATGTGCCATCGATGGTAATAAGGTCATCTTGTTTGACGCGATGGGTCATCCCTGGGATTTTTTCGCTGGCAGGGCCATAAACAGGAATATCAAACTGTTGTAAAATCGCCATGATGCCATCCACATGGTCATAACACTGATGGGTGACAACGATGGCGACAGGAATTAACGGGTTATCCTGCAGGTAGTTCAAAACAGGTCGTTCATCGCCTGGGTCAACAATGATGACATGGTTGCTTTCGGCGGTTATCAGCCAGATGTAATTGTCTTTGAAAATGGGGATTGCAATGGCGTTATTCATCTGGATCATGCTGGCAGGAATGATCGTAAGGGTCAATTAATCTAGGTTGATTTGTTGGCGTGTTTTATTCAAACCGCAGCACTAGATCCGATGCTTTTTGCAAGGTATGCTAGTGCGATGGTGAGCAAGCGTAAAGCGATGGAGCAGGACTGTAACGGGCGCATGGTTTGCATCGAGCGTGACCGTCTGCGTGACTGGTTTAAGCTCCCTTTAGGAAGGCGTTTAGCGGTATGTGAAAGGGAAGAGCTAGACAAGGTACTGGTTAATCTGTTTGGATTTCACCTGCTGCAGGTTGGCTGCCTATTAAATGAAGACATGACGAGTGCTAGCCGTATCTTACACCGAGTGGTGGTGGATGGAGATCCTGAAGAGACCGCCACGTTGGTGGCGATGTATGGTGTGCCCGCTGCGTTACCGATTGAATCTGACAGCATTGATGTGGTGGTTTTGCACCATACGCTGGAATTTGAGGCCAACCCACATGAAGTGCTACGTGAGGTTGAGCGTATATTAGTGCCAGAGGGGCATGTGGTTATTCTGGGGTTTAATCCCTGGAGCTGGTGGGGGGTTCGTCGCTTTTTGAGCCGTCGACGCGGCCCACCGTGGTGCGGGCGCTTTAGAAGCGCATGGCGGATGCGCGATTGGCTATCGCTGCTGGGTTTTGATCATGAACTCTCGCGCTGGTATTTTTTTCGCCCTCCGGTGCAAAATAAGGGGATAATGCGTCGTCTTGAGGTGTTGGAGCGGGCGGGTGAACGTTGGTGGCCCTTTTGGGGCGGTGCCTTTTTGGTGGTGGGGAAAAAGCGGGTCTTTACCGGCACGCAGATTAAACCTCGTTGGCGCCCTCATGGTAGCTTGATCGATCCACGGATCGTTAAGCCCTCATCTTCCGCTACCCATTCATCGCCGCGCACCCCATCAGCAAGAAAACAGGACGATAGTGAGTCATAACCAAAGCAAAAGAGAGTGGATAGTTTGTCTGATGTAACCGAAATTTTTACCGATGGCGCATGCCGTGGCAATCCTGGCCCAGGTGGCTGGGGAGCACTGATGCGTTATCAGGGCAATGAAAAGAGCCTTTATGGCGCAGAGCAACATACGACTAATAATCGTATGGAACTGATGGCAGCGATTAAGTCACTACAGGCGTTAAAAACCCCCTGCCGAGTGAGTCTGACGACAGATTCGCAGTATGTGCGTAAGGGCATCACCGAATGGATCACTAACTGGAAAAAACGCGGCTGGAAAACGGCTGCGAAAAAACCGGTTAAGAATGATGACCTATGGCGTGAGCTGGATGCCGCTTGTGCGGTTCATGAGGTCGAGTGGCACTGGGTGCGTGGGCATACCGGGCATCGTGAAAATGAGATGGCTGATGATTTAGCCAATCGTGCGATTGATGAAATGCAGGCCAATGGTTAACCACAATAGTTATCAGTCATAGTTGAGGTTTTATCAATGCGTCAAATAATTCTGGATACAGAAACCACCGGTCTTGAGCCTAAACTAGGGCACCGTATCATTGAAATTGGTTGTGTTGAGGTGATTGATCGTCGCCTCACTGGGCGTCACTATCATCAATACCTGCAGCCGGATCGTGCGATTGATGATGGTGCGATTGAAGTACATGGCATCACCAATGAGTTTCTGGTCGATAAGCCGCGTTTTAGTGATGTTGCCGAAGACTTTATTGAGTTTATCAAGGGTGCCGAGCTCGTCATCCATAACGCAGCGTTTGATGTGGGTTTTATCAATCACGAATTTCGCCTGCTAAGTCGCACCCATGATTTAGTCGAAGAGCTCTGTGGGATACTCGATACCCTCGCCATGGCGCGCAAGATGCATCCAGGGCAGCGCAATAGCCTCGATGCGTTATGTAAACGTTACGATGTCGATAACGTGCAACGTACCCTGCATGGCGCGTTACTGGATGCGGAGATCCTCGCTGACGTCTATCTGATGATGACGGGTGGTCAGCGCAAGCTTTTGCTGGGTGGCGAGGAGGCTGAGAGTGGTTCGAAGGAGCAGGCAATCAGGCGAGTACAGTTAGCCGCCGGCCAGCTTAAGGTGATGCGTGCTAGTCATGATGAGCTGCTGGCACACGAGGGGCGGCTTGCAGCGATTGAAAAACAGAGTGATAGCTGTGTGTGGCGACAACTTGAACAGAGTGCAGCGACGGAGGCCTCGTCATGTTTAACAGTATGAAGCAGTTTTTTGAAGAGCGTATTCAGTCTGTGATGGCCGATGAAAACGATGCGGATGAACAGTCGCTACGGCTTGCGACCGCGGCATTGATGATCGAGATGACACGTGCGGATGATGATGTGACAGACGAAGAGCGCCGCGCCGTTGATGGTGTGTTGCAGGGTCTATTCTCTATCAGTGAAGATGAGGCAAAAGCGCTGGCCAAGCTGGCGGAGGCGGAGGTTGATAACGCCGCCTGCCTGTTTGATTTTACTAAAATGGTGGATCAATCGTTTACTCAGCCTCAGAAACAGCGGGTGGTCGAAATGTTATGGCGCGTTGCCTTTTCCGATGCCCATAAAGATCACGAGGAAGAGTATTTAGTGCGTAAAATTTCAGATCTTATCCATGTCTCGCACGAGAATTTTATTAAAGCGCGTCATCGCGTTGAGCAAGAATTGGCCGGGTAATTCTCTGTTTTGGGCGCTTATCGCTTATACCACAGGCCGCCTTCTGGGCCGAGTGGGATACCGACCATCATCCAAGCGACAATCATCACGGTCCAGATAATGGCAAATGCAATGGCGTAGGGCAGCATCATTGCCACTAGGGTGCCGATGCCAGCCTTGGGCGCGTAGCGTTGCATAAAGGCGAGTACGATCACCATATAAGGATTTAATGGGGTGATGACATTGGTGACCGAATCTCCAATGCGGTAGGCGACTTGTGTTAATTCTGGGCTGATGCCAACCTGCATAAACATCGGGATAAAGACCGGCGCAAAGAAGGCGAATTTGGCGGAGGCGGAGCCAATAAACAGGTTGCCGGCCATCACCACAAAGATAAAGGCGACGATCAGCACTTCCGGTGCAAAACTCGCTTGTGCCAGCGCCTGTCCACCGACGATGGCGATCATCTCGCCCAGGTTTGAATATTTAAAAAAGGCGATAAACTGTGCCGCAAAAAAAGCGAGTACGATATAGGGGCCTAGGCTTGCCATGGTTTCGCCCATCAGGCCTGCGATATCTTTTTCACTTTTAAGGGTGCGTGCGCCGAAGCCATAGGCGATACCGGGCAGTAAAAAGAAGATGAGAATTAGCGGTACCATCGCTTCTATCCAGCGATCAAAACGGTTGCCCACGCCGTGTAATGGTGCGCCAGGGATGAATATCAATGCGAGGATAATGATGAGAGCGGTGCCGAGGGCGGTCATCGCCCAGCGCAGGCCGCGTTGTCTGTCGTTGCCGCTTTCAAGGTTGCTGGCAGTGGCCTCATGACTAAAATTGCTTTCATAAGGGGTGGTTGCCAGGCGGGGCTCGACCCAACGTGCGGTGACCCACCAGCCAACTAGCGTTAGCATAAAGGTTGAAGCGATCATAAACCACCAGTTGGCAGTGGCACTGACCAGATAGCGCTCATCAATCAGTTGCGCGCTTGCTTGAGAGAAGCCAGCCATCATGGGGTCAATCGCAGTGATGAAGAGGTTGGCACTAAAGCCGGCAGAGACACCGGCAAAGGCAGTCGCGATACCGACTAAGGGTGAACGCCCGAGTGCCAGATAGAGTGCGGCGGCGAGCGGTGGCAGTACCACGTAACCGGCATCGAGCGCCATCGATGACATGATGCCGAGAAAAAAGACCATCGGGGTGAGCAGTGATGCGGGGGTTTTGTTGGCAGATATCTGTAACAATGCTGCGATTAAGCCACTTCGTTCTGCCACACCAATGCCGAGCATCGCCACCAGTACGAGACCTAATGGCGGAAACGACATAAAGTTATCGACCATGCTGTTTAGCACCCACCACAGGCCATCGCTATCAAGGAGGCCGATGGCGACTACCTCAACTTGCTGTTGCACACCGTCACTGCCGGTCATATTTTTGCTTACCTGCCACCCCAGCAGGGCGGCAACTTGAGAGAGCACCATCACGGCTAGGGTGGCGAAAAAGAAAAGTGTTGCGGGATGCGGCAGACGGTTTCCAGTCTGCTCAACCCAATTAAGTAGGCCGCTATTTTGAGAATCCATCTTCATTTTATGGTTATTAATCCATTCGCTTAATAATAAGTTGTTTGCTGTAAATGATGTCATCATCGCATATGGTGTCAGTTTTTGTCATCAGCGGTGATGATTTTTCCCGGGGGTGGGTCGCGGTGGGTTGATGGTGTTTTGCAGGGCAATGATGAAAAACGAAAATCAGGGGATGATTACCCGGTATGGATCTATGTGGTGATCTCTGGCGGGCTATTTTTTTGGCGCACACGGGCAATCAACGATGTCTGGTCTAATCGCCAGCCGATCAATAGTCATTGGCCCAATGCCTATACTCGCCGTGCAGCCATGGTGGCGATACGTTCAGGTTCGGAGCAGCATGGGCAATGGGTGACAGAAAAATGTAATGTGCGAGAGGATTTCAGGCATCTGTTTGGTAACAACGTCGATCAAATCGATGCGGTGGCGATCATGAGCGATAGCGATAATAGTGGTGGTTAGGTCTGGGTGGGTTATGGCGATATCTTTTTTTCATCGCAATAATGTGAGCGTTGACGTTTAAGCCTGGTCGAGCATCGATAGCTCTCGGTTTACCAGTTCGGCATCGCCAAGGTTGAGTTCCATCAGGCGCCGAAGATGTGTGATGCTGTTGGAATCGATATGCTCGCAGCGGAAACCGATGCGGCTATCCTGGATATGGGCGACAGATGCCGCCATCTTGATTGCGACTTCATCTTCTTTGAGAATCACCGCGACTTGATACTCATCACCAATGCTGCCGTCCCACCCTTCAGGCAGGTCAACCAGGGCACCTTTCAGCGAAATATCGACCAGATGGCTCTGCCAGTGATGGTTGCCACGACTGATGGTGGTGGAGGTGTTGAAATCGACACGGCTGAAGCGACGTTTGTTGGTTAAAGAACTGTTCATGATGATCTTTCCTTATCGCTTAGCCACATCGCATTAAATCATCCCAGTAGTTTTTCCAGGATACCTTCATATATAGCTGACAATTTATCGAGATCTTTAGCGTTTACACATTCATTTATTTTATGGATGGTGTCGTTGCGTGGCCCCAGTTCAATTACCTGACTGCCGGTGGGGGCTATAAAGCGACCATCGGAAGTACCGCCACTGGTGGAGAGCTCTGCATCAATCCCGGTGGCATCTTTGATCGCCGCCATGGTGGCATTGACCAGTGCGCCGGGTGGGGTCAAAAACGGGTGGCCGGAAAGTGTCCAGTTAATGGTGTAGTTGAGCAGGTGTTTGTCGAGTATCGCTTCAACGCCAGCGCGCAGTTGTTGTTCGGTCACTTCGGTTGAAAAACGAAAGTTGAAGACTACCTCAAGGTCGCCTGGAATGACATTGGTGGCACCCGTGCCGCCGTTGATATTAGAGACCTGAAAAGAGGTGGCGGGAAAATACGCGTTGCCCTGGTCCCATTCGATCCCCGCCAGCTCAGTGAGTGCCGGTGAAAAAAGATGGATTGGATTTTTGGCCAGATGAGGATAGGCAATATGGCCCTGCACCCCATGAACCGTTAACTGGCAGCCGAGTGAGCCACGGCGGCCATTTTTGATGATGTCACCGGTCTCGTTAGTGCTGGTCGGTTCACCCACCAGACACCAGTCGATCTTTTCACCGCGCGCTTGCAGGTGTTCTACCACCTTCACGGTACCGTTGATGCTCGGTCCCTCTTCATCGCTAGTGATTAAAAAGGCGATGGAGCCGTTGTGATCGGGGTGTGCGGCAACAAACCGCTCGCAGGCGGTGACCATGGCAGCCAGGCTGCCTTTCATATCCGCAGCACCTCGGCCATACAGCAGGCCGTCGCGTACCTCTGGCTTGAACGGGTCAGAGTGCCACTGATCTTTTGGCCCGGTTGGCACCACATCGGTGTGGCCAGCAAAGGCAAACAGCGGAGCGCAATCTCTTTCTCCACGGCGAGCCCAGAAGTTATCGACATCATCAAAGCGCAGACGCTCGATGGTAAAGCCAATCGCTTGCAGGCGTTGTATCATCACTTCCTGGCAACCCATATCATCCGGTGTAACCGATGGGCGCGAGATCAAATCACAGGCGAGATCAAAGGTGGCAGACATCGTTATAGCAGCTCCGTTTGGTAAGTTTCTTCTTTAAAGCCAATCATCACAGCGTCGCCAGCCTCAGTGCCCATCTCAAGTACGGGCCGTTTGATTAACGTCGGTTTCTCTGCCATCAATCTTACGGCTTTGCTTTTATTGAGGTTAGCCTTTTCGTCATCCGAAAGCTGACGCCACGTCAAACCGCGGCGGTTGAGCAGTAGTTCCCAGTCGACAGACTTTGTCCACTGTTTGATCTTGGTCGCGCTCAGTCCATCCTTGCGCACATCATGATAGTGGTACTCGACGCCATTGGCGTCGAGCCACTTGCAAGCCTTGCGAACCGTATCGCAGTTCTTAATGCCGTAAAGCGTGATCATGTTAGGCCTTACGCTTCGCGCAATAGCTCGTTGATGCCAACCTTGCTGCGGGTTTTTTCATCAACCTGTTTGATGATCACGGCGCAGTAAAGGCTGTGTGAACCATCTTTGGCGGGTAGGTTACCGGGTACAACCACGGCGCCGGTTGGCACGCGACCAAAGGTGATTTCACCCGTCATACGGTTGTAGATCTTGGTGCTTTGACCGATGTAAACGCCCATTGAGATCACCGCGTTCTCTTCCACGATCACTCCTTCAACGATCTCTGAGCGCGCACCAATAAAGCAGTTATCTTCGATGATGGTTGGGTTGGCCTGCAGTGGCTCTAACACACCGCCGATGCCGACGCCGCCTGACAGGTGTACGTTTTTACCAATCTGCGCACATGAACCCACAGTTGCCCATGCATCAACCATGGTGCCGCTATCAACATAGGCTCCGATGTTGACATAGGATGGCATCAATATAGTGTTAGGTGCGATGTATGCGCCTCGACGTGCGGTCGCGGGTGGCACGACGCGAACACCTGCTTCGCGGAAATCACGTGAATTGTAGTCAGCAAATTTAGACTGCACTTTGTCGTAGTAGTTGGTGAAACCACCCTTCATGAATTCGTTGTCTTCGATGCGGAATGAGAGCAGCACCGCTTTCTTTAACCACTGGTTAACGATCCACTCACCATCCTTCTTTTCTGCAACACGCAGGCTGCCGTTGTCGAGTTGTGCTAGTGCGTTTAGCACCGCTTCTTTAACGTGGGTGTCGACGTTACGTGGGTTGATCTCTGCGCGGCTTTCAAAGGCCTTTTCGATGATGGCTTGTAGATCACTCATGGTGCTTTCTCCGTTAATAAACTGAAATTAAGTTAGCTTAAAGTATGTTTAAAGCTCAAACCGGTTAAAGATGAGCAATGAAATCTTTGATCCGCTCTGCCGCGTCGATGCACTCATCGAGCGGTGCGACCAGCGCGATGCGTACGTAACCGCTGCCGGGGTTGATGCCGTGTGCCTCGCGAGAGAGGTAACTACCGGGCAACAGGTTAATATGTTTCTGATGGTATAACTGTCGTGCAAATTCCGCATCGTCATTGTTCAGTGCTGCTGGTGTCTTTAACCATAGATAAAAACCGGCGGCGGGGTGCGACACTTCGGTTACGTCGCTTAGTATACCGACTACCGCGGCAAACTTTTCACGGTAATAAGTGCGGTTTTCTATGACGTGTAGTTCATCGCGCCAGGCCTCAATACTGGCCTGCTGGGTATAGGGTGCCATGGCACTGCCATGGTAGGTACGGTAGAGCAGGAATTGGCTGATTAACTCGGCATCACCGGCAATAAAACCGGAGCGCATCCCCGGTAGATTGGAGCGTTTTGATAGGCTGTGAAACACCACGCAGCGCTTGTAGTCTGTATTGCCAATCTCGATCGCAGTTTCAAGTAGGCCAACGGGTGGATTGGCCTCGTCGAAATAGATTTCTGAGTAACATTCATCGGAGGCGATCACAAAGTCAAATTTCTCAGCCAGCGAGATTAAATGAGCCAGCGTCTCTTTTCCGATGACGGCACCCGTTGGGTTGCTAGGAGAGCAGAGATAGAGCAGCTGACAGCGCTGCCAGGCTTCATCTGGTACGCTATCGAAGTCTGGCAGCCAGCCGTTCTCAGCAGCGGTATTGATAAACCACGGTTCAGCCCCAGCAAGAAAGGTGGCTCCCTCGTAGATTTGATAGAACGGATTGGGGCTCATCACCAGTGGATTGGGTTGAGTACGGTCGACCACGGTTTGGGCGAAGGCGAACAGCGCCTCGCGGGTGCCGTTGACCGGCAGCACGTGGCGTTCGACATCGATACTATGAGTCGGTAGTGAAAATCGCTGGGTAAGCCAGTCGCCAATCGCCTTGCGCAGTGCCGCAGGCCCTTTGGTCGTTGGATAGCTAGCCAGTCCGTGCAGGTGATGGGTGAGAGCCTCGCTGACAAATCTCGGCGGGCTGTGCTTGGGCTCGCCGATGGCTAGATTGATTGCACTGAAGGCGCTGTTGGGGATAATCCCGGCCTTCAATTTTGCAAGTTTCTCAAAGGGATAGGGCTGTAGTTTGGATAAATCAGGATTCATACGTGTTTAGCCGGATGTGATATGCCATGTTATGGTAGGCAAAATTCAAGAATCTGCCAAATAGCCCTCTAGTATAAGTCATTCAGCCATATGCCGTCCAAACAGAGCCATATTATCTTACCCGTTTTAGCATTACTACTCGGAGCAACCCTGTGGGGCGTGTTCTGGTATCCGCTGCGTTTGCTGGAGCAGAATGGCCTGGTGGGGTTGTGGGCAACATTGTTGATTTATGGTTCGGCATTGATGATTGGCTTGCCAGTGGTGTTAAAACGGCGCTATCCGCTGGTGCGGCCGGGGCTGCTAGTGGTGCTCGCCCTGGTGAGTGCGTGGTGCAACATCGCCTTTATTCTCGCTATTCTAGAAGGGAATGTGGTGCGGGTGACGCTGCTCTTTTTTCTCTCACCGCTATGGACGGTGATTCTAAGCAGATTCATTCTCGATGAACCATTGCCCCGCTCTGCCCGCATCACGTTGCTATTGGCACTGATCGGCGCGCTGATTATGTTGTGGGATAGCGAGATGGGGGTGCCGTGGCCACAGGGACGGGCAGACTGGCTAGCGCTCTCGTCCGGTTTTGCCTTTGCGCTGGCGAATGTATTGATCCGCAAAATGCATGACGTCGAGATCTGGGTAAAGACTGTGTCAACCTGGTGTGGTGCGGTGACGCTCGCCACCATCTGGATTTTAGTCGCCGGAATACCGCTGCCAGCGGTTGAAACTGAAGTGGTGATCGGTGCGCTCTCGCTGGGTGCTGTTGGTATGGTAGTGATGACGTTGGTGGTACTTTACGGCGTGACCCACATGCCCGCCCACCGCTCGGCGGTGATCCTGCTGTTTGAGCTGGTGGTTGGTGCGGTCTCTGCGCAACTACTCACCGATGAACATGTGATGCTCAACGAGTGGCTCGGTGGTCTGTTGATTGTGTTGGCGGGGTGGTATGCCGCGCGGCATCAAGTGAAGGGTGGGGGTTGATATATTTAAAGTGGGCGTATTGAGGGGTGTTGGGCTTTAAGCAATTTTGTCTTGCGATTTCCTAACAAGCTAGTATGCTTTGAGTATAACCGTTGTATATACATATTTTTTACGCATCTTATTTATATTATTTAATGGGTTTTACCTATGGCTCTGGTTATTTCTAGCGGGATATCTAAAAAACTAAATACAAAACATAATGTTAGTGAGTGTGAGATTATCCAGTGTTTTGCTAGATAGGGATCGTGGTTTTCTTGAAGATACTCGCGAAGATCATAAAACAGACCCGATTACGAAGTGGTTTGTGGCAGAAACTGATCGTGGTAGGAAGCTAAAGGTGGTCTTTATGCAGGCCGATAACCTTGATATTCATATAAAAAGTGCTTACATGGCTAATGAAGATGAAAAGTGGATTTATGCTAAATATACAAAACCGCTGAAATAAAACCAATGTATATACAAAGTAAAAAAGGGTGAAGGAGTTAATGATGGCGAAAAAATCTCAGAAAATAGAAGGGACTACGGAAGCATGGGAGTCCGGGGAATTAGGCCGAGATGAAGAGTTCGTTAAGGTATCAACCGATATCAATCAAGATGCACTGGATGACTCGTTAGAGCTTCAGATGATTTCCATTCGCCTGCAAAAATCATTGATCGAAGATATCAAGATGATTGCAGAGCTGAATGGCTTTGGCTACCAACCACTAATCCGGCAGACTCTTAATAAGTTTGTTGAATGCGAGAAAAGAACGCTTCTTAGGCAGGCGGCAAGAGCGCAGGCGCAAGATAATGGTGACAAGGCTGCGGTCGCATAGTCACCTAGATAAAGGTCAAACCAAACCCAGCTTAGTGCTGGGCTTTTTTTTGAACGCATTTTTGCATCGCTCTGTTTTTCACGGCTTCAACACCAGGCCTATCATCATGGCGTAAGTGTTTATTATCTCTGCGGTAGTTAGAGACGCTCTGCATTTAAATAGCGGGAAGGGCGGGATAAAGCAGGTTTGATTGATGGCGTTCGGCAGTGATTGGTTCAAATCGGATGTTGACGCGGTGTTAGGACGCACAATAGCCCCCCCCTGACCTACAGGGGCTGCTCGAGCAGTGGGATGCGAGCATAGGTGAGAAAGGTTATCATGTGCCTCCGCCCTCTTTCCGGTGATTAAGAATGATTGTGAAAAGTAAATGTTGTTTGTGCATTTCAGTTTTTCTTGTATTTGTTTTGGGTAATATTGAGCGTGCTGGTGCAGCACCTATGTTTGATGCCTCTGAACTATATGAGAAGCTTCAGCCATCTCTTTGCGCTGTATTGGCTCTAGATGAAACTGGAACGGAAATTGGTTATGGGAGTGGCTTTGTTATAACCAAAAGTGGGGATGTTGTAACTAATGCTCATGTTATTGCAGGTGCTGTATCAATAAAACTAGAGTGTAATTCTCGTATTGGTAAAGCGCTGAATATAGCCCGCTTTAGTCCTGGATTGGATTTAGTGGTACTTAGTTCAAATCTATCGAAATCATCGCCTCTTAATATTGTTAGTCATCTAGACCTTAAGCCGGGTTCATTGGTATTTGCACTGGGTAATCCTCTTGGGTTCAGAAGCACAATTACAACAGGGTTAGTTAGTGGGGTACGTTCAATCGACGGTGTTGATTATATACAATTATCTGCTGATATTAATCCCGGCAACAGTGGTGGTCCAATTGTTACGCAAAATGGAGAGGTAATAGGCGTAGCAACAATGCGATTGGAAAAAACACAGAGGTTAAGTTTCGCTCTCCCCGCTGACCATATACATAATCTTGGAGAGGTGAATTATAGCTTTTCAGAAAAAGCCATTATGAGCGATGTCAAAGTAAGGAATAACGAGTTATTTATTTCTGAGCTTTTATTTCGGGGGCTTTCCTTGGGCTCTGAGTGTGAAGAAATACTTAGTCTAGAAGGTGTTCATCTACCACCGTCTTCTGAGGAGGCTTTGAAGCTATTACTGGGGTCTCAACTTGGTTTTTCTGATGAAGGTGTTTGGAATAATATATCTCTGACTGGGTCTAATTCAGGGGTGACTCAGTTATTGGGAAAGAAGGTTGGAGTTAATTTCGAGTGTCGTTTTGGTAAGTTAGTATCAGCGACTTATATGATAAGAGAAAATATTGTTAACAATGTAAATCTAAGCTTGCAAAGAAAAATCATAGCTGGGTTAACAGTTAAATATGGAGAGCCAATCACAAAAACATTAGGAGACAGTATATTCTCAAAGAATGAGCAATTAATTTTATGGACGTTAAAGGCAGGCCAAGAAGTGCGTTTGGAAAAAAGTAGTAGCGGGGGAGAGAAAAACCTTTCTATGAGGCTTCAATATATTGACCATGAGCTTGTAAGAGCTCTTGAACTGAAAGAGGCGTTGAGAGCGATTGAGTTTAATGAGCTTTAGAAAGTGCTTGGATATTATGAAGCACCATCTGTGATGGCTGTGCCACATTCCCCGGGTTTCGCTTGAAGCTCAGCCCGGGCTACATTAAATAAATAAAGCGGGCGGAGCGATTTAAAAGTAGCCAGTTGTTTAGTTGTTTAAAAAATAATCCCCCCGTTTCCTTTCTACTTTAAAAACACCCTAATGAATAGAACAACGAACGATTCAAAAAAACTGTTGGTACTCAATAAGCCTAAGGGTTATGTGGTCACGCGATCTGACGAGCGGGGACGAAAAACTGTCTATGATCTTCTCCCCGATTGGGTTTTTCATGACGGGTGGATGCCCGTCGGGCGTCTTGATTTAGAATCTAAGGGGCTGCTACTGTTCACAACCAACGGCAAAGTTGGCGACGCGTTGACTCGACCTGGGGGTTGCATCAAAGTATACGAGATCTGGGTGCGGGGCCATGTAACAGACGAGCACATTGCAATGGCCAAGGCCGGAGTGGAGAGCACCGTGGGTCTGCTGAAAGCGAGCCGCATCGAAAAAATAGGCATGGGTGGTGCAAAAACAAAACTGAGGATAGAAATTAATGAGGGAAAAAACCGCCATATCCGCCGGCTTTTTGGGGCGATGAAAGACCCAAAATTTGGCACGCCATTAAAGGTTCTGGAATTGAAACGAATGAGTATTGGCAGTTTTAAACTCGACCTCGAAGCCGGTAAGTGGCGTTACCTTTCATTGGACGAAGAGCGTGTGCTCATTAAAAACTTTGATTAACACGAAGGGCAATCTTTTTATAAAAATGAATGACCGATGGTTTTTGTCGTCACTCGAACAGTTGATTCTGTCTACCGGTTTAGCAGTTTAGCAGTTTAGATAAAATGTCACATAGGACCTGGCATCTGTTATATTTAATTGACAAGATATATAGGAATATATAACGTATGCCGACACGCGCACAATCTAACAGAAGCCGTCGTACCAATCAGGCAGAATCTGTCTCTACATCGAATAATAGCCAGCAGATTAAATTTGAGGATAACCGTCCTGATAGGATTGCTCAGTGCAAACTGCAGGATAGTATTAATAATAGCGCACAAACCAGAGAGAATGCGCCGTCAGTAGCAAAATTGATGTCTCTACCGGCACAACCACCCATACAGTCTAAAAAAAGCAGCCTCAACAACCACCAGGATAAATTTAAGAATAACCGCTCTGAAGCGGCAGTACAGCGCAAGCTACAGGATAATATTAACAATAGCCCGCAAACTTGGTTGCCCGCTATAGGTGATGATGCGTCCGTGACCTCAGCGTCTGACGTTGCCGTAGCGACGTGTAATCATGCTGTATTTCCCATGCAACGTGCAAGACGGTTTGGTGCCTCGAAGTCAGGGGGCGATAACGAAGATCTTGATGTGAAAAATGATTTTGCAGGTGCTGTCGATGCGACAGGCGCATACCTGGGCACGGGAACAGCTGGCCCTTCGATGGCCAATGCTTTAAACCCTAGCGCGCTGCCAGAATCTAATGTGGGGAATATCGGGGCAGGTGGCGGCACCCACGCTAATGTGTCGGCAACTGGGGGTGGCCTGGCAGTAGGGGCCAATCTCTATACTGGCGCTATGGCGATTAAAGGGTTGGTGCAAAGTGAGAGAAAAGCAAAAAGCGTCGCGTTGCAAGCTGCCAGAACTAATTATGATGCGGGCAACCAGCAGCTTTACGCCGCTGTTAATGTGCTTGAAAAAGAGAAGCAGAAGGCGCTCACCGGCGACCTCGAAAATATCGAACAGCTCGGTACCAGTATTAATGGCGTCATCAATGGCGTAACTACGTTGCTAAACAGTCTCTCCGCCGTCGCCAACACGGCGACGGCTGTGATCAGTGTCATCACCTTTGGTATCGGTGCAGGGTTGGCTGCACTCCTTGGCACCATCAACGGTATCCGCGATTCGCTGAATGCCCATAAGCGGCGCAAAAATCAGGAGGCAACAGGGACATTTATCGAATTCACGCAAGCGTTGCTAGAGAGTTATGGCGCTAAAATTGAGAGTAAAAATAATGAATTAAGGTCGGCGCAGAAACAGTATAGACTCTCCACAGAATATCTATTCAGACCTGATGAGGAGCAGGATCCGGACACAGCCGTTATTCATAGCACCATTCTTAGGGGCGCAACTGCATTTGAATCTGGTATTAACGCAGACATATTGGCGCTGCAGAGCAAAATGCCACTGATGGTCAAAATGATTTCTGGACTGGAGCTTTCAAAACGCAAGCAGGGTTATAAAGAGAAAGCCGGCACGGCCTCGTTAAATTTTCTCGGTGCTGCAGGCGGTGCGGCGCTGCTTGCCGCCACTATTGGTGGTGTCGCTGCCGCTGCCACGCCCATCGGTTGGACTCTGATCGGTCTGGCCACCATCGGGGTGCTGGTCTACTCCGTTGGAAAAAAAGTCAAACGCAAGATCAGAGGCAGTAATGTGCTGCGCATGCGTGAAGAGCGCGATATGATCAATGCTCAGGTCGCACAAAATCCTAATTTACCCGACCAGACATGGCATCGTGAAGATTTCGAAACGGCAGAGACAAAGGGCTGGTTTAACAAACTGTTCAGTCGCAGTAAAAGCGGCAGTATGACGATTCGTCAGCGCCTGATAGAACTCAACACCTATCTCAAGAAATATGATATTGAGGCGGCAGGTGACGATGTTTATAATGGCATTCTCGCCGCATTGGTGGGCGAAGAGGGCAGTGATGCCGTTGAAGTGAGTGATGGTATCGAAAAATCATTTAAGAGTGCAACAGGTGAACTGCTGACCACGTTGGGTATTGACCCCAATATGATCATTGCATCTATGCAGGGAGACGATGCGGCACAAGCCAAAGCGAAAAAACTGCTGCTTGGCAAAATGAAGTTGTTACCAAAATAATTTTGAGAGAGCATTGTGTTTAAAAAACGTAGCGCCGTTTCGGTAGAAAATTTGCAACAACTTGCTAGCGCACTGCAAAAGGTGGGCATGGATGCACATTTTTCCGTCACAGCAGATAACCCGATTGAAGCGATCTTTGTCTCACTTGCCGCGGATGACACCTCTGAAAATCAGCAGGCGGTTGACCTGTTATTGAAAATCACCCTTGCCTCCAGCGCTCATCGCGCTCTGGCGGCAGAGGATGATTCAGGTGTGGATCCGGCAACTTCAGGTTTCGGTAGTTTTGATTATATTCAGTTTTATGTTGATCTGGAGCTCGAAGTAGAGCCCGCTCAATATGATGTGCTGAGTCGTCACATCGCAAATATTAACAACGAACTGCCTCTCATTGGATTTAGTCTCAACTACCACAGCGCCGGAAAACTCAGCTATCGACATATGATGCTGATTGAAGGCGGAAAGATTAATTTTTTTCTGGCGGCACGCGCCGTGCAACTTATCGCTTTTTTAATTCGAGACTATCGTCCGCTTATTGCGGAGCATACTCTAACTTAAAGGAGGTAAAGCAAAGCTTAACCCCCTGGTTTGAGTAGTCTGACCGAGAACGATTTCTTCAATGTCTTGATAACTTAACCCCATATGAGGTTTACTATCAACATCCAACCATTTCACAAACTGCCTGAGGCTCGATTGATCACAAATAATAGCGTGGTCAGGACAGCGGTCCCCCCCTATTTTTATTAGCTATCTTCGTATAAAATCTGTCAGGAATTTTCTTATAAGACCTTCAAGAGCACTAGCGCTGAGCTAGCGACACCTTACTACCCTTCCTTAACATGATGCAAAACAGATGACTGATAAAACAATAGCAACACACAATGGTAGTTTTCATGCAGATGACGTTTTCAGTGTCGCTGCATTTAAGCTTATATTCCCCTCTTTCAAGCTCATTCGCACACGTGATTTAGCGCTGATTGCCAAGGCAGATATTGTGATTGATGTCGGCGGTGAATATGACGCGGATGCAGGCCGTTTTGACCATCATCAACGTGGTGGGGCCGGTGAGCGTGAAAATGGCATTCCCTTCTCTTCGTTTGGTTTAATTTGGCAGAAGTATGGCATCGAGATATGCGAAGGCAATCAAGAGGTCGCAAACGCTGTTGATGCTGGCCTGGTATCAACGATTGATGCCATCGATTGTGGTCACGTTGAAGGCATTTATGAGGGCATTAGCTTGAGCCAAACGATTTCAATGTTTAACCCGACCTGGCAGGAAGGCAGTGACTTTGATGGTTGTTTTGATGAAGCGGTCGATTTTGCATCGCGCGTGTTAACACGATTCATCGCATCGGCTAACGGTGGCATTAGTGCGAAAGAAATTGTGGCGAAAGCGATTGAAGATGCAGCAGACCCACGGGTGATTGTGTTAGAGAAATATACGCCGTGGAAAAGAACGGTTCACGCCCTGTCTGAAGAGGCGCTCTATATCGTTTACCCATCGCCGACTGGCCAATGGCGAATTCAAGCCGTGCCGGTTGAACCCGGTTCATTCGAAGACAGAAAATCGCTGCCTAAACCATGGGCTGGCCTATCTGATCAAGCGCTTCAAACAGTGACCGGTATTGATGATGCGATGTTTTGCCATAATGGTCTGTTTATAGCGGGTGCCGAGTCATTTGCAGGCACGATGAAAATGGCCGTCATGGCACTTAAAGAATAACAACAGTGCTATCAAAAATATGAATGCTAAAGATTGTGAATATGGCGTAGCGGATAACTCTTACCGGGCGGCGGGAGCGTTGCTCGGCATTACTCAACTCGTGGATGAGTTTTATCGTAATATGGATGCCTTTTCAGAATCAAAAAAGATTAGAGATATGCACCCAGGTGATTTATCTGAGTCTCGACAAAAGCTAGCTTATTTTTTGTCTGGTTGGCTTGGTGGGCCGAAGCGTTATGCTGAGCATTACGGTAGCATCAAGATCCCTTTAGCGCATAAACATTTGTCGATAGGTGTTGAGGAGAGCAAAGCATGGCTTTTCTGTATGAAAAAAACCATCGACAAGCAGCCCTATGAAGAGCCATTTAAAATTTATTTAATAGCGCAACTGAGAGTTCCAGCAGAAAGCATTAGAATGGTGTCAGGTACCTAACATAGCTGGCATCTGATTCCATCGGTTCCTTTTATTATGCCGCCCAATTCACTCCATATCCTTCCCCTTAGTGCCCGCTATATGATGCTATCTGCATTGGGTTTTGCGTTGATGGCAGTCTGTGTTAAGGAGGTCAGCACCTACGGCATACCGGTGATGGAGATTATTGCGGCAAGGGCTATCGTATCACTGATCATCAGTTATCTGGATGTTAAAAGAAAAGGGATCTCCCTTTGGGGGCTAGATAAACCGCTATTGATAGCGCGAGGAGTTGTGGGTGCGCTGGCGCTGATCTGTGTTTACTATGCAATCACCACCTTGCCGCTGGCCGAAGCGACACTGATTCAATATCTACATCCGGCCTTCACTGCCATCATTGCGTTGATATTTTTGAGAGAGCACCTCCATCTCTCAACGATTATCTGTATTGTGTTATCGATTGCAGGGCTGGCAATAATAGTTCAACCGGGACAGTTAGTGGGCGAGCTGAATGAACTGCCATTGTTCAGTGTCATCATCGCGATAATGGGTGCTTTGGGAAGTGCTATTGCTTATGTGCTGGTCAGAAAACTCAGCCAGAGTGAAGATAGCTCAGTGGTTATTTTCTATTTTCCCTTGGTCGCTCTGCCTGTAGCATGTTTATTCCCTGGTGAGAGTTTTGTGATGCCAGACTTGCCTGCGCTGATATTACTGATATTAGTGGGTATCTTCACCCAGGTAGGGCAGGTGGGTTTGACCAAAGCGATGCAGACGGAAGGGGCCGGTAAAGCGACCGCGTACTCATATGTGCAGGTCATATTTGCGCTCATACTGGGGTGGGTAATCTTTGCTGAGATTCCATCACTCTGGACGTGGCTTGGCGGCAGCTTAATCATCGCTGGTGCATTTATTAATATTATTGGGTGCCCGCTTAACAGAGCATCTAGGGATTGATGATTAGCAGGCTTGTAATAAGGGCGATGAAGGGGCTGGGGACATGATGACATTTATAGAATGTCACAGCCATGTTAAATTCGGGGTTAAGCAATGTGTTTATTGTAGGTTTAAATCGGTATGCCGATATTGATGCATTGGGCATGATTGTTGTCCGTGAAAATATAAAAAATGATATGGATGTCATTGAAATTACCTATTGCTTTCATTTAGATAATGAGAAAAAAGAATCTTTTGAGCTAAGAATAGATGCCAATGCCCTTGAATTGATAGTCGATGATGACGGCCGGGCTGAACCTGAGTGGATTGCGCTTGAAAATAATCAATGCCCGAATTGCCCTTATCAAAAAGAGATGCAGCCACATTGTCTTGTGGCAAAAAATCTTGTCAATATAGTCGATCGCTTTGGTGATATCTGCTCGTATGACGAGATTGACCTTGAGGTGATTACGGATGAACGGCGCATCACCCAAACGAGCGATTAGTTCATTGTTGGGGCTTATTTTGCGACGAGTGGCTGCACTTACGCGGCGTATATGAAGCCAATGGCTCGCTTTCATTTACCACTCGCGTCTCAGGAAGAGACAGCCTTCAGAGCGGCGGGAATGTATCTGCTAGCGCAGTACTTTCAGAAAAAATCAGGTGAGGGTGGTGAGTGGAGCGTGGATGGGCTTAAGATAATTTATCAGGACCTTCATGTGGTCAATATGGCAATATCCACGCGTATTCGAAGTGCTTTGTTGGCAGAGTCATCGATCAATGCTTTGGTGATTCTTGATGCGCGTGCCAATATGATACCGTTTGTGATTGAAGATTATCTGGATGAAATTAAGCTGTTGTTTGATGCGTATAAAACGAATCTTATTTGATCATTGGGCTTAGAAGGCACTTGGTCCTTTACGTAATCAAAGTGCCTTCTATGCAGGGCGGTTACTCTGTATCGTCTAATGAAGAGACCATACTGGGTAATTCATTAGAAAGGATCTCAAGGTTTGGTTGCATGATGATTTCAATACGGCGATTGAGTTGTCGCCCTTCTTCACTGTCATTGCTAGCTCTAGGGTGAAACTCGCCAAACCCGGCAGCAGAAATATTTTCAGCGGATACGCCTAGCCCCGATAAAAGATGAACAACCGACAGTGCGCGAGAGGTCGATAGCTCCCAGTTACTTGGGAAACGAGCGCTTTTGATGGGGTTGTTATCGGTATGGCCTTCAATCTGAAAGCGTCGATCTGAAAACTGGCTGAGTAGGGCTGCGATTTGGGTTAAGGCCTGTGAACCATCACTGTTTAAAGTGGCACTGCCACTGCTGAAAAGGACGTTATTAGGCAAGTTAATGGCAATCCGCCCTTGCTCAATACTGACGGTTAGCTGGCCGCCATCGATCATTGTTTTTAGGCGATCAACAAATTGAGCATAGATCTCATTGCGGCGTGTAGTTTCAGCCTCGATATTTTTCAATGTCGTCATTTGTAGGCGTGAGTCGGATAGTTCTCTTTGGAGCAGCGCTCTTCTATGTTCAAGTTTCTCGATATCACTGCGGGTTGAAGTGACTGTATTTTTAGCCGTTAATAATTCTTGTTCGGTTGATTCAATCTGTTGCTGACTACGGTCAATTTCTCCCCGTGCGGTAGCAATTTTTTTTGTTGCATGCTCTAGTTCCAGCTCTGTTTGGACAATGGTTTGATGATTGCGATTAATCTCATCTTGTGCTGAGTCTAGTGATAAGCGCATTGAGTCTATTTCAGCCAGTGCCATGTCGTGTTTTCCACTAGACACGCAGCCGGATAACAGCATTGGGATCAGTGTTGCAATGATGATGAATTGTTGTTTCATGGTGGTTCCCTGCCATGGCGGCATTGCTTCGTTTTAAATTGATGGAATGAAAGTTTTCCAGAAGCTTAACAGAGGAGGGTGAACATAAATGATGGACTGGGTCACACTTTTAATGTCTACTTATGTTTTTTGAATACGATATATTAATAATATAAGCAAGAACTAAAAGTACTTGAATTATAATGCATATGTGATTGTAATATTTGTTTGTCACTGTTTTAATCAGGTGAGTGTTTTTCCGCTATTAAAAGGGAGTTTTTTAATGAAAGAAATGCGTAGGACTGAACGTGTTGTACCTGCACAGCAGCCAAGTGGCAAGCTAGTGTTGTCAGTCAAAGGGCAAAAATTTGATGTAAAATCAGTGCGGGATGTCTCACCATTTGGTATTGGTGTCTGCATTGAGCATCATGTGGTAAAAGATGAGGAAGTTCGTTTAAATTATCAAACTGAGGCGGGAAACGGTCAGGTTTATGGGGTCGTTGCCTGGCATGCGCCAATGAAATCGGACGATGACTCTTCAGCCGTGTCGTTGTTTCGTATTGGTATCTGTTTAAAACCAGAGAACGTGGAGAGTAATCTTAATTTTTATCGCTTAATGGTTGAATAGCGTTGTTGTTTGCTGTTTGTGCTTAGATTAGGGGGTACGAGTCAGTGGTAAGCAAAACATTAGCTAGTTAACCGTTTTCGCTGACTGTCCAGGCCATCCCAAAAAACAGTTACACCATCGAGCATTTCATTACCATCGTGGATAAATTTATCTTCGTCTATTTCTCGTTCAAAATAGAGTTCTTCGAGTTCTTCTTGGGTATGCGCTGCATGCTGTGTTTCGATCAATGCATGCCAGGTGAAAAAACCGAGTGGTAGCGTGACTTCACTGGTGTCATTGAATTTTTCAAAGCCTGCGACAAGCTGGTTCCAGAATCCAGCTGCAGCCCAGTTTTCGACGGCGTAACTGGCGGCCTGTGAAATAAGATAATCTTCACTACCGTAAATCCTGCTCAGCTCATCGCAATAAAATAGGGTGGCCCTGGTTCCGTGACGACGTTTTCCGATATCGGTAAATTCAAGGCCGAGTTTTTGTGCCATGCGGTAGAGCCATTCGAAATGGGCGGCTTTAAAGCGAAACTGACCACCTTCGATTGAGCCTTCGGTTGAGACAATGTCGGGGTTTGCGCTGGTATCTGGATCACTGTTGGTTGTGCTGCATGTTTTTTGAGCATTGAAGATAACACCGATCTCATTGGCGAGAATCTCTTTGGAAGCGTGCATTCCTTCGAGGGTGTCGGCATTGATCATTTTATGTAGCTGAGCAATGAGAAACAAATTGGAAAATACTGAAAACTGAACCACGAATTCACGTACCTGGGCCTTATTTTGATTGCCTTGTTGAAACCAGTGGCAATAGTCATTGTGGGTGATAATGGGGTGCATTAGCAGCTCTTCATCGATTCGTTGTTGAAACGAGAGAAACTTTTTTGCCTTATCGATGGTGTAGCCCGCTCTCTTTTCCATGATCGCTTCGAGTGATGGTTCTGTTAGCCCTTCAATTTGATGGTCAGTGGCAAATCTTTCAGGGGTGTTACTGTCAGTCATGGCGAGTCCCTCTATTCGTGGTCAGGCTGTTGTGCGGGTGATGCCTGCTGGAAGGCGGTGAGTGTCATGCAATGTGCTTCTATTTTAAGCAGTGTAGGGTAGTTATGAATATCGCAGCTAAAGCGTCTGGCATTATAGAGTTGTGGTATTAAACACAGGTCTGCGATGGTCGGTGTATTACCGACGCAACAGAGGCTTTGATGCTCACCCGCATGAGTCAGTTGTTGTTCGATAGCCACGAGCCCTTCAGACATCCAATGTTGATACCAGTGTTGGCGTGATGCCTCATCCTGTTTCATCTCTGTGCGTAGATAGTTAAGTACACGTAAATTATTGAGTGGATGAATGTTGCAGCAGATCTGCTGTGCTAATGACCTTGCCTGTGCACGCCAGGCGGTGGGCTCTGGTAAAAGAGGAATAGTGGGATGGCTCTCTTCTAAATATTCAACAATGGCGAGGGACTCGGTCACGGTGGTGGCATCATCGATCAGTGTCGGCACTAATCCTTGAGGGTTAATAGCGCGGTAGTTGTTAGAATGTTGTTCACCACCACCTTTTACTAAATGGACGAAGTGGGGAGTGTAATCAAGTTGCTTTAAATTAAGTGCGATACGCACGCGATATGCCGCCGTACTGCGAAAGTAGGTGTAGAGGATACGCTCACTCACGTCTCAACCACCTGTTCAATGCAGCCAAAGATAGAGTGGTTATTATGGTCAAACATATCGATTTTGACGATGTCACCATGTTTCATAAAGGGGGTTGTTGCTTGACCATTATCAATAATTTCTAGTACGCGGCGTTCAGCAAGGCAGGAGCAACCTCGCGTGAGGTCATTATTTGAGACGGTACCGGAGCCGATGATGGTGCCGCTGCCGAGTGGGCGTGTTTTGGCCGCATGTTGAATCAATTGTGCGAAGCTGAACTGCATATCTTTACCGGCATCGGGGTTGCCAAACTGTTTACCGTTGAGATTTGTGATCAATGGCAGGTGCAATTTACTATCGCGCCAGTGGTGGCCGAGTTCATCGGGTGTGACAGCGACTGGCGAGAAAGCCGTTGGTGGCTTGCCGTGAATAAAACCAAATCCCTTGGCCAGTTCTGACGGAATCAGGTTGCGCAGCGAGACATCATTCACCAGCATTAACAGTTTAATATGCGCGGCGGCATCACGGCTCGATGTTCCGAGTGGCACGTCATCCGTTACGATTGCGACTTCAGATTCAAAGTCGATCCCCCACGTTTCATCTACGGCGTGAATGGCACCACGCGCACCGATGAAGGTATCGCTGCCTCCCTGATACATTAATGGGTCTTCAAGAAAGCTGGGTGGCATCTGCGCACCACGTGCCTTGCGTACGCGTTCGACATGGCTCAGGTAGGCGCTGCCATCGAGCCATTGGTAGGCACGTGGTAGTGGCGCGGAGAGATGGTAGCAATCGAGCGGGCACCCTTCGATGGCACCGTCATGGAGTTGGCTATCGATCTCTTGTAGTTGCGGTAGACAGACCGGCCAATGTTCAAGTGCCTGCTGCAGGGTGGCGGCAATTTGCGGCACTGCAATGTAACGAGTGAGTTCGCGATTGGTGACGATGAGGGTGCCGTCGCGTCCGCCTGTATTGAGTGATGCTAGTTTCATAATTTGCCACCTTCTTTTTATTCCTTCCCTAAACTACCCTTTCCAGGAATCGACATAGGCGATCCATTCTACCTTCTCAGCCTGTGGTGCGACTGAAAGTGCATCGCGCGTGTCGATCATTACGGCAACCTCATCGGTCGCCTTGCGTTCCGTTTTAACCCCGGCCGCGAGTGCCTTTGGGTGCGGTCCATGAGGGAAACCACTGGCATGAAAACTCATCATACCGGGATGGATGTTGTCACGTGAAAAGAATTCACCCATGTGATAGAAGAGCACTTCATCATAGTCTTCATTGCTATGAAAGAAGGGGACTTTGAGCGCGCCGGGATCGCTCTCCATTGGGCGCGGGCAGAAGGTGCAGACCAGGAAGCGTGAGCTGACAAACGTGGCGTGTGCCGATGGCGGCAGGTGGTAGCGGTGGCTCATGAGTGGGCGGATATCACGCCAGTTCACCCGCAATGGCATCAAGGTACCATGCCAACCAATCGCATCAAGCGGATTAAAGGGATAGGTGATGGTCGAGAATTGATTACGTCGTTTAACGGCGATGCGCCACGTGGTTTCATCTTGCTGTGCACGGAAGGAATCGTTGATCTGCGGAGTATCGAGTACCGCAGGATCAAAGATGGCGTGATGACCAACGATGCCCTTGTCAGGCAGGGTGAAACTGTCGTTAGTTGCCTCAATCATCAACATGCTGAGTTCGGCGCTGGTTTCGATACGCCACATCGTGCCGCGTGGCAGCATCACATAATCGCCTTCACGAATCGAGAGATGGCCATAATCACAGAAGAGCTCTGCGCTGCCTTGATGAATAAAGAGCAGCTCGTCACCATCCGCATTACGCACCAGGTGGTTCATGTTTTGCTGGGTTCGCCAAAAGCGCATCACCACATGGTCGTTACTCAATAGTGGTGTTGCATCCCATGGGCTTGCGGTATACTGATTAAGTTTTGTGCAATCAAAGGCGCGTGGCTTGAGTGGCCCCTCAAACTCACGCCACCCGGTGGGGGCGTGCTGATGGTACATCTGTGTCGCGGGGCCAAAGAAACCCTCTTTGCCGAGTTCACGTTCGAAGCTATTGGCTGGCAGGTCAGTGTGTGCCTGACGTGAGGTCTCGCCTTCGCTACGCGGTAACGTGATCCAGGTTGGCATTTAAATTACCCCTCGTTTGATCTGATCCAGTTCAATCGATTCAAACAGTGCACGGAAGTTTCCTTCGCCAAAGCCATCGTTGCCTTTGCGCTGTATGATCTCAAAAAATATCGGGCCAATCACGGTTTGAGTAAAAATCTGTAGCAACATCCCTTTTTTATTTTCAAGGTCACCATCAATTAGAATACGGCGTTTTTTCAGTTCTGCAAGTGGCTCGCCATGGCCGGGTAGGCGTTTATCGACCATTTCATAATAGGTATCGGGTGCATCGAGCAGTTCGATACCATTAGCCTTGAGCATATCAACGCTTTGGTAGATGTCGTCACTGGTCAGTGCGATGTGTTGGATCCCTTCGCCGTGATAGGCATTCAGATACTCCTGGATCTGTGACTTGTCATCGGATGGCTCGTTGATCGGAATGCGGATTTTACCGCACGGGCTGCTCATGGCACGTGACTTGAGGCCGGTCTTTTGACCGCTGATATCAAAATAACGGATCTCACGAAAGCCAAACAGTTTTTCGTAGAAGTGTGCCCACTCATCCATTTGGCCATTGTGAACGTTATGGGTGAGGTGATCGATTTCCAGTAATCCTGAACCGCTAGGATTGAGATCGACTCCTTCAATGGGAATAAAATCGACATCATAGATTGAGCGCTCTTCATAGCGGTCAACCAGGTAGAGCGCACTACGGCCGATACCGAGAATCGCCGGGATGTTAAGTTCCATCGGCGCTACTTTCGCTTCAAATGGTTCAGCACCGAGTTCAAGTGCTCGTTTGTAGGCGAGGGCGGCATCTTCAACACGAATCGCAAAGGCGCAGCATGATGGCCCGTGCTCTGCAGCGAAGCGCTGCGCAAAGCTATCGGGTTCATGATTAATGATGAAATTAATGTTGCCCTGGCGGTAGAGCACCACATCTTTGGAACGGTGTTTCGCCACTGCAGTGAAACCCATTTGAGTGAATAGCGCTTCGAGTGCGCGTGTATCTGGGGCAGTATACTCGATGAACTCAAAGCCATCGGTTCCCATTGGGTTATCTGCATTTTGCATCATGCCACCTCACTAACGTTGAGTGTATGCGCTCTTTACGGGCTATACCAACGTTATCGACCAATTGACATTCTTCTGTTTGTTAAAGCAGTAACGGTGCCATTGATAGTGTATAGGTTATAACTATTTGTTAAACCTGAATTTTATTTGAGGTGATATTGATAGAGGGTGTCGCGTTGAGTAATCGATATGTTTGGCGCGCGGGAAGATAAATTGAACAATGAACATGGATAAAAGCAACGGGCATCATGGCGATACCCGTCGGAATTTTGCTTAGGAAGCTATTATTCGCTAGCCGCGTCTTCGCTGACGACAGGCTTATTTTTTGCGAGCACAAATTCACTGATGGCAGTGAGTTCCGCTCCCTGGATATTAGGGAAGGCCGGCATGACCATTTCACCTTTACTAATAATGGCTGAAATGCTCTCAATATTAGCCTTTTCTGGCGAAATATCGTAGATATAGCCGTTTTCTGGTGTGTGGCAGTCGATACAGGCGTTACTGAAAATCTCTTCGCCTGAATTACCGGCAACTGGGGTGAAGTCGTTAGACACTGAGCAACCGGTAATGGTTGCTATGATGGTGGCTGCGCTCAGCATGGTCAGGCGTTTCATCTAATCCTCTCTTTCGTATGATTGGGGGGTGCTGCGAAATTGAAAAGGAATGCTATCAAAATAGTGCGCGCGTTGGAACTGCTGTGGGAAGATCTTTTTTGATTGTGCCTGTTTTTCAGCCATCTTGCCTATTTAGATGGCGTAGCTATAGATCTTCGTCGGACTCACGATATCAATTAGAGTGGAATATTATGATATCTAAATGAAATAAAAGGCGTTTTTTTTATATGGTTTATAGCGCTAAAGAGAGTCCTGTGTTGAGAAATCTGATACGACCTATGGCGCCCTTTTTGCAGGGTCTTTTAGCCAGCATCTTTTTATTAACAGGCTAGTTGCATGTTAGTGGTGATTGTAGTGGGTATAAGCCTGATTGCCATTGTCTCTCTATTGGTGCGCCTGCACCGCCTATCAAAAAATATTCAGATGTTAGAACAGCAGCATACCGCATCGCAGAAAAAAATTGATCTCATCACAAACTACCGACGGATCTCTAAAACGGCGCCATGGGTCTGGTATGTTGAGCAAGATAAAGTTGAGTGGAGTGACGAAATATTTGAAATGCTGGGTTACGAGCCCGGCTCGTTTGAGATAGATCGTGAGTTTTACATGAGCTGTGTCTATCCCGATGATCGTCCCAGGGTTGAAAAAGCACTTGCGAAAATACTTGGGCGACATTCAGTTAGCGCCATGGAACATCGAATTTTCACTCGAAAAGGCGAAACACTGTGGATTGAGCAGCGCGCGGAGGTATTTCGTGACGCGGCAGGTAAACCAGAATTTGTGGTGGGCGTTTGCCAGGAGGTGACCGCAAGAAAAATCTCAGAACTGGATTTTATGGAGAAAAAGCGCACCCTGCGATTGATTCTCGACAATGCGCCAATGGGAATCTGGCTACAGGATCGTCATGGACGATTGTTATTTGTTAATAAGGCAATCTGTGACGCACTTGGCATGCCAGAAGAGGAATTTCTTTCTGTTGATCATTACGCTGAAATTTATCCCGGTGAAGAGAGTTCTGTAATGGGTTGTCTTGCGTCAGATGAAGCCGCACTAGGACAAGAAGGCGCGCATCACTCGTACGAGACACTAAAGTTTTCTGATGGGCGTCTACATGATCTCGAAATAATAAAAATAAGACTGATTAATAGCGAGGGTATTGTGAGTGGTTTGATCGGGCTGAGTACCGATATCACACAGCGTAAAATAGCGGAAGAAAACTTAAAATTCCTCGCCCATCATGATGGTCTCACTGGGCTTTATAATCGAAACTATTTTGTTGATCAATTACGCAAGGCATTTGCGCTTGCTCAACGCCAAAATAACCACGGGGCGCTGCTCTTTTTTGATTGTGACCATTTCAAGGCGATTAATGATTCGCTTGGTCATCAAATAGGCGATGAGATTTTAAAAGAGATGGGGGCACGTCTTAGCCGGAATATTCGTCAGGAAGATGAGGTAGCTCGTTTGGGTGGGGATGAATTTGTTGTGATGGCGGTTAATATTGGCGAGGATCAGCGGGTTGCCGCAGAGCGGGCGCAAAGTTTTGCGGAAAAACTTAAGGATGTGTTGTTGGAACCTTACGAGGTTGCCGGACAGCTACATCATTTAACGCCGAGTGTTGGCGTGAGCCTATTTCCTCAGGAAGAGCAGACGGCGGATGATGTGTTGAAACACGCGGATACCGCGATGTATCGTGCTAAGGATGCGGGGCGTAATACGATCCGTTTCTTTATGCCGAGTATGCAGCAAGAGGTAGAGCAGCGGCTACGTACCCAAACTGAGCTACGGCACGCGATTACACATAATGAATTAGCGTTACATTATCAGCCACAAATCAATGCGACAACAGGGGTCACCGGGGTCGAGGCACTGATACGTTGGAATCATCCATCCCGAGGAATGGTCTTTCCGGGCGACTTCATTGAAATTGCAGAAGAGAGTGCCTTGATCATTCCGATGGGAGAATGGGTGTTGCAGCATGGTTTAGCACAGTTTAAAAAATGGCAGGCAGAAGGATTGGTGTTGGGAACGATGGCGATTAATGTGAGTCCCAAACAGTTTCATCAGGATAGCTTTGTGGAGTATGTTAAGGGCTTATTAAATGATATGGACATGAGTGGCGAGGTGCTTGAACTGGAATTGACAGAGAATATTTTGTTAGATCAAACGGCCGAAACAGTGAGCAAAATTGAGGCACTGAAAGAGGTCGGCGTGCTTTTTTCAATTGATGATTTTGGTACCGGTTATTCTTCAATGGCCTATTTGAAAAAGTTACCGCTCGACCGGCTTAAAATCGATAAATCTTTTGTGAGCGATATTACTACGAATATTAACGATGCTCATATCGTGAAAACGATTATTGGTATGTCGCATAATCTTGGCTTGGAATTGATTGCCGAGGGTGTTGAAACCAAAGAAGAGATGGAATTCTTGCTTGAAAATGGTTGTGATGATTTTCAGGGGTATTATTTTGCAAGGCCAATGCCGGCGAAAAAAATCGTTGAATTTTGTCAGGCATATCGCCCTGTACGAGCACAAGTATAATGCCGCTGTTTTACAGCCAGCGTTTACTTAGGTAGTGTCCATGCTTAAGTCGAGCAATGCTTTCGCGCATGATTTCTCGGCCCCATTTAAACTCTTTATAGAGGCAGGCAAAGCGCCACATGTCTCGTAATATCTTGAGGCGATCTTTTAGTGGGAGTGCCATTAAGGCGGCAGGGAAATCCGCTTCATGCGGCCTACCAAAGGCGATCTTAAGTGGGTTCCACTGGTCAGTGGTACGTCGGACTTCTGTTGAAACCATGTCGCGATAGAGTGGCTGCAGTGCTCGATTATGAATCGCTGATTCGATGATCGCCTCACCGGCAATGGCGCCGGAGTGTAATGCGCAGCTCATCCCTTCGCCAATCATATTGAGAAAGCCGGCGGCCTGGCCTGTGATCAGGACATTGCCCTTGCCAAAGACGTAGCGATTGATCAATGATGGCCCAAAATTTTCAGCACACCCTTCGTGATCCGCATCCGCAGGCTTAAGCCGGACGCCGTGTTTGTCCTGCAGGTAGTTGGCGACACGTTGGTGGCGCTGGTGAAAATTATCGCCACGTTTAAAGCCAACGCCGACAATCTGTCTGCCATCGCGCGCGTGGCTCCAGGTGTAGTGTCCTAGTTCTGGGTGGAACCAGAAATGGAAATACTCGTCATCCAGTGGGCAGTCGATAATCTCATGAAATTTTTGCCCGACAAAGAACCACGGAATCTGTTGTGGGTAGTCGGGGTAAAGCGCGCGAAGAACGGGTGAACTGGGGCCATCGGCACCAATCACATAACGGCATTTGAACTGAACCTCTACACCACCTTTTTTGCGTGTCGTAACGATCTGGTCATCACCTTGTGGTTGCATGCGGATAAAGGAGGTTTGATCCTGTACCTCCGCACCACTTGCCTCGATTGCCCAGTGGTCGGCATATTTACGGTGCAGATGTGGTGTGGTGCCGCCAAAAAAGTCCATTGACATCGACACCATCGATGGAAAGTGAAAGGTGACGCCGCGGCAGGCGGTCGGCGCGTGCAGTGCCTGCTGAGGAATAGGGCCGAAGTTTTCTAACATAAAACGGTGGCCACGTGGCGAGAGTATGCCGCTGCATATCTTGTGGCGCGGCAGTTCTCGCTTTTCGATGATGAGTGTTTCAAACCCTGCATCATGAAGTCGTTTGGCTGCAGCCGCGGCAGCAAGACTAGCGCCAACGATGATGACATCAACGGTACGTATTTTGTTGGTCATCGTTTTAAGCTTCCACTAAATCGGCAATATGAAGGACGGGCAGGTCACAGGCTTGTGACATCACGGCGCCATCTTCGCTGCATTCAACAATAATGCGCTCTATATTGTGGCCGCTGAGTATCCAGCGCAGCTGTTCTTGGCTCTCGAGCATCGGCTTTATTGCGTTAAGGCCGCCGCCAGCAGTGGGGATTGCGTTGCGTTGCAAATCAAGGTTCATCTGGCAGCCCTGTTGATGGCGCAGTCGGTCATAGTGTGTGATTTTCTGTTTATGATCGAGATGAAATGAACGTGCCTCAATTAGGTAGAGGTCATTTTTATTCAATTTTTTTGTCAGTTCACTTAGCAGGCTCAGGCTATGGCCGAGCGCAAAGAGCTCGGTTGCGGGTAGCCATTGGCGTAGCGACTTGAGTAGATGGCCGTTACTCACATAGAGTCGCTTGGCTCCCTGTAGCGGTTCAAGAAAGCTGTGCAGGCGGTGTTCTGAAATTTCGATGCCCGTCTCAAGTGCAAGCGCAATGTCATCACCATCATCAAGCGACAGTGCGGTGTCGGCCTCGCTTGAGAGCAGTGACTGGATATTGGTTAGCCTCATTGGATTTTCACGTAGAGCCTTGCCGGGTAGGATGATACTGTTCTCTTCTATTTTTAACTCGGATGATGGCTGTGCCAGCAGCGAGGTAATCTTTTGGTTGAGTTCAGCCTCAATACCATGAGAAAAGGCCTCTTTTCTGAGTGTCTTAATGGTTTCTGTGATGTCAATATTCTCTGGGCAGAGGATGTCGCATGCACCGCACAGTAGGCAACTAAAGAGCGCGGGGGCAATGTCGTCATGCGTGGCATTGTGTTGAAGAGCCTTGAAGAGTCCTTGCGGGCTATATTGTACGTCTCGTTGCTGTTGCCACATTGGGCAAGAGAGTAGGCACAGGCTACAGCCATGGCAGTTGGAATGTGACATTAGAAAATCACGTTACGGTTGAGGATCATTGCGGGATCTGCCAGGCGTTTCATTGCGAGGTGCTTTTCGACTACCTCGTCGCCCAGTGCGCGCCGGATATACCCTTTCATCATGCCGCCAAAACGGTAATAGCTGGTGCCAAGGTCTACCCCTATGTCATAGATCTCATTTTTAAAAGACTGTAATTGATCACGGCTATAGTTGTTATCGCCAATCATCGGTTCAAATTCACAACCGTAGGCCCACTCTTCGGCATCGGGTGGAATGCAGGATAGCTCGTAATGTGGTTTGTGTTCTGCGCGCAGCTTGATGCCGACACAATAGAGTGTGTAATGCGGGAAATATTTTTTGCAGACCGCATTGCCACGCGCAACCGATTCGACAAATTTGTCGACGCTGCTGGAGATGTCTGGAATCACCATTTGGCGACCACCCCAGTGCTTCCACACCGCGCGTGAAAAGACCACGGTGCGGTCGAGCATCTGTCCGCCTTGCATATGATGTGCGGGTTGCAGGTCTGGAAAGAGTTCGCGTTTGCGTTGGTAGAGGTATAGGGCCTCTTTGAGGCGCCATGGTCGCAGTGCGTAATGGATGACGGTGCGTATAGCAAAGGGCAGCTCACCGTAGCCACGCAGGGTTTTACGGTGATGTTTGAGGAATTCCGCCTCGCGTTCGTCACTGTCGAAGGCGACCAGTAGGGTGATGGCCTTATCCATCATGGTCAGGATGCCGCTGTAATCGCAGGTTTGTGTACGGTCGATGCGCATTAGATCCTCTACCGCATCGCGTAGCGAAGCGTAGTAATAGTAATGCATCCGCAACGGGGTGTAGGGGCGCACACGTAAGGTGGCTTCGGTGATGATGCCAAACTGACCGTAGCCCAGAATCACGCGTTGAAATAATGCTGCATTTTCTTCATCTGAGCATTCAACGATTTCACCGGTGGGGGTGACAACCTGAAGCGCCAGTGCCTGGTCTGCACTGCAGCCTAACTTTGATGAGTTGACGTCAATACCACCGACGCCCAGGGTACCACCCACCGAAGCGGTGAGGTTAAGTGGCGCTGATAGATAGTCTAGCCCTTCTCGGCGTAGTGCTTCGGCCAGTAGGTGCCAAAAGATGCCGCCCTCGGTACGTACGGTGAGCGCTTTTTTGTCGATATGTTGTACGCGGCTCATGCCGCTCATGTCGAGCAGTATACCGCCAAAGGCAACCGATTCGCCTTCGGTGGTGAGGCCACCTCCTCGGGTGGTGACGGGGACTGCGTGTTGTTGGGCGAGTTTCATCAAGGTGGCAATCTGTGTTGCGCTGCGCGCAATGACCACGCCGTGTGGCTTGCCGTAGGCAAGGCCGCCTGCATCTGTAATGTAGGTGCCGGTGCTGTGTTCGGCTAGGCGTACATCAACGCCAGCTTGCTCAAGGCTGTCAACAAATGCCTGCCATTGATCACCTTGCCAGCGTTTAGGATTGGTCTGTTGTCGAGGGATGCCTTGAAGCGCATCGGGTGCGACCGGGCAGGGTGGTATTTTACCGATGGTACGATCATTGGTTGTGATATTTTGACTGTCCACGCGTCGAGTTCTGCCTGATTGTCTTGGTCAAGTCGAGGTGTGCCTCGACTAAAGTTGTCAATTCTAGACCAAAATGGATCGTGCGGCATAGTCGCCTTTACTTATATTGGGGGCTGTTGAGCGACGGCGTGTTTAAACCCTTCTTTTTCTACCTCTAATCTGCCTGTTGTTTTTGTGCACGCGCCTCTGAGACGATCTCCTGTAACTGGCTCTCATTGAGATCGAGTAAAATACCCAGTCGCTCTTGTGAATCGATGATGACTTCGGTAAAGAATGCCTCTTCATCGATCACCATTGGCCATAGGTAGTGGGCGAGATCGAGAATGCAGGAGTAGTGACCGGTGCGCTGTTTCAGGCTGGTGGTTGGTTTATGGATGTGATAGTTAGCGAGGGTATCCACATAAGGCTCTGGGAGTCTGAAGCGCTCAGAAACAGCGGCCATGATGATGTCGTGGCTGAGCTCAAACTGCTCCTCCTCTAGCGTCGTGATCGAAATTTTGTCGTCGATAGCGCGAGTGAAGAGCGTTTGGTACTCCTCTGGAAAGCTTTGATTGAGAATTAACATCCCCATGTCATGGATCAGACCGAGGAACTCCAGATCATCCGCCAGTTGTGGCTGGGTTTTTCGCGCAATTAATTTGCTGAGTAGGGCTATATCAAGGTTATGATTGAGAATGGCACGTGAAACGGCCGTTTCAGGTGCCATCATGGTGCGCATAGTGGCCATGGCAACGGCGCTGCGAATGCTTTTTAGCCCCAAAGTACGGATGGCGGTCGGCACATTTGAGATCTGATGGGCTCGTCGGTAGAGCGGTGAGTTGGCATACTTAATTAAAGTGCTTGCCAGAGTCGGGTCACTCAGGATCGTTTTTTCCAGTAGCTTGATGTTGGGCTCTGGATTGGCGATGATATTGAGGACTTTAAGCCCCTCTGGTGCAACGGATGGTAATACGAGTTGAGACAGATCGATGGACATCTTTCTTTAAACTTCCTGTTTATGCTTCGAGCTGTTATTTCTTTTATTTAGCGTCTCAAGCAACACATAGCGGCTACTTATCCTATATCATCATATTCTTATGGCGTTACACGAGGCAAATTTATTTAAATATTGGGCTTGGTGGGTGATGTTTAGGCCTTGGGTAGGTTATTGTTAGCAGCAAGCCTTCATTAAGAATGGCATACTGGGGTGTATTTGCGTTGTTGTTTAGTAACTAATACCTGTGCTTGCTTGGTGATGGCTGTGTGCTTTTATTTTTATTAATATATTAAAATAGGTAGATTTTTTGGGATGGTGATGGAGAAAGGGGAGAAGTCGTATACGCATGGTAAAGAGAGCCCAACAGGGATTCTGATTACCAATTTAGGTACGCCCGATGCGCCCACAAGCGAAGCATTACGCAAGTATCTGGGGGAATTTCTGTGGGACCCACGTGTGGTTGAAATCCCCCGTTTTGCATGGTGGCTAATCCTAAAAGGCCTTGTGCTGCCTTTCCGACCAAAGCGCTCGGCTAAAAATTATCTGCGTATCTGGGATAACGAAGGGTCGCCATTGTTGCTGACCGCGCAAAAACAGGCGGCGGCGCTACAGGCCTATCTTAACGATCAATACCCCGGCCCGCTGGTTTCCGCGCTCGGCATGCGTTATGGCAACCCTTCTATTGAATCGGCACTAGAGAAATTACGTGAGGCCAATGTGCAGCGGGTGTTGGTGTTTCCACTGTATCCGCAATATTCGGCTGCTACCACCGCTTCGACCTTTGATGCGGTTGCTGCTGTGTTTAAAAAATGGCGCAAGATCCCTGAAATGCGCATGATCAACCATTATCACGATGATCCTGGTTATATCGGTGCATTGGCGAATTCAATCCGTGAGCACTGGAAGCGCCATGGACGCGAAGGGCGCTTGCTGATGTCATTTCACGGCATGCCCAAGCGGACTTTGTTGGCAGGTGACCCTTACTATTGCCAATGCCAAGAGACAGGTCGTCTGATCGCAGAGCGGCTTGAAATGGCAGATGATGAGTGGTTTGTGAGCTTTCAATCGCGTTTTGGTCGAGAAGAATGGTTGCAGCCTTATACCGACAAGACGCTCAAGGCATGGGCAAAAGAGGGGGTGAAGCGTATTGATGTGATCTCGCCAGGTTTTTCTGCCGATTGCGTTGAGACGCTTGAAGAGCTTGATCTTGAAAATCGTGAAGTGTTTATTGGTGGCGGGGGCGATGAATTTTTTTATATCCCCGCACTGAATGAGCGTGATGACCACATCCGCGCGCTGGGTGAGCTGGTACTACGCCATACACAGGGCTGGCCAGGAAATGATGGTGGTTGGGATGGTGGGCGTGACGCGCAGCGGCGTGAAAAGGGGCGGCAGTTGGCGCTTAAGTCTGGCGTCGCAAGCTAGTCGCGACTGTCGCGTTTCAACAGCAGGTATATCGCACCGGTACCGCCGTCTCGGGGCTGTGCCGAGCAGAAGGCAAGTACCCCGTCTATTTGTCTGAGCCAATTGTTGACGCGGTTTTTAAGCATCGGCAGCCGGCTGCTTGAGCCGTGCCCCTTGCCATGCACAATGCGAACGTAGCGTGCGTTGTGCGCCCTGGACTCACGGATGAATTCAACTAATGCCTGGCGAGCCTCGTTGACGACCATGCCGTGCAGGTCCAGTACTGCGCTACAGTTGAACTGACCGCGCCGTAGGTTTTTAACGACCCTGTGTTGCAATCCAGGGCGGCTGAAAAGCAGCTCATCGGCGGTGCCGACTTCTTCTACTGGGTATTCATCGGAGAGGGTGTTCGCTGCCGATAGGCCTTCATCTTGCTGCGATTGCTTTCGTTTTAGCGCTGGTTCCGCACGGGCTGCTGAATGTTGCACGCTGTTTTGCGGCTTCAGTGGGCGGGCATCTGCTACACTTTGGCGAAACAGATCGAGGTCATTTTCATCAATGGGGTCTTTTTTCTTATCGTTCATGGTCTGTGGATGTATCTGGGTTACGGATTTACAGTCTATTATATTGATAAGCTAAGAATATTTCGAGATACTATTGACCAACGGGGCATGCATGAGTACTATAGCGCCTCAGCCAATTACTGATCCCCGATAGCTCAGTTGGTAGAGCAGTTGACTGTTAATCAATTGGTCGGTGGTTCGAGTCCGCCTCGGGGAGCCATTTCTAGTTAGTCCTTAATCATCATCGTTTTATATCTGTAATTGGTGCAGTTAAAGAAACGATGATTGCCGTTTTATTCTATTTCAATATCCTGCTGTTTCTTGTTTCATAATGCAAATGAAAGTTTGTGTCATAGCCTTGCGTGCTGTTGCTTGCCCTTAATTTAAGCGGACTAAGGTTGACCGACGATATGGCTGGCAAGATTGAAATATAATCTTTATCCTACATACATTTAGGTAGTTGTATGGCATAAATTACCGCGCAACATAAGTTCATTTTGTCATTGAGGGGGAGTCATGTCTGCTTTACGTCCAGGGCGTTTTCTGATTACGCTATTCATTCTGATGGCAGGGATGAATAGTGCCGTGGCTAATGACGCTAATAATTACTCTGGTTTGCAATATTTTGCAGTAGATAGTAACAGCACGAATCAAGAAGGAGAGCAGGGTTTTAAGACTTCAGCGGTTGTTGGTCGTATGGGGTCTTTTATAAATAACTATCTTGCATTAGAGGCACGCGTTGGCTTCGGTTTAAGCGACGATAAAGTCACGATAAGTGGTTTTGATGCCGCGCTGGAACATGCAATTATTAATCAATACGGGATTGAGATTGAAAACATCTTTGGTTTTTATCTGCTGGGGAATATGCCTGTTTCAAACTATTTGAATGTATATGGATTGGTGGGTGTTTCAAGTGTAGGTGTGGGGACTACATTTGATCAGTCTAAAATTCATCTGGCTTCTGGCAGTGAAGTAGGCTCTCTTAATGAAACAGATAATCTTACTAAAAATGGCTTGTCGTATGGATTGGGTACCAGTTTTAAGTTTGCTGGCAAAGCCTCACTTAACCTTGAATATATGAACTATCTAGATAAAAGTGATTTTGGACTTAACACTTTCAGTGTGGGCATATTGTTCAATTTTTAGTATTGAACAGTTATTCAATTGCGTCATTTGGTAAACCATCGACAATGGTTCTGGCTAGCGGTGGTGCTCATGCGTCGGGTTATAGCTTCCCAGGCGCGACATTGCAGGCATTCAATGCATTAACGGCTGAGGCTGGGGCTACTTTGGGCGTACTACCCGCTAGCGATGGCATTACGTATCTTTTTTGTAAGCAAGGTACCGATGGTATGTTGTGTCATACCTCGCACCATACCGCCACGGAAACAGCACCATCTGTAACGTTGTATGAGGGCGATGTCTATTTTTTGAAAACGGAAAAAAGCGATTCACTTTTGAGGGTTACGAATTCACCCGGCAAGGCCGACGGAGTGGTATTTTAAATCTAGCGCAGGCTGTGATGTGTGTGATGACTTTTTATATTAAGCATTGGATTACCAGGAATAAGAGAGTGTAGACGGGTACTTTAACGAGGGAAATTGCGCGCGACACTCTCCTTAATGGCGATAAGATTATGTTCAGTAATCATGGTATCTAATGCGGCCCCCTGTTCTGTTAGTGTCCAGGTAAAGCCTTCATCACCCACGGTAACGGTTGTTTCAACGGTATGCACCCAGTCTAGTGCTTTACCCGTTGTTGGATGGATTATTGTTTTGAGCCAGAAGGTAACGCGGTAATTTATCGGGATCTTCTGGCTGGCAATATCATGCACCGCATTTTCAATTGGGATCATTGCAGTGTTGAGGCTGTGCGAACCAGCAACAAGGTTTTCAGGTATGTCTTCGCCGCCAAGTTGATGGCCAATCATATGAAGCCACTCAGCATCCTTTATGCCGGAAAGTGCGGCCGCACTGCCATCCATTACGCCCGATAGTGCTGCCCGTGCTTCAATGCCTTCCAGAGTGACTTCGGTTGAGTGCGATCTTGATTCACCGATCATCGGGAGTCGCTCATCAGGTCGCATCACGTCATCTTCTGCCATCGGCCCTTCTACTTCAGAGACTCGGCCCATCATTCCCTTGCCAGAAAAATGTCGTTTCACACTGGATACCCTGCCTGCTCGATCGATGCGCAGTACCCGGTGGTGATGGCCAACACGCGGTTGTTCTTCGCGAGCCAGGGCGTCGGCATATTCAGCCGCCTCACCAGGAGATACCGTGATATTTCGGTTGGCTAAGATTCGGATGATTTTATCAGGAAGACTCTCTTCACACTGAATGACGGCCTGCTGGGATGACTGATTTGTTATTGCCTGGAGTTTGACCGTTCTTTGCGCGAGCTGACTTGAGTTGATCGACAGTTGCAGTTTTCGTTGCGAAACAGCAGATGGGCGCAGGTCGTTGAATGCCGTCATGCTATGCGTGGTAGGTTGAAATCCCCGTGAGCTTTGTTCTAATGTGTTGCTTCGCTCGGTGGTTTTGTTTGCGTATGTATTTGGCATGGCAAAATTAACGGTTAGCAAAAATGAAGGGTTACGTTATCAGAGCCGCGTTATCTTTGGCAATACTATTCTGATGATCTTTTCGTAGGAGTTTCTCGACGAATTAATCCCTTCTGCGGGCTATATTGGCTGTACAATGCCTATTCTCAATAGAATGACCGCTTACAAAGAGACAGCAATAAATGAACAAAAGTGTATTAACTAACTTGATAGCGGCTGGCGTGTTTGGTTTGGGCTGGGAGTGGCAGAATGAGCTGATTATGATGATCGGGCTGTTTGCGCTGTCTGGCGCATTAACCAACTGGTTGGCGGTTCACATGCTGTTCGAGAAGGTGCCGGGTTTGGTGGGTTCCGGTGTAATACCGGCGCGCTTTGAAGCGTTTAAATCGGCCATCAAAACAATGATGATGGAGCAGTTCTTTACTGAGGAAAATATCGACCGCTTTGTCTCCGGTGGTGCTACTAGCTCTTCACTTAAGCTTGCGCCCGTGATTGAGAAGGTCGATATGTCACCTGCGTTTGACAAACTGGTTGAGGTGATTATGAATTCATCGTTTGGCGGCATGCTAGGCATGCTGGGCGGGGTGGAGGCATTAAATCCGCTGAAAGAACCCTTCATTAAAGGCATGAAAGAGTCAGTGATCGAGATCACTGAAAAAGAGTCGTTTAATCTTCTGTTACAAGAAGAGATCGATCAACCTAAAGTGATGGCCGATATTCGTATTAAGGTTGCCGAAATCATTGATGCGCGCCTGGATGAACTCACTCCGCAGCTGGTAAAAGAGATGGTGCAGCAGATGATCAAGCAGCATCTTGGTTGGCTGGTGATCTGGGGTGGTGTTTTTGGTGGATTGATTGGCCTATTGTCTGCGTTGATTGTTTTGTAAGTGATATCGGAGAAATGGGTCGAAAATGGTTTTTCTGCAGTAGATTCGCCCTAAGTCCGACAGCCTCCTCCTAGGGAGATGTTTAGCGATATTAATCAGTAATCGATGTGTCAGAGGATACTATATGAACATTGCCGGTGTTGTTATCGATGCATTGCCTGAGAATTGCCATCAGGTGGAGCAACTGCTTCCCCATTGATTGAGAGGTGAAGTAGTGCTGTCATTTTACCCATTTTATCGGCGCATAAGCGCCTCTATTCGAAGAGACAGTCGGTTTAAAATCAGGGCATAATATTTTCTGTGTAGCGGGCGTTACTTATCTTAGTGGTATGAAAAGGGTGAGAAACCGAAATTATAGGGGAGGCTATTCAATGATGCTATCGACAAGGGCTTTACTCTATTCTGGCTTGGTATTCCCTGGCGCGGGCTATTTTGTGGTGAAAAAGGCAGTTCATGGTGCAGCCGCATTTCTGATTACTTTTGTCGGGCTTGTGGTGGTGATGATAGAGGCCTTTCATAAGGCGCAAATTATTGCAGAGAAAATCGTGACGGGAGCCATCCCGGTTGAGATGAGTGTTATTCGAGAGCAGATACTGATTACGCCTGGTATTTTCAGTTCGACCGTGGTGAGTGCTGTCTCCATTGTGATTGGCCTGGTATGGCTAGTCGGGATGGTGCATAGCTGGCAGATTGCGAAGCGGGGTGAGGTGTATGCGCAGTGGCTAGACTAATATGGCATTTAATTTATTGGTTTTCTCAGAGGGGTATTGAGTCATAATTTTTCTTTGAGTTATAAAGTGTGAGCGGTTCTCTGCCGATTGGGTTATCTCAAGGCACTATGTGTTTACGTGCATTATGGTCACCACTTCAAAAAGGTATCGCTTATGAATGAACTATCTCAGGCTGATGAACAGGCTGCACTGGATTCTCCATCGCCACTGAGGTTTGAGTTTCGTGGTGATGGCATGGAATATTTCAAGATATGGATGGTGAATATTTTACTGACTATTCTCACGCTCGGCGTCTATTCCGCATGGGCGACGGTTAGAAATAACCGCTATTTTTATTCCAATCTTTATCTTGACGATGATAACTTTCGTTATCTTGCCGAGCCGATGCAGATCTTGAAAGGGCGTTTGATTGCGATTGCAGCACTGGTCGCGTTTACCGTGACCTCACAAATAGCACCAATGATCGGTCTCGGCTTGATGGTGCTATTGTTGATAGCCATTCCTTACTTTGTGAACCAGTCACTGGCCTTTAAGAACCGCATGTCGGCCTATAAAAACATCCAATTTCGTTTTAAGGGTTCTTATGGTGAGGCTATTATGGTGTTGTATGTATGGCCGATTATAGGCATGTTGACGCTGGGCATTTTATATCCACTAGCACTGTTACGCTTGAATCAGTATATAGTGAGAAACAGTTCGTATGGCACCACGCCTTTTACCTTTGAGGCGACCTTTGGCGATTACGGGAAAATATTTTTAACCATGATCGGCGCGGGCATTGTGTTGGCGATTCCCACCTGGGTGGTTATGGTATTTGTGCCGTCATTGGCCTTGGTTGTGCCAGTGTTTGTAGCTGCGGTCTATTTTGGTTTGATTGTCTTTTTTATGGTAAAAACGACTAATCTTTTTTACGGTAGCCTCGCATTGGCAGGTCACGGCTTTGATGCAAACTTGCAGATTGGCGGCTTGGCAAAGGTGATTTTAATCAACACATTTTTAACCATTATTACGCTGGGGCTCTATCTACCGGCGGCAAAAGTGAGAATGGCAAAATATATCTGTAGCTGTATGTTGATGCATGCTACGGGTGCTCTGGATAGCTTTGTGGCGGCAGAGAAAGAGAATGTAAGCGCCCTGGGCGATGAGTTTGGCGAGGCGTTTGATGTTGCAGTGTAGGATTTAGGTGATTATAGAGGGCGATTATCTTGATGGTGTCACCTCCAAGCGCATACCCGTGCGGCTGGAGGTGATTCGTCATAGTGAGTATGCGGTACGGATTCTTGTGGGGGCTTACCCGGCGGAAGGACAGCAAAAAATCGAGCTTAAATATCGTGCGTTAAAGATCGAGTCGCGTATCGGTAATACTCCGCGTGAAATCGCTTTTGGCGATGGACAACTCTTCATTACGGATGATAATGAGGGAGTTGATGCATTGATTAAGATGCATGGCAGTGCCAGTTCATCTTCGTTTATTCATAAGCTGGAAACCAATCTGCCGATGATCTTTATAGCGGTGGTCACTAGCGGGTTGATGGTATGGGCGACGATTTTTTATGGTATTCCTCGATCTGCGGAATATATTGCTTATCAATTGCCGTCATTTGCCACTGAGGCGCTTGGTGGCGGTCTGGCGGTGCTGGATAAAACACTATTTAAGCCTTCTGAGTTAGATGCGGCTCGCCAACAGGAGGTGCGCGAGCTCTTTGCCCCTTATCTGGCGGCGCATCAAGGGCTGAAGCCAAAGCTGGTATTTCGCTCTGGGATGATGGCAAATGCATTGGCCCTGCCGGGTGGTGAGATTGTTTTTACGGATGATTTTGTGCGTCTGGCAGAAGATGACAGGGAACTATTGGCGGTGCTGTTTCACGAGCTGGGCCATTTGAAATACAGGCATATTACACGGCGCGCGCTGCAGGATTCGATGGTGACCATTATGGTGATTTTTATCACGGGTGACATTGATACGGTTGGTTTTCTGACTGGCCTTCCTACCCTCGTGCTGGATTTGACGTATTCACGAGAGTTTGAGAAAGAGGCGGACGACTTTGCACTGGAGCAGTTGCATCGTTTTGATATTCCAGTCGACTACTTTGCCACGATTATGCTGCGTCTTGAAAGGTACTATGTTGCACAAGCAAGTGCAGAGGGGGTAACGGCGCGTAAGATTGAGCCGCAGGGCGGCGCCGATGAATCGATATCGATTGGTGATTTTCTGTCTACTCATCCGGCTACCGAAGCGCGGGTAAAGTTAGTGGCAGAATTTAAACGCTCACGCGGTATTGAATAGCTGAGATAAGGTACATAACACGCTACCTCAGCTGGTTTTTAGCCAGTGTTACGCATGCCTGCGGCAATTGCATTGATTGAGCGCAGTAACGGGTCTAGCCACTTTTGACGTTCTTCTTCACTCCGCGACGGGTCACGAAAACGTTGTAGTAACATCACCTGAATGTAGTTGAGCGGGTCGAGGTAGGGATCGCGACGGCTTAATGAAAGTGCCAGCCTTGGGTTGTCTGAGAGTAGTTCAGTAGCTTCAGCGGCGTTTAAAATGGATTCAACGGTGCGGTTGTATTCGTTGTCTACCATGGTTGAAATCTTTTTCGCCAGATCTGCATTTTCACACAGGGTAGAGTACTCTTTCAGAATAGCCGGGTCTGCTTTCACCAGTGCCATTTGGGTGTTGCTCAAGATGGCGCGAAAGAAAGGCCAGTTTTTATACATTGCTGTTAACTGCTCAAGTTTATCAGGGTCTTCTCCGCTCCACTCTTTAAGCGCAGAGCCTATGCCATACCACGCGGGTAAGGTGTGGCGTGCCTGTGCCCAGCCAAAGACCCACGCGATGGCGCGAATGGAGGACTTAGAACGATCCCCTTTTTTACGATGACTGGGGCGTGAGCCAATATTCATCAGGCCAATTTCAGTGACTGGGGTGGCTTCATAAAAATAATCAAGGAAGCCCGGGGTATCATCAACTAGGCTGCGGTAGGCTGCTTCACCTTCTTCTGAAATCGCTTCCATTGCCGTTTCATAACTGGTTGGCACTGGGATGGGCTCTTTAACAATGTTTTTACTGGCCTTGATTAAACCGGTAACGCCCATGGTTAATTCAGAGACGGCAGTCTCTTTGTTGCTGTATTTATAGGTGATCATCTCACCTTGTTCGGTGAATTTAATCTGCCCGGTCACAGTGCCTTCTGGCTGTGACAGAATGGCTTCGTGAGTGGGGCCGCCACCACGCCCCATGGTGCCGCCACGGCCGTGAAAGAGTCGACATTCGATGCCGTGACTAGTGGTGAGGGCGATGATCTCCTGTTGGGCCTTATAAAGGCTCCATGCAGAAGAGAGAATGCCGCCATCTTTACAGGAGTCAGAATAACCGAGCATGATTTCCTGCACATTACCGGCGCTGTTCAATAGGCGACGATAGACGTCGGTGTTAAGTACGGTTTTCATCACATGTTTTATGTGACGTAGATCTTCGATGGTTTCGAAGAGTGGGCTGACCTGAATGTCACAGAACCAGTCCCCCTGTTTGTTTTTACCGGCAAGTCCTGTCTGTTGCGCGAGGAAGATCACTTCCATGATGTGGCTGGCAGTGTGTGTCATTGATATGACGTAGCTACCGAAGGCTTTTGCGCTGATCTCTTCACGCATGCTGCGCATCACATCAAACACTTCGAGTGTTTCTCGGGTATTGTCGCTGAGTGATTTACGATCAATGGTGAGTGGCTCATTTTCGAGCTGCTCACTTAACAGGCGCATGCGTTCACGTTCGCTGAGGGCAGAGTAATCAGGATTACTGGTTTTTTGCGTGAGTATTTCGGTGATCGCTTCTGTGTGGCGGGTCGACTCCTGGCGGAGATCAAGGCTAACGAGGAAGAAGCCAAAGGTTTCGGCAAGGCGAATCATATCTTTGAGTTTTCCGTCTGCGATGTTTTGGTCACCATGAGATACCAGTGAGTCACGGATTAGGCGCAGGTCATTCACAAAATCTTCGTCAGAGTGGTAGCCATTTTCGGGCGTCAGTGTTTCTTGGGTGTTGTAAAGACGGTCGCGCACGGCCCATAAGTTGCGCTCAAGACGGTAGCGCATGATGTGTAATTTGCGTCGATAAGGTTCGTCTATAAAACGTTGTGGATTGTCAGGAAAGGCGCTCGCTGCATAGCGGTCATCGCTGTCGAGGCTCTTTTGAAAAGCTTCGTTCGGAGTGCAGAGATCTGACGAGTGAGTTAGGACTTTGGTGAGTACGGTGAGGCGTGGCAGGTACTCTTTCAGTATCGCCTTGGCATGTAGATTAACCGCAGAGACAGTGGTTTGCGGGGTGACGTTTGGGTTGCCGTCGCGATCACCGCCGATCCAGGAGCCAAAGCGAATAAAGCTGGGCACGGTCACGGCGCTGTTGTTGTCAAAACCGTAGATGCGCTCATTCGCCTTCTCGAAATCACGATACATTAATGGTACCGCTTCAAACAGACTCTCCTGGAAATAGAAGATGCCGTTGCGAATCTCGTTGGTCACTTTGGGGCGTTTTGTCCGAACTTCGTTACTCTTCCATAGCACCTGAATCTGACTTTCTAATTCGTTTAGAATTTCCGCACGTTCTTCGCGTGTGGGGCGATTTTCATCTAGCTGTTGACTGGTGACAAAGATGCGGCGTAGCGCTTCAAGAATGGTGCGGCGCTTGGATTCGGTTGGATGAGCTGTGATCACCGGGATGTAGGCGAGCTTGTCAAAGATGGTCTGTAGCTGTCCCGGGGTGATGCCTGCATCGTGGAAATCTCGCAATGCTTCTTCAAAGGAGCCAGGCCCCATCATGCTACCGCGACGTTTTTGCTGGCGGCGTAGTTGATGCTGGTTCGCCTCTTCGGCGATATTAACCAGGCTAAAGTAGATGCTGAAGGCGCGTACCACATGGGAGAGAATTTCGGGGTTCAATTTGCGCATCATGCGTGCAAGCTGCTCGTGTTTCTTGGGGTTATGCTCTTTGCTGAGTCGAATGTAGCCCTTTCTAAGGGTTTCGACGGCAACGAGTACTCGGCCACCTTCCTGCTCGTGCAGGATGTTACCCAGCAGGTTGCCAAAGAGTTTGACGCGCGCACGCAGTGCTTTATCACTAACCATGATGTCTCTTTAAAATTATTAGTAGGTGTAGAGTGTCCCGAGGGACGATTTAAGGTTTAAACCGAGCGCGTATTATACCTGAAAATTACCATTTCCTTGTATTTCGATTGTTTTCTTATATAAATCAATGTATTGCTTTGCTGTTCTGCGCCAACTGAAGTCTTGTTGCATACCGTTTACGGCGATTTTCTTCCATTTTTTGGGATGTTCCCGATAAAAGGCAATGGCTCGATTGAGCGTGGTGAGCAGGGTGGAGGCATCCGTTAGGTTTAATAAAAAGCCACTGGCCGTGTTGTTGGTGAGGCTGCTGCTATTGGTGTCGATAATGCTGTCGGCAAGTGCACCGCGGTTGTTGACCGCAGGCACGGTGCCGTAACGGAGTGCGAGACGAGAGCGCGAAGCGCAGGGGTCGAGTCGTGACGGCGCGAGATAGATGTCAGCGCCGCCAATGATGAGATGCGAAAGCTGGCTATCTTCTCGGATATGGGCAGCGATCTGTTCTGAGTGGTTGAGGCAGATATCCCGTAATGGGGAAATATATTGCATGTCTCCTTTACCGAGCAAAATAATCTGTATGTCTTGTTTTAGTAGTTCTGGAATGGTTTCCAGTAGCAAGTCGGTGCCTTCTATGGTGGTAAGGTCACCGATAATGCCGATCAGGCAGCACTTTTCACGCGGTGGTAGATTGAATGCACGCTGCAGTGCCAGCTTGCTGAGGACTTTGTCGTCCAGTGTATGGCTGTTATAGCTTCTGGGCAGGCGTTTATCTTTGGCGGGATTCCATTTCTGATAATTGATGCCATTTAAAATGCCAAAGAGGTGGTCCTGGCGTTGACGCAGCAGATCTTCTAGCCCGCAGCCGTAGGATGCCGTGGTGATCTCTTTGGCGTAGGTGGGGCTGGTGGTACTGACATTATCCGCATAACGCAGTGCCGCCTTGGTGAAGCAGACCTGCCCATCCATGATGATTGATGGGTCTTCGGTCAGTGAAGGAGGCAGGTCCCATGTGCTCATCTGTTCAAGCGCAACACACGCCTGTTCGCCGGGGTTATGCAGGGTAAACAGGGTGGCGACTTGGTGGTCTTGATGAGTGAGTAGTGCGGGTACTAGGCCTGTTTGCCAGCCATTACAATGGACTAATTGCGGCTCCCAGGTGAGGTTGGCCTCGCCCTGTGCGATGGCCGCGACGACCTGGCAGAAGCGCGCAAAGTGTTCATTGTTGGCCATCCCGGTCTCGGCGCTGTCATCTGTGTTGTTTATTGCGCTGGCCTGGTCAAAAAAGCCAGGAATATCGGCCAGCAGTAGTTTGACTGAACTACCAGGCAGTTTACCTTCATACAAACTGACGGGAGCGTCAAGGCCGTTGATTTTAAATTTAGCGCATAATTTTGTGTTTTTGCCGAGTGCCTCAAGCAGGTTGCGATAGGCGGGCACGACCACGTATATATGACGCCTAAGGGTCTTTATCGCAGGCGGTAGCTGCATCGTCATGTCCGTTATCTGACTGATCGGCTTTAATGGCGAGATCTCGCTAGTAGCAAAGAGGACATTATGGATATTCATGCGGTATAGTTAGGCCTGTAATTTAGATGCTGGCTTAATTGATTGCAGTCGTTGTTTTCATTTATTTATAATTTCGATGCCAACTTATTAAAGGTTATCGGTATTTTTGCCTGAGCATTTAGAAAAAATATCAAATTAAGTAAGGAATTATTGATGAAATTTGCTCTAATTGGGCTCGAAGGGGTAGCTGGGAATATGGTGCGCAGGTTGCGCCAGCAGGATGTTGAGGTAGTGGGATGTGATGAAAACGGCGAGCGTAGTCAGCAATTGGCCGACGAAACAGGGCTGATTGCTACCTCGTCGGTGGTGGCGGCGCTCAGAAAGTTGCCTGGCGATAGCCCCAAAATCGTCTGGTTAATGCTACCGGACAATGCCGCGGTTGATAAAGAGATCAAGAATTTAGTTAATCGCCTCGCCTTTGGCGATATTGTGGTGGATGGTAGTCACTCCAATTACAGAGACAGCCAGCGTCGTGGCGCGTTGCTTTCTCAAAGTGGCATCGGTTTTGTCGATGCGGGCATCATGGATGGCGGCAATGGGCTTGAGAAAGGTTTTTGCATCACGCTCGGCGGTGAGCGCGATCAGGTTAAAATTGTTGAGCCACTGATGCAGGCATTGGCGGCAGATGGTGGCAGTGGCTGGTCTCGCGTCGGCGCTGTGGGTGCGGGGCATTTTGCGCGCATGGTGCACAGCGGTATCGAATGGAGTGTACGGCAGGCCTTTAGTGAAGGTTTTGAGTTGATGAAAGGAAAGACCGGTTTCTCGTTTGATCTTGAGCAGGTTGCTCAGACCTGGTCAAAAGGGGCGATGTTGGATGGCGCGGTATTGAGTGATGAAGTGGCGATTCTTCGTGCGGAGTCTTCAGGGGGTGCTCAGTTACCCAATTTTGATGAGTTGCGTTGGTCGGCGATTGAAGCGATCGATCAAAATATCCCGACACCCGCTATTTCAGCGGCCTTGCAGTGTGTTGCTGGGAGCCGAGATAATTAGACTGCGCCTGAGTTTGATGTCGATGTTGGCGCGCTTGCCATCATGATGGGCGCGTCGGTACTGGATGCCATTTTAGTCTTGTTGGCGGCGGCGGTCGTTGCCGTAGCGGCTTTTCGAAAATTTAATTTGCCGCCGATTCTTGCCTATCTTTTTGTCGGCATGTTGGTCGGGCCGTATGCGCTTAACTGGATCCCCGAGAGTGAGGGAACACTTTTTCTTGCTGAGTTTGGCGTGGTGTTTCTACTGTTTACCATTGGCCTGGAGTTTTCACTGCCGCAACTGTTGGCGATGCGCCGTGAAGTCCTGGGGTTAGGCGGCGCGCAGGTTGCTCTTACTGCACTGGTAGCGGGTGGGGTTGCCTGGCTGTTTGGCATGTCGTTAACGGTTGCATTTGTGATTGGCGGGGTGTTGGCGATGTCATCAACCGCGATCGTGATTAAGCAGTTGACTGAACAGCTAGAGGTGAGTTCGCGCCACGGCCGTTATTCCGTGGGGGTGCTGCTGTTTCAGGATGTGGCGGTGATTCCCTTTCTGATAGTGATTCCGGTGTTGGCGGGCGGGTCGGAAGCGTCCATCTCAGCTGAACTGGGGCTGGCACTGTTAAAGGGTGTCTTTGTGATTGGCGTGATGTTGGCGATTGGGCACTGGTTGTTGCGCCCACTGTTTCATATCATCGCCTCACAACGCTCATCAGAGCTGTTCACCCTGGCGGCATTGCTGTTTGCCTTGGCGGCGGCATGGTTAACCCATCTGTTTGGACTCTCTTTTGCGCTAGGTGCCTTTATCGCCGGCATGTTGTTGGGCGAGACCGAATTTCGTCATCAGGTTGAGGCTGATATTCGCCCCTTCCGCGATGTCTTGCTAGGACTCTTTTTTGTCACCATTGGCATGATGCTGGATTTGACTGCGCTACCCGATATTTTTCACTGGGTGCTATTGCTGGTTGCCGCCATTATTATTTTTAAAGTGCTGTTGGTGACGGTGCTAACACGACTGTTGGGTGGCTCGCAGGGGGTCTCATTACGCACCGGTATTGTGCTGGCGCAGGGCGGTGAATTTGGCCTAGTATTGCTGACACTCGCGCTGGTGGAGGGAGTGCTTGATCCTGCGGCGAGTCAAATTGTGCTGGCGGCGATCATTATTACGATGGTGTTGGCGCCCTTTTTGATTGCCTCTAATGGCTCGATTGTGAAGCGCTATTATTCTGACTCTTATTTGCGTAATCGAGAAAATCAGGTGGAGGAGATGGAGGAGCGGTCTGAGCACCTTGATCAACATGTGGTGATCTGCGGTTATGGCCGTATCGGACAAAATATTGCGCGTTTTCTTGACCAGGAAGATTTTAATTACATCGCACTCGATCTTGACCCGGTGCGCGTGCGCGATGCACGTGCGGCGGGTGAGCAGGTTTTTTATGGCGACTCGACCCATATCGAAAATTTAGGGGCGGCGGGGATTGGGCGCGCCAAGGTGCTGGTGATTAGCTTTGATGATATTTCAAGGACAATGAAAATCCTCGAGCAGGTTAAGCGCCTGTGGCCGGATTTGCCCGTATTGGTGCGCACCCGAGATGATGCCAATCTTGATAGCTTGCAGCAAGCGGGTGCGACTGAGGTGGTGCCTGAAACGTTAGAGGCGAGCTTGATGTTGGTGTCGCATCTGTTGCTGTTGCTGAATGTGCCGGTCTCGCGCATCGTGCGTAATGTGCAGGAAGTGCGTAGCAGTCGTTACCAGATGTTGCGTGGTTTTTTTCATGGGCAGGAGGTGGAGTCGTTAGAACAGGCTTCTTCATTCCGTGAACGCCTCCAATCGGTGGCGCTACCCGAGGCGGCCTATGCGGTGGGCTGCGCATTGGGAACATTGAAGCTGCGTGAAGCGGGGGTGATTGTGACGGCCGTTCGTCGTGGTGGTATTAAAGGGCATCAGCCCGAACCTGACATGGTGTTGCAGGCAGAAGATATTCTGGTGTTATATGGTACGCCGGAAGATCTGGCGCATGCTGAAACAAAGTTGTTGCAGGGTTAACAGGTTGGTTATGTTAGGTGACGTATGCGCATCGCGTTAGGGGTTGAATATGATGGTGCCAACTTCAATGGTTGGCAGGTGCAGGCGCAGGGCCAGGGACGCACGGTTCAGGGCTGTGTCGAACAGGCGTTGGCGAAGGTCGCGAATCACGATGTACGGGTCTTTTGTGCGGGCCGTACCGATACTGGGGTGCATGCGACGGGGCAGACCATTCACTTTGAAAGTGATGCAGTGCGTAAGGATCGTGGTTGGGTGCATGGGGCCAACGCTCATCTGCCTGATGATGTCGTGATTACCTGGGCGAAACCCGTCAGTGATGAGTTTCATGCGCGCTTTTCGGCGCAGCGCAGGCGTTATCGCTACGTCATTTATACCCGTCGTGTTCGGCCTACCTTTCTATCGAAGCGCGTGACGTGGGAATACCGAATGCTTGATATTGAGCGGATGCAGGCCGCTGCTAATCATCTACTGGGCGAGCATGATTTCTCCTCGTTTCGTGCTTATGGCTGCCAGGCGAAGAGCCCGGTGCGCACGATACATGAACTGACCATACATAAATCAATCGGGAGTGGTTCGGGCGAAAACGGCGAATTCATCATGCTTGATATCGAAGCGAATGCTTTTTTACATCATATGGTGCGGAATATTGTGGGGGTATTGGCGGCGATTGGCGCGGATGAAAAGCCGGTCGACTGGGCGCGCGAAGTGCTGGAATATCGTGAGCGTAAGCTGGCCGGGGTGACCGCCCCACCGCATGGCCTCTATCTGGTTGGCGTTGAGTATCCTGAAGTGTTTGGCATCCCCTATCTTTCACCACCTCAGATGGTCTGGTAATCTGATAGCTTGAATCTCTGACTTTCCCGGGCGACATTTATGCGTACAAAAATTAAGATTTGCGGTATCACTCGTCCTGAGGATGGGGTCGTGGTTGCTGAGGCGGGTGGTGATGCGATTGGGCTGGTCTTTTACGGCCCTAGCCCGCGTAATGTCACCATCGAACAGGCGCAGGCGGTGGTGGCGGCATTGCCGCCGTTTGTCACGGTGGTGGGGTTGTTTGTGAATGCCAGTGATCATGCCATCCGCGAAGTACTGGAGGCGGTGCCGCTGGCTCTGTTGCAATTCCACGGTGATGAGCCAGCAGGGCGGTGTGGTGGTTATGGTCTGCCCTATATAAAAGCGCTGCGCATGGCGCCAGGGCTAGATGTGGCGGCGACTGCCGCGCTCTACCGAGATGCACAGGGAATCCTGCTCGATGCCTACAGCCCCGGTGTTGCTGGTGGTAGCGGTGAGGTATTTGATTGGCAAGCAGTGCCTGATGGGCTGAAAAAGTCTATAATTCTCGCGGGTGGCCTAACTCCGCTTAATGTGGCAGAGGGAATTGCGCAGGTGTGCCCTTATGCGGTGGATGTGAGTGGCGGGGTGGAAGCGGCCAAAGGGATTAAGGATGCTGCTAAAATTACGGCATTTATCGATGCGGTTAGCAGCGTGTGAACCGGCTTGAATTTTATATTAATTAATTAAGTTAAGTGAGTCTTGATGAGCAATGAAGTAACCGATCCCGCGTTAGCAGCGCAGCCGGATGTCAGTGGCCATTTTGGTGTTTATGGCGGCCGTTTTGTCGCTGAGACATTGATGGAGCCACTGGATCAGTTGACCGCCGCCTATGAACGTCTGAAAAACGACCCAGCGTTTCAGGCCGAACTAGATAAAGATTTAGTGCACTATGTCGGCCGCCCGTCACCACTCTATTTTGCCGAACGTTGGAGCAAACAGCTTGGTGGGGCGAAGATTTATCTGAAGCGTGAAGATCTTAATCATACCGGTGCGCATAAGATCAATAACACCATTGGACAGGCGTTGTTGGCGAAGCACCTGGGCAAAACACGCATCATTGCCGAAACCGGTGCGGGGCAGCACGGGGTGGCAGCGGCGACGGTCGCGGCACGACTAGGACTTGAATGCGTGGTCTATATGGGCGCTGAAGATGTGAAACGTCAGGCGCTCAATGTCTACCGTATGAAATTGCTCGGTGCTGAAGTGGTGCCCGTTACTTCCGGTTCCCAAACTTTAAAAGATGCACTCAATGAGGCGATGCGTGACTGGGTCACCCATGTCGACAACACCTTCTATATTATTGGTACGGTGGCGGGCCCGCATCCGTACCCGATGTTAGTACGTGACTTCCAGGCGATCATTGGTCGTGAGGCGAAAGAGCAAATTCTGCAAGCAGAAGGGCGTCTGCCCGACGCGCTGGTTGCCTGTGTCGGTGGTGGTTCCAATGCGATTGGCCTGTTTCATCCCTTTCTTGAAGACAAAGCCGTTGCGATGTACGGCGTTGAAGGTGGTGGCGATGGGATCGATACCCCGCGTCACGCAGCACCATTGTGTGCCGGGCGTCCCGGTGTGTTGCATGGCAACCGTACCTATTTAGTCGAAGATGACAACGGCCAAATTATTGAGACCCATTCGGTTTCGGCCGGACTTGATTACCCCGGTGTTGGCCCCGAACATGCGTGGCTTAAAGACATTGGCCGTGCCCACTACGTGGCCGCAACCGATGATGAGGCGCTGGCAGCATTTCACGATTTGACTAAAATTGAAGGGATCATGCCCGCACTGGAGTCGAGCCATGCGCTTGCCTATGCAAAAAAAATGGCACCCACCATGGGTAAAGATAAGCTGATCATCGTCAATCTCTCCGGACGTGGCGATAAAGATATTCATACCGTGGCAGGGCTTGAGGGGATGACGGTATGAGCAGAATTAAAGGGTGTTTCGCGGCGCTAAAGGCGGCCAATAAAAAGGCGTTGATTCCGTTTGTGACCGCCGGCGATCCAAACCCGGAAGTCACTGTGCCGTTGATGCATGCGATGGTCGAGGCCGGTGCTGATCTGCTAGAACTGGGGGTGCCGTTTTCGGATCCGATGGCAGAAGGGCCAATCATTCAGAAGGCTTGTGAACGTGCGTTGGAGCACGGTACTAGCCTGCGTGATGTGTTGGCGATGGTGAGTGAATTTCGTAAAACCAATAGCACCACACCGGTGGTGTTGATGGGTTATATGAACCCGGTTGAGGTGATGGGGTGTCAGACGTTTGCGACGGCGGCTGCCGAGGCGGGTGTTGATGGTTTGATAACCGTCGATATGCCACCCGAAGAGGCGGGTGACCTGGTGGCTGCGCTGAAGGGGGTTGAGATCGATTCGATCTTCCTGTTGGCCCCCACCACGATTGATAAGCGCATTGCCAAAATTTGTGCCGAGACGAGCGGTTTTGTCTATTATGTCTCATTAAAGGGTGTCACGGGGGCGGCCAATCTCGATGTGGCCTCGGTTGAGGGGAAGGTGGCGCAGATTCGCAAGCATACGGATCTGCCGATTGGCGTTGGCTTTGGCATTAGAGATGCAGAGACGGCGCAGCGAGTGGCGGCAGTCGCCGACGCGGTGGTGGTGGGTAGTGCGGTGGTGAATCGTGTTGCTGATAACGCCGCGTCACCCGAAAAGATTAACGAAGCTGTTGCGACGCTGTTGCGTGAAATGCGGGCTGCAATGGATGCTGGTTCGCCAAAGGTGGGTTGGTTTGCGAGACTATTTGGAGCAGGACATTAGATATGAGCTGGTTTGAAAAACTGATTCCGGAGAAGATTAAAACCGAGGCGAGCAAAAAACGCTCAATCCCAGAAGGGCTGTGGACCAAGTGTGATGCCTGCAAACAGATCCTTTACCGTGCCGAGCTAGAACGCAGCCTGGGCGTTTGCCCTAAATGCGACCACCATAGCCGCATCGGTGCGCGCCGTCGTCTGGAGAGTTTTCTCGATGAAGAGCCGCGTATGGAGCTGGCCAACGATGTTGAACCCGTGGATGTACTGAAGTTCCGTGATGTTAAAAAATATAAAGATCGCATTACCCAGTCACAGAAAAACACGGGTGAAAAAGATGCGCTAATCGTGATAATGGGGCAGGTTAACGCAGTGCCTTTGGTTGCGATGGCATTTGAATTTCGCTTTATGGGCGGTTCAATGGGCTCGGTGGTGGGTGAGCGCTTTGTACAGGCCGCCAATGCCTCTCTTGAATACAATATTCCGCTGGTTTGCTTTTCCGCCAGTGGCGGCGCACGTATGCAAGAAGCGCTTTTTTCGCTGATGCAGATGGCCAAGACCAGTGCGGTGTTGGCGAAGTTGCGTGAGCGAGGTATCCCGTTTATCTCTGTGTTGACTGACCCTACGATGGGTGGCGTTTCGGCGAGTCTGGCGATGCTGGGTGATGTGAATATTGCAGAACCCAAGGCGTTGATCGGTTTTGCCGGGCCGCGTGTGATCCAGCAGACCGTGCGTGAAACGCTGCCAGTTGGTTTTCAGCGCAGTGAGTTTCTGGTCGAACATGGTGCGGTCGATTTTATTGCTGATCGTCGTGAGATGCGTGACCGTGTCTCATCGTTATTGGCGATACTGACGGCACGGCCTTCGAGCAGTGATCAGATGTCGATCCCCCTGGCACCACAAGAATCCGCTTAAACGTTATTACTTGCAATCACACGGGGGCGCGCTGATATGCGTTTTGATTCGCTTGATGCATGGCTAACGTGGCAGGGGCAGCTCAACCCGACTGAGATTGAGCTGGGTCTTGAGCGGGTGCGGGTTGTATTGCAACGTCTACAGCTAGCATCGCCTGATTTTGCGGTTATCACCATTGCTGGCACTAATGGTAAAGGTTCTAGTGTCGCGATGTTGCAGTCGATCTATCGCGCTGCTGGTTATCACGTGGGTGCTTATACCTCGCCTCATCTTCAGCGTTATAACGAACGTATCACACTGAATGGTGTGGAGGCTGATGATGCGTTGTTGTGTGATGCCTTTGAGCAGATAGAGCTGGCGCGCTGTGCGGATGAAGATGAAATTCCACTGACCTATTTTGAATTTGGCACGCTGGCGGCGATTGTGATCTTTCAACAGGCGCGGGTTGATATTGGGGTACTGGAGATTGGCCTGGGTGGTCGGCTGGATGCCGTTAATGCAATTGAACCTGATATCGCACTGGTGACGATGGTGGATGTTGATCATCAGTCATGGCTGGGCAATGACCGTGAAACGATCGCGCGTGAAAAGGCCGGTATCTATCGCGCTAATCTACCGGCAATCTGCGCTGAGCCTAAGCCCGCACGTAGTCTGGTCGCTCATGCGGCGGCGATCGGGGCGCAATATTATGGTCTAAATGGCCAATTTAGCTATGGCCTCGTGAGCGAGGTAAATGATGGCTCATGGTTTTGGCAATGTGACCAGCAACAGTATGAGGCGCTGCCGCCACTGGGTTTGAGCGGCGCCTTTCAGCTGCAAAATGCGGCGGGCGTGTTGATGGCGGTGACGTTATTACAGCTGCGTTTTGCGGTGGCATTGAGCGCGATTGAGTCAGGCCTTAAGCAGGTGAGGGTGGCTGGGCGTCTGCAACGAGTTGTTCTGAGTGGTGCACATGTGCAGGTAGAGTGTCTACTGGATGTGGCGCATAACCCATCGAGTGCGCAGGTCTTATGCGAGGCTCTGCTCGAGCGGCCGTGTGAGGGGGAAACCCACGCAGTGGTGGCAATGCTGGCAGATAAGGATATTGCGGCGGTGATCGCGACGATGACACCGGTAATTACGCGCTGGCATGTGGCCAGTCTGGATGCCGCTGTGTGTGACAGAGGTGCGAGCGCAGAGACGCTTGCGGCCTGTTTGACGACAGCATCAGATCCACTAGCGGTTTCATCTTTTGATGATGTAGCGGGGGCGACTGCTGCCGCACTGGCGAATGCCCGCGCGGGTGACCGTGTGGTGATCTTTGGTTCATTTTACACGGTGGCAGCAGCTAAAACCTTTTTTGAGGATGTCGGGTGCTGCGCCGCGAATTGAGGTAAAATCCCTGTTTGGGAATGACGAGCATGATTAGGCAAGTGCAACCGACTAAGTCATATTAACTGGGCTGGGGCGACAAAATGCAGGAAAACAAGATTAAGCAACGTGTGGTGGGTGGACTTGTTCTGCTAGCGTTGGCGGTTATCTTTATTCCGATGGTGCTCGATTTTCGCAAGGATTACGATCAGGTGATTAATGGCACCAATATTCCGCCCAAGCCAAAAGACATGCGTGTTGAAACCTTTGAGTTGAATCAAACGCCTCAGGTAAAAGTGCCGAGGTTATCTACGAATGGGTCGGTAGAAGAGGCGTTAGCGAATCACCCGCTGGTGCAGCAGAAGCGAGCTGCGGATGTCGTCGCTGCTAAGGTACTGCCACCACCGTCGATTCAAGCGGTGGCCTTCGTGAAACCGGTGTTAACTGGCACTGCGCGAGAAGGGTGGACAGTGCAGGTCGGTAGCTTTGGTAGCGAGAGTAATGCTAAGGGCTTGCGTGATAAAATACGTAAAAATTATTTTGCCGTATTTGTCGATAGCGTGAATGTGAAGGGCAAGTTAAGTCATCGTGTGCGGGTGGGGCCTGCTGCCGATAAAGACAAAGCAAACCGTTTGAAAAAGAGACTACAGAAAGAGATGGGCCTGAAAGGGCTTGTGATCTGGCATCGGCAGTGACACCGCGGCGAATGAGTAGTGTAGGAGTCGTTAAGTAGTGACGTTGATCTGGCTTGATTATGTGCTTGCGGGCGTGATTCTGATATCGATGTTGGTCGGTGTCTTGCGCGGCCTGGTGAAAGAGGTGATGTCGCTATTGGGGTGGGTGTTGGCGGGTTGGACTGCGCTGCACTTCTCAGCTGATTTTTCAATATTCCTTGAAAATTTTGTTAGCCATGATGGGCTGCGTTTTGCATTAGCATTTATTGGCCTGTTTGTGGGTGTGCTAGTGGTGAGTATGTTGGTGAATCACCTGATCACGAAGTTGATTCATCTGAGTGGCTTGAAAGGGATTGATCGCCTGCTGGGCTCACTTTTTGGCGCATTGCGTGGCGCTTTGATTGTCGTGGTGTTGGTGCTGTTAGGCGGTATTTCTCCAATGGCGGCGGAACCAGCCTGGTCGGGTTCCATTGTAGTTGAATATTTTGAGCAGGCAGCAAATTGGCTTTCTGATAATTTTTCGGGCCATATTGAGCAGGGCAGCAGTGGGCAGCAGATTGATCTCTAGTTAATTGAAGTGGTACAAATTTAAGTGTTTTATTTTTTGATGAGGGTTTTCTAATGTGTGGTGTGGTCGGACTTGTCCAGAAGAGTAACGTGAATCAGGCGCTCTATGATGCGCTGACAGTATTGCAACACCGAGGACAAGACGCCGCCGGGATCATGACCTGTGATGACGGAAAACTCTATCTGCGTAAGCAAAATGGTCTGGTGCGCGATGTCTTTCAGACCTCGCATATGATTAACCTGCAAGGCAACGTAGGCGTTGGTCATGTGCGCTATCCTACGGCGGGTTGTTCATCTTCTGCTGAGGCGCAACCATTTTATGTGAACTCACCTTACGGCATTGCGCTGGCGCATAATGGAAATTTGACCAATGCGGACGAGTTGAAAGAAGCGCTGTTTCGTGACGATAAACGTCATATCAACACCAACTCTGATTCTGAAGTGCTGCTGAATGTCTTTGCGCATGAACTGCAATGTGCCAATAAACTGCACATCGATGCCGATGATGTTTTTGAAGCGGTTCGTGGGGTGCATCGTCGTTGTAAAGGTAGCTACGCAGCCGTTGCGATGATCACTGGGATTGGTATTGTGGGTTTTAGGGACCCGTATGGCATTCGTCCGGTTGTGTTTGGTAAGCGTACCTCTGAGGTAGGTGATGAATATATGATTGCGTCAGAGAGTGTGGCCTTAGATGCGTTAGGTTTCGAGCGTATTCGAGATATTGAACCGGGTGAGGCTATTTTTATTACGGTTGATGGTGAGTTGAAGACAATGCAGTGCGCTGAAAACCCAGTCCATGCCCCTTGCATCTTTGAACATGTCTATCTGGCACGACCTGATTCGATCATCGATGATATTTATGTTTATCGCGCACGTCTGCGGATGGGTGAGAAACTGGCTGATAAAATCCAGCGTGATTACCCAGATCTGGATATCGATGTCGTGATTCCAATCCCGGATACGAGTCGTACTGCGGCACTGGCATTAGCGAATAAGATGGGGATACGTTATCGCGAAGGTTTTATTAAAAACCGCTACATCGGTCGCACCTTTATTATGCCGGGACAGCAGCAGCGCAAGAAATCCGTACGCCAAAAACTGAATGCAATCGAGCTGGAATTTAAGGGTAAAAATGTTCTGTTGGTGGATGACTCGATTGTTCGAGGCACCACCTCTGATCAGATTATTCAGATGGCACGTGATGCCGGTGCAAAAAGTGTCTACTTCGCCTCTGCTGCGCCACCCGTGCGTTATCCAAATGTATATGGCATTGATATGCCGGTTGCAGAAGAATTGATTGCGCATAACCGTAGCGATGAAGAAGTGTGCGAAGTGATAGGCGCGGATAAACTGATCTACCAGGATCTTGATGACTTGATTGACGCGGTACGTGCCGGGAACCCTGCGGTTGAGCGCTTTGATACCTCATGTTTTAACGGTGAATATGTGACGGGTGATGTGACACCTGAGTATCTCAGTAACCTGGAAAAGAAGCGTGCTGATAGTGAAAAAGGAAAAGATAAGCCTAAAGTGAACGTGATAGGGATGCACAATACACCTTAGCAGGATGGCATCCTGCGCTTGGTATTGACAGCTACTGGGCGCAGGGGTAAGGTATGTGCAGTACAGCGGTGGGCAACCATCGGGCGCCGATTTGAAAATCAGCTTGCGGGCGCCTTAAAAATTCAGCTAAAGCGGGGGAGAACCTGCTTTAGTTTTTTGACTTGGCGGGTTTTTTTGTGCCTGGGATTCCTCCCTCCTGGGTGCGCCAATATTCGCCACGCTTTAGATTAAGTTTTGTGGGGATTATGAGTGATGACAGAAAAAGATTTCAGCCAGTATGGGATTGGCACGCGCGGGGTTCGCGCTGGGCAACGACGTACGCAAGAAGGTGAGCAATCGGAGCCGATTTTCACCACCTCAAGTTTTGTGTTTGATAGCGCAGAGCAGGCGGCCGCACGTTTCTCTGGCGAAGAACCGGGCAATATCTATTCTCGCTTTACTAATCCAACGGTTAATGCCTTTGAACGGCGCTTAGCGGCACTTGAAGGCGGAGAGCGTTGTGTCGCGACTGCATCTGGCATGGCGGCGATTACGGCAGCTTGCAGTGCGTTGTTGAAGAGCGGTGATCATATTTTGTCATCGAACGGAATTTTTGGTAGCACCACGATACTGTTTAATAAATACCTGTCGCGTTTTGGCATTGATCATGACTCGATTCCATTAACAGACCTTGCTCTGTGGGAGGCGTCGATCAAGCCGACTACCCGCATGTTATTTATTGAGACGCCATCGAACCCATTGGCTGAAGTGGTCGATATCAAAGCGCTGGCGATGATTGCTAAGCGCCACGATTGCCTGCTGGTAGTCGACAACACCGTGTGCACCGCCGTACTACAACGACCGTTAGCATTGGGTGCTGATCTGGTGGTGGTTTCAGCCACTAAATATATCGATGGCCAGGGGCGTTGTGTCGGTGGCGCGGTGATTGGCAATGGTGAATTGATTGAAGAGGTTTACGGTTTTCTACGTACCGCAGGGCCGAGCATGAGCCCGTTTAATGCGTGGGTTTTTATGAAGGGATTAGAGACCCTGAAGATTCGCATGCAGGCACATAGTGCCAGCGCATTGATATTGGCGAAGTGGCTGGAAACGTACCCTGCCGTTAAACAGGTATTTTACGCAGGCCTTGAATCGCACCCGCAACATAAATTAGCCGTACAGCAGCAAGATGGCTTTAGTGGTTTGTTGGCATTTGAATTGAAGGGCGGGCGTGATGAGGCGTGGCGCTTTATTAATGGTACAGCGCTGGTGTCGATTACCGCTAATTTGGGCGATGCAAAAACGACCATCACGCATCCTGCTACCACTACCCACGGTCGTTTGTCGGACGAAGAGCGTGACATTGCGGGTATTCACCCGGGGCTAGTGCGTGTGGCGGTCGGGCTTGAAGATGTTGAAGACCTACAGATCGACCTGCAGCGTGGTTTTGATGCGTTGTAAGTAGTGCCGTTCTAATGTCGCAGGCTCACCGAAAAAACCTGCTGGCAATATACCAGGCGGCCATTGATGGCGTGAATGGCCGCGTGACTGTGCGACGTTATCTGGCGTCGCGCAGTTTTAAAACGAGGACTCCCTATTATCTTATTGGGATTGGAAAGGCTGCTGCCAGCATGGCACAAGGGGCCTTTGATGTAATGGGTGATCAGATTGAACATGCGTTGATTATCACTCGCCATGGTTATGGCGGTGTATTTAACAACGTATCTCAACCAAACTCGGTTGAACTAATCGAAGCAGGGCATCCGCAACCTGATCAGCATAGTTTGATGGCAGGCCAGCGATTGTTATCGCGGCTGGATGAAGCAGCCGTTAATGCGGAGTTTATATTTTTAATTTCGGGAGGTACTTCTGCGCTAGTGGAGCTGTTGCCTGAATCGATTGATCTTATCGAGTTACAACGCATTAACCGTTGGTTGCTCGGTAGTGGCTTGGCAATCGATGATATTAATCAAATTCGAAGGGCGTTGTCACTGATCAAGGGTGGTCGTTTAATTCCTTATTTAAAGGGGCGAATGACGCTTAACCTGCTGATGTCTGATGTGCCAAATGATGAGCCAGCGATAATCGGTTCTGGTTTGCTGATTGAACAATCAGCTCATTGCCCTCAAACTACCATAGAGAAAACACCTGGTTGGATGCGACAGTATCTTGATGAAAATATTTCGGGGTCGAGTGAGTCAGTATCACGGATTGAAACTACCATCATTGCATCGGCAAGTGATGCACGCAAAGCCGCCGCTATGGCGGCAGAAGAACTTGGCTATCGTGTTTATTGTCATCCTCGTTTTATTGATGGCGATGCGATTCTTGCTGGGCAACAATTGATCGCTGAGTTAAATGGTGCTGAGGCGGGTATCCATATATGGAGTGGTGAAACCACGGTGCAGTTGCCAGATGAGCCGGGGCAAGGAGGGCGTTGTCAGCATCTAGCACTTGCTGCTGCAGAGGCGATGCAGCCTGATAGCCCAATCATACTATTGGCAGCAGGAACAGACGGTAGTGATGGCGGTATCAATCAGATAGAAGCGGATGCAGGCGCGTTGGTGGATGCTGCAACCATTAGGCGTGGTGAGCTTGAGGGCTTTGATCTGTCAAGTTCTCTGTTGCAGGCCGATGCAGGTGCATTTCTCGCAGCGAGTGGTGATTTGGTTTCCACTGGAGCAACGGGTGCAAATGTGATGGATTTAATGATCGCCTATATTTCGGAAAATATAACTCCATATTCAATAGAATTACGAGAAATCAACGTGCGCTTATTGATGAAGGAGAAGAAATTAGCCGCGCCCGTACGCGACGAATCATGAAGCAAGTCGGTGTGGGGAGTAAGAGTAAAAAGAAGTTCAAAGCGGCCACGAACTCAAAGCATGGCCATCCAGTAGCCCCGAACTCACTGGAAAGGAACTTTAAGGTGAATCAAGCAGATATCGTGTATGCAGGCGATATCACCTATATCCCGACAGACGAAGGATGGTTCTATCTGGCGGTATTGATAGATCAGCATTAGGCGGCATCATTTTGCGCACAATTTGTTCTTTAAGATCGTCTGTGTCGCGTGGCATTTCATATTCACTTTCCGCCCCCTGGGAATTATATTTACAAATCAATTCACCGGACTTCTTTATCCTGATGCAGGGGGGGCACCGGTAGTATAAATTCGATTAATGGTGCCGTTTGGCAGTACAATTACCGCTATTATGAAACAGACTACACAGAGCCATCAAGAGTGTCAGAGACTCACCAATCAAACGCTGGATTATTATAATCAACGTGCAGAGGATTTCTTTGCGGGTACGATTGATCATGATGTTGGGCAGAATATTACCGCTTTACTGAATCATATTGAAGCTGAAGAGGAGGGGGCTTCTTTTACGATTCTGGATGTCGGTTGTGGGCCTGGGCGCGACCTTAAGGCGTTCAGTGAACTTGGCCATGTGGCGGTAGGCTTGGAGGGCGCTGAACGTTTTGCTGAGATGGCGCGCGACTACAGTGGCTGTGATGTGTGGCAACAGGATTTTCTTGAGCTTGATCTGCCGGGTAATCACTTTGACGGGGTGTTTGCCAACGCCTCGTTGTTTCATGCGCCGCGCCAGGCCTTGCCAGATGTGTTGCTTGCGCTGCACGCGACGTTAAAACCCCATGGGGTTTTATTTAGTTCAAACCCGCGCGGTAATAATAGCGAAGACTGGAGTGGCAGTCGTTATGGTGCCTATTATGACCTGGACACCTGGCGTGATTATATGGTCTCGGCTGGGTTTGTTGAGCTGATGCACTATTATCGACCTGCGGGTGTGCCGCGTGATCAACAGCCATGGTTGGCGAGTGTGTGGCGCAAGGTGTAATCAGTCGCTTTTGAGTAAACGTGTATGGACCATCCTATCCTTTATTCTTTTCGTCGCTGCCCCTATGCGATACGTGCACGGCTTGCATTACGGGCAAGTGGTGTTCAGGTCGTTTTGCGAGAGGTGGTATTGGCTGATAAGCCTGCTGCACTGCGCCAGTTGTCCGCCAAGGCGACGGTGCCGGTGCTGGTGGATGCTGAAAATAATGTAATCGATGAAAGCCTGGATATTATGCGTTGGGCGTTGCGGCAATCTGATCCGGATGGATGGCTAATGAGTGATAATGAACGAGTTGCTGAGAGTCAATGTTTGATTAGTACTAATGACACTGAATTTAAGCCGTGTCTTGATCGTTACAAATATGCAGATCGTTTTCCTGAGCAGTCAGTGGAATTCTACCGAGCTCAGGCAGAGGTATTTTTGACAGTGCTGGAAGCAAAGCTCACCGCTTCTCCATATTTGTTATCAGAATGCCCAACGCTGGCTGATATGGCAATCTTTCCTTTTATCCGCCAGTTTGCCAATGTGGATAAAGCGTGGTTTGAAAAAAGCCCATACCGACATCTTCAGGCGTGGTTGACGGTGTTATTAGCACTACCACTGTTTACTGGTGTGATGGATAAGTATGCTCAGTGGCAGCCGGATGATCCTGTGGTGATGTTTCAAATTCTGCATTAAATTAAAGTGCGGTTTGGCCGTGTTATTTCTCACTCTCTTGGTGTTGTTGTGAGCCCGCCTCATGATCATCGTGGTGGTGAGTATGGTTGTGGTGGGTGTGTGCTGGACTGTGATCATCATGTGAGTGCACGTGAAAATGAATTTCACCATCGGTACCATGCGCGTGCCGGTGCGCGTGTAGAAAGTTGCCGATAATAAAACGGTGGTCTTCGTCTAGATCATCTTTGTTTTTCAGGATGTTATTGAGCAGCTCGTGTGTCATTAATGCCAATGGCAGTTCGAGGTTGTTCTCTTCCAGCAGTTGTCGGTCATGCAGGATCTTTGAGGCGTCATCGTCGGCAACGATCTCACCATCGGTGAGCAGGATGCAGCGATCACACACCTCTAGCGCAATGTCGAGATCATGGGTGCAGAGTAGAATGGTCTTGTCTGACTCTTTAAGCCAGTTGATCAGCTTACGTCGATTGAGCGGGTCCATGTTGGTGGATGGTTCATCGAAGACCAGTATTTCGGGACCGTACGACAACACCGTGGCAAGTGCGAGGCGTTTACGTTCACCAAATGAGAGGTGATACGACGAGCGTTCATCAAAGCCGTCGAGGCCCACCAGTGCGAGCGACTCTTTGACGCGTTTATCCACTTCCTCGTGGGCAAGCCCGAGGTTGAGGGGGCCAAAGGCGACATCATCATAAACGGTCGGACAGAAGAGCTGGTCATCCGGGTCCTGGAAGACGATGCCGACCTTGCGGCGGATATTCACTAGTGACTCTTTTTCGACTAGCGTGCCGTCAATGTGTACCTGACCATGGGTCGGCAGCGAAACGCCATTGAGCAGGCTCATGAAGGTTGATTTGCCCGCGCCATTGGGGCCGATCAGTGCCACTTTTTCACCGGGTTTGATTGAGCAGGTGACGCTTTTTAAAACGGCGTGACCATCGGGATAGGTAAAAAATACCTGGCTTGTTTCGATTGCTGCCGTGTTATTAGACACGAGGCCTCCTGAAAAATATGTTTTAGAACCAGCTCTGTTTGGCGGGTAAAAAGAGTCCTGAAAAATCCAGAGCAAGAATCATCACGGAAGTCGAGAGTATGAGTATCGACTTGATGTAATCCCGTCGCTCTGAGCTGAATTTCACCATGGTGTGCAGTTCGCCCTGATAACCCTTGGATAGCATTGCTTTGTAGACACGTTCAGAACGTTCAAAGCTGCGCACTAACAGTGTGCCGACAAAGTTGCCCATTGTTTGCATGGTCTTCATATCGGTTTTCATCACAAAACCACGGGCGCGCATCGCGATCTGCATGCGGCGCATCTCTTCAAGAAAGACAAAGGTGTAACGGTAAGTGAAGAGCAGCATCTGTACCAGGATTTTTGGGCATTTGAGATGCTGTAGGGCGATCATTGAGACATCAAAACGCGCCGTGCCAAACATCGAAAAGGTGGTGAGGATGATCGCCACTGCTTTGATGAAGATGAGCGTCGCTAGCTGTAATCCTTCCCAGGCAAAGGGGAGTCCGATGACGTAAAAGGCGGCCTCACCGGGATAACTCAGTGGCATGATGAAGAAAAATGGCAGTAGAAAAAAAATCACCCATTTAACACTGCTTGCAACGAAATCATAGGGTAGGTTGCTTAAACGCAAAATACCCACCGCCAGGCAAAAAGCGACACATGCAATGGGCAGTGTTTTGAGCAGGGCGACGCTAAAGACAAAGATGCCGAGGGTGAAGAGCTTCACGCGCGGGTCCCAGCGTTGCAGCGCGGACGCCCGTTTGGCAAAGCGATCAATATCAAGAGGCATCGTGCCGGTTTCCGCAATGAAATGGTGAGACGCTTGCGTGATTAGCGCGTATTGGTAGGTGGCTCATTTGGGTGAGTCCTCGTTTGATGCCTTTGTTGCTTCTGTAGTGGTCGTGGTGGCTGGCGCTGGGATTGGGGTTACGAGCGGTAACTGACCGGCCAATGCGTCGGGTTTGACCCGGGCGAGGAAGGCGGCGCAGGAGCCGACTACCAGTGCTTCAATGATCATCACTGGGATGTGAGCGATCAGGGTATACCAAGCGGTAGCGATAAACTCTTCGCCAGTGGTGACCAGCGACAGTGCGAGCACAATGCCAGCGCTGAAAATTCCCATGGCACCGGCAAGGCCGCCAAAGATCATCTCTTTTTTATTAATGTTAAAGTGATGGCGTAGTTGCCACACGGCGTAGGCCATCAGACCACCGCCGCCGAGCATCATGGTGTTGACACCGATGACAGTGACGCCGCCGTGACCAAACAGAATAGTCTGTAAAATAATGCCGAGCATGATAGCGGGAAAGGCGCGTATGCCGAGCACCACGCCGACGAGTCCGCCCAGGATGAGATGCACGCTACTGGGGCCAATGGGTATGTGGATGAGCGAGGCGACAAAAAAGACTGAGGTAATGACCGAGACCTTGGGGATATCGTCCAGATCCAGCTGGCGCAGGGTATAGGCAGCAACCGCCGCAGTGCCAATAAAGCCGGCGATGAGTACTGGTGCTGACAGAATCCCGTCTGAGATATGCATGTTATCTGTGTCTCAAATAAGTTAGTAGTGTTACAAGCGGTATTGACGTATGACGAGCAAGATTGAGTCGGCTCATTTTCATGGCTGTTTACGTGATTTGAAGTACATGGCGATGCCAAATAGACCGAAAATAAAGCCGACACCGCCAATGATATCGGCCAGCGATTTTTCAGCGCGCATGGTTGAGAGTTCTCGCATCAAAGGTTTGATCGCCTTGCCGACCGCGCGTTCGACTTCTGCGCGTATCGCTCCATTCTCAATGCGGGTTGCAATTGGCGGCAATGCGGTGGTCTGAGGATCGTTATTATTGCTGGTGATGTCACTTGTGGTGTTGCTGGGTTGCGATGTTGTCGTTATGGCGATCCCTGTCTCGTCGCTCAATTCATCTTTCAGCAGTACATATTCTGCCTGATGGCCCATGCCCGCGTTAACCGTGATTCGCAAGTCGCTCTGTTGTGGGATGGCAAAGGTAAACTGGCCATCGTCGTCAGAGGTGCCTTGTAAAAGTTGCTTGTTGTCTGGGTCGAAGACCGTAATGGTGCTGTTTTTGGCCTTTTTACCATCGGTAAAATAGCCTTCAGCAAAAATCTCATCGCCCTCAACGTAGGCGAACATATTGAGTTTATGGGCAAAGGCAGTTGGGGTTATCAGCAGAAAAATGGTGGCCATGGCAGCGATGCAGCATCGCGCAGGTTGGTAGGGATTGGAAATAATGGCTTTGTTTTTAGTATAATATGCTTTCATTTGGCTGCGCTCCATCTCGTGGTACAAATATTAAATATGTGTCACTCTAAAGTCAATCAGCATATCGGCTGATCGAGTGTGGGCTTCAAAGTGTTGATGAGGGAACTGAAATGTCTGAATTGGTAAGGTTTGGGGTCTCGATTGATGATCATCTGTTGGACAAATTTGATGAATTGATTGGGCGCAAGGGCTACAAAAATCGCTCTGAGGCGATCCGAGACCTGATTCGCGATCATATGGTCGAACAGGAGTGGGAAGCCGATGTGGAAACCGTGGGCACTTTTACCATGGTCTATGATCACCACACGCGCGATCTCTCTTCCAAGTTGACCCATATTCAGCACTCGTTTACGGGTGAAATCTGTTCGGTATTGCATGTTCATCTTGATCATAATAACTGCCTTGAAGTGCTGGTATTAAAAGGTAAGGCGCAGTTGCTACAGACGCTGGCGGATAAGCTGGTGAGCGTACGTGGTGTTAAGCACGGTAAGCTGACGATGACAACCACGGGTGAAGCGATGCCTACTGGGCAGGGTGATCATAGCCATGGGCATTCGGATAGTGGTGATCATCGTGCATACTCGCATGATTAGTGAATCATGGCCTGAATGTAAAAGGGCCTTTATCGAACCAATCCTAAACGACGATAAAGACCCGCAGCTGGCTACTGATTACTTTTTTGCTACTTCATATCATGGGTTTTAACCCACAGTACTGCGCCGATTTCGACCGGGTAATCGACACCTTCATGTTTCATTGTCTTTTCGTCTTCATTGAGCGCGGCAAAGCCCCACCAGCCTGCTTTAGGCATGGCATAGGTGAAGACACCATTGCTGTCGGCTTTAATCACCTGGGTAATCATGGGGTCCGCTGCTGGCTTGAGTTTGCCATCTTTATTGTAGTACTCCACCTCCACCTCACTAAACGGAACGGGCTTGCCGTTGACCAGAACGGTACCCTGGAAGACATTGCCACTATAGAGGCCGTAAGGACGGGTGAGTGGAATGATTTCGGTTTTTAGCCCAATGGGTTTCCCCCAGCCTTCTTCAAGGCCAAAAGCGTTCACAATGACTTTGGTGTAGTGAATGATGAAGGCCTCTTCGGAAGGCTCCCAATATGGTGCTGGTTCGATGTAAAAACTGTTGTCACCCGGGCGTCTTAGCTTGTAGTTAACGGTGTAACCATCATATTGTTTGCCATGAATATCGGTAAACTGGTGAGGTGTCATCTTGCTCAGCAGATCGCGTTTTTTACCACCCGCCATGACGCCAAATTTAACTGGTTTTACCATGTGCATGCCGCCGCCTTCATAAGGGTGCCAAAATAGCAGGTCTAAGTTTAAGGTGCGATTTTCATTCTGTTTAACCATGTCATCAGATGGGATGATCATCTGAAAGTGGGCCAATGCACCCATGCTAGTCGTGAGTAGCACGGCGCCGGTGAGGCAATTAAAGCTGTTTTTGATCATGTTTGTGGCCTCTTTGTTGGCGTTAGTCTTAAGGAGCCTCTGATTTATTCATGAACGCGTATCTTGAATCTGAATATTTTAGATCACAAGCTACTTCATTCAGAATAAATCAGAGGTTCCTAAGTTAAAATTCAACTGCAATCAGTGCCGTGTACAGCTTGGTTGATAATCCGGTGTCGCCATCGGCAGAGTCATAGTCATCGCTCCTGGCCCATTCAAAACTGAGCGAGGTCTGTTCACGAATGTTAACGCTCACGCCGCCTAGCAGGCGTGATTCTGGTAAACCGAGTGATTGTGCTTCGCTGCTCCCCTGAATGGCCAGCGCAACGGTTGCTTCTTTGCCAAACAGTAACAGTTCATAGCCCGCTTCAATATTGTATGCCGCTGGTTTAGCCGGGTTTCCATTGAAGGTCAGGTTAGCTGCATCAAAATGATGATGAGCGCCGATGTATTCACTGATGACCGTGAGCGGCCCGCTGCGAACAATGGCATGCAGACCGATACCGCCAGGTGCATCAATCAGGTTTTCAGTATCAGCAACGGCATCTTCTAGTGTGTTGGTTTCAGCCATGTTGCTGAGATAGCTGATGCCAGTATCGAGAGTGAAGCCCTTGTTTTCGATCGTCAATCTGATGCTGGCACCAAAACCTTTGACTCGGCCAGATTTACCTTGCTGGCTGGTTTCGCCTTTGAAACTATATATAGCGCCATAGGCATTGCCGATGGTTGTACCAAATTGAATCACACTTTCACGTGTTTCGCCGATCTCCAGAGTGAGAGGGTCTGACACCAGGTGGCTTTCAAAGCTGCCGAAAGGGAGGTACATCTGACCGGCGGTCATGGCAATAGGAAGGTCGCCTAAGTGAGAGAGGGTGATGGTACCTTCATCGATTTCGAGACGGCGCCCATTCTCTTCGTGCAGTAGCAGGAGATGGGTGGATACGTGATCAGTGATGACGCTATCAAGAGCGATCTCTACGGTTGCCAGGGTAATGTCACTGTTTGCCGCGCCATTGATGGCGCGGCCTCCGCTTGCCTGGATTTCAACAATGCCGCTGATTTCAATCTCATATTGATTGTCGGCATGGGCTGCGGGCGTTATCAGTCCGCAGGCGGCAAAGGTGCCGGTGATGATGGTTCTGCTCCAGATAGGGTTGTGATTCATATTGCTGTTTCCTAGCGTTTGCACGTGCGCTGGTTGTTTATGTAGCGGCAGAAGACTGTGTTACGCTAAAAAAAATAGTAGCACGATGATGGCGTGTTGTAAAATATCGTGCTACTTTATATTTTTTTCTTTAAATATCAGTTATTTGAGTATTATTGGTGATGTAAAATAAGCTCGGGGAGGTTTTTAGTTAAATAACGAGGCCCTTATGGCGAGGTTAGTTATTTTTTGGTGCGGCAGGAGGTATTTCCGTTATCTCTTCTGGCTCAACCGTTTTATCTGGAATAATGGGGATGTAATGAGGATAGTCATCTTCGACGAAGAGTGGCTGGGGCAGTATGATGGTGTGGTTGCAACCCTCGCTAAAGCGTCCCCTTGCTTCAGGTGAGGTGCCTTTGTGGCAATATCCGCGCGGGTCATTCTGAACTCGGCGCAATGATTTCCAATGGCGGCAGGTACCACATTGGGTCGAGGTTAATTTTGATTTACTGACCGTTTTCAACGTGGCTCCCTGCTAGGTTGAGTGATTATCAATATCGCGCGAAGTCTGTTGCGGTTTTCTCCTCAGATGACTATTACGGTGCCACTACATAAATACGATGGCACTATAAGCGAGCAAATAGATCTTCGAGCGTCTTGATATCGATCTTATTCTGCCAATCTTCACCAAGTGCATGCAACCACATATGATCAAGTGCATAGGCGACCTGGGCCATCTCGGTTAGTTTTTCACGAGGAAGGTCTTTTGTGATGCCTTGAGGGAGTTCGATCTTGTGACGCTTAAGCATTTGGTGGAATTCACCGACATAGTCACCATAGAAATCCTCAAGGTGATTAAAGCAGATGCAGTTGGCAAGGCCGTGATGAGTACCGAGCACATGCGACAGCCCATAAGAGAGTGCGTGGCATACACCGACCTGTGAGTAGGTCAGGCTAAGGCCTCCAAGGTAAGAGGCAACCATCAGTTTTTCATCCGCTTCTGGGCTGTAGATGTTGTCGTAATTGAGGAACACATCTTGGCACATTGCTAGTGATTTCTCGCCATAGGCGTCACCAAAGGTGTTACGACAGTGCCCGGTCAGTGCTTCAACCGCATGAATATAGGAATCCATACCGGTATAAAAGCGCTGTGGTGCTGGTACCCCTTCACAGAGTTCGGGGTCAAGGATGATCTGGTTGGCGACTGTATAGTCGCATTTAATGCCGAGTTTTTTCTCGGGGCCGCTGAGTACGGCGGTCATTGAGACCTCAGCACCAGTGCCTGCGATGGTCGGGATGCAGGCGCTCCATACGCCTTTGTTTTTGATCAAGTCCAGCCCTTGATACGATTCAGAAGGGCCGGGGTTGGTGAGCGTCAGCGAGATTGCCTTGGCATAATCCATCATAATGCCGCCACCGATGCCAACAATGCCTGCGGGCAGTTGATCGTGGCCCTTCAAAATTTGTTGTGTTAATTCATCAACCTTACTGGTCTTGGGCTCGTTTTGGGTGCCGAGCCAGATGATGAAATCGCCACTGCTGAGTGGAATGCGCTTCTCTAGCGGCTTGCCTTTAAATACTTCATCAACCAGGTAGACAAAGAAAGAAGGCGTCTCAAGGCGCTGCTTTTCAATGATGGTTGGCAGTTCATTGAAGCACCCTTTACCAAAGACAAAGTTGTTAACACTAAAAAAATTTCTGAATGCGGTCATGATTGATCTCTATCGCTAATACTGAATTATCGTTTACTTGAGTGCATTGCTGATGGTGGTGACCAGCTTGTCGCGCAGCGCAGTGGCCTCTTCATCACGCCATAGCACTTTGATCTCTACCATCAATAGGCGTTCCATAATGCCTTCAGAAATGGGCAGGCTGATGTTGCGATAGTCTGGTGCATTCTCTAGCATCGAGACTGGCATCTTTGCGGCAACCTTCATCTCTTTAAGGTGCTCCCAGTTGTGGACATAGTGGTACTTGTTGGTTACCCAGTAGGCAGAACCAATGCCAGCATCGTCGAGAGCGGCCTTTACATGTTCTGCGGTTGCCTTGTCTTTTAGGAAAAATGATAAAAAAGTGGCTGATTCATTGGCCTCATCATCGATGCGGCGGAAGGTGAGTTCTGGGATGCTCTTTAACCCGTCCTTGAGAATGGTTTTATTTTTACGCAGCGCGGCAATGATGGTGTCAAGTTTACGGAACTGTGCCAGGCCAACGGCGGCGTGCAACTCACTGACACGGTAGTTAAAGCCGAGGATGGGATGCTCTTCCATGCCGCGGTTATCACCGATGTGGTCATGGCCATGGTCAGCAAACATATGGGCAGTGTTGTAGGCCGATTCATCATTGGTGATCATCGCGCCACCTTCTCCAGCGGTGATGATCTTATAAAAGTCGAATGAATAACAACCTACCTTACCAAAAGTGCCAGCAAGCTTGCCGTTTTGCGAGGCACCTAAGGCGGGCGCTGCATCTTCGATGAGTGTGACGCCTTTTGTTTCACACAGGTCGGCGATTTCCTGAGTGCGCGCCATTGCGCCAAACACATGCACTAACAGTACTGCTTTAGTCTTGGGGGTGATCGCCGCCTCAATCCCTTCTGGGGAGAGGCACAGTGTTTCATCAATGTCAGCAAAGACAGGAATCGCCCCTGCTGCCAGTACCGCTTCAACCGGGGCGATAAAAGAGAAAGGTGAGACGACCACTTCATCACCGGCACCAACACCACAGGCCGCGAGTGAGATTGCATCGGCCGCAGTACCACTGGCGCACATGTGAGTGTATTTGATGTTGTGGTAGTCCGAGAACTCTTTTTCGAAGGTTTTCGCCTTCCAATGGCCGTTGCGTGCATCGTCCTGATTGTAGCGGATAAAGATCCCTGTTTCCATTACATCCGCGACTTCTTTACGCTCTTCGTCGCCAAATAGTTCTGTGCCAGCCATAGTTATCTTCTTTTTCGTCTCTGTTTGAGTGCTAACTGATTGATTCGCAAGCGGGCGGTAACGCCCGCGAAAGGTGGGATGATACGCGTGATCAGGCCTTTAATCCATAGTTCAGGGCGGATACGCCGGCACTGAATAACAAGTGGTGGCTGCGCATCGCAGGCAGTATGTGGCGCATAAGGCCAGCGTGGCTTAGTCTTGCTGAGTATCAGTCCACTGAGGGTGGGCGCTTAAATTGCTAAGCTCTAAGGCCATATGCTTGATCTCTATTGTGCTACCACTTTTCAGTGTGATGGGTAATGAAATCGAGAAATGAGAGTGATTAGACTGTTTGTTGTGACGCCTGTAATCGACATCAGCACTCTTCAGTACATTGCCCTGAACATCCTTTAGGGTGACATGCAGATGCCCTGGGATAGCCCCGCGCGCCGTTGATTTACGCGTTAGCTCGCCGTGCAGGTCCATGCCCTTGGCGGTGCGGTGAAGGTAGACATTACGGATGGATGCGATATTAGATTCTATGCGCTCGAAATGGACGTCTTTGACAAGGTCGCGGCTGGATTGTAATCCGGCACAGCCAGCGATGAATGCCGTGATGAGTAATAGCGCTAGTGTTCTTGAGTCGAGATGTTTTGCCATGGGAAAGCTCCTTTGTAACTATTCAGCATAGTGGATAATGGGTAGTAACTGTTCAGATTTCAGGCGTGAGCCGAATCGTTACGCTCCTTTCACCGGGTCAATCGAGTGGGTGTATTTAATGATAATTTGAAATATAGCATTGCCCGTTAAATTTCACCTGAATTTGTCGGTGGAATGGATGGCTTGCATTTTGTAGCGGGTCTGGGTTGTTATCACGGTGGATGTTAGAATCCGGGGCCATGATTAAGATCGCCTCAATATGAACTGCATAGCCTATTTCTCTCCTCCTTTATTATCAAATGAAACCCTGCCGCAGGGCTTTCCTAGCCCCTTTAGCAACATCCCGCAGCCGATTGCGAGAAAGGCCGCGCTGGCGCTGCAGCGTCGACTCAGTGGCGAAGAGGATTGGCCTCATGATTTCAATGAAGCTGATAGCGGGAAAATGTTTGGCGTGTTGGTGGTGAAAGATGGCGATGGCCAGATCGGTTATCTTGCCGCCTTCTCGGGTATGTTGGGCGGTGAGTGGAGGTTGCCGGGCTTTGTGCCACCGGTTTTTAATCAGCAGGTACTCGATGGCTTCCTGCCTGCTGGCGAAGATCAGCTTTATGAGTTTGAGGTGCAGCTTGATGGGCTTCAATCCAGCCCTGAATTTGCGCGCTTGAATGAGCAGCTTATTACGTTGCAAGGCCAGCGGGACATGGTATTAAATGCCTTAGCCGTGACTCATCGCGCGCGTAAAGCATTGCGTCAAACGCAACGTGCGACGGTGGATCATACGCAGCGTGAGGAGGTGTTGATTCGACTCTCTTTTGAGAGCCAGCAAGATAAACGTGAGCGGCGCTCACTGCTTGATGAGTGGCGTAACCGCTTGACACCTGTTGAGCAGCAAGTCGGCTTGATTGAACAGCAGTTAATGGCGCTGAAACAGCAGCGCTCTCGGTTCTCCAGTCGATTGCATCGGAAGTTGTTTAAGGCCTATCGATTAAGTAACCGATTGGGTGAAGAGAAAAGTGTTTCTGAGTTTTTTGATGAGCGCCTGCCGCCGGGTGGAACGGGGGACTGCGCGGCACCCAAGTTGATTCAGTATGCCCACCAACAAGGCCTTGAGCCAATCGCGCTGGCGGAGTTCTGGTGGGGGGCTTCACCGAAAGGGGGGATTCGTCATCATGGGAATTTCTATCCTGCCTGTCGAGGAAAGTGTCAGCCGATATTGCCATTTATGTTGCAAGGGCTTGACCTGCAGTCGCGTGAGTTTAATAGCCTGACATTTGATGACCCGGATGCGCCAGCGATTGTTTATGAAGATGATCATCTACTCGTTGTTAATAAACCGAGTGGCCTGTTGTCAGTGCCAGGAAAAGAGATTGTTGATTCAGTACAGAGTCGCCTACGACAGCGTTATCCCGATCATGATGGGTTGTTGTTGGTGCATCGTCTCGATATGTCCACATCCGGTCTGCTGTTGGTGGCGAAGCACCGTGCAATTCATAAGGCCTTACAGCAACAATTTATAAAACGGACTGTTGAGAAACGTTATGTTGCGGTGCTCTCCAAGCGATTGCCGGAATCGGCCGATGGTGGCACGATCGAGTTGCCTCTAAGGGTTGATTATGATGACCGCCCACGTCAAATGGTTTGTGCAGATTACGGTCGGATGTCGGTGACCCACTGGCAGGTGATTGAGCGCGGTGAAGAGACCACACGCATCTATTTTTATCCACATACTGGGCGCACACACCAGTTGCGTCTGCACGCAGCTCATCGATCAGGGCTAGATGCCCCCATTTATGGGGATGAGCTTTATGGCGAGGCACTGGGGCGATTATTGCTACATGCAGAGCGCTTGTGCTTTGATCATCCTGTTAGTGGTGAGCGTATTGAAATGATGGCTGCAGTGCCCTTTTAGGTAAGGGGGCAGCCATTTGATATTTATTGAAAATTTATTATTGATGAATTCCCTTGGTTATTAGAATAGGAATATTCCTACGCTGTTTTTACCCTTCCTACATAACATCAAGCGCACTTCTGATAGTGAAGATAACGCTCGGGTCGAAAACATAAGTACCTAAAGCGCAAGGATGATATCGACAGGAACTGAGGACAATAGGATTGCGCTGTTTCTGTTGAGTGAAAGGATTCACCAAGGGTGTTTAGGTGAGCGTTTTGAGGAGCGATATTGCTGGAGTCGATTCACTGAATGGTGTGATCTAGTTGATGAGACAAGGAGTGTGAAATTACATTGTGTAAGGGGCAGATAAAGAGGCGCTAAAAGTTATTTCAACGCGTAGTCAGGGATATCAGCAAGGAGCTTGAAAAGGATATCAAAGGGATATTGACGATGCTGGCAGGGAGCTGAATAAGGCTGTTGTTGAAATGAGTGGCGATTCCTTGATGTAACTGATACATAGTGTGATGTGCTGTGGAACGGAATACCGCAGAGCGAGAGTCGCAGTAGGGATGGAACCGCATGGAACACTGTGACTAATGCCTTTCACGACTCCAGCAATATGCCTTGACAGGTTTTGGATGATGTCCTTTCCAGGGATGGATATTTTTTCTGCATGGTCACCGAATATCATTGGGTGAACCCTTCTTCCTTGCTTTTTCTTAAGCGCTAGGATACCTCATTTTTTATCGGTTAGTGAACTCGTGAATCAAGGTGATAAGCCGATAGTATTCACTGTGGACGTCACAATAAAACAAATGTGCGAGGGATATGCGATGGAACGACTCAATTTATCTCATCAGAAGCAAGTGAGTACCCAGGTGACAAAAGATAGAGCGATTAATCTTGATGTGGTCAAAAAGGGGGCGCTTAGCAATGTCTCGTATTAAAGTGATGGTGGTGGATGATTCCGCTATTATTCGGCAGGTATTCACAAAAATCATCAATAGTGATGCCCAGCTAGAATTAGTCGCGGCAGTGAATGATCCCATTCTAGCGCTTAAGCGGATGAAGGTCACGATGCCTGATGTGATGGTGCTGGATGTTGAGATGCCAAAGATGGATGGTCTTACTTTTCTTAAGCTGATTATGAATGATAATCCATTGCCGGTGGTGATGTGTTCAACGCTGACGGAAAAGGGTAGTAAGACCACCATGCAGGCGATTGCGGATGGCGCGATTGATTTTATTACCAAACCAAAAATGGGGGTAAAAGGGTTTCTTGAAGAGTCTTCTGCAATATTGCTTGATGTGATTAAATCAGCCGCGCGAGCGAATGTTGGTAAGTTAAAGAAGAACGCATTGTTGATGAAGAGTGGTGAAAAAATTGAAGTGCTGTTGTCAAAAAATGAAGCACTATTAAAAAACAGTGGTGGTTCAATGATGCATACGACTGATCGAATAGTCGCTATTGGGACTTCAACGGGCGGTACTCAGGCGCTAGAACTTGTTTTGTCTCAATTACCGAAGGATGCACCGGGTATGGTGATTGTGCAGCACATGCCGGAAAAATTTACCGCTGCATTTGCTGCGCGACTGGATGGCATCTGTCAGGTTAATGTGAAAGAGGCCAAAAATGGAGACCGTGTTTTACAGGGTCAGGCGTTGATAGCGCCAGGTAGTCATCATATGATGCTGAACCGCAGTGGTGCACGTTATTTTGTTGATATCAAAGAGGGTCCCACCGTTAGTCGTCATCGACCTTCTGTTGATGTGCTGTTTCGTTCAACCGCAAAGATTGCGGGTAAAAATGCGGTGGGTATTATTATGACGGGAATGGGGGCTGATGGGGCGTCCGGGATGCGAGATATGCATGATGCCGGTGCTTACACCATTGCCCAGGATGAGGAGAGTAGTGTTGTCTACGGCATGCCCAAAGAAGCAGTGAAGGCTGGCGGGGTCGATAAAATTATTTCACTGGGCGAAATTTCCAGGGCAATTTGTTCATTTGGAACTCGGGCGTGATGCTTAAGGGACGTGCACAAAACAACTTCCGACTCTTGCCTCACAGCTTGAGTCCGCCTTTGCCCGTTCTTTAATCTCAAAACCTCAGAATAGAACCACTATTCCTACAATTTTGCTCAATCAGAACGAAGCAATACGCACTAAATCTGAGCGCCATATCCGAAACTTGTTTTGTGCACGTCCCTTAGTCATGTCGCGGTGGCATTTTTCAGGAATGCTTTGTGGCGTTGCTTCTCTTTGCGTGAGGTGCGCCATGCGAGCCATAATTTCCGAATGGGAGTGAGTGATGTGCGGTGTTCTAGTACACGGTAGCCATCGTTTTCAATCTCGTTAAGAATGGTACGGTAGATGGTGGACATGATTAATCCACTACGTTGTGGGTGGCGATCACAGTCTGGTAGTAACTCGAAAGCATCGTTGTAATAGCGTTGTGCCCGTTCTGCCTGAAATTTAAATAGTGCACGGGTATTATCGGTGGTTTTGTTTTTCATCAGGTCATCGGTAGTGACTCCAAAGCGATCCAGTTCATCAAGCGGGATGTAGAGTCGGCCACGGACACTGTCTTCATGTACATCACGTAGGATATTAGTGAGTTGGAATGCCATGCCCAGGGCGTGAGCATATTTGAGTGTTTTACGGTCCTTGTAACCGAAGATCTCAGCAGACATTAGCCCGACCACGCTTGCCACGCGGTAGCAGTAGAGGGATAGCTCTTTGAAGGAGGGGTAGGCGTTGTAGTCCAGGTCCATCTCCATGCCATCAATGATTTCAATAAAATGCTCTTGTGAGAGATCAAAATCTTTGATCGTCTGCTGCAGCGCCTTTCCCACCATATGTTGCGCTTTATCCTCAAACACATGGGCAATCTCTTCCCGCCACCACGCTAGTTTGATGCGTGCGATCTCATGTTCTGCCGTTTCATCGACGACATCATCTACTTCTCGGCAGAAGGCGTATAGCGAGATGATGGCTCGGCGCTGCTTAGGCGGGAGAAATAGGAAGCTGTAGTAGAAACTGGAGCCGCTTTTGGCCGCTTTGTCCTGGCAATATTGATCGGGTGTCATGGTTTATTGAATCTGATTATGGATCTGAACCCTCAATGATCCAGATGTGAGGCTGATGAGTCAAGTTTGTGTCTGTTTGACTCGGTTTAAATAATGAGGCGGGTAGGTGATTCTGCTTCTTTTGAAGGGGGATTGATGTTTAAAGCTTGTTGTATTTGCTGTTTTGAGCCTGTGCGAGGGTATTATTCACTAAATCCTGGATGGATTGTCGATCTTGAGGGTCAATGATAGTGAATTCAATGCTCATTTCGTAGCTTTCCTTTTTCTTTTCCACTTTTAATATCTTGCCATAGATATCATTGCATTCGATACCTAATATGTTGAAATCAAGCGCAAAGCGAACAAAAAAATAGGGATCTATCTTGATGTCGGTATAAGCCAGCATACCCCCTGTGCTGATATTCGAAATTCTGCCGATATTTTGTTCTGAGGTAATAATTTTGCCTTCACAGACATGGAATTTAAAGGGGATATTGACATCGACCCGAGGGCTTCTCCGTATTTCTCTTTCGGGGACTTTAAGGTGTTCTGGATTGCTGATGCTGGTGAGCTCGTACATGGGAACGGCTTCTCGCCTTCCTTTTACAATTACCTGCATGGGTTCGCTGACCTCAGTCACATCACGAACTAGTTGATAAGTGGTATCACTGATCAGGACTTGTCCGCGTACAGTATGTGATTCGATGCGGGCCGTTAAGTTAACATCGGCACCGATAATCGTCTGCTCGTTATATAATGCGGAACCCAGTCTGCTGGCAACCACTTTGCCCGTATTGATGCCGATGCCCATATAGAGTGCGGGCATCCCGAGTTGTTGGTTTTCCCGGTTGAACTTATACATCGCAATTTGCATCTCTGCAGCGCAGGTGACGGCATCTGCGGCATCTTTTTTCGTGCCATCATATGAGCCGAAAAGGGCAAGTATTGAATCGCCCATGAGTTTATCAATGGTGCCGTTGTGCCTGTAAATAATTTCGCTCATGTGTTCGAAATATCGATTCAGTAGGCTGATAGTTTCGTTAGGGCTATAGGTCTCTGAAATGGCGGTGTAGCCGCGCAGGTCGGAGATTAAAATGGTTGCCTCAAAGGTGTCTCGCTGCGATTGTGCCCAGTCAATTTTTTTTGTGATTAAGCTAAATTCCAGCTCTAGGGCGTGAATACTTTCATTGACGATAGTCGTGTCATTTTCGGTATGGTTATTAAGCTGGTCGATGAATTCATGTGTGGGTGCCAGGAGGGCCTGTACCTGTGATAGCGGATCAATATTATCGGTTTTCTTTTTAGTATGAGAGAGTCGCCAGGCGAATAACAGTGCAATCATTGTGGCGCCGATAATTAATATTAACTGGGTACCTCTGGCGCTGGTCAGTGAAATGGCGCTAATACAAGGGATTAATGCCGCCGAAAGTAGCCCTAAAATCTGGCGGGGTGACAGTCCGGGCGCGACGTTTCTAGCGGTAGTAGGCATTTACTTTAGTATTATCTTCATGACTTTCATAATAACTATCGGCAAATATGGTGATGCCTTAAGCCTTGAACAGGCCTTTATGTTGGCAGTCATGGTGCTTTTTTTGAATGTTTGCCAGCATTTCCTTAGTATTGATATTGATAAATGCCATTGGCTGATCAGAAAATTCGACGTCAATGGCGCCTGCTTGCTTTAACCATAAAATGACCTTTTTTTCATTAGATGCAAGGAATGTCTGCAGCGAACGGATTAAGCTGCAATGGATCATTGAAAAAAGCGGTTGACTGCGTTGACCATCATGAGCAGTAAAAAGTAGATTGGGTGTTTGACTAGCTGCCTGGCAGATGCGAAGGCATAAGTCCTGTGGCGGGTATGGGGTGTCGCACGGCAGGGTCAAAAGCCAGTCATTGTTACATTGCTGCAGCGCGCTGAGAATGCCGCCAAGTGGGCCCTGGTGATTGATCTGATCAGTAATGACTGGGTAACCATATTTTTGATAATGTGCAACGTTGCGGTTGGCGCTGATGATAAGGTTTGAAACCTGTGGTTGCAGGCGGGCGATGACATGCTCTATCAGTGGCTTACCATCCAGTTCAACCAGTCCTTTATCGGCCCCTGCCATGCGGCGTCCTTCACCGCCGGCTAAGATGACCGCCGTGACGTTGTCAGGTGTCATCTCATCAATGGCGTTCATGTGATGAGTTCGTTGAAGGGGATCACTTCGACCAAATCACCCGCTGTTATCACGCTGCCAGGGCGGATGATGGTCAGGCTGTTTGCCCATACGGTTGAGCTTAAGACGCCGGAGCCCTGCTTGCCAAAGATTGCAACTTCACTGCCGTGTTCAGCGGTTGTTAAGCGTGAGCGAAGGTACTCTTGTCGGCTCCCCTTTTTTGTATGATTAAACTGGGCGTGGATTTTAATGGTTTGTGGTTGTACTTGTTCGATACCCTGTGCGCGTAAAATGTAGGGGCGCGCAAACAGGCAGAAGGTGACAAATAGTGAGACAGGATTGCCAGGTAGGCCAAAAAACGGGGTGTTGTTAATTTCGCCAAAAGCGAGTGGTTTACCGGGTTTGATGTTTAACTTCCAGATATTCAGTGCGCCGAGTTGCTCAATAGCGGTCTTGACGTGGTCTTCTTCACCGACTGAAACACCCCCGCTGCTGATAATCAGATCGGCATCCGTTGCGGCCGCCTCAAGGGCATTAAGGGTCGTTGATAATTTGTCGGGGATGGTGCCGAGGTCGATGATTTCACAGCCGAGGGCCTGAAGTAGCCCGCTTAATGTGAAGTGATTGGCGTTATAGCGTTTGCCATTTTGTAATGCGCAGCCGGGCATCAGTAGTTCATTGCCGGTTGATAGCAGGGCAACCTTTAAACGACGAAAAACCGCAATAGTGGCGATGCCATTCGCAGCAATTAGCCCCATTGCCTGTGGTTGTATGCGATAGCCCGCGGAGAGAAAAGCGTGCCCTTGTTCAATGTCTTCCCCCGCGCGTCGAATATGCTGGCCAATATGACTGGGTATATTAAAAGTGATGCGACCACTTTCGAGATGGCTTTGTTCCTGCGCAATGACGGTGTCTGCACCGGCAGGAATCGAGGCGCCGGTAAAGATACGTGCCACGCTATTGGCGGCCAGTTCAACGGGGATATCGCCAGCGGTAATGCGTTGAGAGATGGGCAGCGTTGTTGAACCTTGCGTTGCAAGATCATCCAGACGCAAGGCGTAGCCATCCATCGCGCTATTATCGGTTGGTGGAATGGGATGGGGGGCGATGAGGGGCTGGGCGAGGACGCGTCCTAAGGCATTTAAAAGTGGGCATTGTTCAATCTGCTGAGGGCGGCGTGCATGCGCCAACAGGCGAGCGAGTACCTCGTCGACGTTTAATAAAGTGGTTAGCGTGCTGATGGTTAAATTTCTCGCAGTCGCGGCATGAGTTCAACGAAATTGCAGGGTTTATGGCGGCTATCGAGTTGCTCTTTTAGGATGCCATCCCAGGCGGTTCTGCATGCGCCGGGTGAGCCGGGTATGCAAAAAATAAAGGTGGCGTTGGCAATTCCACCGAGTGCGCGTGACTGTATGGTCGAGGTTTTGATCTCATTAAACGAGAGCATGCGGAAAAGCTCGCCGAAGCCTTCGATTTCTTTATCGAGCAGTGGCTTGATCGCTTCTGGGGTGCCATCGCGGCCGGTGAGCCCCGTGCCACCGCTGATGAGGACGACCTGTACCTTGTCGTCTGCAATCCAGTGTGAGACCTGTGCGCGAATTTGATAGATATCATCAGGCAGGATGATTTTTTTTTCAGCCATCGCATGCCCTGCGGCTGTGATCTGTGCGACGAGAAATTTTCCAGATTGGTCAGTGTCTGCGTTGCGTGTATCAGAGACCGTTAATAGCGCTATTCTGAGAGGTGTAAATATCATGGTTATTTGCTCATCGGACCGGTTGTGTCATGGTGTTAGCGCTGATATTAACATGAAGGCTGCGTTGGTATGGTGCGTTGCAAGGATGCAGTACACGCTCATGCCACCGTGAGTGAGGTGATTAGGAGGGGCATTGTAATCACAGTTTCCCCCTGCCTGAAGATCACATGAGTATGGGGGAATACGGGTGATCTGCTGGCAGAGGAATCCTGTGACTGGGTTATTTCATGGTTTATGAAATAGTCTTTGTTGTGTATTTAATACTTATGATTGTAGAATATGGGTGCCGTTATCGAAGCGATCTAGCTGTTTTCTGAAGGCTAGAAAAAATAGTGTGCTGAGGTCTGTCTGTATTGGGTTGAAGCGGATGCCGGTTAAGAATAGGCCGCTTTCATCATCTAATTCAGACCAAATGATCTTCGCTTCAATTGACATCTCTAAATCATCTGCGAGATAAGAGAGCGTTAATAGGCTGCCTTCTGATAGCGGCGTTGCCATTAAAATTCTAACCCCGGTAACAGAGACATCCTGAATGTCACTGATCTCGTATGATACGTCATTAATGCTAAGGTGAAAAGCGGCGCTGTTTTCGGCGACTTCTACAATGGGATATCTTTCGGAAACGCGTTTTTCGCTGCTGGCTACCATGCCGGACCTCCTGTCTTGGCGGGGAATTTGTTTGCTTACTGTGGCGTATCGACACCTTGTTGGATGACTTGATGCATTAACGAGAAAAAACTTAAATAAGTTGAGAGCTTAATTTTATTGCTGTCAGTATTGGCTTACAAAGCTTAGATTGGCCAGTGAACTTCCTTGTTCGATAGGTGAATGCCCCGAGTTGCCGTATACTATTCCTTTCCTTGTAGTTGAAGCAGGATCGCTTCGTTTTCAAGGGTAGAGGTGTCCGAGGTAATCTCTTCACCACTGGCAATAGTACGCAGTAGGCGGCGCATGATTTTACCGGAGCGGGTTTTAGGCAGATTGTCGGCGTAGCGAATGTTGCTTGGCTTGGCGATGGCACCAATCTGTTCGCCAACCCAGCTGCGCAGTTCGTTTGTCAGTGTTTCATCAATGCCATCAGCAGGGCGCTCTCCTTTGAGTACCACGTAGGCAAAGATAGCCTCGCCTTTAATCTCATCGGGTCGGCCAACAACCGCCGCTTCAACCACCGCCGGGTGTGCGACCAATGCGGATTCCACTTCCATGGTGCCAAGGCGATGGCCAGAGACATTGAGGACATCGTCAATGCGCCCCATGATCCAGAAATAACCATCCTGGTCACGACGCGCACTATCACCTGCTACATAGACGTGATTGTCGAACATGCCCCAGTAGGTGTCGATATAACGCGTATCATCACCCCAGATGCCACGCAGCATCGATGGCCATGGCTTGCGAATGACGAGCAGGCCGCCTTTATCTGGGGTGGTGATGCTATTGCCTTCATCATCTACCACATCGAGTGCCATGCCGGGCAGTGCTCGGGTGCAGGAGCCGGGTTTGGTGGCGATAACGCCGGGTATTGGTGCGATCATATTGGCACCGGTCTCGGTCTGCCACCAGGTATCGACAATTGGGCAGCGTTCTTTGCCGATCACCTCGTGATACCAGATCCACGCCTCGGGGTTGATCGGCTCACCCACCGTGCCGAGCAGGCGGATGGAGGAGAGGTCGTATTGGTTCGGTACCTCATCACCACTTTTCATCAATGCGCGAATGGCCGTGGGTGCGGTATAAAAAACCGTTACTTTATGGTCTTCACAGAGCTTCCAGAAGCGACCGGTATCGGGCACGGTGGGCGCACCTTCGTAAACCATAATGGTGCCGCCGACGGCGAGTGGGCCGTAAGCGACGTAACTATGACCGGTGATCCAGCCCACATCAGCGGTACACCAGTAGATGTCGTCTGGGCGGTGATCGAAGACCCACTTCATCGTTACAATGGTGCCGAGTAGATAACCCGCACTGGCATGTTGGATGCCTTTGGGTTTACCGGTAGAGCCAGAGGTGTAGAGCAGGAAGAGCGGATGCTCCGCGCCGACGCTAAGCGGTGCACATTCATCATCGACACTTGCTATTGCATCGGACCACCAGATATCACGCCCTGCTTTCATCGAGATATTATGTTGGGTGCGTTTTAATACGATTACTTTCTGTAGTGACTCACCGCAGCGCTCCAGTGCCTTGTCTGCTGCCGCCTTGAGTTCAACGATCTTACCACCACGATGGCCGCCGTCAGCAGTGATCAAAACCTTGGCGCTGGCATCATCGATGCGGTCTTTCAGTGCCTCAGCGGAAAAACCACCAAATACGACCGAATGAATCGCGCCGATTCGGGCACACGCCTGCATCGCGATAATCGCCTCTGGTACCATTGGCATGTAGATCACCACGCGATCTCCTTTTTCAATGCCCTGTGCCTTGAGTGCATTGGCAAAGCGACAGGTGTCGCGGTGTAGTTGAGCGTAAGTGATGTGGCGAGTATCGCCTTGCTCGCCTTCGAAGATAATCGCCGTTTTATCCGCTTTGTCAGCCAGGTGACGGTCAATGCAGTTATAAGAGACATTGAGCTCGCCATCTTCAAACCAGCGGTAGTGAGGGGCGTTAAGACTATTTAGCGTGGTGTTAAATGGTTTGTCCCAGCTTAGCTCATCACGAGCGAGGTCCGCCCAGAAACCTTCATGGTCATCTTCTGCCCGCTGATAGAGTGCCTGTAATGCCGACTCATCAACCATGGCGTTTTTGGCAAAATTAGCGGTGGGAGGGAATAAACGATTTTCCTGTAGGATTGAATCGATATTCTGTGGCATGTCCTTTCCCTCTAGTGGCGACTTGATAAGTGTGGAAAATTAAACTCAGCGTGATCAGGCGTTATCACCGCATGCTACCGCCGCGCCTAAAAAACACCGTGGAAAAGAGAGTGCAGCGAAGTGGATCGCTTAACCTCTTATCTGTTTTTCACGGATCTCATCGAGCGTTTTACAATCAATGCAGAGGCTGGCGGTCGGCCTTGCTTCGAGGCGACGGATACCGATTTCGATGCCGCAAATATCGCAATAACCGTAGTCTTCATTTTTCAGGTGAACGACCGATTCATCGATTTTCTTAATCAACTTACGCTCGCGGTCACGCGCACGTAATTCCAGTGCAAATTCAGACTCCTGACTAGCGCGGTCGTTGGGGTCAGGGAAATTAGCGGCCTCATCCTGCATGTGATGCACCGTACGATCGACCTCTTCCATTAACTCAGTCTTCCAGGCGCCCAGTATTTTAATGAAATGGGCCGTTTGAGGCTCATTCATATACTCTTCGTCTTTTTTCTCAATATAAGGGGCAAAACCGCCTTGAGTGGTAGTCGGTGCCGCTGGCTTTTTCGCTGATTTTGCTGTTGTCACTGTCGTATTTTTCTTCGTTACTGGAGCTGGTGTTTTTACCATAGTCGCTTTTTTCTTAACGGCCGCTTTAGCCGCTACTTTTTTAGTAACCGCCTTTTTCACCACCGCTTTTTTTGCAACTGCCTTTTTAGTCGTCGATTTTTTCACAACCGCCTTCTGCGCCGCTTTCTGGGTGACAACTTTCTTTTTTACAACCGCTTTCTTCACCGTCGATTTTTTCACTGCTTTCTTTTTTGCTGCCGCCATTGCGTGATATCTCCCTCATGCGCTTGCGAAATAAACCCGGATTTATACCAGAAAGAGCATTGATACTCAATGCTTTAGATTGCTTAATATAGCGGAATATTAGCAAATGCTATGTTTGTATTTGCTTGATTTATAATATTAGGGGTTTAATGGTTATGCATACTGCGTGCGCGGGCAGTGCTTTTGAATGTATCTTGACAGTCACTGTTATCGTAGGTATTAGGTGATGATTAGTCTATAACTTATAGATAATAAAGGGTATTTTTGTGAATATTGCTGTTGCTGAACGCATGTCCGGGATCGGTCCATTTTATGTGATGGACTTGTTGGCTCGCGCCAGGGCGCTTGAACAGCAGGGGCGGTCGATCATTCACATGGCAGTTGGCGAACCTGATTTTGTTACCCCAGAACCGCTGACACAGGCGGGTATTGATGCACTAAAAGCGGGTAAAACTCACTACACACCCGCGGCAGGTTTGCCTGAATTACGCGCGCGGTTAGCGACATTCTATCGCGATCAACTAGAGGTCGAGGTTCCGGCTGAGCATATTATCATCACTCCCGGCGCCTCTGGAGCATTACAGTTGGCGCTTGGTGTGACCGTAAATCCGCGAGAACGGGTGATGATGGCTGACCCTGGTTACCCCTGTAATCGACATTTTGTACGTATGTTCGGTGGCGAGGCGCAGTGTGTGCCGGTTGATAGCAGCAGTGATTATCAGTTGACAGCCGAACTGATTGAGCAGCAGTGGACGCCTGAAACCAAGGCGGTGATGATTGCCTCACCCTCTAATCCGAGCGGTACTATGGTTGATGCCAGTGAAATAGCTCAGATCAATGCCTTTGTAAAACAGCAGGGTGGGGTTTTAATTATTGATGAAATTTACGCCATGTTGAGCTACGAACAGCCGGCTTACTCGCTACTGGCGGATGCACCGGACGCCTTTATCATCAACAGCTTCTCAAAGTATTTCGGCATGACCGGCTGGCGGCTGGGCTGGCTGATTGCGCCAGCAGCGTATGTCGATGCGGTTGATCGCCTTGCGCAAAACATTTTTCTTGCCGCCCCGACAGTGGCGCAACACGCGGCACTTAGCGCATTTGAACCTGAGACGATGCAAATATTGGCGTCTCGCCGAGAAGCATTTAAGGCAAGACGAGATTATCTGATGCCCGCGTTGCAACAACTCGGTTTTGAAATCACAACCAAACCGCCTGGTGCATTTTACCTCTACGCGGATTGCAGTCGCTTCACCGAAGACAGTCATGCCTTTGTACTTGATGTGCTAGAGAAGGCAGGTGTTGCGATTACTCCAGGGTGTGATTTTGGTGACCACAGGGCAAATCAGCATGTGCGGTTTGCTTATACCACTGCTATTGAAAATTTGCGGGAGGGGGTGGCGCGATTGAAGGGGTATTTGTCATCGGCATAGCGGTGGCGTCCTAGTGATTGTATTTTATGAGGGGTATGATGGGGGATATCGATGAGGTGGGCGTAGGAGGCATGGTTAGCATAGTGGTTCCTTGGTCTGAATCACTCGAGGAAACTAATGCCGGGTGTGCCGCTGATTCAGCTGTTGTTGGAGCCATATTGGCGTGCGCCGTAGTGAATCATTATTTTATACACCATTTATGCCAGCAATGATTAAAACAATATTAGGGATTATTGGCATTGCCATTGCTGCGTTGTCGACATTGATGATCATCGTGTCTGGTGCAGCGATCATATTTACCTATGTTTCGCTTCTGTTTGCGCTGTTCTTAATCGGCAGTCAAAACAAGCGGCTACTAAAAATTTATGGTGTGGTATTTGTGATTGCGCATTTGGTATTAGGTTGGCGAATAGTCAGCGATACCAATCGAAGCACTATGATTAATCAGGATATACCGATGGACTTTCGGTTTTTTCAGGCTTGTAGTGAACAAATGTTTCAAAACGTTGGTGAGTCTCAGGTTGAACTAACAGCGGGAAACAGAGCAGAGTTTGAGAAGTGCATGAGTCAGTGATTTTTGTAAAGGGTGTTCATAATCTCCGCCACAATTGACTGTATCCCGCGTATAATCACGCGACTGTGTTAATTATCTCCCATAACGTCTCTATCCCTGTTGATGAAATCGAATTATCTGCGATTCGTGCGCAGGGCGCTGGCGGACAGAATGTGAACAAGACTTCGTCTGCGATTCATCTGCGTTTTGACATCAACGCATCATCACTGCCTGCGTTTTATAAAGAGCGTCTGTTATGCCTGAAAGATCGCCGGGTTGCGAAAGAGGGGGTGATTGTGATCAAGGCGCAGCAATTCCGCACGCAGGAGAAAAACCGTGAAGATGCGCTGGCGCGCCTACAGGGACTGGTTAAATCAGTCTCAGTGCTGCCAAAAACAAGGCGGCCGACACGTCCCACAAAAGGGTCGCAGACACGGCGCATGGATAGCAAGACGCGCCGTAGTCGAACAAAAGAGTTACGCAGTAAGGTGGTGGAATAAGTCATTATGAAACGATATGGAAATCAAACTGGAGTGTTTTTTGGTGAATAGTAATAACAATGAAGTGGCCCGCCACAGCGATACTATATGGAAACGAGGTCTATATATGTTGTTGTTTGCATTTTTAATCGGAGTGGTTAAGTTTGTGACGTTTTCAGTGGTGGTGTTGCAGTTTTTTTTGGTGCTTGTCAATGGTGTGCCAAATACGCAGCTACTGGATTTTGGTCTGTCGCTAAGCCGTTACACCTATCAAATCATGCTGTTTTTGACCTTCAACAGTGAAACCCCGCCCTATCCCTTTAGTGAGTGGCCCTCAGGTAAATCACTGTCGAATGAATAAAGCGTATATGGATGAATAAATTACAAGCCCTGCAACAGATCTTGGTCGCACTGCAACATGATCTAGCTGGATTGCAACAGGCAGTAAAGGCGGCGCATGAGAGCGCGACGCACGGTGAAAGTGTGGCGGAAAATAAATATGATACGCGTGGGCTGGAGGCGTCATACCTTGCACATGGGCAGGCAAAACGGGCGGTGGAGATTGAAGCGTCATTGCTGATATACAAAGCGATTAGGCCTGAATCATTAAGTCATGAGTCGACTGAGGTAGCGATATCCTCTTTGGTTAAGCTGGAAGATCAGGTGGGTGTGCTGCGTTGGGTATGGTTGGGGATTGATGCGGGTGGCGTAAAGTTTGTATTGGAAGGCAATGACGTGACGATCATCACGCCGCAATCACCACTCGGCGCTGCGTTGATGGGGCGGGAGCAGGGCGATGTGTTTGAGCTTAGCCCGAAAGGGACTTCGTCCGGTCGCCTGCAAAATGATCGGGCAATGGAATATGAAATCATAGCGCTTTACTAGGCGTTGTTATCCATCGTGCTCTACTGCTGATGACATTCTGCTGCGCAGATACCAGCGGCGTAAAAAAGATGACTGTATTGCTTTAGTACCGCTGGTTTTCCCGTTAATCGTCCGCTTAATTGAACGATGTATCTCGATTGCTCGTGATTGTTAATATTTACATTGAACCGATGGGGTTAGTTCGCCACAATGGCGGATAGAATAGAGGATTTCCGGGGGAATCATGCAGTTGCGGGTTCTTGCGCCGCTTCCGGGATTTGATTGTTTTCATGGATGGCAGAAAGATTGCGGTGGCGGTGGCGCTCTGTCCGCTTGTTTTTATGGCCTTTGTGTTTGGTCGATGATTGCGCGAGAGCGCTTAACAGTAGTGGTATATGAATAGATGGCAGTGAAGAAGAAAAAAGCAGCGCCAAAGGCTAGTGCTAAAAGCGTTAAAGGCTTTGAAGAGACCCTGTGGGATACCGCCAACAAGTTGCGCGGCACGGTGGAATCTTCCGAGTACAAACACGTGGTGCTGAGCCTGATCTTTCTCAAATTTATCAGTGATAAGTTTGAAGTACGCCGTGCGGAACTCATTGCCGAAGGTCAGGAAAATTACCTGGATATGGTTGAGTTCTACGCCATGAAAAACGTCTTCTTTCTGCCAGAGAATGCCCGTTGGCATTATATCCAAATCAACGCCAAGCAAGATGATATCGCCATCAAGATCGATAGTGCATTAGCCACGGTGGAGAAGAATAACCCTAGCCTCAAAGGCGCACTGCCGGATAACTACTTCTCCCGCCTCGGGTTGGATAGCAGCAAGCTGGCTGCACTCATTGACAGCATCAACAACATCGACACCGTCGAAGATGATGAGCAAGACGTGGTCGGTCGAGTGTACGAATACTTCCTCGGCAAATTCGCCGCCACCGAAGGCAAGGGCGGGGGAGAGTTCTACACCCCCAAGTGCATCGTAAATATCATTGCTGAAATGATCGAACCCTATAACGGCAGAATTTATGATCCCTGCTGCGGCTCGGGCGGTATGTTTGTGCAGTCGGTCAAATTTGTTGATAGCCACCAGGGTAGTCAGAAAGATATCTCCATCTACGGCCAGGAATACAAAGCCACTACTTATAAACTGGCCAAGATGAACCTCGCCATTCGCGGCATCGCCGGTAATTTGGGTGATGTTGCGGCAGACACCTTTTACAAAGATCAACACCCCGACTTCAAGGCCGACTTCATTATGGCCAACCCACCCTTTAACCAAAAAGAGTGGCGCGCCAGTGATGAACTGACAGACGACCCGCGCTGGGCCGGTTATGAAGTGCCGCCCACCGGCAACGCCAACTACGGCTGGATCATGCACATGATCGCCAAGCTATCCGAAAACGGCACCGCTGGATTTGTATTGGCTAATGGGGCGATGTCGACCAATACCAAGGGTGAAGGCTCTATCCGCCAGAAAATCATCGAAAACGATTTGGTCGATTGCATGATTGCCATGCCCGGTCAACTTTTTTACACCACTCAGATTCCGGTCTGCCTCTGGTTCCTGACTAAAAATAAAAAGGCGATGAATATCGATGGCCATACTGAGAGTAACCACCGTGACCGTCAAGGTGAAACCCTGTTTATCGATGCGCGTAATATGGGCAGCATGATTAGCCGTACTCTAAAAGAACTCACTAAAGACGACATCGCACAAATCACTAGCACCTACCATGCCTGGCGTGGTGAAGCTAAAGATGGTGATTATGAAGACGTAGCGGGCTTCTGTAAATCAGCCAGGCTAGATGAGATTAAGGCCAACGACTTCGTGCTTACCCCAGGTCGCTATGTGGGCACAGCCGAGATTGAAGATGATGGAATTCCGTTTGAAACTAAGATGAGCGAGTTAAGCAAAACCCTGTTTCGACAGATGTCGGATTCTGAACAGCTGGATGATGTGATTCGTCAGAATTTGAAGGTATTGGGTTATGGGGCGTAAATCAGCGCAAACGACAGACTACGCAAACTGGCTGGCTGCCCTCAAACAGCAGTTTCGCCAAACCCAACTCAAGGCCGCCGTGCAGATTAATTCCGAACTGCTGAATTATTACTGGCATCTGGGCGATGAAATTGTAGAAAAACAGCAAAACAGCAGCTGGGGGGATAAATTCCTGGCCCAGCTGAGCCAAGACCTGATGGCAGGATTTCCTGACATTAAAGGTTTCTCCAGGCGAAACTTGGAGCAAATTCGCCGCTGGTATCGCTTCTGGCAGCAAGACTCGGCAATTACGAAGCAGGCTGCTACGCAATTGGTGCAAATACCCTGGTGGTACAATGTGGTCATCGTTAGCAAATGCCAAAGCCAGGCCGAAGCCATCAGCAACTTTGAGCAAACCCTGCCGGATACTCAATCTGATCTGGTGCAACAAGCACCTTATGTCTTCCAGGCTCCCTCGTGTGGAAGAGATCGAGGCCGAGTTTGCCAAGAAGTTGGAAGGTGATTAATAACGTGATGACTGAATTTAGCAACGTGCTATTTCAACAGATGCGTGATTCAGAACAACTGGATGATCTGATACGTGAAAATCTAAAGGTATTAGGCTATCAAGAGGGACGTGATCAATGATTGAATACGATAAATTTCAGAAGTCACTCAAACACCTTGAAGTGCAATATCAGCACTACACAACCATGGATGAGAACCTCCCTGAATGGATAAAAGAAGCGATTCCCGAATCAATTGTTCAAAGGTTTGAAACTTGTTTTGACAGTATGTGGAAGGTGTTGAAAAGGTACCTTAGTGACGAAGTAGGTGTCGCAGATCTTCCTAATGGCCCTAAGCCTATACTTCGAATAGCAAACGAGAATCAGCTATTTAGTTCGAGCGTGGAACAATGGATTATTTATCTTGATGCGCGTAATAACACGGCACATGATTATAGTGAGGAGAAGGCGTTAAATACGTTAGCAATTGTAGAAAATTTTATCGATGATGCGATTGGTCTTTATCAAACCATGAGCGGTAAAACATGGGAGTAGCACGTGCAATAGATATTACCCCGCAACAGCGGAAATTAATTCTTTCATTGTTTAATCTTTATTTTCCGAACAACGCTGTTTGGGCATATGGTTCTCGTGTTAAATGGACGGCAAAGCCTAGCTCAGACCTTGATCTGGTAGTGTTTTCCGCACCTGAAGAGAGCGCTGAACTTTCATTGTTACGAGAAGCCTTTGATGAAAGCGATCTGCCATTTCGGGTTGATCTATTTGTCTGGGGTGAAGTGCCAGAACAGTTCCGGAAAAATATTGAAGCTGAACATGTCGTCTTATCGGAATCTCGGGAGCCAGGAGCAGGGGGGAGGCATCAATTGCTTTGGGAGTTTGCTGGGGGAATGGTGCCGGATCATTGGGAGTTTCGTTCTATAGAAAGCCTTTTAGATACACCTAAATCAATATCTGTTGGTGTAATGTATCCGGGTGCCAATGTCGATGACGGCGTACCGTTAATCAGGGTTTCAGATGTCAAAGATGGAAGGTTGTTAGGGAAACCTGATTTTTGTGTGAGTACAGATGTTGATGAGAAATATAAAAGAACCCGATTAAATGGAACTGAATTATTAATTACACTTGTTGGTAACCCTGGTGATTGTGTTATTGCTACGGAGGAGATGGCTGGCTGGAATGTAGCCAGAGCTCTTGCAGTAGTTAGATTAAAAGATCCCAAGCTGCGAGCATGGATGCGGTATGTTTTGTTAAGTGCACCAGCACAGCATCTTATAGATTCTAGGCTAAATACCACTGTACAGAGAACACTAAACCTTAAGGACATTAAAGAACTTGGCTTACCAATCCCTCCTGAAAATGAGAGGGATGCTATTTCAAAATCTGTTGCCACGATAGAGGACAAAATTCAACTCAACCGCCAGATGAATGAAACCCTGGAGGCGATGGCGCAGGCTTTGTTTAAAAGCTGGTTTGTCGATTTTGATCCGGTAATCGACAACGCCCTGGCCGCAGGCAACGAGATCCCCGAAGTGCTGCAAGCCAAAGCTGCTGTTCGTCAGGCACTGGCTGCGCAAGCCAATCCTCGGCAACCCCTGCCGGAACATATCCGCCAACAGTTTCCCAATGCCTTTCAATTTAACGAGCGTATGGGGTGGATTCCTGAGGGGTGGGGAAGTAGTTCTCTTGATCATGTTGCAGGCTATCTGAATGGACTGGCTTTACAGAATTTTCGACCTGAGGATGAAAATGGCTTCTTGCCTATTGTGAAAAGAGCTCAGCTTAAAAAAGGAGTTTCCACTAGCGAGGAGAAAGCGTCACCAAATATTAAGCCTGAGTATATTATTGATGATGGTGATGTCATTTTTTCATGGTCAGGGTCTTTGGTGGTTGATATTTGGTGCGGGGGTAAGGCTGCACTTAATCAACATTTATTTAAAGTTACTTCAGACAAATACCCCAAATGGTTTTATCTTTATTTCACTAGACATCACCTGGTCGAGTTTAAAAGAATTGCTGAGGCAAAGGCAGTGACTATGGGGGATATTAAGAGAGAGCATCTTCGACAGGCGATTTGTGTAATTCCTCCTGTAGACGTTATAAATTCAGGATCAGAAATGTTGGGGGTAATTTTAGATAAGCTGATTAAAACTAGAATTGAAAATAAGTCGCTAATCAAGCTCCGTGACACTCTATTACCCAGACTGCTTTCCGGCGAACTGCGCATCCCAGAAGCGGAAACGCTGATGAAGGAGGTGGTGTGAGTCAAGCCGACCAAGCTACCCTCATAGAACCTCGTTCCCACGCTCTGCGTGGGAATACATACGACTGCCAGGGGGGGGGCAGCGGCGGTATGAATTCCCACGGAGGACGGTGAGAACTAGAACAACCGGGAGAGAGTAATGGCTAACTACCAACCGCCATTTACGATTCAATAATCGTGTGCTTGAACTTGTGGCACAGTTCACAGAGCGATCAACACCCATTATGTGAATAGGAAATTTGAAGGCAAGGGTAAAGGCTTGGTGGTAGATTACATCGGCATCAAAAAACAGATGAATCAGGCGCTGAAACATTACAATAAGTCGGATGAGAAAAACTTTAAAGAGATCCAGCAGACTATTGTGGTGGTGAAGGATCACTTGGATCTGCTGGCGAAGCTATGCCATCAATTTGACACCACGCCTTATTTTAAAGGTAGTCCGTTAGAACAACTTGATTGCTTGATTATGTTGCTAGCCGATCAGGGCTACGCGCCAGTGGAGCGGGATGAAGTCTATAAAGAGATCTTTGAGCCAGCGGGGAATTTTAAAAAGTAGCGGATGAAGGGCTAGCGTCTGAGGCGTAATATTAGTGGCTATCTGTGGGATTGCAAAAAATCGACTTGAAATGATTCCTGGAACTAATCTCCAGCGGGAAGGGAGCTGCCTTTTACAAGGCAGCTCAATGAACGGTTATGCGGTGTCATGCGCAGGCATGACGCCGCATGTTTAGCAATGCTCTGGTTTATGACGCCCTGCTGCGTTTATAGCGACTGCGCAGAAAAACAGCAGCACAGACCATGTTCACCAGTGCGGTGTTCACTTCTGGCCAGCCGCGTGTCTTCAGCCCGCAATCAGGGTTAATCCAGAGGCGTTCGACGGGGATGTGTACCAGTGCCTTATTCATTAATGATGTGATGCTTTCAACCGCCGGTACGTTGGGTGAGTGGATGTCATAGACGCCGGGGCCAATGTCATTCGGGTATGAGAACTCTTCAAAGGCTTCGAGTAGTTCCATGTCTGAGCGTGATGTCTCAATGGTGATCACATCGGCATCCATTGCGGCGATTGCCGGCATGATGTCATTGAACGCTGAGTAACACATGTGGGTGTGGATCTGCGTTTCGTCTTTGACTCCTGAAGCGGTTATTTTAAAGGCGTTGACGGACCACGCCAGATATTTTTCCCACTCACGGGTGCGTAGTGGCAGTCCTTCTCGCAATGCCGCTTCATCGATTTGAATGATGGCGATGCCTGCGGCTTCGAGGTCGCACACTTCATCACGCAGTGCCAGCGCAATCTGCTGGCAGGTTATAGCCCGCGGTTGATCATCGCGCACAAATGACCAGTTAAGGATGGTCACCGGCCCGGTTAACATCCCCTTCATCGGCTTCTCTGTTTTGGATTGTGCGTAACGACTCCACGCCACCGTCATCGGTTTTTCGCGGCTAACATCGCCGTAGATGATCGGTGGTTTCACACAGCGTGAGCCGTATGACTGTACCCAGCCGAACTGGCTAAAGACAAAGCCTTCTAGTTGCTCACCAAAGTACTCCACCATGTCGTTGCGTTCTGGCTCACCATGTACCAGTACATCGATGCCGATTTTTTCCTGTTTTTTGATCACCTCATCGATCTCTTTGCGCATTAAGATCTGGTATTCGGCTTCTGAGAGCTGGCCTGATTTATACTGTTTACGTGCCAGGCGGATCTCCTGTGTTTGAGGGAAGGAGCCGATGGTAGTGGTGGGCAGTAGCGGCAGTTTTAGCCGTGCCTGCTGTTTCTGAATCCTGACTTCGAAGGTGCTTTTCCGTTCGGCCATTGCGGCGGTGATATTATGGCAGCGCTGTTTAACGTTGGGTTTATGGATGCGAGTCGAGGTACGACGCGACTCAACCGCCTGTCGTGAAATAAGCAGGGCCTGTTCATCACCCTCATCAATATTGTCGAGTGATTGTTTGATGGTGTTCAGTTCGTTTAATTTTTGCACGGCAAAGGCGAGCCAGTTGCGCACCTCGCTATCGAGCTGCTGTTCCTGCTCAAGATCCACCGGCACATGCAGGAGTGAGCAGGAGGGGGCGAGCCAGAGTCGGTCTCCTAAGCGTTGTTGCAGTGGTTGCAGCCATTCAAGCAGTGCATCCAGGTCACTGCGCCATATGTTGCGGCCATCGATAATGCCAAGCGAGAGTGTTTTATAGATGGGGAGCCATGAGAGCACGGTGTCGATCTCATCCGCACCACGCACCGCGTCGATGTGCAGTGCGTCGGTGGGTAGGCTGCAGGCCAGTTTCAGATTTTCTTTTAGGGGGCCAAAATAGACCGCCAGCATGGTTTTGAGTCCTTTCACTGGCAGACGCGTGTAGACCGATTCAAAGGCCTGCTGCCATTCGATCGGCAGCTCTAATGCAAGAATCGGCTCATCGATCTGTAGCCATTCAACGCCCTGTGATTGAAGGCGGTTTAAGATCTCGCCATAGGCGGGTAGCAGTTTGTCGATCAGGTCGAGTTTATTGAAATCACCCCCTTTTGTTTTACCCAGCCAGAGATAGCTAAGGGGCCCGAGTATTACCGGTTTTGTTTTATGGCCGAGTTGAATGGCTTCGTCTACTTCGTTAAATAATTTATCGCTACTCAGCTCAAAGCCCTGTTGGCTCGAAAATTCAGGCACCTGATAGTGGTAGTTGGTATCAAACCATTTGGTCATTTCGCATGCCGCGCTCGGTTCACCAGTGGGGGCGCGGCCTCGCGCCATGCGGAAGTAAGTGTCGAGTGACACCGGCCCTTCGCTATGGTTAAAGCGTTCTGGCACCACCCCCAGCAGGCAGGAGAGATCTAGCACCTGGTCATACCAAGAGAAGTCACCGACCGGTAGCCACTCAATGCCGGCATCTGCCTGCTGTTGCCAATGACGCTGGCGCAGTTCACGTCCAACCGTTAAGAGTGCGGGCTGTGCAATCTCCTGCTTCCAATAGGCCTCTAGTGCTTTTTTTAGTTCACGCTTTGCACCAATTCTGGGAAAGCCGAGATTATGGGTGGTGGTCATGATTCACTCCTGTGTTTACTTAATTTTGTTAACAGAGTTTGAATTGAAAAGTTAAGCGAGTAAACTTCATGGTTTTCATAACTAACATGAGGTTGGTTTGTATGCTATTGGAGTTGCGACATCTGCGGAGTCTGCAGGCGATTTATGATGGCGGTAGTCTGGCGCGCGCCGCGGAGCAGTTGCATCTCACCCAGTCGGCACTGTCGCATCAGATCAAATCGCTAGAGAATTACTACCAAACACCACTGTATTTGCGCAGTACCAAACCGTTAACGCTGACCCCGGTGGGTCTGAAGTTATTGGCGTTGGCACAGCGGGTGCTACCGGAGGTGGATGCAACGGATCGTCAGTTACGCAGTTATGCGCAGGGCGAGAGTGGGCGCCTCTATATTGCGATTGAGTGTCATGCCTGTTTCGAATGGTTGATTCCGGTGTTGGACCGTTATCGTCAGGCGTGGCCTGAGGTCGAAATTGATATTCGACTAGGGCTTAACTTTGAGCCGATTGCCGCGTTGCAAAAAGGAGAGGTGGACCTGGTGATTAGTTCCGACCCGCAGGCGAGTAAAGATCTTAGCTTTGAGCCGTTATTTGATTACGAAGGGCTGCTGGCACTGGCGCATGACCATCCGTTGACCGCGAAGCAGTACATCGTACCCGCGGATCTCGCGGATCAAACGCTGGTGACCTATCCGGTTGAGCGCAAGCGCCTGGATGTCTTTTCGAGCTTTCTGCAACCGGCCGGGGTGGAACCCGCCAATGTGCGGCAAGCCGAATTAACGGCGATTATTTTGCTGTTGGTGACCACCTTAAAAGGCGTTGCAGTACTGCCGGACTGGGTGCTGCGCGAGTCAATGAGCCACAACCGTTTTACCACCCGCCCGTTAGGCAAAGCGGGTATGCACGGTACATTGCATGCGGCTGTGAGACGCAATGAGCGTGATGCCGCTTATATTCAGGGTTTTATTGCGCTGGGTAAGCGGGCGATGGATGATGGATGATGATTAAAATTAGCCACTATTTCATTTTTCACTTATGTTGAAAAATCAATACAAATATATGATTTATTTGGCTTGAGTTCCAGCAGGGTATCCTATATCTTGTAGTTCGATTCCGGCGAGATCACTAGATATTGTGAATCTTATAACAGGGAACCCGGTGTGAATCCGGGACTGTCGCGCAGCGGTATGGGGGAACGAACGCCACATGAGCACTGCTCAGGCACTGCCCGCAAGGGTGGCAAGCCGTGGCCTAGTCCGGCCAGCTTCTATTGAAAGCTGGCCTCGCCCCTAAGTCCGAATACCTGCCGGAATGGTAATCCGCAATTTTTCATATGCGGATTTTTAACCGGGCTTCGCGTTAAGGTCACAGGTTGAGCGCAACGGTGGCCGCCTTCCGCACCCACCTTGCCATCTCTCCTGTTTGCTCTGCGCCTGTTCCGATCATTCGACATTGATGAGGACGACCATGCAGACTAACGCGCCATTAGCGGTCAATTTTGATGCCAACGACTACTCCCAGCAACAGGTGATTCGCCGTAACGGCAAGCTGACCTGCTTTGATCCCTCCAAGATTCAGGTCGCGGTTACCAAGGCCTTTCTAGCAGTAGAGGGTGGCCATGCGAGCGACTCGCACCGTGTGCGTGATATCGCTGAGCAGCTGACCGCAGAGGTGATCGATGCACTGTTTCGTCGCCTCGTTGGCGGCGGCATGATCCATATTGAAGACATTCAGGACCAGGTTGAGCTGGCGCTGATGCGCAATGGCCATCATAAAATTGCACGCGCCTATGTCCTTTATCGTGAAGCGCATAGCCAGCAACGCCGAATGGAAACTGAGGCCGATGTGATCGATGAAGACGACGGCGCGCGTATTCACATCGCGATGGCCGATGGCAGCCGTCAGTTGTTACGCACATCGTCACTCAAGGCCATTGTTAATGAGGCCTGCGCCGGGCTTGATGATGTTGATGAGGCGCTTATTTTGAAAGAAGCATTGCGCAACATTTACGATGGCATCGCAGAAAAAGATGTTGCCACCGTGCTGGTGATGAGCGCGCGTACATTGATCGATAATGAACCCAACTATACCTACGTATCGGCGCGGCTATTGCTGGATAGTCTGCATCAGGAGGTGCTGTCATTCTTGAGTAGCGGGCCACAACCACATGTCGGCCAGCAAGAGATGGCACCGCTTTATGCGGATTACTTTGGTGATTATATCCGTAAGGCGGCTGAGCTTGAGCTGCTTGATACTGAGTTGACTCGTTTTGATCTGGCAAGACTAGGACAGGCGATTAAACCTGAGCGTGACCTGAAATTTACCTACCTGGGTTTACAGACGCTTTATGACCGCTACTTTATCCATAGTGATAACCATCGTCTTGAATTGCCGCAGGCCTTTTTTATGCGCGTGGCAATGGGGCTGGCGATCAATGAGATCGACCGTGAAGTGCGCGCAATTGAGTTCTATGAGCTGCTCTCTTCATTTGATTTTATGAGTTCAACACCGACGTTGTTTAACTCGGGTACGTTGCGCCCACAGCTCTCATCTTGTTATCTCTCAACGATACCGGATGAGCTAGCGGGGATCTATGACGCAATCAAAGACAATGCACTGCTCTCAAAATTCGCCGGTGGACTGGGGAATGACTGGACACCCGTACGCGGCCTTGGCGCTAAAATTAAAGGGACCAATGGCGAATCGCAGGGGGTGGTGCCATTTCTAAAAGTGGCGAATGATACCGCGGTCGCGGTGAATCAGGGCGGCAAGCGTAAAGGGGCAGTGTGCGCTTACCTTGAGACCTGGCACATTGATATTGAAGAGTTTCTGGAACTGCGTAAAAATACCGGTGATGAGCGTCGCCGTACCCACGATATGAATAGCGCCAACTGGGTGCCGGATTTGTTTATGGAGCGTGTCGCGGATGAAAAAGAGTGGACGCTCTTTTCACCCGATGAAACCCCCGAGTTGCATGAACTGACTGGGCAGGCCTTTCGTGAGAAATATGAGGCGTATGAGGCGGCTGCCGACAGGGGTGAACTGGGTATCTTTAAACGCCTTTCTGCGGTGTCGTTATGGCGAAAAATGTTAGGGATGCTATTTGAAACCGGCCATCCGTGGATCACCTTTAAAGATCCGTGCAATATTCGCTACACCAATCAACATGCCGGTGTGGTGCATAGCTCTAACCTTTGCACAGAGATCACCTTGCATACTTCTGAGAAAGAGATTGCGGTGTGTAATTTGGGTTCGATTAATCTGGCGGCGCATGTTTCAGACGAAGGTATTGATACTGAACGGCTGGTACGAACAATCAATACCGCGATGCGCATGCTGGATAACGTGATCGACTATAACTATTACGCGGTACCACAGGCGCGCAATTCAAATCTTAAACATCGTCCGGTCGGGCTTGGGTTAATGGGGTTTCAGGAGGCTCTGTATAAACTGAACCTGCCTTATGCATCGGCGGAGGCGGTTGAGTTTGCTGACAGCTCAATGGAACTGATCTCATATCATGCGATTCGTGCCTCAACCAACCTGGCAGAAGAGCGTGGCCGTTATGCCAGTTTTGAAGGCTCATTATGGAGCCAGGGCGTATTGCCTTATGATTCATTGCAACACCTCAAGCAGGCGCGCGGCCGCTTTATTGATGTGGATGAAACATCGGCTATCGACTGGAGCAGCCTGCGTGACAGGGTTAAACAGGTGGGGATGCGCAATTCAAACTGTTTGGCGATTGCACCGACCGCCACCATTTCTAATATCTGTGGTGTATCGCAGTCAATTGAGCCGATGTATCAAAACCTGTTTGTGAAATCGAACCTCTCCGGGGAATTTACCGTGGTGAACGCTCATCTGGTCAATGATCTGAAATCTCTGGGTCTATGGGATGATGTGATGGTCAATGATCTTAAATATTTTGATGGTTCGGTGCAGCCAATCGAACGTGTTCCTGAAAAATTAAAACAGAAATACGCCACTGCCTTTGAGATCGATTCACGCTGGTTGATTGAAGCGGCAAGTCGCCGCCAAAAATGGCTCGACCAGGCGCAGTCGCTAAATCTTTACCTCGCTGAACCCGATGGCAAGGCGCTCGATAGCCTTTATAAACTCGCCTGGGTGCGAGGGCTAAAGACAACCTACTACCTGCGTACATTAGGTGCAACGCATGTCGAGAAAAGCACGGCACATGCGGTGAATAGTGATGCGCCCAAGCTGTGTTCGATTGACGACCCTGACTGCGATGCATGCCAATAACAAGGAGTGAGTGATGTTGAACTGGGATGATCCATTAAGCACGGCAAGTGTGAGCAAGATATCTGACGATGCGGAGGTGGCACCAGCGGTGCAGCGTATCATTGATGACGCTGATCATGATGAGCTACGCAAGATGCCGCCGATACGGGCAGAAGATAAGCGGGTCGTGAATGGCCAGGCCGATATTAACCAGCTGGCACCGTTTAAATATCCGTGGGCATGGAAATATTTTCTAAACGCCAATAAAAATCACTGGACGCCGCTCGATATCAATATGACGCAGGATGTGCAGGATTATCACCATAAACTGAGCGACAATGAGCGTCATGTTTATGAAAATGTACTGGCGTACCTCACGACCTCTGACATCCTGGCGATGCGTAACATCGGCATTGCGGTGATGGAAAAGATGAGTGCACCGGAGTTGCAGATCTATCAGGCACGGCAGGTCTATGAGGAGGCACTGCATACCTGGACTTACCAGCATTGCATTGAAACGATTGGTATTGATCAGGGTGAGATCTATAATCGTTACCGTGTGGTACCTGAAATCCATGCCAAGATTAAGATTGCAAATCGACGCCTCAATTCGGTGCTGCGCCCTGATATGGATCTGACCAATCGTGATGACCTGCAGGACTTTTTGATGTCCTATATTTTCTTTGCGGCCGTGTTTGAGGGGTGCTGGTTTTTTAATGGCTTTAGCCCCATCTTTGCACTGCAACGTCGCGGCTTGATGAAGGGCACCGCCGAACAGTTGCAGTACATTATGCGCGATGAGGTGATGCACTGTGGCTTTGGTATCCGTACTGCCAAACAGCTAATGCTGGAAGAAAATATCAAGCCAGATCCGGCCGCCTTACGTGAAATGTGGGATGAGGCAGAAGCAGCAGAAATGAGCTATGCGAGCTATATTCTGCGTGAGCCGATGTTGGGTTATGACGCGGAACAGCACATTGAACAGTTCCGTTTTATCGCCAATCGTCGCGCCCGCCAGCTCGATTTTGAAGAGCCCTTTGCGGGCGCGGAATGCGCGCTGCCGTGGCTTGACGAGCAGTCGAATATTCGTAAAGAGAAGAACTTCTTTGAGACGCGGGTCACTGAGTATCAGACGGGTGGCGGTCTGAACTGGTAAGTACCTGTGCACGTACGTGAGGCATTGCTGATTGATAGCGGCTAATTAGCGTATAATCACCCAATTCTATTCTTCTTTGGTCTGTGGTTTGGGCCGCTATTGAGTGTTTTGCCGATGAGTTTTTCTGAACTGGGTCTATCCGATTGTCTGCTACGTGCCATTGAAGGTAAGGGGTACAAGACCCCGACGCCGGTACAGGAGAAGGCGATTCCGGCAATATTGTCACGCCGCGATGTGATGGCGGCGGCGCAGACCGGCACCGGTAAAACGGCCGCCTTTACCTTGCCCTTATTGCAAAACCTTGCTGAGGGGGAGCATGCCAAATCAAATATCGTGCGTGCACTGATCTTAACGCCGACACGTGAACTGGCAGCACAGGTGGGTGAGAGTGTTGCCACCTACGGCAAGCATCTATCACTACGCACGGCAGTTGTTTATGGTGGGGTGAAAATCAACCCGCAGATGAAAAAACTGCGCGGCGGAGTCGATGTACTGGTGGCAACGCCGGGGCGTTTGATCGACCTCTATAATCAGCGTGCGATACGGCTGTCATCGCTCGAAGTGCTGGTGCTGGATGAGGCTGACCGTATGCTCGACCTGGGCTTCATCGGTGACATTACCAAAATCATGTCGTTGATGCCGAAGCGCCGCCAGACTCTACTCTTCTCCGCCACCTTCTCGCATGATATCAGGCAGCTCTCTGGCGGTATTCTGCATGACCCAATCCAGATAGAGGTGAGCCCACGTAATGCCGCCGCCAAGAGTGTTAAACAGTCCATCTTTGAAGTGGATAAAGCGAAAAAATCGGCGCTATTGAGCCACCTGATTCGCCGTGGTGGCTGGGATCAGGCGCTGGTCTTTACACTGACTAAACGCGGTGCAGACCGCCTGACCACACAACTGGAAGATGATGGCATTACCGCGATCGCGATCCATGGCGATAAAAGTCAGGGGGTGCGCACCCGCGCACTGGCAAAATTCAAGGCGGGTGAGGTTCGCATTCTGGTTGCAACGGATGTGGCCGCGCGTGGCCTTGATATTGAGCAACTGCCGTATGTGGTCAATTTTGATCTACCGAAAGTCGCCACTGATTATGTGCACCGCATCGGACGCACCGGACGCGCAGGTCTGCAAGGTGAGGCAATTTCACTGGTGACGGCAGATGATGTAAAGCTGTTAGCGGCGATCGAGACGGTGATTCAAGAGCGCATCACCCGCGAGCAGGAAGTAGGCTTTGTACCGAAGCAGGTTGTCGCGATTACAGCACCGCGTGCTGGCGGCCCTAAGAAAGCGAAGAAACTTAAAAAGCCGAAAGATTACTCGGCGGGTAAATCTGCTGCTGGTCGCGGCAAGCCGGGTAAGCAAAAGACAGTGGCTGGCCGCGGCGGAAAGCCAGCATCTAAACCTTCTGCTGGAAGAGGGCGTAGTGCTGGGCAGGGGCGTAAACCGGCTGGTCGCGGGCGGTAATCAAAAAGTGCCGTCAGCGGGCTAATTCAATCAGCGATGCCGACGCATCCGACGGGATACCCGCAGCAGTAGCCAAATATTTAATGCCCATAAGAGACCGCCACCGTTATCAGCCGCACTGTTATTAGTGGTAATGATTGTGGAGTACCCAGACGCGATTGAGTGTTGACGTTGGATTGCGGCCCCAAAGGTTAGGGCCGACACCGTGGAAATCAGTATCTTCTGTTGCCTGATAGTCGCCGAATGAATTGAATCTTCAAAGATAATAGCTGTTACTCGTTGTTGTATTGTTTTTTGCTGCTGCAAGGATGAGGGGGGGCTGCCGATGCCTGGTTTACACAGAAGACTGATGAGATCAGCAGCTACCAGGAAGGTAGTGGTTATGCCAACCCATGGCGCTATAGTCAGGAAGGGCTGTGAATTTCCGGTAACGTTTTCACTGTTAGCTGGGGCTGATAACCATTTCATTTGTTTAATGGTTGTAGTGAATTGATATTTGGGCGAACATTCACGTCATTACATGAGCCATTAGCAGTATTATTAAACAAGGGGCACTCAATGGAGCAATTTTCAGAGCAGGGTATGGGGCTGTTGTTTAGCTTCTGGACGGGGTTGGCGATTGTGATTATCGTGTTACTCAAAACATCGATCAAGTTTGTGCCGCAAAATAGTGCCTTTGTGATCGAGCGTTTTGGTAAATATAATGCGACGCTGGTGGCGGGGTTAAATTTCATCATCCCCTTTATCGATAAAATAGCCTATATTCGTTCGCTTAAAGAGCAGGCGATTGATGTACCGAGCCAGGCGGCGATTACACAAGATAATATTGGGCTGACGGTGGATGGTGTTTTATACCTCAAGGTGCTTGATCCCTATAAAGCCAGTTATGGTGTTGAGGCCTATGGCTTTGCAGTGACGCAGTTGGCGCAAACCACGATGCGATCCGAGATCGGCAAAATGGCGTTAGACAAAACCTTTGAAGAGCGGGATTTGCTGAATATCGCGATTGTGAATGCGATTAACGAAGCAGCTGGCCCATGGGGTGTACAGGTGTTGCGTTATGAGATTAAGGATATCGAACCACCTCGCAGTGTATTGGAGGCGATGGAGCGTCAGATGAAGGCTGAGCGTGATAAACGCGCGACCATTCTGGAGTCAGAGGGTGAACGCCAGTCTTCGATTAATGTCGCTGAGGGTGAAAAACAGGCGAAGGTGCTGGCGGCGGAGGCAGATCGAATAGAGCAGATTCTGAAGGCAGAAGGCGAAGCGAGGGCGATTGAGTTGGTGGCTACAGCGAAGGCGAATGCATTGCACGTCATTGGTGAGGCTGCGGATAGTTCGCCAGGACAAAAGGCGGTGCAGCTCGATCTTGCGACGCTGGCGATTGCGGCAAAAAAGGCGATTGCGAAAGAGTCCACGGTGGTGCTGATGGACGGTAAATCGAGTGAGCCGGGTTCCAGTGTGGCGGAGGCGGTAGCGATTGTCAGCGCGATGAATCAAAGCAGTGCATTTTCAACACAAAAAAGAACAGACTAAGTCATGATTGACTATCTTAACGACAACATTTACAGCTTCTGGTTTGCGATCGGTTTTTTGTTACTGATTATAGAGGCGTTAGCACTGGGTTTCTCAACTGGGTTTATCCTGTTTGTTGGCCTGGGCGCGTTACTGACTGGTGGGGCTATTTGGCTGGGGGTCGTACCGGCTACTTGGTTGTCGAGTATTGCTACTTTTGCGTTAAGCTCCGTGCTTATCTCGGTTCTGTTGTGGAAGCCTTTGAGGGCTATCCAACGTAATAGCATCGCACCCAAGAAGGATAATAGCAGTGATATTATTGGCCTGAAATTCAGGCTTGAACGAGAGATTAGCACGACTGCACCGGGCGTCACGCGATACTCCGGGATTGAGTGGCAGGTGGTGATTGATCTTGCCTCTGAACAGCAGTCAATTGCGGCAGGCACCAGTGTGGTGGTGGTTTCGGTGGATGCGGGCACATTCTGGGTGGATGTGGTTGGTTAGTCATTAGCGATAGAACCATGACAATATGAAAAGGGCTCCATGATTTTGACCAGTAACCTCCCGTTTGGGCAATGGGGGCAGACCTTTGTGAATGACACCGCGCTTACATCGGCGATGCTTGACCGTATATTACATCACTCACACGTGGTGAAGATTAAAGGGGAGAGTTATCGTTTAAAAGAGAAAAAACAGGCTGGATTAATGGGTGATACCAGCGCCTTAATTAAATAGTACTGGCTCACTTTTCACCTGGTGGAGTGGCTCAGTTTTCAGTTGTTGTTGACAGTCACTGCCATCACATCAATTTGGCTGGCAGCGTTGAAACAGGGTAGCGCCAGATAGCCTTTAACACCTTTTTTATCCCAAACCTTTTAAGGTTAGGTAACAGACCATTACAAATTCCGGGTTTCTCTGTCTGCATCTTCGGGGGTTAACCAACTGTTGGGGCGGACGCCGTTGAAAATAAGGTCTGAAACCGTATAAAAATAATCTTTGCCGTTGGGAATGTCCCGAATGGAATCTTCTACCTCAATAAAATTAGGGTATTTAGGCCCGTAAGCGCCCAACGGAGGCTCTATTTTCCCTTCATCTAAAAGCTGTCGCAGTTGTTGCAGATCCGGAATCAAACCCTGTTCATATTGACTGAGAGGCCGGGAGACAGCTTCCAATAACTTTATCAAAGCATCGATACTGCGCAAGGCGTAGGGAGTATAAGGAGGTTTCATCAGAAGTTTGCCTTTTTTTACCAGGCTTATTATCCGTTCCATGTTGATTTCTGCGGCATAGACATTTTTATCGGGTATAGCGGCCGTAAACAGTTCACCATTGGTGTAAATATAAAGCAAAGAGCCCAACTTCCCTCTGTCTACCGGTAAGGGCAGGTCATGACTTTCGGCATGCTCTTTTAGCCATCGGCATTGCGTGATCATGCGCCCTTCGGGAGTATTATCGGTATTGTTAAAGGGTTTGAGTATTCCATTCAGAAGAATGTTGCAATTCTCGATAATATCAAGGCGTTGTTCTTCGGTATTGGGCATGGGTTATTTTCCAGGGAGTCATTTGAGGGCTGAGGTATTCAGGGTAATCTGACGGCCACCGCCGCCCATGATTTTACCCATGGTGCCTGACGAAGAAATGCAAAGCCCACAGCGCAGAGCTCAAGGCAAAGGGAGGACTTAAAGCGGTAAAAGAGATGACCATCAACGAAATTGGTCAAGAATATGGAGTCCACTTTAGCTGGCCAACAAATTCGCTATAAATTCCGAGTCTTTCTGTCTGCATCTTCAGGGGTTAACCAGCTATCGGGGCGGACACCATTGAAAATAAGGTCTGAAACCGTATAAAAATAGTCTTTGCCGTTGGGAATGTCCCGAATGGATCGTTCTGCCTTGATAAAATTAGGGTACTGAGGTTTATAAGCACCTAACGGAGGCTCTATCTTACTTTCACCCAAAAGCTGTTTCAGTTGTTGCAGATCAGGAATTAGACCCTGTTCGTATTGAGTCAATGGCCGGGGGGCGGTTTTCAGCAGGATGATCAAAGCATCGATACTGCGCAAGGCGTAGGGAGTNTAAGGANGTTTCATCAGAAGTTTGCCTTTTTTTACCAGGCTTATTATCCGTTNCATGTTGATTTCTGCGGCATAGACATTTTTATCGGGTATAGCGGCCGTAAACAGTTCACCATTGGTGTAAATATAAAGCAAAGAGCCCANNTTCCCTCTGTCTACCGGTAAGGGCAGGTCATGACTTTCGGCATGCTCTTTTAGCCATCGGCATTGCGTGATCATGCGCCCTTCGGGAGTATTATCGGTATTGTTAAAGGGTTTGAGTATTCCATTCAGAAGAATGTTGCAATTCTCGATAATATCAAGGCGTTGTTCTTCGGTATTGGGCATCACTTATTCTCCTGACAATAACGTTAATTTGCGGGCATTGGGTGAAATTTGGGTGCCACCGCCGCCCATGATTTTGCCCAGTGTGCCCGTCGTATAACCCTCTGCACCATCATAACGTAATAACTCGGTGGCTTTGCCAATGGTGGATTTAACCACGGTTTGGTCTTCGGTGAGTTCAACGGTAATCATCTCATTGGCTCTGTTGAAACAGGGTAGTGCCAGATAACCTTTAACACCTTCTTTATCCCAATGGCCTTGTCTGAAAAACTCCGTTTCTACATCAGCGAAACTCTCCGCATCTAACCAGTATGCCTTGTTATCAAGTGTACTGATATCCCGGCCACTCGTGACAAAGCCGTACAATTTGTCTCCTTTGTCCATTTTTTCGAGACTGAACTGATCACTCGATGTCAGAGAATCTAAGGGGTCAAATCTTGACTTAACATATAATAGCCGTTAAAATCGCGGTCATGTCAAGGCCACTCCGCATCGAATACGAAAATGCTTATTACCATGTTATGAATCGTGGGCAGGGAAGGCGGCAGGTATTCCCGAATGTTGATCACTATGCCGATTTCCAGCAATGTTTATCAGAAGCTCATATACGATTTGGCATTGAAGTCCATGCTTATTGTTTAATGGGTAACCACTATCACCTTTTGATTAAAACGCCCCGGGGTAACTTAAGTCGTGTAATGCGTCATATCGATGGGGTGTACACGCAGCGGCATAATCGCCGCAAAAAAACGGATGGATCGCTGTTTCGAGGACGTTACAAAGCGATAGTGATTGATGCAAGTAGTTATTTATTACAAGTTAGCCGCTATATACACCGAAATCCTATCGAATTAAAAAAGCCGCTAGTTGCGCAATTGGAGGCATACCGCTGGTCAAGTTACAGCGCCTATATCAATAAAGCCAAGGTGCCAAACTGGTTAAATCGGAAAACTGTCTATGGCGAACTGGGAAGCGTGCACAAATACAGCGCTTACAAAACGTTTATCAACGCTGGTAACGATGAAGAAACCGCTCACTTTTATCGACACAAAAATACCCCCTCAATATGGGGAGACAAAGGCTTTAAAGAAAAGGCCTATAATCAAGCATTATCATTAGATATTGAAATTGATAAAAGGGGCCTGATACAGCCTGTTCCTCTGGAGAAGATCCTCAACACAGTAGCGGAATATTACAATATAAGTGTTATAGCGTTAAGTTTTGCAAAGCGAGGCAAAGGGCAGCACAATCTGCCCAGGTGGATAGCAATGAAGCTATGTCAGGATGTGGGCGGTGCCAAGTTAACAGACATTGCGATCATCTTTAAGGTTGGACATTACTCAACTATTTCACAAACGGTAGGTCGGTTGAATCAAATGCTGCAAGATGATCGGCGGGTGTCTAGTGATTTTAATATGTTAAGTCAAGATTTGACCCCCTAGTCGCAGCAGTCGCAGTATTGAAAAATTGCAACTGACCTCAATCACTCAGGCCGGTGCGGTGGCTCGATTCAGTCGCTATGGGAAAGTGCTAGGGACGGGGCTAGTGGCGATTGATTTTGCCAGCCGAATTGGTAATGTGCAGAATACCTACAAAGCCGATGGTAACTGGGAGAAAGAGTTGTTTATTGAGTCGAGTAGTTTTGTGGCGAGTGCGTTAGCAGGTACAATTGCTGTGAAAGCAGGCTTGGCTCTTTTCATGGTTGCCACGCCTATGGGCTGGGTGGGTCTTATTGTTGTGGCAGCGTCTGCTTCTATGGGTGCAAACATCTACATAACAGAAAAAAGTGGCGGTGTGTACGATAATATAATGGAGTGGGTAGGCTCTTTATGACTCTGGAAGAGTCAATTTTATCGGTGATACTCGCGGTGATGTTTATCGCTTGTATTTTATTTGTCATTTTGGGTCAAGTCACCGTGCGTAAGCTCAGGAAAATCCCAGCAACTAAACATGAGTTAGGTATAGAATTTACGAGTGGTTGGGATATTCTTAATGTGGCCCAGGCATTGTCGATTCCAGAATCGTAGAAAAGAAATTAAAAAATAAATCGTTTCATGCCAATGTTGATTTGTTGTATCAACACACGACAGTGTTTGATCGGGTGTTGGCGCGGATGTTTTTTTGGTCATGGGTGTTTTCTGGGTTCGGAATGATCATATTAATGGTGCTGAATTGGTTTGGAATTTTCGACTAAAACAGGTGACGCCGAGGCTCATGGCTACCGCTGTGCGCAATAGGCTGGTATCACACCAGATGCCATAGGTGAGAGTGAGGCTTAAACCCCATTTTTTAACAAATGATAAGCTAATGGGGTCGGAGTAAAAGCTAATGGGGTCGAGTTGGGGCGCACAATCGGGCAGTCGTATTGGGGGCATCCCTGGAGAGGGGTAGAACTGAGAGGTTATAGATGGGAGTGGTTTTCATGCACCTCCGATCCTTTTATCTGAGCCCTTTACCTGGCTTCTTCCGATAAAAAAACTCATCAAAAGCGGATTAAAAGGCTTGGCTTTATGGTGCGTCTGAAATGGTTGTTTTACCTGGGGTGGCATGTGTAGCGGGGAGAGGATAGCAATCCGGTTGTTTAGGCGGGCTTTCTCGCTATATTATTGGCGGCCTGACTGCCGAGCGTTGTAACTGTATCATTTAACGTAAAAAAGATTATATCGTTATGTCTTTGTTTCTTTTGGGTCAAGCTCGAAAAATTTCATTTTATATTCCGATTTCATTATTTTTATGGTCGAAAAGCAGATTAATTACGTGTAGAATCCATCGCTTTATTTGGGTCCTTAAAATGCGTTCACCCCATTTTACTTAAGGCCCGCCGCATACTGACTAAGGATACTAATATGCCCCCATTAAACCTGGCTTCACGACTGGCTATGTTCCCGCTGATTTTGCTGGTACTGATGGTGTTGGTTTTGCAGGGTTGTAGTAGTGATAGTGCGCCAGCGCTAACGCCGGAACCTGGGCCTGATGCTAATCCTGTAGGCTATTACGAAAATGCAGGTACGGCGAGTGTCAATGGTGGAACTCTGCTGATTGATGACTTGCAGGCAATGGTTCACGGTAACCGCATAATGATGATGAGTGCTAAAGAAGAGCTGCTTTATGATGGTACCATTACAGATATCACAGAGGATGAGTTTACGGCGGATTTCACGATCTACTATCAAGGCAGCAAACCGACTGAGTCCACTGCTACTGTGACAGGCCAGATCACCGAGGGTTCATCGATTACCGGTACTTTAAACGGCAGTGGTTTTGGTGATGGGACGTTTAGTCTGCTTTACGCTTCAACTAATAGCGAAGTGGCGGCTATTTCGAGAATCGAGAATGTGACTGATAACACTGATTGG
>NVTY02000015.1 GCA_002401765.2 Thiotrichaceae bacterium
CTTGATGGTCATAGTCAAAAGCGAGCATCGAGCCAGTGGCGAAGTTTTAACGGCCATTATATGTTAAGTCAAGATTTGACCCCCAAGTTCAAGTTTATTTCGCTCATTACAGAAACATACAGACCGACAACGATTAATACAAAACCAACAATCAATATTCGCTTACCATTTTTTATGAATTCCTTCCTATGAAAAGCGCCATCATTCAAAAAAAATTAATCTGACAGGAGTATCAAAGGCCCTAAATAATAATATTTTTGATCTCTAATATATTTCACCATAGGAAAAAAGTTAAAAATCATTTTCCCTAAAAAATAGAGAAATAAACATATGCAGAATATTCCAACAATAGAAACAATAATATTTAAAAAAACCATAGCCATGTACTAGACGTAAATTATTTGTAATCGTTCAAAGAAACCTTGCAAACCTATTTATTTGCTATACACACTATTCATAGAGTTGGTGTTAAGTCTACTTGGATATAAGACAAAACCACCAGCGGCAGTGTTATTTGAGGTACCACTAAACAGGTCACCAATATAATCAATTACGCTCCCACCAAACTCAATAACATCCCCAACCGTCAAGGAGCCTTGCACTACCATATTCGCACCTCCTCTAAGTTGCGATCCAATATTGATCTGACCACCAGTTGGGAGACTACCGTCTTGCTACCATGATGTGTATTGTTTTGAAACATCTATCTTTGACAATTTGTCAGCACTATCAAAAACAATATAAACAACTATATATTCATGGCTGCCACAGCCTTCAGTTATAGATGCCTGATAACGGTTCTGATGTATATCAAAACTAAATTTTATATCTATTTCTTTTAACGTAGCATTAGCAACATTTCTATCAACACCGATACTCAATTTATCAAATAGTTTTTTTTCAATATCTTTTACTTTCATACAGTCCCCATTACAGGCCGAAATAAATGACGAAATAACTAGAATAAAAATATATTTCATGAGACGTTGCATCTATTTTGAATATACGGCAATAGAAATATTATTATTTATATGATTAGGGTAAAGCACGAAGCCACCACTTGCACTACTAGGACTAAATGATAAGTCAGGTGATGGACTACCAAAACTATAACCAGGAGAAGTAATTGCAGGTGTTGGACGAGTACCGGTCAATGATTCAACAAATGTCGTCGCATAAGAGTTACTGTTTGGACCTGTCGGAAAATACGGGATATTATTTTGATTAGTCACATTAGTGAACTCAATAGCATTACTAACAGCATCTGAATAATCTAAATTAAATGTACCAATATATTGAGTAGTGTGTTGATTTTCAAAGTCTAGTCCAAATGTGGAATCAAATGTTCCCGATGTCGCAACTATTTGACCAAATCCAAAACCACCTGAACCGCCGTTACCTGATGATGCTAATAACGAACCACCACTCGTTGATAAACCACTATTGGAAGCGCTACCAGAAAAACCTTGTGCTGACGGACCCCCTCGAGTTGCAAATTGTTCACCAGTAACAGTATCAGTAAGTATTACGAATTGATGATTCGTGGAACCAACAACTTGTGTATAACCAATTGAAACTTGCGTATCAAGACCCATTGGATCATTAAATCGTAAAGGATTGTTACCGACGTAACTGTAAAAATTAATCCCTGCCTCAAACCCTAATGGGTCCTCAGAAATAAACCGCCCCACCTCAGGATCATAATAACGAGCCCGGTAGTAATAAAGGCCACTCTCGTTATCCTGCTCACGCCCCGTATAAGCAAGCGAATTGGTACTTTCACCGCTCGAACTCAGATCCAACCCAAACGGTGTATACGCTCTTTTCTGTGCTGTCACGCCATTATGATCACTCAGCGCCACCACTGAATTCACCTGGTCATGATGAAAGGTGCGGTTAAGCCAATTACCATTGGCATCGCGCTCGAAGCCATTAATGATTTCATCGACCACGACACCACGCAGATAACTGGCCTTAAGCTGGTTGTTCCCATCAAACACAGATTCAAGGTGCTCTGCTTCGAGCAAGTAGTTGTTCGTCCCGACCGAGGATGACTTTTGAATACGGTAGAGGTTTGGATCGTATGCAAAGTTTGTTACCGAACCAGCGCTGTTCATCTGGGTAATCAGGCGTTTCTGATTATATGCATAGCTTTCAACTACCGCACCCACACTGTTGCGTTTATTGATACGGCTGCCGTTGTCATCATAGTCATAACTAAAAACCAGTGCGGTTCCATGCCTCAGCTCTTCAAGTCGATTACCATCCGAATGCTCATAATAGGTTGTCACTCCGTTACGAGTCATACTCTTGCGGTTACCGACATCATCGTAGCCATAGGATTGATTGTTTGCTGAATCAGTTGATGTCACTATCTTCAATCGATATACCGGATCATAAACGTAGTCGATCGTTTCACCATTGGTAATGGCGACCTGCGTGATATTCCCCACGCGGTCCTGCGTATAACTGCGTTCATCGATCACAACACCCGAGCTGCTGCGCTGCGTTATTTTGGTCAGGAAACCGTCTTTATCATAGTGATAAAGCGTGGCGGCACCATTCGATAGAATTCGACTCAGCAACCGACCCGCCGCATCATAATGGTATGAGGCCTGCACGTAATCTTTATTCGCCATGGCAATAAGACGGCCGGTGTTGTCATAGGTAAATTTTGTTGCTACGTTTTGATAGTCAAACTTACTGACCACTCGCCCTATTTCGTTATAACCCCAGTCAAGCCTCAGGCCATTACGGCTATCGGTTTTCCTGGTCATTCGGCGCTGATTATCATAGGCATAGCGATAGGTAACGGCTTCATTACTGATCTGGTCCAACTCACCATATTGGTTATATTGCGCCGCCTGTCTCGTTAGGTCTGAAAGATACTCTGCCTGGATCACGCGATTTAGCGAATCATAGCGCGTACGTACCACTGCACCATTACGGTCAGTCGCGGTTAACACATTTCCCAGCTCGTCGGTCACGCGCAGCTGCCTTCCGCAAGTTGAAATAAATCGGGGGTTATATTATTACCATGTGGCAATAGCGCCTCTATTTTCCGAGATAGATCATCGACATTATTCGCACGATGGTTTTCAACCCAGGCNANTCCNGAGTANTAAGCGGCATTGTNATTGTTTGATGATTTAAGTGTATCAACGACCGTGGTAGTAGCCGAATAACGTAACGCAGCATCTTGTCCCCAACTACCATCCTGATTTTGCTGTTGTTCAAGCCAGGCAGTCGCACTCTCAAGAGCCGTTTTATTCTCGGCTTCGCCTGCCACTGTATATGAATAGAAAAGGCCCATCACCAATATTAAGGCCATACGTGAACAACTGCTTTTAATCTTCCATTTTTTCATTCTATTGTTCTCACTTAATACTCATTCATACCGATGCTTCATTCTTGCCATAACGAAGAAAATTTATTTTTTATAAAACTGCAACGTCACCAGTAAATAATCCATTATCATTACAAGCAACTTGCCCCATTGATCCAGATCTTACTGCTGATTTTTATTTATCTTGTTTATTTTTTCTAACGTCAATTCTGTATATTTTATTTTTAACATGATAGAGCTTTACATATGCTCCCTCTTTCAAATACCGGTCATAAGCTATTGTTTGCTTATAAAATGGGCTGGCTCGAAAATAATCTATCTCGAAAGCCTGACTACCTACTCCTATCAAATCTCCAGGGGCATGGCCAGCTTTTGGCTGTTCTCGAAAAACCTTTACGACCCCCTCAGTAACTACGTGTCTTTCGGTATAAAATGGTTTTAAAATATGATCTTGTCGGTTTTTCATATCTGAAGCGGAGGGGACCATCAAGAACCCAATAGCACTTACAAATAACATAACGTACACTCTATCGTTTAAACTGCGTACAGACCTATTTTTAGCGGCTACAACACATATCACTAATAATGAAACACTCAGCATTACTCCTAACAAAATTTTAAGCAACAACATGGAGGAAGAAAGTCCACTTGCCTGTAAATTTATTTCAAAAATCGTTTCCATTAATTCTGCCGTTACTACAAATAATCCATTTGCTGCACTCATTCATTATCATTGAAAGCCACTTCTCCCGTTGATCTAAAATCAATCGAATCTGACCCCATTGGCCTCTCTCTTCTCCGTCCTTCGAAGTAGCTTCTATATTTTAACTAGTGAGTTTTTTTCCTCTTAAACTCCTCATACAAAAAATACAACAAAGATATTGGGAAAAACATAACAAACCCACCTAATGACACATAAAAGCTTATCAATGGAATCGAAAATATTTGGTTAACACTCAAACTTCCATGAAAAATAAAATAAACTACAACTACAATGAAGCCTATAACAAAAAAATAGCTTGATGTTATAAACGCCCTTGCCAGTGATTTTTTAAAATCCATAAACTTAAATTTAATTATTTTGAATAAACACTTTCAACAAAATTTGAGTTAATTCTATTTGGATACAAAACAAAACCGCCAGAAGCTGAATTCGATGACCAATCGCAACTAGAACACCAATCGCCCAAACCAAACACTCCAAATTGAGTCAAATCTGCTTCAACAACATCGCCGGTCAAAGGCGTCCCACCAAAAGTCGTCTCAGGCAACCCATAATCTGCAAAAACATCATGATGATAAACAGCAACATCTTGCGGGCCTAACAAACCAACATGCCCTGCAATATCGTTATCAACTGCACCAATATGAGCATTCATTAAATCCAACCTTACCGCCTCAATATCAATATTAGAGCCCGTATACACTATGGAATACGCATCTAATCTAGAGTTAATTGCATCGCCACCAAATAAATGAGAATAAAGCGATCCAGTTGGATTAATTGAAGACAAAGCAATGTCCGCTATAGGATCGCCCATTTCTTGTCTGGATATCCAGAATGCTTCTGCATTACCCGCTTCCGCTAATGCTCGTTGATCATTTGTAATTAATGTATGATGAAGCCCCATCGGGTCATTAAAGTTAACTGGATTATTATTCACATAAGCATAAAAATTGACCCCAGCACCAAACCCTAATGGATCCTCAGAAATAAACCGTCCAACCTCAGGATCATAATAACGAGCCCGGTAGTAATAAAGGCCACTCTCGTTATCCTGCTCACGCCCCGTATAAGCAAGCGAATTGGTACTTTCACCGCTCGAACTCAGATCCAACCCAAACGGTGTATAC
>NVTY02000016.1 GCA_002401765.2 Thiotrichaceae bacterium
TGGGGTTATAACGAAATAGGGCGAGTGGTCAGTAAGTTTGACTATCAAAACGTAGCAACAAAATTTACCTATGACAACACCGGCCGTCTTATTGCCATGGCGAATAAAGATTACGTGCAGGCCTCATACCATTATGATGCGGCGGGGCGTCTGTTGAGCCGTATATTATCGAATGGCGCAGCCACGCTTTACAACTACGATAAAGATGGCTTTCTGACCAAAATAACACAGCGCAGTAGTTCGGGCGATATCATCGATGAGCGTAGTTATACACAGGACAGTGTGGGTAATATTACCCAGGTTGCCATTACGGGTGGAGACACCACTGATTATCTGTATGACCCTGCATATCGTCTCACTCAGGTGAACGCATCTGATGTCACAAACAGTCAAACGTTTAGTTATGACGGTGTCGGTAATCGCTTAAGCAAAACGCATAACAGTGTGACAAGCAACTATACCTACTCGGTCGGTAACCGACTGGATGCGCTTAAGCATGGCACCGCACTGGTTTTTAGCTATGACTATGATGACAACGGTAGCCGTATCAATAAACGTAATAGTGTGGGTACGGTTGTTGAAAGCTATGTATATAATCAGAAACGCCTGATTACCCAGATGAACAGCGCTGGTTCGGTAACAGACTTTGCATATGACCCAAACCTCTATCGCATCCAGAAGTCATCCGCCGCCGGGACGAATAACTACCTGCTGGAAGCGGAGCATCTTGAGTCTGTTTATGATGAAAATAATCAGCTTAAATCAAGCTATCTGCGTGGAGTGGTGGTCGATGAAATCATAAATGGCTTCGAGCGCGATGCCAATGGTAATTGGCTTAACCGCACCTTTCATCATGACCAGGTTAACTCAGTGCTGGCGCTGAGTGATCATAACGGAGCGACAGCACAGCAAAGAGCGTATACGCCGTTTGGGTTGGATCTGAGTTCGAGCGGTGAAAGTACCAATTCGCTCGCTTATACGGGGCGTGAGCAGGATAACGAGAGTGGCCTTTATTACTACCGGGCTCGTTATTATGATCCTGAGGTGGGGCGGTTTATTTCTGAGGACCCGTTAGGGTTTGAGGCAGGGATTAATTTTTATGCTTATGTGAATAATAATCCAGTCAACTTTAATGATCCTATGGGCTTGGAGATTTCCGCGACTTATTTTCAAGATACGGGGGGATTGTTTCTGTTTGATTTGGATACTGGGCACTCTATTACAGTTCATGCTGAGTCAGGTGGTCAGCCATTTGGCGATCCTATTGAGCTCGGGTCTTATGAGATTTTGGAAAGAGCTGGTAGAGACGATTTTTTTCGGCTCGATGCGATGGATTCACTACCTCGAGATGATATACACCAGCCAACAGGCAGGGATGCGTTTAGATTGCATTTACCTGGTAGGACTGTTGGATGTATTGCTGTGTGTACGATGAATGAGTGGATACAAGTAAATTCAATGTTAGAAGGAACTGCTACAACTGTTGTTCAAGATAATTTTCAGCCATGGTGGGATATTTTTGGGGTCACGGATGCAGGTGATATTTCAAGGTTTGGGCAATTAGATGTAGTAAATACCCCAGATTTTGCTATACCTGGAAGCTCTAGCTTTGTTGGGCCTATTGCCCCGACTGGTGCGAGTGGTGGTTTTGTCTTGTATCCAAATAGGTTGAACTTGAATATGACAGTAGAGGTTTATTCAAAGTAATGTGGCTGGGGCTACTTTAACAGTATGGTGGAGAATAAAGTTGATTTGTTAGGAGTCGTAAAAAATACTATTAATCTAGTGGTGTTTGTTTTAATTAGTTTTTTGTTTTTTTGCTATGTTACTGGTTCGACATTTTTGGGCTCTACAGGGAATGTTGTCGACTTTTTGGGGAAGTTTGTTTTTTGTATTTCGATGAGCGTTATGTTTTCCTTTTTGAATGATAAGGATTCATACAAGGCTTACCTGTCTAGTCTTGCATTTTACTTTATAGCAGTAGTACTTATGTATTGTTTTTCTTATGCATGGTTTCCTTTAGATGTTTTTTATATAAAGAAATTATATAAGTTTCATGTAGAGGTTTTTTTGGCAGTTTTTGTTGTAATGTTTTTTATTCTTTATTGTTCAGGGCTTATCAAGGCAAAGAAATATTTTCATGATGATTTATATTCTGCCTGGTCATTGTATTCTTCTGTTGTGTTATGGGTTGTAGGGTTTTTTACTTATATCATCTTGCGAGAGTTTTATAGTAGCTATAGGGTTGAAAGGCAATATATTTTGAGTGTAATAGTGTTCGTGATGCCTTTGTTAGCCATGTCTGGTGAGTTGAAGTTAATTGATTATGACTGGAAGTATATGAAGTCATCAAAATACAAAATAGTAGTTGGCATTAGCATTGTTATGCTCTCTGCTTTTATAGGGTTAAGCTGATTTTATGGCCAATTAGCCGTACGGGTTGAGTCTACGATTACTCTAGAGAAAGAATTTTTTCGTTGTTGTGAAAATGTAGCATTGGTGTAAATTGCGATTAGTGAGAACAATAGAATGAAAAAATGGAAGATTAAANNCAGTTGTTCACGTATGGCCTTAATGCTAACGATGGGCCTACTCTGCTCAACTGTAGTGGCAGGCGAAGCCGAGAATAAAGCGGCGCTTGAGAGTGCGGCCACCTGGCTTGAGCAACAGCAAAACCAGGATGGTAGCTGGGGGCAGGATGCAGCACTACGTTACTCGGCTACCACCACGGTCATCGATACACTTAGTTCATCAAACAATAACAATGCCGCTTACTACTCAGGATTAGCCTGGGTAGAAAATCACAGTGCGAATAATGTCGATGATCTGTCACGTAAAATAGAGGCTCTATTATCACACGGTAATAATATAAGCCCTGATCTGTTTCAACTTAACGAATCAAAACTTGATGCGCTTCAGGATGGCTGGGGTTTGAGTGCTATCTATAACAGTAGCCTTATTGGTTCGGTATTATGATCAGAAAGACAGATAGCCGTAATGGCCTGAGGCTTGAGTGGGGTTATAACGAAATAGGGCGAGTGGTCAGTAAGTTTGACTATCAAAACGTAGCAACAAAATTTACCTATGACAACACCGGCCGTCTTATTGCCATGGCGAATAAAGATTACGTGCAGGCCTCATACCATTATGATGCGGCGGGGCGTCTGTTGAGCCGTATATTATCGAATGGCGCAGCCACGCTTTACAACTACGATAAAGATGGCTTTCTGACCAAAATAACACAGCGCAGT
>NVTY02000017.1 GCA_002401765.2 Thiotrichaceae bacterium
CTGGTTTCGACCCAAAGCGGACGTTAATGTGGGATCAATTTACTCTACCCACATTGATTTTTTATGGCGCTGACGCACTGCGTTAATCCACGTCTTGGACGGGGTTGGCTTCTTCGGCGGGAAGTCATTATGTCTAGTAGGCTAAAGCGGCCCGACCATGGGAAGAATATCTATTTTATTATTGGGTTTAATTTTGTCATGCAATCTATTCGCACAAGCCATGTCGCCAAAAATTCAAGAGGTGCTTCGCTTCACCTTGGCAGCTGATGGCTATTTAACGCAACAGATGCATGAGGATTTCTGGGGAGAAGTAGAAAGCCTTGGGTCAGAGAGAGAAATTGAATTAGTAATCAACTCCATAAAAGCTAATATGCTCTTCGCTCAAGAATATCAAAAAGAGCTATGGAAAAGCGCTAAGTTTTCAAAAGCGTCATCTCAAGTTGTCAAAACTGCACGGTTAATTGAACTTGAAAACAGCATGGAAAGTACTTTCAAAAAGTCTCTTCCATATAAAAAGGGTTCCAACCAATATAATGCAGCTGTAACGGCTTATCTTAAACAAATTCAAGCAGGCTCAGAAAATGCGCATAATCTGCTAGATTCAGCAGTTTCAGGTAAACCTATGACGGCGGCACAAGGCCAAATTATTACTGTCGACGACCAGTTAATAGAAACTGTCTTGGAAAATGTTTCAACTAGTTTTAAGAGAATTAGCAGTTTATTAAATAAAGATTGGACAGAGTCAAAATAAAGCCTCTACTAATAAGCTTGTCATGTCGCCGCAAAAAAAAGCGCGGTAGGGCTGGCATTTCGCTGGCGCTACATACCAGTCTCATACAAAGGCGTTAGATGCCCAAGAAATGACATGCCAGCATCTACTGAAGAAGCCGAAAAAAGAGCACTGAGGGAGTTAGAAGGCAAAAATATTGCCAATTATTCTGTTCTCCTTGGCGCATGGGTTCAAACAAAGATGGAACGGGATAAAACCCTAATTACCCTTTCGGCTGCCGCTATTGGGTTGTTGGTTACAATACTAACGACAGTCGGCGTTAAAAGTATTTGGGAAATTCCATTTTTTGCCATTGCGGTAGCATCGTTTCTAGTAACTATATGGAGCTCATTGGCGATCTATCAATTAAACTCTCAGCACCTAGAAAATGCAATTAAAGGGACATCTGAAAAGGACCCGAGGCTAGAAAAATACGATAAACACTCAATTAGAGCATTTATTGTTGGTTCTGTAGCTGCTCTTATAATCGGTATTATATCAGCTAGTTTTCAAGTTATTGAGCCAGAGGTAAATACTATGACGAATAAAGTGGTAAAGGGTGTGTGAGTTGAAATGGTTGGCCAAGAGGAGCCGTATGATGGGAGACTATCACGTACGGATCTGTGAGGGCCTGAGGGGGCGGTTCCCTCGGGCTACTCGGCCAGTGTCGGCTTATTTGCGACGTTATGTTCAAATGGAGTTTTAATGAGTTTAGAGAAACTTAAAGCACGATCTAAGCCGTACAAAAATGTTAAGGGGTCAAATCTTGACTTAACATATTAAAACCACAATCATTTATTTATTCGCTCGGGGCCAATAACTTCAATACGTAAAGCGGAAATAAATTCAAAAACGTCAGGGTCGTTGATTTGGTCAAGGAGGTAGGACACTTGAAATACCAGCATCCATATCTGCTAGAGCAGTGGTCTCTGGATTCCGGCCTTCGCCGGAATGACGGGTGCTGGTAGTAGATGAAACTCTAAGGCAGCTCCTGGCCGATTGCAGACAAGCCTTTACAAAAAGCCGGGATCCGTACCGAGTCAGAGAGCAATGTCTCCTAATATACCTGTATTTGATAATAGGATGGTTATTTCTAGCTCGTAGCCCGATGAGCTTATGCGAAACCCGGGAGAACAGCGCCACGAACCCCCGGGTTTCGCTGCAGGCTCAGCCCGGGCTACAAAAGCATGGCTGGAGAATTTTTTATTGGAATCAATGGAGTCAGCGTTGTTGATTTAATCTCAAGATTTGCTCCTGGCCGTAAGCAGAAGTCATTTGAGGTGATAGCTAAGTCTTTTAGACAACCGTCAGCTATTAGCAACAATGAGCCATCGGTATTGACGCCGAATTATAAGTCATCAACCGGGCTAGACATAGGTTGGGTAGAAATGCGAAGCTCAATGATCTGAATAGAGCGCGAGTATAGATCGCTATCGCGAAGCTGTCGGGTTACGCAAAATCGCTAACCCAACCTACATTTGAATTCCCGCTGTTGGTGCAAGCCGCAGAGCTAGCATGGGCCACGTAACCACCAACACTATGATTTGTGAAGATGAGAAGCTGGTATACGTACCTTTTGATGAAATAGCCGCAGCTGATTTTATGAAGTTGCTGAATCAGCAAAAAATTAGAGAGCATCTGGTTGAACACGGTCTGTTTGATGCAGGGAGCATCAAAAATTGGGTCAAAGGGAAGATCGAAGTCGATCGCACAGATGGCTGCAGAGTGCGGGGGATTATTTCAGAGAACACTTTTGCCGGCTGGTGTGGGCTACAACTTGAAGATGGAAAATATGAGATAGCAATTGTGCTCGACCCCAAACACTGGGGGATAGGGACAGCGGTGTTTAGCGACATTATGCGCTGGGCGAAGGAGTTGGGTCACGATGAGGTCTTTATACATCTGCTCCACACTCGACCTGAGTATCAGTTCCTAAGAAAGATCGCTAAACGCGTATTTGAGTCGGAACAGTTAGGGCAGAAATTTACCACGTATCACTTGTCTGTTATATAGTAGAGGCGGGGGTAAGCTGTTGGCTCAGGTGGCCAAAGATATCCCCCCGTCCCTTGGTTGCAAACAACTTCTTTCTTGATGGGTAGTTGACATTAATCTAGCCATCTATCAATATCCACGCATGGAAACAAATCTTATACAACAGCGCGTGCGAATTATCACCGTTCCATAGGGATGGTGGGATTTTTGATGCGTTAATAATTTATCAAACCCGCCCATGAGGCGGGTTTTCTATTTCTGCCTCCTAGGATATGTTTAAGTTTATGGAGGTAGCATGAAAAAAGTTGCCATTTTTGGTAAACCCGGTGGTGGTAAATCCACGTTAAGTAAACATCTAGCATTAGCCGCGGGCATAAAACTGCATGCGCTTGATTTAATCTTATATGAAAAAAATGGCGGTCTGGTTGAGCGGAAGATATACGATCAGGCGCACGAAAAGTTACTCTCTTCTGATAGTTGGATTATTGATGGCTTTGGGCCAATGGGGTCGTTTAACAAGCGGTTAGAAGCCGCTGATACATTGGTCTATGTAGATTTGCCTTATGTCATTAGCTATTGGTTAGTGACAAAGCGATTTTTTAAAGGGATATTTGTAAAGCCTGAAGGCTGGCCTGATGGGAGTTCAGTTTTAAAAGGGACCTTGGAAAGCTACAGGGTGTTAAAGCGTTGTCCAGCGTTCTGGAATGACGGTTTTATGAAAAAATTAGAGCAGATATCGACTAACAAACCGCTCTATGTCATTCGCTCGCTTGCTGAATTAAATAGCTTTGTTGGTAAGCATGTGAAATGAAGGTCGTAAGGTTTGGGGCCAGAGTAAACTAGAGTAAACCAGCGTACGTTTACTCTGCCCCGTTCGGTGAGGCGACTTTTAGTGATGCCCACCTTTTTTGCTGTGTTTTTTTTGTAGATCGCTTTCAGTTTAGTCTTCTGTTCGTCTTGCGGGTTTAATTGCTTAATGATGACGAAACGTATGGAGGAATTTCATACGCTGATCGCCATGGAGAGCGAAGCGAGGGCGATTAGTCGCCGATAGGCCACGCCGTCTGCATATTCGTAGTGCGAGGAACGAGTTGCGTAGAAGATGCAGCAGCGGCTTTAGTGGCCGTAGAGTCATTGAGGTAGCCATGTCGTAGTGCAACGAGGAACGATGTTGTGCGGAGACGTGGCGGACGCAGGACGGTCGGGGAAAAAAGAATCAGTTGTCGCGTCAGTGAGTGAATTTTTGGCATGGACGCCAAATAATTTTTAACGAAGTAGCGACACAATCGCTATTTTATGGTGCTAAGATCATCATGATATTAGATGAACTGTGGGGGCGCGGATGGATCAATCAGCTAAATTTTGGGATAAGATTTCAGCGCGATATGCAAAACAGCCAATCGCGGATGAGGCTGCGTATCAAAAAAAACTAGCCGTTACACGTGAATACCTTAGACCTGAAATGGAGGTGCTAGAGGTGGGGTGTGGTACCGGTTCGACTGCGATTAATCATGCGCCTTATGTAAAGCATATCCGTGCGGTTGATGTCTCTTCGAAAATGATCGCCATCGCACAAAATAAGGCCGATGAAAAAAAGATCGAAAACATCACCTTTGAGCAATCAACTATTGATGAACTTAATGTAGATAGTAATAGTCTGGACATTGCGTTGGCACTTAGCATTTTGCACCTGGTTGATAATCGGGATGATGTGCTGGCCGGTATCTACAAAATGCTCAAGCCAGGTGGGCTGTTGATTAGTAGTACCATGTGTCTTGGTGACTCGATGTTGAAGCTGATTAAATTCATAGCACCGATAGGGATGTTATGTGGTTTTATGCCTTCGGTTAAAGTCTTTACGGCTCAGGAATTTGAAGCATCGTTGATCAGTGCAGGCTTTGAGATCGAACATCGTTGGTTGCCGGGGAAAGCGGCGGCGTTGTTTTTGGTGGCGAGGAAGCTGGCTTAGTTACGTTTTATTAAACGCATGCTGAGGGTGTTGATTCAACCGAGGTAGAAAAGGTTGCAACCCCTCCGCGTCCAGCGATCGCGTAGGAGTGAAAACCACTCTCTAGATAGAATGGCTGACTTTCAGTGGCCCCGATACCAAAATCATCATAAAAACCGCCCCATATATGGGTGGTATAGATAGCAAGATCATCACTGTTTGATGCTGGAATTGCCTTTAATGTATAGCAGCCTGCATTGATGACATTGAACCTGAAAAATAGACGATTAAGTAGCTTGTTACCATGACCAAAGAAGTCATTGGTAATCGGGCCATAGGTAGTGCGTGTCTGTAGTGCTACGCCGTCGAGGTCCAGGCTCAATACGCCCCCATCCGGGATAACATCGTTATAAAAACGATCAGCAGTGGCCTCGAATTCATCGCCGGTGTGGATGTTTTCAGCCAGTGCCAATGTCGTGATGGCACCCGCAGAGGCGGGTTGATCTTGTTTCAGGTAATGCAGGAAGCTGAAGATGGAGGTGAATGCTGCGGTTGAGCCGTGCCCGCCCATCAGCGCATCGTAGATAGGTTTAAAACCAAGCGCGATGCTGTCATCATCACCCGGGCCGCTATCGTAAAGATCGTAAATCACCTCAGCAACGGATGACTCTGAATAGTAACCATCAAAACGGATACCCTCTGCATGGCGCAGCGTGTTTGCTATTGAGTTCTGGTCTGCATCCCATTCATCGACGGTGGCCTGATTTGCGCCGTATGAATTTAGTATTAGGCTGTCATTTCGCACAATGGCACCGAGTGCATCGGCGAGTCCTTCACTAAAGGCGATGGTTGGATCGAGGATGTCCCCAAAATTATGACTGCCGCCGACGGAGTCGGAGCGACTATTGCTGTGCTCAAGGTAGTGTATCCACTCATGAGCGATGACATGGTCATCGTACTCGTCGGTGTTGATATCTTCGGCACCTAAAAGAAATATCTGGCCAGTGGTTGGTTGGTAGTGAGAGCCGCTAATTTCACCAAGAGCAGGGTCTCCATCAATAGGCCGGTTTAACTCACTCCAGTTGACGGCTAATGGGTAGAAAAAGGCGATGGGGTCGACACTTAAGATGCGTTGTTGGGCCTGATAGATGACATCTAGGATTGCAAATGGTGCGGCGACTCTTGGTTGTGAGTAGCGGGAGCCACCCCAGCCTGAATCAGCATTGAAGTTGTGCTGGATATTTTCGCTACCAGTATCAAGCCTGGCAGTTAAGGTGTGGGTAGTGCGCTCGTTGGTGTTGTCTATGACCCAGGTGTTGATGGTCTGGCTTGCGTTGCTGAGCGTGGCGTAGACGACAATATTCAGGTTGTCATTTTCTGGTGCCTGCAGGGTGTAGTGGCCTGATGCATCCGTGGTGGATGATGAAAACAACTGGCCGCGACTATTCTCTATTGTCACGCTTGCCCCGCGAATGGGTTTGTTAAGCGGTGCGCTGTAGTCAATGCCGATGCCTGACTCAACATTGTAATCAGTATAGGTGATAGTGCCGCTAACCGTGATGGTATTGACTGCGGCTGCACCACTACTGCCACCACAGCCGCTAAGCAGTGGTAGTAAAATTATCAGAGAGATGCTTAATTTCAATTGCCAATGTTTAATCATGATTAGCTTCTCTCTGATGGTAGATATTACTTTTTAACTATCTTCTCCCATGAATCTCGCAATGTCACGGTTCGATTGTAGATAGGTTTGTTGCCTGCCTGGTGAGTAGGGTCCAGGCTATAGTATCCCTCGCGCTCGAACTGAAACTGGTCACCCGGCGTGGCCTCGCTTAGCGTGGGTTCCAGATAGCAGTGGGTGAGTGTGTGCAGTGAGTCTGAGTTAATATGATCGGCATATTCTTTGCCATCTTTACTGTTGTCGGGTGTGGGGTGGTTAAATAGACGGTCATAAAGGCGTATTTCGGCTTCGATGGCGTGCTTGGCTGAGACCCAGTGAATCACCCCCTTCACTTTACGCCCCTCAGGTTTTTTGCCCTTGGTGTCAGCATCATAGGTGCAGCGTAGTTCGGTGACGTTGTCATCACTGTCTTTGATCACCTCATCGCAACGGATCACGTATGCGTTTCTCAGGCGTACTTCGCCACCCGGAATAAGGCGTTTGTATTTCCTGGGTGCTACCTCTTCAAAATCAGCCTGGTCGATATAAAGCTCTCGTCCAAACGGGATCTTGCGCATGCCAAAGCTTTCATCCTGCGGGTGATTGGCGGCTTCTAGTTCTTCAAATTCACCTTCTGCATAGTTGGTGATCACGACTTTGAGTGGCTGCAATACCGCCATGCGGCGTGGTGCATTTTTGTTGAGGTCGTCTCGAATACAGCCCTCAAGCACGCCCATCTCAATCACGTTATCTGATTTGGTGACACCGATACGCAGGCAAAATTCGCGCAGTGCTGCGGGGGTGTAACCTCGGCGACGTAGCCCGGCAATGGTCGGCATGCGTGGGTCATCCCACCCTTCGACATGGCCATTCTCGACCAGCTCTGTCAGTTTACGTTTACTGGTGATGGTGTGTTCCAGGTTTAGGCGTGAGAATTCGATCTGTTGTGGGTGGTGTTCGGTTTCAAGGGTGTCCAGGAACCAGTCATACAGGGGGCGATGATCTTCAAACTCTAGTGTACAGATGGAGTGGGTGATCCCTTCCAGTGCATCCGAAAGACAGTGGGTAAAATCATACATCGGGTAGAGGCACCACTCGGCACCGGTCTGGTGATGGATCACGCCGTGACGAATACGGTAGAGCGTAGGGTCGCGTAGATTGATGTTGGGTGATGTCATATCGATTTTAGCGCGCAGTACTTTGCTGCCATCCTTAAACTCACCGGCTTTCATACGTGCAAACAGGTCGAGGTTTTCGTCAACGGTGCGGCTGCGAAATGGACTATCTTTGCCGGGTTCGGTCAGGGTGCCGCGATATTCACGCATCTCCTCGGCATTAAGATCACACACATAGGCCTTCTCTTTTTTGATCAGCTGGGCCGCAAAGTCATACAGTGCGTCAAAATAATCGGATGAAAAATAGACCTTGTCGCCCCAGTGGCAACCGAGCCATTCAACATCCTTTTTAATCGCCTCTACAAATTCGATATTTTCTTTTTGCGGATTGGTGTCATCAAAACGCAGATTGCAGTGGCCATTGTAGTCTTCGGCAATGCCAAAGTTGAGCAGGATTGATTTGGCATGGCCAATGTGCAGGTAGCCGTTGGGTTCAGGTGGGAAGCGGGTGACAACCTGGCCACCGTTTTTATGATTTTTCAGGTCTTGATCGATGATGTTACGGATAAAATTGGATGGTTTATTATCTGATTCTGGCTGTTCAGTATCGCTCATGCCGTGTGGCGTCCTTTCTGTGTCAATGCAGTATGTAGATTATAACTGAGATGGTGGGGTCAGAAAAAATATCATTGCGAGGAGTGAAACGACGAAGCAATCTCTCTGCTCAGTGCTGCTTAGAGGATGAGATTACTTCGCATTGCTCGTAATGACAATAGTTTCATCTGTGTTACTTGTTGAGGTGCAGGCTCTCGGCGGCGTAAAGTGTGTTTTGCAATAATGTGGCACGCGTCATCGGGCCAACACCGCCAGGCACGGGGGTGATCCAGCCGGCGCGTTGGGCGGCGGCCTCATAATCGAGATCGCCGATGAGCTTGCCGTCATCACCGCGGTTGATGCCGACATCAATGACAATGGCGCCTGGCTTGATCCACTCGCCTTTGACGATGCCGGGTTTGCCGACAGCCACCACCACGATATCGGCGCGTGAGACATGTTCATGGGTATTTTGGGTGAAGCGGTGGCAGGTGGTGACAGTGCAGCCCGCAAGCAGTAGTTCGAGCCCCATGGGGCGGCCAACGATATTGGAGGCACCCACCACGACGGCTTCCATCCCCTGGATTTTTTCACCGGTATGTTCCAGTAGGGTCATGATGCCGAGTGGGGTGCAGGGACGCAGTAGCGGGGTGCGCTGCGTCAGGCGGCCAATATTGTAGGGGTGAAAGCCATCGACATCTTTATCGGGGTGGATGGTTTCGATCACTGTTTTGGGGTCGATATGCTGTGGCAGTGGTAGCTGAACCAGAATGCCGTCGATTTGATCGTCGTCATTGAGCTGTTTGATCAGTGCCAGCAATGTCTCCTGGTTGGTGTCAGCCGGAAGGTCGTGAGACTTTGAGACAAAGCCAACCTCGGCGCAGTCGCGGCGTTTACTGTTGACATAGATCTCGGAGGCGGGGTCCTGGCCGACGAGGATCACGGCCAGCCCTGGGGTGCGAATCCCTTCGGCGAGACGCTTATCGACGCGCTGTTTTACGTTTTGACGAATCTGGGCGGCGATTGCCTTACCATCGATGATTTTTGCGCTCATGCCTGTCACTGAAACCTGATGAAAATGAGACGCTATCGTACCTAAATTCCCTTAATTATTCGAGGTGTTGAGGGGGTTTTTTCGTTAATTAGTTTAATTTTATTTCAGCTGAGAATAGCTGGCGGTGGTTAGGGTGGTGTGCGGGTTAACGCGGCTGTTAACCCTTGGACTTTGTCTAGCCATGTCGCCTCATTGGTGGCTGATGGCAGGGCGGGTGCGGTCACTAGAAGTGACAGATACGGCGCGTGAGCTTGATTGTACTACCGGCATTTACGAGGTGATCTTAATCTATTTTAAAAGGTACTGTTATTTATTTAATATTATTAATTATAATAAGTTATAGAAGATAGTTAAATTAAATTTGTATTATTCTATCTGTGTTTTACAGATGTTGATAAATGCGAGTGCAGCATTAGAAAGGGTCCGTTTCCGGTGATGTACGATGCCAAGAGTGCGTTGTGCTGAAAAGCAGCCGTGGTGTAGGCGCAGCGTTTCATCGACCAATGTCTCGGGCAGTATGCTCCACCCCTGGCCAATCGAGACCAGCATTTTGATGGTCTCCAGGTAGTTGGTTTCAAGGTTGATCTCCAGAGGTTGCGTCTGTTTGTTAAAATGCTGATCAATCAGAGTGCGGGTAAATGTGCCGTGCGATGGCAAAATAGCGGTGTGTTTTAGAAGATCTGAATCGCTGATATTGGGCAGTGAGCAGAGTGGGTGGTCATGTGCAGTAACCAGCACCAGAGGGTCGTTCCAGATTGGAATGAGGAGGAGGGCGCTCTTATTTCTATCGCTATCAAGTGGTGGTAGCGTGACCACGGCGAGTTCCAGATTGGCCTGCTCAACTTCACGGCATGCCATTTCTGAGTCGAGAAAATGGAGGTCGAGTTGCACCTCGGTATAGGTCTGATTGAATGACTTGAGTACGTTAGGCAGGCGATGAAGCCCGATATGGTGGCTGGTGCCAATACTCAGTTGGCCGCTCACTGCACCGGAAAGGTTATGGATGGCGCGCTGGCTATCGCTTACTTCAAGCAAAATCTTTTTTGCGTGCGGTAATAGTGCGTGACCGGCGGTGGTGAGCGTCACTGAGCGTCCGATACGGTCAAACAGGCGCGCATCGAGTGAGCTTTCTAGCACGGCAATGCGTTTGCTGATGGCAGGTTGTGTCATGTGTAACTGTTCTGCTGCCTGTGAAAAAGAGTGGTGCTGCGCCACGCTTACAAATGCTTTGATGTCTGAGATGTTCATGGACTCATTTTATCTATTCCTAATTGGAATGCAATGTATGAGGAAGATGAATTAGATTAATGCCAGAGATCGGCGTATATTGCCTCCATTGATTGATGAACGGTGTCGCTGTAGACACAGATAGGCGGGAGAAAACCTAATGCCAAATAAGACCTTATATGACAAACTTTGGGATTTACATCAAGTTCGAACGACTGCTGAAGGGGCAAGTGTCCTATATATAGATAGGCACCTGGTGCATGAGGTGACCTCACCACAGGCCTTTGAAGGGTTGCGCATCGCGGGTCGTAAACCGTGGCGGGCCGATTCTGTGTTGGCAACACCAGACCACAACGTGCCGACCACCGATCGCAGCAAAGGGGTCGAAGGGATTGAAGAGGCCGTAGCGCGCATTCAGGTCGAGACGCTGGATAATAACTGCGACGAGTTTGGCTTGACCGAATACAAAATGGATGATCCGCGTCAGGGCATCGTCCATGTGGTGGGCCCGGAGTCGGGTGCAACCTTGCCGGGGATGACGGTGGTGTGTGGCGATTCACATACCTCAACCCACGGTGCACTCGGCGCGTTGTCATTTGGTATCGGGACTTCTGAGGTTGAGCATGTGTTGGCGACGCAGTGTTTGATTCAGGTGAAGTCGAAAAACATGCTGGTGCAGGTCGACGGACAACTGCGTGATGGGGTCTCGGCGAAAGATATGGCGCTGGCGATTATCAGTGAGATTGGTACCGCAGGTGGCAGCGGTTATGCGATCGAATTTGCTGGTGAGGCAGTCCGCGCGCTGTCGATTGAAGGGCGCATGACCCTTTGTAACATGACCATTGAAGCCGGTGCGCGAGTGGGCATGGTAGCGGTTGATGAGAAGACGGTTGAATATGTACGCGGTCGAACCTACGCGCCGAAGCCTGAGCTGTGGGAGCAGGCGAAGGCGGCCTGGACTGATCTGCATAGTGACGACGGTGCTGAATTTGATCGCACTGTTGTTCTGGATGGCGCAGCGATTGAGCCGCAGGTGACCTGGGGGACTTCACCAGAGATGGTGCTGCCGGTCGGTGGTTCGATTCCGCGCCCGGAAGATGAGGCGGATAGTGTTAAGCGTGGCAACATCGTGCGAGCACTGGCTTATATGGGGCTTGAAGGTGGTCAGGCGATTACGGACATCAAGCTCGATAAGGTCTTCATTGGTTCCTGTACCAATTCGCGGATTGAAGATCTGCGTGATGCGGCGGCGGTGATCAACGGGCGTAAAGTGGCGGAGACGGTTAATCAGGCGTTGGTGGTGCCGGGATCGGGTCTGGTGAAACGTCAGGCAGAAGCGGAAGGGTTGGATAAAATCTTCATCGAAGCGGGTTTTGAATGGCGTGAGCCGGGTTGTTCGATGTGCCTGGCGATGAATGCGGATCGATTGGGTGATGGTGAGCATTGTGCTTCAACTTCGAACCGTAACTTCGAAGGCCGCCAAGGGGCGGGCGGACGAACACATCTGGTCAGTCCGGCAATGGCAGCGGCGGCCGCGATTGCGGGGCACTTTGTTGACGTTGCGCAAGATAGTGACGCGCAAGCAGAAGGAGCAGAATAATGGATGCATTTACAACATTAGAGGGGTTAGTGCTGCCGATTGATCGCGCTAACGTCGATACTGATGCGATTATCCCGAAGCAGTTTTTGAAGTCGGTTAAACGCAGTGGCTTTGGGCCTAACTTGTTTGATGAGTGGCGTTATACCAATGTCGGTGAACCTGATCAGGATTGCAGTGGGCGTCCACTTAAGCCCGACTTTGCATTGAATCTGCCACGTTTTAGCGCTGCGCAGGTTTTGATTGCACGCGATAACTTCGGTTGCGGTTCATCACGCGAGCATGCGGTGTGGGCGCTGCTCGATTACGGCATTCGGGTGGTGATCGCGCCGAGCTTTGCAGATATCTTTTATAACAACTGTTTTAAAAATGGTGTGTTGCCATTTGTGTTGAGTGTCGATGAGGTCGATCGTATCTTTAAAGAAATCGATGCGCATGAAGGTTATCGTTTACAGGTTGATTTGGCGGCACAACATGTTACCTTGCCGAGTGGCGAGACGATGCGTTTCGAAATCGATAACTTTCGTAAGGCGTGTCTGTTGCAGGGGCTTGATGAGATTGCTCTCAGCTTGCAACATGCTGATGCGGTGCGCGAGTATGAGGCAAAACGTAAGCAAGATGCACCGTGGTTGTTTGGCGCATAGCGCTTGACCTCAGATTAAAAAGAATGAATAGCGATAGCGTGAATAAATAGAAATGACTAAAAAAATACTGGTTTTACCTGGCGACGGTATCGGCCCTGAAATTGTGGCCGAGGCGGTGAAGGTGCTTGAGTCGCTGCAAACCAATCACGGCCTTGAGATCGAACTCGACCACGGTCTGGTGGGCGGCGCTGCTTATGACGCGGCGGGCTCTCCACTGCCGGATGAGACGCTTGATAAAGCGAAGGCCTGTGATGCGATTCTATTGGGTGCGGTGGGTGGCCATAAATGGGAAACACTCGATATTGCCGTTCGTCCTGAAAAGGGGTTGTTAGGGCTACGCGCTAATCTGGAGCTGTTTTCAAATCTTCGCCCTGCGATTCTCTACCCGCAACTGGCTGATGCATCGACTCTAAAACCAGAGGTGGTATCGGGGCTGGATATGATGATTGTGCGTGAACTGACTGGTGGAATCTACTTTGGTCAGCCGCGCGGCATACGCACATTGGATAATGGTGAGAAGCAGGGGTTTAATACGCTGATTTATAAAGAGTCAGAGATCGAGCGCATCGGTCGTTCTGCCTTTGACATTGCGATGAAGCGCGACAAGCGTGTCTGCTCGGTCGATAAAGCGAATGTTTTGGAATGTACTGAACTATGGCGCGAGGTGATGACCCGCGTGGCGAAAGATTACCCAGAGATTGAATTGAGCCATATGTATGTCGATAATGCCGCGATGCAGTTGGTGCGCGCGCCGAAACAGTTTGATGTGATGGTGACGACTAATATGTTTGGTGACATTCTCTCAGATTGTGCTGCGATGTTGACCGGCTCAATCGGCATGCTGCCATCGGCGTCACTGGATGCCAATGGCAAAGGGATGTATGAGCCGATTCACGGTTCCGCACCGGATATTGCAGGGCAGGGGATTGCGAATCCGTTGGCGACGATTCTATCGGTTGCGATGTTGTTGCGTTATTCGCTGGATCAAGCGGCAATGGCTGATGGTATCGAAGCCGCCGTTAACAAAGTGCTGGACGATGGGCTACGCACAGCAGACATTCATACTGAAGATGCGCGTAAGGTATCGACCAGTGAAATGGGCGATGCGATTGTTACGGCACTGAATTAGACTTCAGTTACCAGGCAATACGAAATATTCTAAAGAGACAAGCGTAAGGACAATAGTGATGAGTAAAAAGTATAATGTTGCGGTGGTGGGTGCTACCGGTGCGGTGGGTGAAACCATTATCGAAATTCTGGCTGAACGTGACTTCCCGATTGATACCTTGTATCCGCTGGCGAGTAGCCGTTCTGCGGGTAAACGCGTTGAATTCAAAGGCAAGCACATCCGGGTTGAAGATCTTGACGCCTTTGATTTCTCTAAAGTGCAGGTCGCACTATTTTCCGCCGGTGGTGATATCTCGGCGAAATACGCCCCCATTGCTGGTGCTGCCGGCTGTGTGGTGATCGACAATACCTCGCACTTTCGTTCTGACGACGACATACCATTAGTCGTGCCAGAGGTTAATCCTGAAGCGGTGGCTGAATATAAAAATCGTAACATTATCGCCAACCCAAACTGTTCAACCATTCAGATGTTGGTGGCGTTGAAACCGATCTATGACCTGGTTGGCATTGAACGTATTAATGTTTGTACCTATCAGGCGGTATCGGGCAGTGGTAAACCAGCGATTGAAGAGCTGGCGGGACAAACGGCTGCATTGCTCAGTGGACAAGATATCGAGACAACAATTTATCCTAAACAGATTGCCTTTAATGTGTTGCCTCAAATCGATGTGTTTATGGAAAACGGATATACCAAAGAAGAGATGAAAATGGTATGGGAAACTAAAAAAATCTTCGCTGATGACGATATCAAAGTTAATCCAACGGCCGTTAGAGTTCCTGTATTTTATGGGCACTCGGAAGCAGTACACATCGAAACCAGAAAAAAGATTTCTGTTGAAGATGCCACTGCGGCACTACAGAGTGCTGCCGGTGTTGTGGTGTTGGATGAACGTGAAAATGGTGGTTATCCAACGGCGGTAACGGAATCCGTTGGAACTGACCCGGTTTATGTTGGCCGGATTCGTGAGGATATTTCACACCCTCGTGGTCTAAACTTATGGGTGGTTGCCGACAATGTTAGAAAGGGTGCTGCGCTTAACAGTGTTCAGATTGCAGAAATTTTAATAAAAAAATATATAAATTAGTGAGTTTCTGAAAAAACTGCCGTTAACAATCTTGCAACCATTGGATTCTTAAGGTGCTGTGATGATGTTTAGACGAAAAGGAGAAGGAATGTTACCTGGACTGATGAAAGATATGGCAAAAGTATTTGCCATACTTCTATTGTTATTGCCGGTTAATAGCTTTTCGCTCGGTCTAGGAGAGATCAACTTACACTCAGCACTGAATCAGCCATTGGATGCTGAAATCGGATTATTATCGGTAGGCAGTACCGCCGTTGAAAAAATTGTTGTTAAGCTAGCATCTAAAGAGGCCTTTGATAACGCGGGGCTTGAACGACCATTTTTCCTCACAAAACTTAACTTTATCGTTGCGAAGCGTGTTAATGGGCGTGTCTATCTTAAGATTACATCTCATGATCCAGTCAAAGAGCCGTTTCTTGATTTTATTATAGAAGCTAACTGGCCAAGTGGTCGTGTGTTGCGTGAATACACGCTATTGCTGGATCCACCGGTATTGGTCGATGAGCGCCCCGCAGCGCTTGATATTCCATTGTTTGAATCAAAATTGTCGACAGATAGCAATTTGTCCACTCAGGATATGTCTACGACAATGCGGGGTATCTCTTCTGCTGTTCAAACGCCTCGGTTTACACCAAGAAGCAGCACTGTTTCGAGGTCTGTTAGCGGTGAAATTACATATGGCCCGGTTAAAAGAACAGATACCTTGTGGAAGATCTCGTCTGAGATGAGACCGGACAGAAGCGTTACCGTTCAGCAGATCATGATCGCGCTGCTTAATGAAAACCCAGATGCATTCGAAAATCAAAATATTAATGATTTGAAGGCCGGGTATTTTCTGAGGATTTCTGATCCGGCTACCATTGCTGCAATTTCTTCAGTTGAGGCAGAACGTATTGCCAAGCTTCAATATGACCAATGGGTCGATGCAAAGCACAGGCGCGCGTTGGCAGCAGGACAGCGTCCGTTAGGTGTTAAGCGGAATGGTTCAGGTAGTGCTGTTGTGGCTGGTGGCACCACCGTTTCAAGATTAAAATTAGTTGCCGCTGATGACAGTACTTCTCAAGCGGGTTCCGGCAGCAAGCTTGGTGCTAGTCATGGCGATGTGAGGCAGGAGTTGGCCTTTGCATTGGAATCAGCTGATGTGAGCCGTCAGGAAAACGAAGAGCTGCGAAAACGACTGTCAGCATTAGAAGGGCAATTATCTTCAATGCAGCGCTTGATTACCCTTAAAGGCGATACCCTTGCTGCGATGCAGCTAAGCCCAGAGGTCGTTGCGGCGGCTGAGTCAGCAGCAAATGACAGTGTTATGTTGCCTGATGAAGCTGAGCTATCAAATGAAACGCCAGTTACCGGGGCTGCTGAGGCGGGAGACCTCCAGCAGAGCGAAGTGGTTGCAGCGGATGCGCCTAAACGAGCGCTTCCTCCCGTTGTGGTTCCGCCCGTGCCAACGGCTGAGCTATCAATGATTGATAAAATAATCGCTGTTGTTTACGGTGTATTAGGCAGCGTTGGCTCAATGTTAAATATTGATGGGCTGCTAGATAGTATTGACCCTGTTCTTGCGTTTGGAGGGCTTGCCTTGGTTGGCATGGTGGTGGGAGCTTTGCTCATTCGTCGGCGCAAAATGGCTGCATTTGAAGCGGAGATGGCTGAGATTGATTATTCCGTACCATCGGATGGTGTGGACGGGGTAGTTAATGACAATGTCAGTGATGAGGCCGTTGAATCTGTATTGAATGATGTTATTCCAGAGTATTCAAACTCAGGTGGTATGGATGTCAGCGATGATGATGACATTGATGCCATCGCAGAAGCCGATGTATACTTGGCATACCGCCGATTCGACAAGGCAGAAGAGCTGTTAAACGAAGCGGTACAAAACGAGCCGGGGCGTCATGATATTCAGGTTAAATTGTTAGAAGTCTATGCCGCGAGTGATAAAAAAGATGCGTTTGTTGAACAGGCCGAAAGTCTGCGCGCCTCACTAGGTAGTACCGATAACGATACCTGGAAGCGCGTGGTTGAGATGGGTAAGAAGATCGCTCCCACCAGCGTGCTCTTTAATGAAGAAGTGGACGCGGTGATGGACAGCACTGGCATCAGTGATGAGCTTGATATTGACCTGCCTGATCTGGGCGGGGACCTTGACCTAGATGACCTTGACCTCTCTGGCAGTGATATTGAGACGGCGGTGGAACCTGTTAGTGAAAGTGAAAATCCATTCGCTGATGTTAGTAGTGATGAATTAGATGATTTCGGTAAGCTTGATGAGGGTGAATTAAGCGGTGCCTTTGATGCACTGGATGACCTGGATGAGTTAGAGGCCAGCCTGGACTCTGCGATGGATATGGTGACTGATGATGTTGATTCAGCGAAAAAAGAAGCAAGCAGCTTAAGTGATGATGTTGTTAGCGATGCTGCTGAAAGGGCACTTGAAAATGAGTTTGAACTGGACTCAGTGTCTGCTACCAATGATGTACTTGATCTGTCCGATGTATCGGATGAACTGACATTTGAAGATGGTATTGATACTTTAGATGCACCTGAATCCGCTGCTGATACCGTTGCTAGTGGTGATGAGTCGCTTGAACTTTCGAATGAGGCGCGTTCTGTCGAAGAGCCTGCCGCGGTTGAGTCTCAAGTGAGTGAGGACATTGCTGTTGCGGATGATTTAGAGTCTTTGGGTCTAGAATCAGAGATTAACGATGCGCACTCCTTGAGTGATGATCTGGCATTTGAAGCTGGACTGGCGGCACCTGAGTCCGTTAGTGCTGAGCAGGTGTTGGATGACGCGCCAACCTTGGATTTGGATGTTGACGCGACAGCCGCTAAAGTAGATGCAACCGAAGAGTTAGTTGAGTCAATTGCCGCGACGGCTAACGACGTTGAAGAAGATCTATTTTCTGGTTTGGATGAAAGTGATGATACTACGTCTACCGATGATGATTGGCTATCTGACTTTAGTGATGAAATTTCTTCGCTTGATGGTGACCTTGATGATAGTGAACTATTCTCAGCTGAGGATGAGGTTGGAACCAAGTTAGACCTGGCTCGGGCCTATATCGATATGGGCGATAATGAGAGTGCTAAAGGTATCCTTGATGAAGTTCTCTCGGATGGTAATGATGATCAGAAAAAAGATGCTAATGAATTAATTGAGCGACTCGCGTAAACTAGCCATACTCGTTTATGCTGTAATACTATTCGTCATTGAGGTTAGAACTGGGGTTATGGTGAAGCTCCATCCTGTTATTTTAATGGTCAGTTTTCTGGTTTTTGTGGCGATGCTCGCATTTCCAGCGCCGTCTGCTCTGTTTATCTCCTCGCTATTATTGGCATTGCTTTATCTACGTGATGGCGGTGCTCATTTGTCTTCGGCGCTGGTGATGCTGCGTCGAATGCGCTGGTTTCTACTCTCAATTCTGCTGATTTTTTGCTGGTTAACCCCTGGAACGCCGGTGATACAGTGGCCAGCATTGAGTGGTTGGTTGCCAACCCATGAAGGGATCTCGAGTGGTCTACTGCGAGTCATGGCGCTGGTATTGGTGATTGGGAGTGTTAACCTACTGTTGTCTTCACTCTCCCGACAAGAATTATTGACTGCCATTTATTTTTTAGCACGTCCACTCCAGCTCATTGGGGTTAAGGCGGAGAAAGTGGCGCTGCGAATGACGCTGGTATTTGATGCGATGGCTGAAGTGCAACAGATGGTGACTCAGTACCTGCCTGAAAAAGGCCATGTGCCACGACGCTTGGATAGCATGGGATTACTTGCATCTAGTGTGTTGAACGCAGTCATCGCGCGGGCAGGGCAGGCGCCCCAAGAAGAGGTTGTTGTTCTATCCGCGCTGGAGAGACCGCCTCTATGGCAGTGGTGCTTGCCAATATTGTTATGGGGTCTCTTTACATCAGCGGGTTAGTTTGGGCATAGCGACCAACTAACGAGACCATTATCAAGGGTGAAAATCAGGGTTTGGGCATTGTGAGGCAATGGGCTGGAAGCCTGAGAGAGATAACTGATCGCTGGAGGAACCTCCCTCAGTTTTGAACACCGCCGTCAATGGATTGAGGATAAGCTCTACTTTTTGTAGCGGCATATTTTCAATTGAACTGTGTGGTTATGCGGTGATGTCGAATCACTACCATGTTGTTCTGTTTGTGGAGCAGAACACGGTAGGGGGTGCCAATAAGCAGGCCACGGATACCCAGGTATGGCTATAATTTGGTCACAGCGACTAGCCTGTAAGCTTCACGCCCTCGGCGTCTATAATCACATTGTTCTAATGGCGATGAAACAGCATTCATATTTCACTGTATCTAGCTCTAAAAAGACAATGCGATGTCCCCGTTAAACCTGGTAAACATCGGCAAGCTGGAACAGGCAGCCGGCGTAGTGGTGCCTGATAATAGCCACGCTTGTTTCAGAGAGAAATAGATGATAAAAAGTGCACGATGATACCGCACAAGCTCATTGTCCAGGAACACTATGGTTGGCGCTACCGCCTTCACTTCCGGTATGAAGCGCCGATTCCAGCCGCGATAACCCCGCAGCCGTTATCGAATGAATACACCGCGTGGGCGTTTATCGCCCGCCTTGAGATGAATCACGCTGACTGGTTAGCGATCCTGCACATGCTGGGCAAAACCTCAGCGAACAGTGCCCTGTCCCTTTATGACAGCCAGCAAGACATCGCCAGACTGGTGTGCGGCTCGTTCCCGTTGATCACCTTCTATCCGCTCAGGCAACAGATTGACTTCAGCGGCCAGCGCGACCACTTCCCGGTCATCAACGCCACACAAGGGCTGGCCTACCACTTTGTACCCGCGTCGATCCTGTTATTGAGCGACCCCGACCCGGCAGACGTCCGATGCTACCAACGCAATGAATGGCAACAGGCGCAGGCATTTCTCGAAGGGCTAGCGCTGACAGACGAACAACTAGCGACAATAATCCCCGGCCTGCAACTATGGGGCGGCGGATCAAGCCGGGCAGAGCGGTTCCAGCGCCTGCTCAAGGCCTTTGTGATGGGCGACATCGCCGTGGTGCGGGTCCGTGAACGTATCACACCCGCGAAACGCAGCGGGCCAGAAGACCTGCCGGTTGAATACGACAGCCCCCAACGCGCGACATTAGGGCCGCATGAAGAGCCAGGGTATGTGCCCCCGCCCCCGCCAGTCAAAAGTGATACCGAAAAACGCCAGGAAAACTACGTAGAGCGGCAACAACTGGCCGGCAATGCCAATGATACGCCCGCACAACAAGCCGCCGCGGCGCGCCTGCTGGATAATAATGACAACATCCTGAGGGCAGAATCAGCCGCCTATGTTTATTCAGTGGACGAATTCAACCGGGGCCAGATCGAGTCACTCCCCGACGCACCCACCGGACTGAACCTGATAAACCCCAGCGAAATACCGGGGCTGGAGAATGCGACTTTTACTGACGAAGAGACCGGCTTTGGTGCCGCGCTGTTTGAATCGGAGATTAATGGTGAGACGATGCTGACTTACCGGGGAACCAATAATGGTGTGACGGGCAAGCAAGACTGGTCAACCAATTTTTCGCAGGGATTAGGTCGGGAAACAACGCAATATAATCAGGCCATGAAATTAGCACGAAAAGCGAAGATTGGTCTAGGTAGAAATTTCGTCATTGTTGGTCACTCCCTGGGCGGTGGCTTGGCCTCCGCAGGGACAGCCGTGACGGGCGTTAAAGGTTATACCTACAACGCGGCGGGACTGCACCCCAAAACTGCTGCCCGCAAAGGTGGCATGAGCAATGAAGCGACAGGACAATTAATACAGACCCGAGCGGTTGAAGGTGAGGTACTGACCGGCGCGCAGCGCCATGGCAACCAAGTGCTGAGTGGGCTGGGTGCCGGGGGCGGCATGGCCGTGGCGGGGCTGCTAGGCGCGGGACTCGGTTATTTAGCGAGTAAGGCACTGCCCGAGTTACCCGAGGCCGTGGGCGAGATGAAAAGCTTGCCCAGCGTTAACGGGGGAAATCCGGTGACCCGCCACGGCATGGATCAGGT
>NVTY02000018.1 GCA_002401765.2 Thiotrichaceae bacterium
GTTGTCACGCCAGTGGCATTGCCGGGTAGCTAAATACGGACGGGATAACCGCTGAAAGCATCTAAGCGGGAAGCCTCCTCTAAGATGAGGTCTCACTGGGAACTTGATTCCCCTAAAGGGCCGTTGAAGACTACGACGTTGATAGGCAAGGTGTGGAAGCGCAGTAATGCGTGAAGCTAACTTGTACTAATTGCCCGTGAGGCTTGACCATATAACACCCAAATGAATTGGCGTGTTTTGCAAACCAATACATATAATACCGACAACAACTTACCTAATTCTCTGTTAAGCGGAAATTGCCAGCATAGGCAAATAATCTTAATGGAACCCAGTTTTCCTGGCGGCAATAGCGAGTGGGAACCACCCGATCCCATCCCGAACTCGGAAGTGAAACTGCTTAGCGCCAATGATAGTGTGAGGTCTCCTCATGCGAAAGTAGGACACTGCCAGGATTTTATTACTAACCCCATTCAGGTAACTGGATGGGGTTTTCTTTTGTCTGCCACATGAGCATCCAGCGCTGGCAGTGACTGATTGAAGGTAGGACTCCCCTGCGGGGAGTCACCTCGTTCCGAGGATAACTGCCAGGATTTTATACCAAACCCTAGTGACGAAAGTCGCTAGGGTTTTTCTTTGCCTGAAATTTCCAGCAGTGATGCTGGAAGTGTGTGATAGTAGGCGAATAACGTGAGAGATGGAGTGGCATGAAAGGACGTCGATTTTACGACTGTGATCTCAGTGAAAAGCTTTTATATACCGCTTTTCTATTGTTGATGGGATTAGGTTATTTGATGGCACTTACCTACCTCTATATCAGTCATCAAGGCCATGACGGCGAACCGGGTTTATCGATCCATGACATCGCTGAAACCTATTATGGCAACCGTAGTGGAACACAGCTTGAGGCTGCGTTGCGTGGCCCTATGGCTGGCTACATAAACCCTGAAGAGCGAACCATTATCGTTGCCTGGTTGAAGTCTGGCGCAAATGAGCCTGAATTCGAATCTAGCGTGAAGCCGATCATTGATCGGCAGTGCTTGATGTGCCATTCAACTGAAGCGGCGAAGCAGTTTGGAAATACCCCCGCATTAGATAGCTTTGAAAATGTGCATAAAGTGGCTGCTGTAGATACTGGCCTATCGTTATTAACACTGGTTAAGTTGTCTCATATCCACCTGTTGGGTATAGGCCTGGTTTTACTGGGGATCGGGTTTATTTTCTGCCTGGTGGAACTTAGGCCGATGGTTAAATACACATTGATATTGGCCCCGTTTATCGCCATCGTGGCAGACATCATGGCCTGGTTTTTGACAAAATGGGATCCGGTGTATGCATATACTGTCGTTACTTCAGGGGCGTTACTGGGGGTGGCAATGGCGGCTCAAATATTGATTTCGCTTTATCAGATATGGTTTTTAAAAGAGAAATAGCGAGAGGGTTTAGGGTGAATATATTAATTACGGGTGCCAATCGTGGTATTGGCTTTGGTTTTGTAAAGCACTATCTGGCCAAAGGACATCATGTGTGGGCGACGTATCGCAGCGATCGTGGTGAGTTAAATAAAATTGATAATGATCGCCTCTGTTGCATTCAATGGGATGTGACTGACGACATGCCCGAGGCTCGCCTGCTGGCAATGGGCTTACCTGATTCAATCCACTTGCTGATTAACAATGCGGGTATCTATGGGCCGAAAAAGGCACATGGTCAGTCATTTGATTCAGTGGATGCCGAAACAATGCTAGAAGTGTTTGATGTCGACTGCGTCGGTGCCCTACGAGTGAGCCAGGTGCTGAGCAGTCGCGTAATGAAAGCTCGGGGTGCGATCGCAAACATGAGTTCCAAAATGGGATCAAGCGAAGATAACACTAGCGGAGGTTGCTACGCCTATCGTGCCGCCAAAGCAGCATTGGTGATCGTGTCACGTTCTATGGCACTGGATCTTGCAGNCGATGGCGTAAAGGTGATAACACTACACCCAGGCTGGGTGAGTACTGATATGACAAATAACTCAGGCTTGATCGATGTGGCAACCTCTGTCGTAGGGTTAAGCACGGTGATTAATAATATTGATGACTATGAACCAGGTGCCTTTGTTGCGTTTGATGGGCAGGTTATACCCTATTAATCGATTGAGTTATCCTGGCGACGTGCTCGCGTAGACTTGTTGCTGCTTAGTCCCAGATTGTTCCAAATTGCGAGCGTAGGGGCTGATTGGTTCATCGTGTAAAAGTGAAGCCCCGCCGCACCGCCTGCTAGCAGTTGCTCGCATAACTGGGAAACGACCTCTTCACCAAAGGCACGGATTGAAACCAGATCATCGCCGTAGGCCTCAAGGCGAAGCCTAATCCAGCGAGGTATTTCGACTCCGCACATCGCTGAGAAACGGGCGAGTTGATGGTAGTTAGTGATCGGCATAATGCCGGGCACAATCGGCTGGTCCATCCCTAGTTTTTCACACTCATCAATAAAACGAAAAAAGGCATCTGGGTTATAAAAATACTGGGTGAGTGCTGCATCGGCACCGCACTCAAACTTTTGTTGCAGATTTTCGATGTCTGTCTGTGCGTTAGTTGCGAGTGGATGTGTTTCAGGGTAGGCGGCGACCTCTATAAAAAAGTAATCATCATATTGTTCTCGGATAAAATTGATGAGGTCGATGGCGTAATTAAAGTCACCAAAATCACGTAGTCCAGAGGGGGTGTCGCCTCTTAACACGATAATGTGGCGAATACTCCGTTGCTTGTAATATTCGAGCAGCGAGGTCATTTCATCTTTACTGGCACCAATACAGGCAATGTGAGGCGCAACTTCAATTGACGTAGCGGTATTGATCTCATCGACAGCCGCTAATGTTCGTTCTCGTGTTGAGCCACCCGCGCCGTAGGTGACAGAAAAGAAGCACGGGTTGACCTTGGCCAGCTGATGGCTGGTATTCAGAAGCGTTGCTTTACCCGCTTCTGTTTTTGCAGGGAAGCATTCGAAACTGAAGGCTAGGGGATAAATTTGTTGTGATTTCATCGTGGAGTCTAATCCCTTCATTGTTTTGAATGCGTTAGATGGCAGTTAGATAATTATAGGTTGAATCAATCGCTGTTAATATAACGGTGGCTGGTATGGTCATTTTTCTTTTCCTTATAAAGCGATAAAAAATTTTTCTAAAGTTATATCATTTATGGTCAAATAACGTTTCTNTGTAACGAAATACAATGTGCCCGAATACTTGCTTGACGCTACTTAATATAGTCGCTATAAAAGAGGTGTTGGGTATTTTTTTATAATTTCCTAGAGGGAGAATAGCAANATGAGAAAAGAGATTTTACTAGCAGCAGCGCTGATGATGGGGTGACGAACCCTCGAACGGAAATGTTGGCGACATTGGCAGCATTTTACCGCGATGATGTGCAAGGTAATGAACATCCAATTTGCCGCTTTCCTGCTCGCCTGCGTTGGCTTTCTGAGCGGGTCAAAATAGATTCGCATACCTTGCCTGAGGTTGAATGCCCAGATTATGTTGAATGGCGCGGGATTGTTCAGGCTGAGCAGGTCACATTAATTTTCCCTACCTACCATTTGAATAGCCCCTCTTCTATGTTTGGCCATACGCTGCTTAGACTTGACCGCTCAGCGGGCAACAATGATTCCAAATGGCTCTCTTTTGCGGTTAATTTTGGTGCGAATGTTCAGGCTGTTGATAATTCGTTGCTCTACGCCGTTAAGGGCTTAACTGGCGGCTATCCGGGTATCTTCATTGTCACGCCCTATTACAATAAGATTCGTGAATATAATCGCATCGAAAATCGTGATATCTGGGAGTATCGCCTCAACCTAACGCCAGCTGAAGTTGAGCGCATGGTAGTGCACCTGTGGGAGTTAAAAGAGGTTAATTTCGATTACTACTTTTTTGACGAAAACTGTTCATACCGATTGTTGGAACTGCTAGAAGTGGCGCGTCCTGGGTTGGAATTAACCGATGAATTTGGTGTTACGGCGATACCTATCGATACTGTGAAGTCGATAGAGGCCGCCGGTCTGATTGAAGATACTCTTTTTAGGGCCTCGNAGATGACAGAGCTTCAGGCGCTATTGACTCAGCTTTCAGGCGAAGAAGAGGGCTATTTTGAGCGCCTGGTAACGGATATTGAGGTGGTTAAACTGGCGGGTTTTATCGCGCTAGATGCGACTAAGCAGCAGAAGATTATTGATGCGGCTTATCGCTATCAACGTTACCAACAATCAACCATGGCGCGTGATGATCTGCTCGCTAAACGTAGCCATACTCTGTTAGGGCTGCTGAATAAATACCCGCCTGATGATACCCCGCTGCCGATTGTTATACCGGTTCAGCCTGAAAAGGGGCACCATTCAAGGCGTGTTTCGATTGGGGTTGGTGAGCGTGATGAACAGGTATATCAGGCGCTGTCGATGAGGATGGCATTCCATAGCCTGGAGGACAATGGCTATGGTTACCTGAGAGGGGCGCATATCAATATGGCAAACTTGGAGTTGCGCGCCAACAACGAGACCGATAAGGTGACGTTGCAACGACTGGATGTGATCGATATCTTTTCGTTAACGCCGCGCACGCGCTTCTTCTCGCCGCTCTCATGGCGTGTCTACACGGGTTTAGAACACCAGGTAACTAATGGGGTTGATCGGCTCACCACGCACGTGACAGTGGGTGTGGGTGTCGCATACAAATTTTTTGATGATGGTCTCTTTTATACGCTGGGAACAGCGCGTCTGGAACTTAATCGTGGCTTCTCTGATAAGCGCATTAAGCCGGCGGCGGGAGCTGCGGCAGGACTGCTATGGCATTTTGCATCGATGACCACGCGTCTTGAGCTGGCGGCTGAGAAGTTCTCAAATAACCAATATCGCTCGCGGTTACAGCTTCGACATAACATCCCTTTCTCGCGCAATCATGCGTTGTACCTGAGTGTCAATGGTGAAAAGCACACGGCAGACCGTTTTGTTGAGACGACTCTCTCTTATCGATATCACTTTTGATAACTGAAGGTATCAAGGCGAAAACGCCACGGGTATATACTGAGGCATGAGTCAGAGAGCGGTAGCACGTAAGCGATGAAGCGTTATTTAGCCTTGTTGCTGTGCGTTGTGCTGCTCTCTGGTTGTAGCCAGTTTCTATTTTACCCGCACCCTTCGTTAATCAGAACGCCGACAGATGTTGGGCTGGAATACCGTGATATTCAATTTTCCACGCAAGATGGGACACAGCTTCATGGCTGGATGTTACCCGCGGCAACCCAACCCGCCACCGCCACGGTGCTCTTTATGCACGGTAATGCAGAAAATATCAGTACCCACCTTGGCAGCGTCTACTGGTTGCCTGAGCGAGGCTTCAATGTTTTTTTATTTGATTACCGAGGCTATGGTCAATCCGCTGGTGAACCTTCACTGGATGGCGTGCATCAGGACGCGCAACGGGCGCTGGAAGTCGTATTTGAACAAACAGAATCTGAAGGTGTACCGCTAGTACTCTTTGGGCAGAGCCTGGGTGGCGCGATTGCCATCAGTACGGTTGCTAATAGCGCTTATCGAGGGCGTATTAAAGGGCTGATTGTTGAGAGTAGTTTTAGTAGTTACCAGGCGATTGCACGTGAGGCACTCGGTAGTTTTTGGTTAACCTGGCCGTTGCAGTGGCCGCTTTCGTTGAGCATTTCTGATGCCTATCATCCTGGACGAGCCATTGAGCGTATCAAAGGTTTGCCGGTATTAGTGATCCATGGTGAGCAGGATAGTGTGGTGGCGCACCATCATGGCGAAGCGCTGTATCGCCTGGCAAATGAGCCCAAACAGTTGTGGAGCATTTCCGGTGGTCAGCACATTAATACCTTCAACGTGGTAGAGAATCGCGAGAGATTGGTGGATTATTTGAATGCCCTGTTTATTAACGGCAAGGCCATATAATTATGGCAGACAATAATATTAAGGTGGGGTGTTAGGCGCGGGTCTGATAAAAGAACAGCCCCAGATCCATCTGGGGTTGCTCAGGGGGTAAAACCCGGTAAAAAAGTCCTTAACCCGCTTTTAACAGGTTTGCGAGGCCTGCATTGGCATTGCCGTGTGCGGTGAGTGCGCCAGCACCGTTCTCAGCAAAGAACGACGCGATGTTTTGTGCGACTTCAGAGGCCTGACTGGCATTTTGAATATTGCCGCTATTCTGGCTACTTACCGCTGTTCCGAGTGCCTGTGCCGCATTACTGACGCTGATGGCATCATTTTGCCGCTGGGCGGCAGGCTGTTCATTGCCGGTAGCCGCCTTGTTTCCATTTGTAGCGCTTTCATTATTCGAGCCGCCAGCCCTTTTATGATCGATAAGTGCTGGATTATTATTGGAAATCGGTGATGTCATGTCTGCTGCTCTCCATCGTAATACGGGTTGTGATGTGTTGATGTGCTTTAAATTGATTCAGTTGTGTGAGTAAATGCAATTCATGGGCCAGAATCTATATTCCGGTGTGGTATTGCAGGCCAAAAATGTTGAGGTCTGAATTAGGAGTTGTCGTGTGATTTGCATAGGAGAGTGGTTGTGATCTCGGGTTTTCGGCCTGTTGTGGGGGCTGATGCAAGGGTGTTAATACTGGGCTCGATGCCGGGACAGGCCTCGTTGGATGCCACACAGTATTATGCCCACCCGCGTAACGCCTTCTGGCCGATTATCTGCCGTCTTTTGAATGCTGAGCCAGAGATTTCCTATGAGCAGCGGTATCTGGACAGCCAGACCAAAACATACCAGACAAGAACCGTCAAAGGCGAAGCATTTTTGTGGCTGGTTTTTCAGCATGTACTGCCGAAACGGTTTCGTCGGACGCGGGATTTTGGCTTCTTGCAT
>NVTY02000019.1 GCA_002401765.2 Thiotrichaceae bacterium
GAAGCACCAACGGTTTTCGAAAACACTGCTCGGCAAGGACCGTTCGCTGCATGAGCTCAGCCGCTAACTCGCCACTTTCTCGGTCATGGACCTCCCACCCGACAATCTTTCGGCTGTAGATATCGACGATCAGGTAAAGGTAGTAATACAAGCCTCGCACATGGCTCGGCAGGTAGCTGATATCCCATGTCCAGACTTGATTGGCAGCCGTTGCAATATGCGTGGTAGGGGGTTTACGTTGCTGCATGGCTTTGCTGCGCCCTCTGTGATTGAGCTGATTTGCTGCGCTAAGTATCCGGTAAAAACTGGATTCTGATGCTAGGTATTGCCCGCTATCGGCTAGCCTGGGAACCAGCTGGCTGGGGGGCATACTGGCGTATTCTGGTTGATTACACACCGCTAATATCTGACTGCGCTCTGCTTCAGACAGTTTGTTACTGGGCGCTTTTCTGGTTATCACGGGGCGTTGATCCTCTTTCACTTTGTCACCTTCAATCCAGCGTTGCAGGGTTCGTATCGAGAGCCCAAATTCTGCTGATGCTTTTTCTTTTCTGGCACCGGAAGCCACGGCTTCATTGATCCAATCCACCGTTTTTTGCCGTTCTGGGTGAGGCGTTAGTCGCCCTCTTTTTCCTCCCAGAACGCATTGAACTTTTTTCGCAGCACCAACAGTGCTGCTGTTTCAGCCAGCGCCTTTTCTTTGCGATGGAGTTCGCGTTCTAACGCTTTAATACGTTTTTTGTCTTTTTTCGCCTGCTCTCGATCCTGCTTACGGCGTTCCACCTCCGATAGCTGACCCTGTATACAGGCGGCTTTCCATTCCTTAACCTGCTCCGGGTATAGCCCCTTTTCACGGCAATACTGACTGAGCTCGGATTCATTCAGCGCGGCTGTTTCAATGACCACGGCTAACTTGGCCTCAGCTGACCACTGATCACTTGTTTTTCCACTTCCAGGCACGGGGCTTCCTTGTTGTTTGGCTTGAGTACGCCAATTATACAAGGTCGCATCACTGATACCTTCTTCTCTCGACACTTCTGCCACTGACTGGTTGTGTGGCGGCAGCATCTTCTTTAATACAGAGGCCTTACGTTCTTCTGAATAACTCGGCATTTCAAACTCTTTCCGCTCCCTGTCTGATCATTTATCTTTTCAACTGAGGCGACAACTATCCTGACACAGGGGGATTCCCAGGTGGCGTTCTTGAAAACGTCACATCATCTGAGTCAGGAATAAATTATCAAACTACAAACCCCTCCATTGCTACAGTAAACGCTGATGGGATTATTATAGCTGTTGCAAGTGGTAGCGTGCTGATAAGTGCCCGCAAAGACGGCGTGCTTGCAATGAATCAGGTGTCGGTAAATATCTCCGGTGATGCCGATGCTGATGGCCTGCCCGACGATTATGAGCGCGCGAATGGTCTCGATCCCAATGATTTTGTAGATGCGTTCGAAGATAACGATAGTAAGCGCTCAACAAACCCCATCTAACATCTACACCAGCCCCTTGCTATCGTCTTGATTTCAACATCACCAAGGCGAATCGTATGAAATCAGCACAGAAGAAAGATTTCTGGCAACAAAACATTCAGACGTGGGAACAAAGTAAGCTTCCACAGAAGGTTTATTGCCAACAGAGCAATATTTCCTAGTAGTCGCTGCCGAGCTGGCAAATATTCCGTTTTTCTCATTGGTGGGTATCGATGGTGTTCATCGCGGGGAACATGATACGATGGATATATTATCCGATTTGATTCAATTTACCCGCTCCAAAGTGGCCGTGGTTTGTGCAGGTGCTAAAAATATATTGGATATCGGACTGACCATGGAATTTTTGGAGACGCACTGTGTGCCGGTGATTTCCTATAAGTTTGATGACTTTCCCGCTTTCTATTGCCGTTCCAGCGGTCACCGCAGCCCGCATCGTATTGATGATGAAATGACCATCGCTCGTACTATCGAACTCTATTGGGCGCTTGATAGAGCAAGTTCAGTGTTGATCACAACGCCGACAAAAGAGGAAGATGCTCTCGGCAGCCACGAACTGGACGGCGAGATCGATAACGCTGTGAAGGCCGCCGATGCCGCGGGCATTAGCGGTAAGGGACTGACCAAGTACTTAATGAAAGCAGTGGATAAAGTCACGTGCGGTCGGTCGGCTAGCGCCAATATGGCGGTGTTGATAAACACGGCCGAAGTGGCCGGACGGCTTGCTGCAGCACACGCAAGCTACCGGCGCAAGCAACAGTCCTGGTCAAAATACGGATGATCGTCAAGTGAGTGAGGCACCGATTTAATTGCGCGTCGGTGCTTGTTTTTTTGTTGGGGCCGCAAGCCCTGCATTTTTTAACATTTAGGCTGGACGTTAAGTCTGAGAGAATTTGAGGTACAGTAAAATGATTGTATTACGTTGGGGCATCGCATTCGTTGTCATAGTTTTTTTTCTGTTTGTCCTTTTTGGTTACAAGCATACGCTGAACGAAGTGCGTGCCAACCAACCCGTGCACGAACCCGCTGCCACCGTTGAGGCACTTTTTGTCTCTAAGTCTCCCTATCAACAGACCACATCCGTGGTCGGGGTGAGTAAGTCGGTTAAAATGGTCGAAGCCACCAATGAGCTTGGTGGCAAGATAGACAAGATAAATTTTGTCTCTGGCGATTTAGTAAAAAAAGGCCAGCTCCTGGTTGAACAAGATCATAGCGAAGAGAGCGCAAGGCTGATCGCAGCCCAGGCTAAGGTGATGTATCAACAAAAACTGTTGGTACGTTATAAGTCCTTGCGCAATGCCGACCGTATCAGTGAAGAGATCCTGGATAAAGCTGTCGTTGATCTACGTGTCTCTGAGTCGGAAGTTGCTGTGTTGCAAGTGGTTATCAACAAGAAAAAAATTCGCGCCCCTTTTGATGCTAAAGCCGGTATACACAATTTCCAGGTAGGGCAGTACCTTGAGGCAAACAGCCATATCACCTCCTTAGTGGGTGTTAGTGATCACGCATGGATCGATTTTTATGTACCTCAAATCTATGATGAATTGGCTCTAGGCAGCAAGGTTAAGGTTTCTTTAAGCGGGCAACAAAGCAGCGCAACCATTGCGACGGTCGTTTCGGTAGAGCCGATGCTAACGGACGAATCGCGCCATTACATGTACCGCGCACGTATCAGTAGTGCTTCCCTCTCTCTGAAGCACAATCATCTCGTTAAGGTCACCTTGCCCGTTAATGAACAGACAAATAAAATTTTCATTCCCTCGCTTGCGGTGAGTAAGGGTCCGCTTGGTGATTATGTATTTTTAGTTAAGGATGATGAGCTGGGCGTTCGGCGAGCATACCGCCATAAAGTTGAGTTAGGTGATCGTATCGGCGACCAGGTGATAGTGGATGACGGCTTGGTCTCTGGGGACTATATCGCTAGCACTGGTGTGTTCAAGCTACGCCCCGGTTTAAAACTGTTTATCTCTGAGGCGGTGCAGGGCGATGCGGAGGTATCACTATGAACGAGGGTCTTACCAAAAATAATCGCCTGATGGATATATTTATTCATAAGCCAGTCATCCCGATTATTCTTTCGATTGCCATCTGCTTTGCCGGTCTTTTGGCGCTAAAGGGGATCCCCGTCATTCAGTTTCCGAAAATTGAAAGCTCCTCTCTCATTATTAATACGGCCTATACCGGTGCTTCGGCCAATGTGGTCAAGGGTTTTATCAGTGATCCAATTGAGCGCGTGGCAGTGACGGTGCCCGGCGTTGACTATGTGGAGTCTATGTCTAGATCCGGTATGAGTACGGTGACTGTATGGCTCAAACTCAATGAAGACAGCACCCGTGCGGTGGCTGAGCTGACCGCCAAGTTGGGCCAAGTCATGTTTGAGTTACCCGAGGAGGCTGAAGACCCGGTCATCACTGTCAGACGCTCAGACCGCCCTCATGGACTTTTTTATCTAAATGTTGAGCACAAGGATATCTCGCTTTCCGAGCTAACCGATTATTTGTCACGTCAGGTAACGCCCCTCATCAATACCATCGAAGGGATACAGATGGCCGATATCGAAGGAGGCCGCACGCCCGCTATGCGCATCTGGTTGGATGTGGAGCGTATGAGTGTATTCAACCTCAGTGCAACCGAGATCTACGAGGCGCTGGAGGCCAATAATGCCATTTCAACCCTTGGCTATACCGAAACCAATCAACAGCGTATCGATATTGTTTCGAACACACAGTTGTCATCGAGAGAGGAATTTGAACAGTTGGTGGTCAAAAACATTGGAGATAAAAACATATATCTTAAGGATGTCGCCAATGTGCAGCGGGGATTCACCGACCCCAGTGTCACCGCACGCCTTAATCAAGATGACACTGTATATATCGCTGTCTGGCCGCTACCCGGCGCCAATGAAATCGATGTTGGCGATCAGCTGTATGACATGGTAGATAAAATTAATCCGACGTTGCCGGAGGGGATGCGCATTCACTTCGCCTATGATGGAACCCTTTATATGCGTGATGCCCTCAAAGAGATCCTCATCACACTCATCGAAACGGCAGTTTTGGTCGGATTGGTTGTATTTTTGCTGATGGGGTCGTTCAGAACAGCGCTGGTGCCATTGGTAACGATTCCGATTTCCATCTTGGGCGCCATTGCGGCAATGTCGGTGATGGGGATTTCCCTGAACCTCTTGACTGTTCTGGCCATTGTTCTATCAGTGGGGCTAGTGGTTGATGACGCGATTGTGGTGGTTGATAATGTGGCCCGCCACATGAGAAGCGGTATGTCACGGGTAGAGGCGGCATTGATCAGCTCGCGGGAGTTGATGGTGCCGATCATTTCCATGACATTGACGCTGGCGATGGTCTACGTGCCTATCGGTTTCCTATCCGGACTTACTGGCGTGCTTCTGCGCGAGTTTGCCTTCACGTTGGCAATTGCAGTGGTGATTTCCGGGATTGTCGCCATCACCCTGTCGCCGATTATGAGTGCCTACGCGGTGCCCGAAGGCGGTAAAGAAGGGTCGCTAGCACGCCGTGTGAATGGCGCCTTCGAGAGTATCCAGTCGGTTTACAGCCGCTTTCTCAGTGGGGCACTTCAGTGGCGCGGCCAGATTGTGCTCGGTGCCATTGTCATCGGGATGCTGGCGGTTCCGTTCTACATGCAGTCACATAAAGAGCTGGCACCGGTGGAAGATCAAAGCAGTATCTTCGTATTGTTTCAATCACCGCCAGAGTCATCGCTGGCCTATAACGAAACTCATGTGACAGGTGTTGTTGATAGGCTTTTGGATATTGAAGGTGCCACTGATATGTGGCAGAACATCTTTGTTTCCAGTGCTTTTGGTGGTCTGAACTTTGTCAGTCCGTCAGACCGTGATTTCACCACTCAAGAAATGGTGGGGCAGGTCTATGGCACCCTGGCTTCCAGCAGCGGACTCAATCCACTGCCTATTTTGCCGCCACCGCTGCCTACTTCTGGGCAGTTTGACATTGAATTCGTAGTTAAATCCTCATCACCTTATGAAGAGATGAAAGGCTATGCTGACAAGCTCATCGGGGCTGCCTTTCAGAGTGGTAAGTTTTTGTATGCGGATACCGATCTCAAGATTGATCTGCCACAGATCGAGTTGCAGCTGAATCGACAGAAGATCGCTGACCTGGGAATGAATATCGCAGATGTCAGCAATCAACTTAGTATTATTCTCTCCAGCAATTACGTTAATCGCTTCGATGACAATGGTAAGGCCTATCAGGTCATTCCGATAGCTAGCAATGAGATCCGTTCAAAGCCCGAATCTCTTCTGTCATTGAATGTTAAGTCACCCGCTAATCAATTGATTCCAGTTTCCTCATTTGCGACGCTGAAATGGCGGACGGTGCCTCGCCAGTTGAGCACCTTTGGGCAGCAAAATTCATTCCGTATTTTCGGCGGCGTATTGCCCGGCACTACAAAAGAGCAGGCCCTGGCTGCCCTTGAAGAGGCAGCCGCTGAAATCTTGCCGACTTCTTACACTATGGACTATGCCGGTGAGTCGCGGCAGTTGCGGGAGGAAGGTAGCAGTCTTATCGGTGCGATGGCGGTGTCGTTGCTGATTGTTTATCTGGTCCTAGCACTCCAGTTCAATAGTTTCCGAGATCCTTTGGTGGTCTTGCTCGGCTGTGTACCGTTGGCTCTATCCGGGGCTCTGTTGCTGTCCTTTCTTGAATTGACGACTGTCAATCTCTATTCCCAAATTGGTTTGATCACCCTAGTTGGTCTTATTGCCAAAAACGGGATTCTGATTGTCGAGTTCGCCAATCATCTCCAGTTGTTGGGGAAGCACAAACTGGAAGCGATCAAAGAGGCGGCTGCCATCCGTTTACGTCCAGTACTGATGACCACCGCTGCCACCGTATTAGGGCATTTCCCGCTGGTGCTTGTCTCCGGTGCTGGTGCCGAGGCACGCAATAGCATCGGTATCATTCTGGTGGCAGGGATGCTGATCGGTACACTATTCACACTGTTTGTCTTACCTGTTTTTTATCTGTTGTTGGCTAAAAATCGGCAGGTGGAGGCGGCGTCTACGAACGTTGAAGTGATGTCCCCCGAGCGGGTTGGATTAAATGCAGCCGTCTAAATAGATACTCTGATGTCCTTGACATAAGCGCATCGCATTAAAATAGCTATGAGGTTTACAGAAATATGATCTTTTTTCGCAGTTGTATTATGTTGCTGGTTGTACCGCTGTCTGCAACACCGACGTACGCAGATAATTTAATAGACTTCTATCAATTGGCATTGTCACAAGACCCGGAATATCGAAGCGCCCAGGCAGGCTATCAAGCAACGTGGGAGAGCAAGCACCAGGCACGTGCCCAATTGCTCCCCTCTGTGGAGTTCAACGCAGGCGTTAATCTTCGCGACACAGAGATTATCTCCTCCGCCTTATTGCCTGTTGCAACCAATGATTACAGATCAGACAATTATGAAGTAACGCTGAATCAGCCCTTGCTAAATTTTGATTACTTCAGTCATCTCAGGCAAGTGGACTTCAGTATCGGTGCTGCTAAAGCCAGTCTGTCAGCGGCCGAGCAAACATTGATCATGCGTGTTACCCAGCATTATTTCGGTTTACTGTCGGCAATTGATGACTTGAATTTTGTCAGAGCGGAAAAGGAAGCAACAGAGCGACAGCTAAAACAGACTCAGCAGTATTTTGAGGTTGGGCTCATTGCTATGACAGACGTGTATGAATCCCAGGCTGCTTTCGACCTGATTGTTGCTCAGGAAATCATCGCGGAGAATTGGCTGGCGGAAAAGCATGAAGCCATGACTGAAATCACTGGCCGATATGCGACGTCCATCTCACCTTTGGCCAAAGAGACGCCGCTGCCCGGCCCACAACCTGCTGACATTCGACAGTGGACAGATACCGCCTTGAGGCAGAATTTTCAATTGCTGGCAGCCGAGCTAAACTACAAGCAAAGCCATGAAGAGATTACACGCCAACGTGCGGGCCACATGCCAACCCTGAACTTGGTCGCCTCATACAGCTATAACGACGCCAGCGACAACCAGTTCAGCGGCACTGAGTCACGGGGTCAACACATCGGCATACAGCTCAAGGTACCCCTTTATTCAGGGGGAGGTACCTCATCGCGTAAACGACAAGCCTACCACCTGGCAGAGCAGTCACGCGAGGCCTACGAGGCGCAGAGGCGTGCAACGCTGCGCCAGACACGTGATGCCTATCGTCGTGTGCTGGCCGATATAAAGACCGTTAATGCATTAGTGCAGGCAGTCGTGTCAGCACAGGCTTCGCTGGATGCCATTGAAGCTGGTTATGACGTTGGTACACGTACTGCAGTAGAGGTAGTGAGCGCACGACGTGATTTATTTCGTCAGCAGCGTGATCATGTCCGCGCCCGTTACAACCATATTCTACAAACCCTGCGGCTCAAACAGGTAGCCGGTATTTTAAACGTTGTTGATGTCGAGCAGGTTAACAAGTGGCTGATAGAGAGTGAAGTACCGCTGCCTGCCGAGTTGGCGCATCTGTCATCTTATGGGGGTAGGTAAGCTCGCCTGTGATACTCTCGTCCTAGCATAATATTGGGGCGTTGGGGAAACGTTTTTCTTGTGAGATTAATGATTGTCACAGAAGTCGATGGGAGTGCGTATAAAGTGGTGCGAGGCTTCGATGAGGCGGTTCGGTGCATGAAATGAGCCTTGAGTACGACCGAAATAGGCCATGATTTAGCACAGAGATAGTGTGTGTTATTGCTTGCTGCTTTAGGGTAGGTTGGCTTGGCGAGAAAAAAGCGCTGAGATCGGCGCTGTAGCGCTACAAAGGTGTGGTTAAGTTTGCGTTTATGGTACTATTTCGGGCTTGATACGAGAGTACGGGTCTGGGGGTGCTGTGAAGTGGGAGGATACTCGCTGGTCAGTGTTAGATTGCTGCTCTTCACACCCTTAATTTAGTAGATGTTGGACAGACTTCGACGTTTAATGCGCCATTTAGACAGGACAGATTAATTCCCCGATGAGCGAAATCGCTAAAGAGATAATCCCCATCAATATTGAAGAGGAGATGAAACGCTCCTACATGGAATACGCGATGAGCGTAATCGTCGGGCGCGCGTTGCCGGATGTTCGAGACGGTCTGAAACCCGTTCATCGCCGTGTGTTATATGCGATGCACGCCCTCGGCAATGACTGGAATAAGCCCTATAAAAAATCGGCGCGTGTGGTCGGTGATGTGATTGGTAAATACCATCCGCATGGCGATTCTGCGGTTTACGACACCATCGTTCGTATGGCACAGCCATTTTCATTGCGTTACATGCTGGTCGATGGCCAGGGTAACTTCGGTTCGGTTGACGGTGATTCGCCAGCGGCGATGCGTTACACGGAAGTGCGTATGTCTAAGATTGCGCACGAGATGATTGCCGATCTTGAAAAAGAGACGGTTGATTTTATCCCTAACTATGATGAGTCCGAGAAAGAACCGGTCGTCTTCCCTGCGCGTATCCCATGCCTGTTGGTGAACGGCTCGGCGGGTATTGCAGTAGGCCTTGCAACCAATATTCCACCGCACAATTTGAGCGAAGTGATCAGCGCTTGCCTGGCGGTGATTGATGATCCTGAGATTGGTATTGCGCGTCTGCTTGATATTATTCCCGGCCCAGATTTTCCAACGGCGGCGATTATTAATGGTGTACGCGGCATTCAGGAGGCCTATTACACTGGCAGAGGGCGTATCCATATTCGTGCGCGTAGCCACTTTGAGCCTTACGGCAAGCATAACGATCGCGAGCGTATTGTCGTCACCGAACTGCCGTACCAGGTTAATAAAGCGAATCTATTAGAGAAGATTGCACAGCTGGTTCGAGAGAAGAAACTTGAAGGTATCAGTGAGTTACGTGATGAATCTGATAAAGACGGTATGCGGATGGTGGTTGAGCTAAAACGCGGTGAAGTGACCGAAGTGGTGCTGAACAACCTCTACAAGCACACCCAGATGCAGAATGTCTTTGGCATTAACATGGTGGCGCTGATTGATGGGCAGCCGAAGTTGCTTAATCTGAAGCAAATTCTGGAGGCGTTTGTGCGCCATCGCCGTGAGGTGGTGACACGCCGTACCGTGTTTGAACTGCGCAAGGCGCGTGATCGTGCCCATACCCTAGAAGGGCTGGCGGTTGCGCTTACTAATATCGATGAAATCATTGCGCTAATCAAGGCGGCGCAAAACCCAGCGGAGGCGAAGCTTCAGTTGGTCGCTAAGGCATGGCGTGCGGGTGCGGTTAGCGAGATGCTGGATCGTGCTGATGCGACGGCGCGTCCTGAAGAGCTGGCGGTTGAGTATGGCCTGGGTGATGCGGGTTACTGCCTGTCACCGATTCAGGCGCAGGCAATTCTAGATCTGCGCCTGCATCGCCTAACCGGGCTTGAGCAGGATAAGATCCTTAAAGAATACAGAGAGATACTCGATGTTATTGCGGAGTTACTTGAGATTATAACTAACCCGGATCGCCTCATGGAGGTGATCCGTGAAGAGTTGACTGCGATCCGTGATCAGTATGGTGATGAGCGCCGTACTGAAATCCAGACCTCCTCTCATGATCTCTCGCTGGAAGATCTAATTACTGAAGAAGATGTGGTGGTGACGCTTTCTCACGAAGGTTACGTCAAGGCACAGTCACTGGACACCTATCAGGCACAGAAGCGTGGGGGGCGTGGCAAGTCAGCAACCAATATGAAGGATGAAGACTTCATCGATAAGTTGGTGGTGACCAATACCCATGACACCATTCTATGCTTTTCTAGTCGTGGCAAGGTCTACTGGAAGAAAGTGTATGAGTTGCCACAGGCGAGCCGTACTTCGCGTGGTAAACCGATCATTAATCTGTTGCCGCTGGAAGAGGGTGAGCGCATCAATGCAGTATTGTCGGTGCGTGAGTACGATGCTGATAAATATATCTTGATGGCAACTAGCAGCGGTGTGGTTAAAAAGACCCCGTTGGCGGATTTCTCGCGCCCGCGTTCAAACGGGATTATTGCGCTTGAGTTGCGTGATGATGATTGTCTGATTGGGGTTGATATCACCGATGGCTCAAAAGATGTGATGTTGATGACCAGTGCCGGCAAGGCGATCCGCTTTAATGAAGAGGCGGTGCGCCCAATGGGCCGTACTGCACGTGGCGTGCGTGGCATTAAGCTGGGGCCAGACCAGCGCGCGATTGCGCTAATTGTGGTGGATGATGGCGATGTACTGACCGTGACCGAAAAGGGCTACGGCAAGCGTACCGCGATGAGTGATTATCCCGTGCATGGGCGTGGTGGCCGGGGTGTGATCTCGATTCAGACCTCGTCGCGAAACGGTAACGTGGTCGGTGCCGATCTGGTGCATGAAGATGATGAACTGATGCTCATCACCAACGGCGGCACGCTGGTGAGAACCCGAGTAAACGAAGTCTCGATTCAGGGGCGTAATACACAGGGGGTACGTCTCATCCGCTTGAGTGATGATGAGCGACTGGTGGGGCTGGATCGCATCGCAAATCTTTCAGCGGATGACGTTGAAGACGAGGCGGATACTGAGGCAGTCAGTGATGCAGAGGGTGGCGTTGATGATGCGCCAGAATCACCCGTTGATAGTGCGCCAGAAGCGCCGACTGAAGATTAGTCATTGTGAGTAACCAGTTGATCCTAATAAGACTCTTTGTAGAGGAAGCGTAATGTCACCTATTTATAATTTTAGTGCAGGACCGGCCTGCCTGCCTGATGCGGTATTGAAGCAGGCGCAGGAAGAGATGACCGACTGGCACGGTATCGGTATGTCGGTGATGGAGATGAGCCACCGTGGCAAAGATTTTATATCGATTGCGGCACAGGCGGAGGCTGATCTGCGTGAACTGATGGCGATCCCTAGTAATTATAAAGTACTCTTTTTGCAAGGTGGTGCCAGCTCGCAGTTTGCCAATGTGCCGATTAATCTGTTGCGCGGCAAAAAGGATGCGGATTATATCTACACCGGGCAGTGGTCGAAAAAGGCGATTGCTGAGGGCAAGCGCTTGTGTGATGTGAATGTGGCGGCGAGTGCCGAGGCGAGCAATTTTAGTGTGCTGCCAGTACAGTCTGAATGGAATCTGAATAGTGACGCTGCCTATGTACATTACACCCCTAATGAGACGATTGGCGGGCTGGAGTTTCATTGGACACCCGAGACGGGTGATGTGCCGTTAGTGGCGGATATGTCATCGACCATTCTGTCGCGTGAAATTGATGTCTCTAAATTCGGTGTAATCTATGCGGGCGCGCAGAAAAATATCGGCCCTGCCGGATTGACGGTTGTGATCATACGTGACGATCTGATTGGTGACACAGTGCCGGGTATGCCTGCGATGTGTGATTACAAAATCATGGCGGATACTGATTCAATGTACAACACGCCGCCCACCTACGGTTGGTACCTGGCGGGGTTGGTGTTTGCGTGGTTGAAGAAAAATGGTGGGCTTGCGGCGATGGCTGAGATCAATGCGCGTAAAGCGAAAAAGCTGTACGCAGCGATTGATGACTCTGGCTTTTACGCCAACTCAATTGACCTCAATTGCCGTTCGTTGATGAACATACCGTTTACGCTGGCGGATGCTGAACTGGATGCCGCGTTTCTGAGTGCTGCCAAAGAGGCCGGATTGATGACGTTGAAGGGCCATCGTGCGGTGGGTGGGATGCGTGCCAGCATCTATAACGCGATGCCAGAAGCGGGTGTTGATGCGCTGATTAGCTTTATGGCTGATTTCGAAAAACGTAACGGATAGGTCGCTGCCATGTATAAAGTTCAGACGCTGAATAATATTTCTGACCTTGGTTTGAAACGTTTACCGTTGGGACAATATACGGTGGATGATGAAGTGGCGGATCCCGATGCTATTTTAGTGCGTTCTACCAAAATGCACGATATGCAGCTTTCGGATTCGCTCAAGGCGATTGGCCGTGCGGGTGCGGGCGTTAATAATATTCCGCTCGAGGCCATGACCCAACGCGGCGTGGCGGTGTTTAATTCGCCGGGTGCGAATGCCAATGCGGTAAAAGAGCTAGTACTGGCGGGGATGTTGTTGGCGAGCCGAAATATCTGCCAGGCGTGGGATTTCGCGCGCAATCTTGAAGGTGATGATGCCAGCATCCACAAACAGGTGGAGGCGGGCAAAAAGAATTATGTGGGTGTCGAGCTACCGGGGCGTACTCTGGGTGTGGTGGGGCTGGGCGCGATTGGCGTGCAGGTGACCAATGCGGCGTTGAAGCTGGGCATGAATGTGATTGGTTACGACCCTAGCATCACCGTGCGCAGTGCGTGGCGGCTGTCGGCAGAGGCAACGCAGGCGCATAGTATTGAAGAGCTGTTGTCGCAGGTCGATTATGTGTCATTTCATGTGCCGTTGATTGAAGCGACCACGCATATGATCAATGCCGAGCGTATTAAACTGATGAAAGAGGGTGCGGTGGTGTTGAACTTCTCGCGTGAAGGCATTGTTGATGACGCGGCGGTGTGTGATGCGATTGAGGCGGGTAAGCTCCATTCATATGTCTGTGATTACGCCAGCAATACCTTGAAGCGTCATGAGCGGGTGATTACCTTGCCGCATATCGGCGCATCAACGGTTGAAGCGGAAGATAACTGTGCGGTGATGGTGGTGGATCAGATTCGCGACTATCTGGAAAATGGCAATATTGTTAACTCGGTGAACTTTCCTGAGGCGGTGATGCCGCGCACTAATCAGGGTTCGCGTATCGCGATTGTTAATTCAAATGTGCCGAATATGGTGGGGCAGATTTCAACGGCGATGGCTGAGGCTAATCTCAATATTATTGACCTGTTGAATAAGTCTCGCGGTGATATCGCCTACACGCTGGCGGATGTCGAAGGGGATATTCCGCTGGATGTGATTGAAAAAATCAGAGCGATTGAGGGTGTAGTGTGTGTCCGAACGCTCTGAGTATTGTGATGGCTTGGATTGAATAAAATGAAAGATAGCGGCGGTCTACAGGCAGTGCGGGTGCGCATTGATGAGATCGATGAGAAAATTCAGGCACTGATTACTGAGCGGGCCAAGTGTGCCGAGGAAGTGGCTCGGCAAAAGGGCCATGGCCCGGATGTGGTCTACTACCGTCCTGAGCGTGAGGCGCAGGTGTTGCGAGCGGTGATGGCGCGTAATGAAGGGCCGTTGGATGATGAGACCATGGCGCGTCATTTTCGTGAAATCATGTCGTCCTGTCTGGCACTTCAGTATCCGATGAAGATTGCCTTTCTGGGGCCAGCTGGGACGTTTACCGAGGCGGCGGTAACCAAACATTTTGGTAATGCAGTGACCACGGTACCGATGGTAGCGATCGATGATATCTTTCGTGAGGTAGAATCTGGTAGCGCGCACTACGGTGTGGTACCGGTGGAAAATTCAATCGAAGGAGTCGTCAACCATACGCTTGATATGTTTATGAACTCACCGCTGAATATTTATGGTGAGGTTGAACTGCGTATTCATCATAATTTGATGAGTCGCTTGAGCGATTTAAAGTCGATTAAAAAGCTTTATGTGCACTATCAGGCGCATGCGCAGTGTCGTGGCTGGCTGGATGCACACCTGCCGGGTATTGATTATGCGGTGGTGAGTAGTAATGCGGAGGCGGCGAGGTGTGCGGCTGAAGATGAGGGCGCGGCGGCGATTGCGGGTGAGAAGGCAGCGGAGATCTATGCGCTTGAGATATTAGCGAGTAATATTGAAGATGAGCCGGATAACACCACACGTTTTTTGGTGGTTGGTAATAACCTGGCGCAGCCGAGTGGGCAGGATAAGACCTCGTTATTGGTTTCGACCGCTAATAACCCAGGTGCGTTACACAAGCTGTTAAAGATATTTGCCGATAGTGATATCTCGATGACGCGTATCGAGTCTCGCCCGTCACGGCGTGGCATGTGGGACTATGTCTTTTTTATCGATATCGAAGGACATGTGCAGGAGCCTATTGTTGAAAAATCACTACAACGGCTGCAAGGTGAAGGTTATATGGTTAAGGTGCTTGGTTCGTATCCCGATGCGGTACTTTAGTACATAACCAAAGAAATGTGGCTGTTCAGATAAGCTGAATAGCGACTGAAAATTTAAGATTACTTGTAACTACTCAGCGAGTAGTCAAAATTAGCAGTGACTGCTCAGCTGGCTCATGAAATCTGCCAGTTCAAGGCGAAAAATGTGAGTTTATGGGTATCCCGCTCCAATCTCAGGGACACGTGTAAATGATCATTTTTTACGCTGAACTGGTGGATTTCATGGGTTAGCTGAGTAGTTACGATTATTTTAGGATTAGGAAAAGAGACATGATCATTATCATGAGCACCAAGGCTGCGGATGAGCAGGTAAGCGCAGTAGAAGAAAAACTGGCCCAGATGGGCTTGAGTTCAAATGTGTCACGCGGCATTCAGCGCACTGTCATCGGCGCGATTGGCGACGAGCAGGCGGTGGATCAAGAAGCACTGGAGGCGCTGCATGGCGTTGAGAAAGTGGTGCGGGTGATGAAGCCATATAAAATCGTCGCGCGTGAGTCACATGAGGCAAACACCATTGTTGATGTGGCGGGTATTCCGATTGGTGGTAATACCGTGCAGGTGATTGCAGGGCCTTGTTCTGTTGAGACGCCCGCGCAGATGGCGGCGGCGGCTGAAGGTGTGGTGGCAGCGGGTTGCCGCCTCATGCGCGGTGGTGCATTTAAGCCGCGTACCAGCCCTTACTCTTTTCAGGGGGTGGGCGTCGATGGTCTGAGCATGTTCCGTGATGCGGCAAAGGTTCATAATCTACCGATCGTTACCGAGTTGATGGATGTGCGTATGCTTGATACCTTCCTTGAAAACAAGGTCGATGTGATTCAGATCGGCACGCGTAACATGCAGAACTTTGATCTATTGAAAGAGGTCGGTAGAACGCAGGTGCCGGTGATTCTAAAGCGTGGCATGTGTGCCACGATCTCTGAATGGCTGATGTCTGCTGAATACATTGCGGCGGGTGGTAATCACAATATTATCTTTTGTGAACGTGGTGTGCGTTCATTCGAAACCGCGTACCGCAACATGCTTGATGTCACTGCGATTCCAGTACTGAAACGCGAAACACATCTGCCAGTGATTGTTGACCCAAGCCATGCGGGTGGTAAGGCATGGATGGTGCCTGAGTTATCTCGCGCGGCTGTTGCTGCGGGTGCAGATGCGCTGCTGATTGAGATGCATCCTTGTCCGCAAGAAGCATGGTGTGATGCCGACCAGGCATTGAGTGCGCCGGAGCTGGCCGCGCTGATGGTTGAGTTGGGTGGCATTGCTAAAGTGCTTGGGCGCGATATTTAGGCTCTCGTTTTCAGCGCATGACGACTCATTCTTTCTCCAGTAAACGACTCACCATTATCGGTGTGGGTCTGATTGGAGGCTCGTTGGCACGTGCACTGCACCGTGCTAATGCATGTGATGAGATTATTGGTTGTGGTCGTGATGAGGCGCATCTGAAAAGAGCGGTTGAACTGGGCGTGATTGATCGCTACGAGGTTGACCCTGCTGCTGCCGTTAGCGGTGCCGATGTGGTGGTGTTAGCAGTACCGCTACGTGCAATGGCAACCGTGCTGACGCAGATTACCCCTGGACTTGCAGTGGATGTGGTGATTACCGATGTGGGTAGTGCCAAGGGCTGCGTGGTGGAAGAGGTACGTGCAGTATTGGGTGAGCGCCTCTGTGATTTTGTGCCGGGGCATCCCATTGCCGGTACGGAGCAGAGTGGTGTTGAGGCATCGTTTGCTGAATTGTTTGATAATCGCAGTGTGATCCTGACGCCGATTGAAGAGACCGCCCCTAGTAAGTGCGCACGCATACGCGCGATGTGGGAGAGCGTAGGTGCCAATGTTACCGAGATGGCGGTATTGCACCACGATGAGGTGTTGGCGGCCACCAGCCACCTGCCGCATCTGCTCGCATTTTCTTTGGTTAATACACTGGCCAGCCTTGATGAGCGCAAAGAGATCTTTGATTACGCGGCGGGCGGTTTTCGGGATTTTACCCGCATCGCCTCCAGTGATCCGGTGATGTGGCGTGATATCTGTCTGGAAAATCGCGATGCGTTGTTGGAAGTGTTAGCGCATTTCAATCACGACCTTAAGCAGCTTGAAGAGGCAGTGCGCGATAATGATGGCCAAGCGGTGGTTAATGTCTTCACGCGGGCCAAAACAACGCGCGATCGTTTTTGCGGTTGAGCAATAAAATATTAAGGTGAGATTTGTCATCGCGAGCAGAGCGTGGCGATCTCACTGCTAGGATTATGAGATTGCTTTGTCGTTCCACTTCTCGCAATGACAGCGCAGTGCTTTAGAAATGATGGTTAGGAATTTTAGATATGTCAGGTTCAGATTTAGTTTTCAAGGTCTCGCCAGGAGGTCATCTAAAGGGGGCTATCCGTGTCGCAGGGGATAAGTCTATTTCGCATCGTTCGATCATGTTGGGCTCGTTGGCCAATGGTGTGACGCAGATTAGTGGTTTTTTGGAGGGCGAGGATAGCTTGGCGACACTCAATGCATTTCGTACGATGGGGGTTAAAATCGAAGGGCCTGCGGATGGCAATGTCACTGTACATGGCGTTGGATTACATGGGCTTAAGGCTCCCAAAGGTGTTTTAGACTTGGGGAACTCGGGTACTTCAATGCGCTTGCTGTCAGGCCTGTTATCTGGTCAGGCGTTTGATGTGGAGATGTCGGGGGATGCTTCGTTGAACTCACGCCCGATGAAGCGCATCTCTGTGCCGCTAGGCTTGATGGGCGCGGTCGTTGAAGCGACTGACGCGGGAACGCCGCCGTTAAAAGTGAAAGGCGGTCAAGCGCTGAAGGGAATCCATTATAAAATGCCGATGGCGAGTGCACAGGTAAAATCATCACTGTTGTTGGCCGGGCTTTATGCGCAAGGTGAGACTTGCGTGATTGAACCCGCACCGACGCGTGACCATACTGAGCGGATGTTGCAGGGCTTTGGTTATGAGGTGCGCGTGGATGGCCGCAGCGCTTGTCTGTTTGGTGGCGGTGAGCTGAAAGGAACACGTATCGATGTGCCTGCCGATATCTCATCGGCAACCTTTTTTATGGTGGGCGCGACTATCGCAGCGGACTCTGACGTGTTGTTGCAGCATGTCGGCATCAATCCCACCCGTATCGGTGTGATCAATATTTTACGCCTGATGGGCGCTGACATTGAGCTACAGAATGAGCGTGTGGTGGGTGGCGAGCCGGTCGCCGATATTCGTGTGCGCTCCAGTCAGTTGCACGGCATTCAGATTCCAGCAGAACAGGTGCCGTTGGCGATTGATGAATTCCCCGCGCTGTTTGTCGCCGCCGCCTGTGCTAAAGGTGAAACGGTGTTAACCGGGGCTGAAGAGCTACGAGTCAAAGAGACGGATCGGATTCAGGTGATGGCCGATGGGCTGAAAGCGCTGGGCGTTGACGCTGAGCCCACCGCAGATGGGATGGTGATTCGTGGTGGTGAAATGAGTGGTGGTCGCGTTGATAGTGGTGGCGACCATCGCATCGCAATGTCGTTTGCGATGGCAGCTTTGCGTGCCACAGGCGACGTTAACATTACCGATTGCGCCAATGTAAATACCTCATTTCCGGGGTTTGTTGCGCTTGCGCGTGGTGCCGGGCTGCAGATTTCAAGTCAGAACGGCGAGTAAAATAGCGCATGAATAAACGAGTCGATGAGTCAGTGGTGATGCCGGTTATTACCATTGACGGTCCTAGTGGTTCAGGAAAGGGGACGGTTAGCCGACTCATTGCACACCAACTTGGCTGGCACTTTCTTGATAGCGGCGCACTTTATCGGCTAGTCGCACTGGTTGCCTTGAGGCGCCAATTGGAGCTCTCAAAAGAGGCTGAAATAGCCTTAATAGCCAGAGAGTTAGATGTTGAATTTAAAGTTAATTCTAGCGTGGAGGAGGCGCGTATTTTGCTTGAGGGTACGCCGGTAAGGGATGAAATACGTAGCGAGCAGTGTGGCAATGCAGCGTCAAAAGTGGCGGTGTTACCGGCTGTACGTGAGGCATTACTGCAGCGGCAGCGGGATTTCAGGCGTTTACCCGGGCTGGTGGCTGATGGGCGGGACATGGGCAGTGTTGTTTTTCCGCGTGCTGAGCTCAAAATCTTCCTTGATGCAAGCGCCGAAGAGCGGGCCCAAAGACGCTATAAACAGTTGAAAGAAAAGGGAATGAATGCTAATCTTGCGGCCCTTCTGGAAGAGATTCAGGTGCGTGATGCGAGAGATAGAAATCGCAGTGTCGCGCCCTTAGTGCCAGCGGATGGTGCGATATTGGTCGATTCAACCACACAGGGAATCGACGAGGTGGTCGCAGGTATTTTGGAAGAGTGGTCCAAACTTACATGAGTGAGGGCTTTATTTGTATCGGACGTTCTTTAATTTCGGCAGTTGCCGAACTGCAATTTTAGAGCGGTTTTTAACTAACTATAACCGTGTCAGCGGTTTCAACAAGCGGGTTCACTGCAAGCGTTATTTTTGTTTGGCGTGTTTAAGTGAATCAAGGGTTTTTAAATAATGAGTGAAAGTTTCGCGCAACTCTTTGAAGAGAGTCAGGTAGAAAAATTAATGCGTCCAGGCGCCATCGTAACAGGTATTGTTATGGCGGTTGGATCAGATGTAGTTGTCGTCAATGCAGGACTTAAGTCTGAAGGTGTTATTCCCCTCGAGCAGTTCCTGGATGAAAAAGGCGAAGTTGAAGTTGCTGTAGGCGACGAAGTTGATGTTGCGCTTGACGCAATCGAAGATGGTTTTGGCGAAACAAGACTTTCTCGTGAAAAAGCGAAGCGTGCGAAACTTTGGGACGAGCTTGAAGGCGCACTTGAAAGCAACGCAATTGTTACCGGTATTATCACTGGTAAAGTTAAAGGTGGTTTCACCGTTGAAATCGGCGCAGTTCGCGCATTCCTACCGGGTTCTTTGGTTGATGTTCGTCCCGTACGTGACACTTCATACCTTGAAGGCAAGGATCTAGAATTTAAAGTGGTTAAGCTTGATCGCAAGCGTAACAACGTGGTTGTTTCTCGCCGTGCAGTGGTTGAGAAAGAGAGCAGTGCAGAGCGTGAAGAATTGCTGGCTAACCTTCAGGAAGGTCAGGTCATTAAGGGTGTGGTTAAAAACCTTACCGATTATGGCGCGTTTATCGACCTGGGTGGTATTGACGGTCTGCTGCATATTACCGATATGGCGTGGAAGCGCGTTAAACAGCCTTCAGAGATCGTTAACATTGGTGACGAGATCGACGTTAAGGTTCTTAAGTTCGATAAAGAGCGTAACCGCGTATCACTTGGCCTGAAACAGATGGGCGAAGATCCATGGGGTAACCTGACTCGCCGTTATCCAGTCGGCCATCAGGTCTTTGGTAAGGTCACTAACATTGCAGATTACGGTTGCTTTGTTGAGATCGAAGATGGTGTTGAAGGGCTGGTTCATGTGTCTGAAATGGATTGGACCAACAAGAACATTCACCCATCTAAGGTTGTTCATCTGGGTGATGAAGTTGAAGTTAAGGTGCTGGATATCGACGAAGAACGTCGTCGTATCTCGCTCGGCATGAAGCAGTGTTTCTCTAATCCTTGGGAAGAGTTTGCCTCTACCCATAATAAGGGTGATAAATTAACCGGTACTATTAAGTCTATTACTGACTTTGGTGTCTTCGTTGGGCTGACCGGTAGCATCGATGGCCTGTTGCATCTTTCTGATCTTTCCTGGAACGAAGCGGGTGAAGAAGCGGTTCATGGTTATAAGAAGGGTGATGAAATCGACACCGTTATTCTCGCGATTGATCCTGAGCGCGAGCGTATTTCACTGGGTGTTAAGCAACTTGAGCGTGACCCATTCTCAAACTACGTAGCTGACCATCCTAAAGGCGAGATCGTTAAGGGTGTTGTCAGTGAAGTAGACGCTAAAGGCGCTATTATCACTTTGGCTGAGAGTGTTGAAGGGCACTTGCGTTCATCAGAGATGTCGCGTGATCGTGTTGAAGATGCGCGTACTATCATGACTGTGGGTGATGAAATTGAAGCGCGCTTTATGGGCGTTGATCGTAAGAATCGCACCATCATGCTTTCTATTAAAGCGAAAGATGCGTACGAAGAAGCCGCGGCGGTGAAAGATTATGGGCATTCTGCTAGTTCAACGGGGTCAACTTCATTAGGTGATCTGTTGAAAGAGAAGCTGGAAGGCAACTCGTAAGTTGATTCATGTTTGGTTATCGCTTGTTATTGCAAATGACTGCATAACAGGCGATGATCAGATATACATATAGGTTGCAGTCGTGTGGCGCTTTATCTGTTTTGGGGCGGAATAAATGACCAAGTCTGAATTAATTGAAATTATCGCACAGAAGCAAAAGCATTTATCATATAAGGATATTGAATATGCCGTGAAAACCATGATCGAACAGATGGCGCAGTCACTAGCGAGTGGCGAGCGGATCGAGATTCGTGGTTTTGGCAGTTTCTCTTTGCATTTTCGTCCACCAAGAATGGGGCGAAATCCAAAGACAGGTGAACCGGTACCGCTTTCTGGGAAGCATGTACCGCATTTTAAACCTGGTAAGGAATTGCGAGAGCGAGTCAACGAGAGTATCGGAAGCACAACCATTCAGGAGTAATCTTGACCTGATTGGTTTCAAACTATGTTCTAGAGAATTTATCGAGTGGCAAAACTTCACCTAGATAAGGGGTGTGATGAGATGATGAAAATATTTTTATTTATTTTTACCTTAGCAATTTTAGTATTAGGCGCAAGCTTCACACTATTAAATGCAGACCCAGTTCAGGTGAACTACTATTTTGGAACGGCGGATATTGCGCTGTCGGTGATTCTAGTGGGCACACTGGTTACTGGCGCATTGATTGGTGTGTCTGCCACGATGGGCAAGTTGCTGTCTCTTAAGTTACAAGTTTCAAAGTTGCGCCGTTCATAATATTGCCTGGTGTGCTGACCCCTTGGTTTCTATAGGGGATGTTTAGCCGCAATATGTTGATGTATAAATTAGAGGGCCTCATTTAGCGATGGGGTTTTTTATTGCCTGAAATTTAAGATTAAGATTTTGCTTGGAGGTTTGCTGTGGTGAATGAAAAAGAAAAAAAAATGGTTGATGCGAAGTGCGTGATTGTGGCACTCGATTTTTCGGATGCAGGCGAGGTACTAGCGTTGGTGAGTGGCTTGGAGCCGAATAGCTGTCGTTTAAAAGTGGGTAAAGAGCTTTATACACACTGTGGCCCTGCTTTAGTTGAGCGCCTGGTTGCTGATGGCTTTGATGTGTTCCTGGATTTGAAGTTTCATGATATCCCTAATACAGTAGCGGGCGCATGCGGCGCGGCTGCTGATTTAGGGGTGTGGATGGTCAATGTTCATGCGCTGGGTGGGCGACGTATGATGGAGGCCGCGCGCGAAGCAATCGCACAGAAATCTCATCAGCCTTTGTTAATCGCAGTGACCATTCTAACCAGCATGGGCGAGAGTGATCTGCATGAGATTGGTCTGTCTGGTTCTGCTAAAGCGAATGTGCTTCGGCTTGCCAAACTGGCTGAGCAGTCGGGACTCAATGGCGTGGTCTGTTCGCCGCTGGAGGTAGCCGTGTTAAACCAGCAGTGCGCTGAAGAATTTAATTTTATCACTCCTGGAATACGACCAGCCGGTGCCGCAGTGAATGACCAAAAAAGGATCACAACACCTGTCGATGCACTTAGCTTAGGTTCTAATTATCTCGTTATTGGGCGCCCGATAACGGCAGCGGCTGACCCGCTTGCTGCCTTGCAGGCAATTAATAGTGATATTCAGGGCGCCTTTAACTTATCTACTTGACAGCGAAATTATTCTGCGGTTAGCTAGTACACTGTCAGCCCCTTTTTGTCGGGTCAGTTGGTCTGTCGGTTCTCATGGCAAGGCGGACTTCGCAGGGAATGGTTATTCCCTTCTCAAGAAGTGCAACGCAGCCATGGGGATTGGCAGACCAACCTTTTGGGTGAGTCTGTGGCATTCTGCCTCTGTGTTATAGCCCTAAGCAAGGGAACAACCATTGCTTTCGGACTATGCCTTGATGCAAAATGCCGCAGACTCGCTGACCCGACAAAAAGGGGCTGACAGTGTACTAACAGTCCGATATCAGGAAGTGTCGGCGCAGCCCTATTTGAAGGGGTTTTTAGTTAATCATAAGGAGGTGGGTATGCGATATCTAAGGCAGCTACTATTGTTGGCTTTTCTATGTGTGGGTTCTCAATTTGCATTCGCGGGTACCATTGATATAAACAGTGCAAATGCAGATGTTTTAGCAGCTGAGCTTCACGGCGTTGGTGCAAAAAAAGCAGCTGAAATTATAAAATATAGAGAGGCGAATGGTGGCTTTAAGTCGATAGAAGAACTGATAAACGTAAAGGGAATTGGTGGTACAATTCTGGAAAAGAACAGGGCGCGCATTATCGCGGGTGTTGATGAGGCGGAATAGAGCCCTTTACCTGTACTGAGTAATGAACGTTCAGAAATTAGCTTCCGATGTTATCGTCGGAAGCTTTTTTATATCTCATGCAGCGGTTGTATCGCTAAGAAAAATGAATAGGAATGGGTGATGGGAAAGGGCAGTAGTGCAGAGGCGTTGCGTATCAGGCGTGAATTCTTATCTGATACAGACGATGAAATAAGTCTTGTTGAATTATGGCTAGTGCTTGTTAGGCGCTGGAAAACAGTAGCCATAGTTTTTAGCCTGTGCCTGGTTCTAGGTATTGTTATTGCGCTTTCGACCCCCACAAAATTCCTTTTTTCAACCACTATTGAGCTAGCATTAGTGAACTCAAAGTTAGTGGAACCTGTTGCATCTGTTCTGGCGAGATTAAAGGGGAACCACATTCCTCTGGTGCTTGGCGCTGAGAAAGGTGGCGATCTATTTGGAGTTGATGTCAAAAACCCACGAGGAAGTAAAATCCTGGTTTTGACGAGCTCGGGTCTTGCTGCCAACGCAGGGGCAATAAAGGGGCTTCACCGCTCCATATTGGACCTTTTAATAAAAGATCAGCGAGTTCTAGCTGAGGCGCTCGATATTCCACGTAAGAAAAAATATTCATTATTAGCATCTCAAATAAGCATTGATACAGCACGTATCAGCAAGCTTAAGCAGAGTGAAAAACTATTAGCGAATGCTCTGGTGGCTCTCGGGGGTAACGCGATTTCACCGCAAGAGGGCGGCATTGATCTACTACAGGCACAGGCGCTGAACGCTCATGCATTGGTGGGTGCTGAGCACGCAATGATTGATTACCAATCAAGATTATTTGAGCTTAAGTCGGCGATTGAACTGTCGCGGCAGGCTACTGCAGCGGCGATTGCTGTGAGGTCACTGACGCCTTCTGGCATTGGGGCGATGGCAACAATTCTCCTGGCCGCGATGATGGGGCTTTTCGTCGGGGTTTTAGCTGCTTTTTTTCAGGAGTTTATTGCTAAAGTTCGTTGCTCAATGAGGTCTGCTGAATGATGGGTGTTTTGTTAGAAAACTGTAAAGGCTGCTCGAAATGAATATACAACCTGTGATTCTCTCAGGGGGGGCTGGCACGCGATTGTGGCCACTGTCTCGTGAGCTATTCCCTAAGCAGTTACATGCCCCTTTTGGTGGCGAGTTCACGTTATTGCAGCACACGGTCATGCGTCTAAAAGGCATTGAAGCACAGCATGATGATGCAACGGTCTTACCGCCCATTCTAGTTTGCAATGAAGAGCATCGCTTTTTAGTGGCAGAACAGATGCGCCAGATTCAAACAGAGACGAATGGGCTGATTCTTGAGCCCGTTGGGCGAAATACAGCCCCCGCCTTAACGCTTGCAGCACTACACGCCGCGACTGTTTCGGGTGATAGCGTGATGTTAGTGATGCCGGCTGACCACGTGATTCGTGATGTTGATGCTTTTCAGCGCATTGTTTATGAAGGTGCGCTAAAGGCGGTCGCTGGTAATACGGTTACCTTTGGGGTGACACCCACTTTCCCTGCAACAGGCTATGGTTACATTAAGCGAAGTAATGCCTCAGAGAGTGAAGAGTGTACGGTTTCTAGCTTCATTGAGAAACCGGATGAGGAGAAGGCAAAGCAACTATTTAAAGATGACAGCTACTCATGGAATAGCGGTATCTTTATGATGAAACCGTCCATCTGGTTAGGGCAGCTCAAATATTTTCAGAAAGATATGCATGACATCTGTCAGGAAGCGAGTGAGAAAGGTGTGGCAGATGGTGACTTTCGGCGAGTAGATGTGCCTACCTTTGAAAAGTGCCCCAGTGATTCAATTGATTATGCGGTGATGGAGCACTTAGCGTCTGATCAATCATTAATGGATGTTGAATCACGCCTGTTGGTTATTCCATTAGATGCGGGCTGGTCAGATGTGGGTGGGTGGGCGAACCTGCAAGAAGAGGCGCCGCATGACGAGCATGGTAATGCCATTCTAGGTGATGTGATCACGCATAATGTAAAAAACTCCCTATTATTATCTAGCCATCGTTTGATTGCGGGCGTTGGTTTAGAGAATCTTATTGTGGTGGAGACGGCAGATGCGGTACTGGTTGCCAACAAAGACGATGCGCAGCATGTGAAAGAGATTGTTGCGCAGTTGAAATTAGATGGCCGGAGTGAGCACCAGATACATAAGCGGGTTCATCGTCCCTGGGGAAATTATGAGGGCATTGATCTTGGTGAACGATACCAGGTGAAACGCATTACGGTCAGGCCCGGTGCTTCATTATCACTGCAAATGCATCACCATCGAGCCGAACACTGGATTGTGGTGAGTGGTACCGCGCGTGTTACTCGTGGTGATGAAGAGTTTCTATTAAGTGAAAATGAGTCTACATATATTCCTATCGGTGTTAAGCACCGTCTTGTTAACCCGGGTCATGTTGCGCTAGAAATTATAGAGGTGCAATCTGGGAGTTATCTCGGAGAGGATGATATTGTGCGTTTCGATGACGAGTACGGACGTTAGCGACTAAATGACGAAAAGGGTTTTAGTTTGTGGGGTCTCAGGGCAGGACGGAGCTTATTTTGCTCAATTGCTTCTTGGTAACGGCTACGAAGTGTATGGAATCTCTCGTGATGCGCAGATGCCATCTTTCCATAATTTATAGTAACGTCAGTATGCGCCTCACACCTAAACAGGTTCAATGTCTCAAAGGTGCTGTTGCCCGCCATTTTGGGCAAAGCGCTCAGATCTGGGTGTTTGGGTCACGTATTGACGATCAACGCCGGGGAGGAGATTATGACTTCTATATCGAGACCTCTATCAATGATCCGGACGAGATCGTGGCAGATAAATTGAATGTGTTAGCCGATCTGCATGCTACCCCCGAGTTTGAAGGAGAGAAGATTGATATCGTCATTCGTTCAGCGGTGCCGGGGCCGGAATTGCCAATTTACAAGGTTGCCAGGGAGACTGGGGTGCCTCTGTGAAAAATCGTGAGGTTCTACAGGCGACTCTCAGGGAGTGCCAGCTGCACGCCGGGGTGTTGCGAGAGGCTATAGATGAACTGGGTGATGCACACTTTGATGCTGAAACCGTCGTTCACATTAGCACTGAACAACGGAGACTGCTGGATCAGCTTGCCTATCGCTTTTCCAAATTACAGGACAACATGGGAATGAGGCTCTTTCCCGCGCTGCTCGACTGGACTGAGGAGCCTTTGCCGGAAAGCGCAACTTTCGCAGAAAAGTTGCAGCGCCTGGAACGTTTAGGTGCGCTTGAGAGTGTCGAGCGCTGGCGTGAGCTGCGTGAAACCCGTAACCAGCTTGCGCATGAATACGAAGATGCCCCAGCACTCAAGGCCGCCGCGTTGAACCGTTTTATCGCCGATGTCGAAACACTCCTGGTGATGTGGCAAAAGGTGGTGGCCTTTGAGAAAGATAATGGTTGAAACGTTGAAATGAAAAAGGCACTGATTTGTGGTGTCTCAGGCCAGGATGGGGCCTATCTTGCCCAGTTATTACTGGGTAAAGGTTACGAGGTGTTTGGCACCTCTCGTGATGCGCAGATGTCCTCATTCCGAAACCTTGAAACACTGGGGATTAAAGGCCAGGTTCAATGTGAGTCGATGAGTCTGAATGACTTTCGAAGCGTGATTCAAGTCTTGATTAATGTAGAACCAGATGAGATATATAACCTGGCGGGGCAGAGTTCTGTTGGCTTGTCATTTCAACAGCCAGTAGAAACGCTTGAAAGTATCAGTGTCGGAACGTTGAATTTGCTGGAGGCGATTCGCCTTACAGGAAAATCAATAAAGTTCTACAACGCGGGTTCAAGCGAATGCTTTGGGGATGTTGGTAATCAAGGCGCTGACGAAAACACCCCGTTTCACCCGAGAAGCCCATATGCGGTAGCTAAAGCTGCAGCCTATTGGGAGGTGGCTAATTATCGAGAGGCGTATGATCTGTTTGCCTGTTCCGGGATACTGTTTAATCATGAATCACCTTTGAGGCCTGAGCGGTTTGTGACTAAAAAAATAATTTCTTCGGCTTGTAAGATTGCTGAGGCTGGTGAAGGTGTGATTAAGCTGGGGAATATGGATATTAAGCGCGACTGGGGCTGGGCACCTGAGTATGTTGAGGCGATGTGGTTGATGCTTCAGCAAGAGGAGCCAGATGACTTTGTGATTGCAACGGGTGAAACCAACTCGTTGCAGGATTTTGTAGCCACTGCTTTTGCAAGTGTTGGGTTAGATTGGCAAAATCATGTTGAGAGTGATTCAGCGCTATTCAGACCGACCGATTTGGCTGAGAGTAAGGGGAATCCACAGAAGGCATTGGATGTTTTAGGGTGGCAAGCAAAATATAAGATGAGGGATGTTGTCAAAACGATGGTTGATGCTCAGATAGCGTTAAGAGGATAAGTGATGCTGATAAAAATCACGAAACCCTCACAGCAAACCCGCAGCACCCTTCGCTCTAAAGACTAACAATGAGACTGAAACAACACCAAATTGAAACAATCTGTCGGGCAGTGACAGAACTGGCCGGGGCAGAGGCACGGGTCAGCTTGTTCGGTTCCCGAGTGGATGACAATGCCCGTGGTGGTGATATAGACTTGTTGGTAGAACTCCCCTATTCAGTGGATGAGCCTGCCTGGCTGAGTGCAAGGATATCCGGTAGGATAAGCCACAGACTAAGAGGGCAAAAGATAGATGTCATCATAACGGCCCCAAACCTGGAGTGCTTTCCAATCCATGATGTCGCCAAGAGAGAAGGTATCGTTCTGTGAATATCCCGCAAGCTAAATTGTTACGCCTGCAATTTCTTGCACGTATCGTTCAGAAAGAAATCCGATATCTTGGCTTGACTGATCAGCGCCTGTTTCCAGTGCCATTCACCCGGCAGCAGGTAGAACGGCTAGATGAAGAGATAGAATTATCCGAGCGCGTGGATGCTTTTGTGAGCCGTTTTGGGCGACTACAGGATACGGTGGGAGACAAATTATTGCCTCAATATCTTAATGCACTAGGGGAGACTACCGGCCCCGCGATAGACAACCTGAATCGGGCGGAAAAGATTGGCTTAATTCACTCCGCTGAAATATGGTTGGCACTCCGTGATATGCGCAACCAGATGGTTCACGAATATATGGAAGATCTCGACAAACGAGTCAATGCCCTCAATAAGGCACATGAGTATGTTGATACCCTCTCAAATGATGCCGGAAAAATACTTTCAGATATGGCATCACGAGGCTGGGTTGAGCTAGAACTAGAACGTTAAGGGGGCTTGAGTCTTGAAACTGCGATGCTCCCTGGCTTGATTGGTTCACTAAAACAGCGACTAACGACTCATACCCGAATGGCACTTACTTAAGCATTTTTCATCCCCCCTCCCTTGCAGGGAGGGGGTTAGGGGGAGGGAACAGTATAAGCTATGAATTAAGGCAAAAAACCTTAAGTAAGTGCCATTCGGCTCATACCCCTTTTCCAGATGAATGGATGAGTATCCGTCGACTTAGAAATCAAATGGCACATGAATATATAGATGACCCCGTTTAATACCATTGATATAATGGCATCTATGCGCCTATCCAGTAGCACACAAAAGATTATCCGCGTTGCCGTAAACGAGATATTTGGTCCGGATGCCAGCGTCACATTGTTCGGCTCCAGAGTCGATAACTCAGCCCGAGGAGGGGACATCGACTTACTTGTTCAGTCGGAAAGGCCTATATCGCAATGCGAACGCAAGGCCCTGCAACTAGTGGCTCGATTGCAAATTCGTTTGGGGGACCAACCCATCGACGTATTGGTGCTTGGCTCGCAAACGGTGCGCCAGCCCGTGCACGAAGAAGCTATTCGGACTGGGGTGAGGCTATGAAAACAACTCACTTGTTGCCGGTGGATCGCTTTCTTTGGACGCTGGATATCGTTTCTCGCGTAGGAGAACATCTCTAGCTTATCCACTATCAGGCTAGCCAATAACGTTATATAATGCTGAATTAATAAGGGAATAGAAGCGTGGGGCATTATCAGCAGCAAATTGAAAGCCGACTGTCCCGCACACAATCCTGGTCAAGCGTTACCAGTGAAACCCAGTGGATTTGTGCGGACTTGAGTCGCGACGCCCCACGGCTTGATTAATTCACAAAAGTGACGACTAACGACATAACTGAACAGACTATGATAATTACCCTTAAGTTAGTGCCATTGGAGTCTGCCCCACATTGGTCACCATTGGTCAAAACTGAAAAGGCGCTAAAACAATGCAAATATCCATAGAGCTTCCAAGCGATTTTGTGAAGCTTCAAACGGAGCAGCAACTCCAGCATGAAATTCGTCTCTCCTATGCCTTATGGGCGTATAAAGCAGGAAAGGTGACCATTGCTAAGGCAGCTGAATTGGCTGGTATGGATCTATATGACTTTATGAAATCCTGCAAGGAAAACCAAATACCCGTAATTGATATAACCCGAAATGAATTACTCGAAGAACTTGACGGTATGCCACATCAATAATTGCTCTTGCAGTATGTTGCAGCCTGGATTTACTCGAAGAGTTATTTGAAGAACTGTTGGTTCCTGAATCCGTCTACAAGGGAATAACTAATTACCGATAATGGTGGTCAATTCTGATATGGGTTGATGAGATAGGGTGCAGTGGGTAGTGTTAGTAATGATTGGGGTTTTGAAAAAGAAGATGTTTTTAGCTGTGCTATAATGCTGCGCGAAGTTTGAATAGGATTACTTTATGTGTGGTTCCATAACTAGCCTGAAAATAAGTGCTAGATGCACAGATGATCGTTAAGGATTGAGATGAAGAAAAAGGCATTAATTACCGGTGTTACTGGCCAGGATGGTGCATATCTGGCTGAGTTATTGTTGGAAAAGGGCTATGAAGTTCATGGCATCAAACGTCGCACCTCCTTGTTCAATACTGACCGGATTGATCACCTGTACCAGGACCCACATGAGTTAGATCAGCGCTTTATCTTGCATCATGGTGATATGACGGATTCAAGTTGCTTGATCCGAATTATGAAGGAAGTGCAGCCTGATGAGGTCTACAATCTTGCGGCGCAGAGTCATGTGGCCGTTTCATTTGAAGAGCCGGAATACACCGCTGATTCTGATGCACTTGGCCCGCTCCGTTTGCTAGAAGCCATTCGTCTTCTTGGGCTAGAAAAGAAAACACGCTTTTATCAGGCCTCAACATCTGAGCTGTATGGTGAAGTACAAGAAACCCCGCAGACGGAAACCACTCCTTTTTATCCGCGCTCACCTTATGCTGTTGCAAAGCTCTATGCTTATTGGATTACCGTGAATTACCGGGAAGCTTATGGTATTTATGCGTGCAATGGGATTTTGTTTAACCATGAATCACCTATTCGAGGTGAAACATTTGTGACGCGTAAGATCACACGGGCTTTGGCTCGAATTAAACTGGGCCTACAAGAGTGTCTCTACCTCGGCAACATGGATGCGAAGCGCGATTGGGGGCATGCAAAAGATTATGTGGAAATGCAATGGTTGATGTTGCAGCAAGAGAAGCCTGAAGACTTTGTTATTGCGACGGGTGTTCAATACAGCGTCCGTGAATTTGTGAATGCTGCGGCGGAAGAATTAGGGATTAGCGTGTCATGGGAAGGTGATGGGGTCGATGAGAAGGGTTATGATGCCAGTGGCAAATGCATAGTCGCTGTTGATGCTCGTTATTTTCGACCTACTGAGGTTGAAACCTTGCTTGGCGATCCAAGCAAGGCAAAAGAAAAGCTAGGCTGGGTACCTAAGATTTCATTTAGAGAGTTAGTTGCTGAAATGGCCAGTGAAGATCTAAAAGCGGCTAAGCGAGATGAGTTGGTCAAGAATCATGGTTATAAGACTATGGATTACCATGAATGAGTGATCTTGACGTAAAGGTCTATGTCGCAGGCCATCGTGGTATGGTGGGTTCAGCAATTGTTCGCCTGCTGAAAAAGCGGGGTTATAGTCATATAATTACTCGGACTCATAGTGAGCTTGATCTGACTAATCAACAGGCTGTGCAGTCTTTTTTTGAAGCTGAACAGCCAGAACAGGTCTATCTCGCTGCCGCCAAAGTCGGCGGTATCCATGCCAATAACACCTACCCAGCCGAATTCATTTACAAAAACTTGATGATTGAGGCTAATGTCATTCACGAAGCTTGGCAAGTGGGAGTCCAAAAGTTGTTGTTCCTAGGTTCCAGTTGCATCTATCCAAAACTCGCCCCGCAACCGATGGCTGAAGATGCTTTGCTCAGCGGGCCGCTAGAACCAACCAACGAGCCTTATGCTGTGGCTAAGATTGCAGGCATAAAACTTTGTGAATCCTACAATCGCCAATACGGCACTGACTATCGTAGTGTGATGCCTACTAACTTATATGGCCCTGGTGATAACTATCATCCGGAAAACAGCCATGTGATTCCTGGGCTGATTAGGCGCTTTCATGAAGCAAAATTAAATAAAGCGGAAAAGGTCGTTATATGGGGAAGTGGCACACCCAGAAGAGAGTTTCTTTATGTGGATGATATGGCAGAGGCTAGTGTGCATGTGATGGGGTTAGATGAGCATTTTTATAAAGCACATACTAAACCAATGTGTAGTCATCTTAATGTCGGTACGGGTACTGACATGACAATTAGCGAACTGGCCCAGGTTATTAGTGAAGTGGTTGGTTATACTGGTGAGATTGTATTTGATAAATCTAAAGCTGATGGCGCACCACGCAAGCTTATGCAAAGTGACTTGCTTAATCAACTCGGGTGGAAGCCCCAAGTATGTTTAACAGATGGGATTAGGGTTACATATGAAAATTTTGTATATCTCATGGAAAAAATAGTAGCAGGGATCAATAAATGAAAGCAGTTATTCTTGCAGGTGGACTTGGCACAAGAATCTCAGAGGAATCACATTTAAAGCCTAAACCAATGATAGAGGTAGGTGGTAAACCTATTCTATGGCACATAATGAAAATGTATTCTCACTATGGGATTGATGATTTTATTATTTGCCTCGGGTATAAGGGCTATGTAATTAAAGAATATTTCGCAAATTATTTCTTACACATGTCTGATGTGACGTTTGATATGAAACACAATTCGATGGAAGTGCATGAGAGAAATGTTGAGCCATGGCGGGTAACATTGATTGATACAGGTGAGAGTACGCTCACTGGTGGACGATTGAAGCGGGTTGCAAAATATGTTGGAACAGAGCCGTTCTGTTTTACCTATGGTGATGGTGTTTCTGATGTTGATATCAATGCGCTGATTGATTTTCACCACAAGCATGGTAATAAAGCGACTGTAACCGCAATTCAGCCTCCGGGCCGTTACGGCGCATTAAATATAAATGATGCTGATATGGTTACTAGTTTTCAAGAAAAACCAGCGGGTGATGGGGCGTGGATAAATGGCGGTTTTTTTGTGCTTGACCCTGTAGTTTTAGAGACTATAGAAGGAGATCTGACCAGCTGGGAGTCAGAGCCGCTCATGGGGCTTGCATCGGCAGGAGATTTGCAGGCATATCAGCACAATGGTTTTTGGCAGGCAATGGATACCTTGCGAGACAAGAATCATCTTGAGGATCTATGGGTTTCTGGTAATGCGCCCTGGAAAGTATGGGGATGATGCAGTTTGGGAATATCTACCAGGGCCGTCGCGTGCTGGTGACCGGCCATACTGGGTTTAAGGGGAGCTGGCTTGCTTTTTGGCTTAATCAGCTTGGTGCAGAGGTTGCGGGTATTTCGTTAGACCCTGAGTCTGAGTTGTCCCACTGGGATCTATTGAGTCTTAATATCGATGACTATCGAGTGGACATTAGAAACGCTAAAAAAGTACAGGAAGTTATCGGTATCTTCCGTCCTGAAATCGTTTTTCATCTTGCCGCTCAACCACTGGTTAGACGCTCATATCGGGAGCCAATTGAAAACTGGTCTAGTAATGTGATGGGCACCGCTCACGTCTTAGAAGCATGTCGCCATGTTGAAAGTGTTAAGGCAATTGTGGCCATTACCACCGATAAGGTTTATGCGAACCAGGAGTGGCCTTGGGGTTATCGTGAGAATGACCGTTTAGGTGGTCATGACCCTTATGGCGCATCCAAAGCGGCATGTGAATTGCTAATTGATAGTTATCGTAAGGCATTTTTTTGTGAAAAAAATGCACCTCTTCTGGCATCTGCTCGGGCAGGTAATGTGATTGGTGGTGGCGATTGGTCAGAAGATCGTCTGATACCTGATTTGATTAGAGCAGTTGGACAAAAACAGCCCCTGGTAATTCGCTCACCAAATGCGACTCGCCCATGGCAGCATGTTTTGGAGTGTCTTGCTGGTTATTTATTATTGGGCCAACATGCCCTGGAAGAGCGCCGAGAATGTGCGGAAGCCTGGAATTTTGGTCCGGCGTCAGAAGGTAATCGTACAGTGGAGGAGGTCCTTACGATGTTGCAGGCGCATTGGCCAATGTTAAAATGGCAGCAAACTGAATCTAAACAGGTTCATGAATCCACGCTTCTTTACCTAGACCATGCAAAGGCTACTGCAGCATTGGGTTGGAAGCCTGTCTGGAATATTGAACAGACGATACAGGTAACGGCCGATTGGTACCGTCAATTTCAAGAACAGGGGACTGTATTGACGGGAAGGCAATTAGATAATTATATTACTGATGCGCGCTCGGCTGGTGTCTCCTGGTTGCAACAATGAAGATTGTTCAAACCCCCATTCAAGGTCTCATGATAGTCGAAACTGAGTCTAAGACAGATCATCGCGGCGCTTTTTCGCGGTTTTATTGTCAGGATGATCTTCAAAAAATTATCGGCGGCTCTCGTAAAATAGTGCAAATAAATCACTCTCGTACTCACGCCGTTGGTGCAGTGCGTGGTTTTCATTATCAACATTCACCACATGCTGAGATGAAACTGATTCGCTGTATTAAAGGAAAGGTTTGGGATGTAGTGGTAGACCTGCGCTCTGATTCGCCAACATTTCTCAGTTGGTATGCCGAAGAACTTTCAAGTAGTAATAAGCGAATGATGATTGTTCCTGAAGGTTGTGCCCATGGTTTCCAGGTGCTGGAAGAAGATAGTGAGTTACTGTATCTTCATACCGAATTTTACACCCCTTCATCTGAAGGAGGGATTCAGCCAACGGATCCAGCATTGGCGATTAGTTGGCCGCTATCCATTCAGGACCTTTCAGGCCGTGATCGTAACCATCCCTTATTGACTTCCGACTTTGCAGGACTGATTGTATGAATTGCCGCCATTGTGACTCGCCACTGGAGCACACGTTCCTTGATCTCGGTTTTGCACCGCCCTCGAATGCTTATTTGAGTGCTGCAGATCTCACTAAACCTGAGTTGTACTATCCTCTTAAACTCAAAGTTTGCACCCAGTGCTGGTTGGTGCAGACGGAGGACTACGCCCAGGCTGATGAATTGTTTTCACCAGACTATGCATACTTTTCATCGACCTCATCTAGCTGGCTTACCCACGCAAAAAATTATACCGAAGCTATGACGGAACGGTTTGTTCTTAATGAAAATAGTTTTGTTATTGAAGTGGCTTCTAACGACGGTTATCTGCTGAAAAATTTTGTTGAGGCGGGCATACCCTGCTTGGGGATTGAGCCTACAGCTAGTACAGCAGCAGCTGCAGAAAAAATTGGTATCCCTGTAATACGAGAGTTTTTTGGTGACACTTTGGGGTTGCTGCTTGCTGGTGAAGGTAAGCAGGCCGACCTCATTCTAGGTAACAATGTATATGCACATGTACCAGACATTAATGATTTTACGGCTGGAATCAAAAGTGCATTGAAACCGCATGGGGTTGTTACATTGGAGTTCCCCCATCTTCTTCGGCTCATCGAAGAGAAACAGTTTGATACGGTATACCATGAGCACTTTTCATATTTGTCATTGCATACAGTATGCAAGCTGTTTGAAAAATCTGGCTTGCGGGTATGGGATGTTGAACGTTTACCTACACATGGTGGTAGTTTACGTGTTTATGGTTGTCATGTTGATGATCCTCGTACTAGGGAACTTAGTGTGGACGCATTATTGATGGAAGAAAATAATCGTGGTCTACAGCAGCTATCAACCTATTTATCATTTCAGTCTCACGCTGATCGTGTAAAGAATGATCTTTTGTGTTATCTCATCGAGCAAAAGCGTTCAGGTAAGACTGTTGCTGCATATGGCGCTGCTGCTAAAGGCAACACATTACTTAATTATGCAGGGGTAAAACCTGATTTACTCTCATATGTATGTGATGCAGCTTTTTCCAAGCAGGGGAAGTATATGCCGGGCAGTCATATGCCTATCTTTTCGCCTGTTATTTTGCGAGAGCGACAGCCTGATGTTGTGTTGATACTGCCGTGGAATATAGCTGAAGAAGTTGTAGAGGAGAATTTATATATTAGAGAGTGGGGTGGCATCTTTGTGACCGCAGTACCAGAAGTCAGGAACATAGAATGATAGAAATTTCAATCTACAAAGGGGTGATCTAGTGAAAATTATGGTAACAGGGGCGACGGGTTTCATTGGAAGTCATCTTGTACCGTGTTTACTAGATCGCGGACATGAGGTGGTTGCTGTTGCGCGTGACGAAGCGAAGGCCTCTAATTTTTCGTGGTACTCAGAGGTGCAGTTTATTGCTCAAGATATACATGCAAAAGAGGGTAAGTGTAGTTATGATGACTTCGGGAGTCCCGATGCACTCATTCACCTTGCCTGGGCAGGTTTACCTAACTATAAAGGGTTGTTTCATTTTGAAGATAACCTGTTAGCTGATTACAAGTTTATTAAGTCTTTGATTGAGCAAGGACTTCAGCAAGTACTAGTGACAGGGACTTGCTTTGAATATGGAATGAAAAATGGTTGTTTGCAAGAAGATATGCCCACTTTTCCGTCTAACCCCTATGCGCTAGCAAAAGATACATTGCGACAGTTTCTACAGTCACTACAACAACATACTTCATTCACACTGCAATGGGCTCGATTATTTTATATGTATGGTAATGGTCAGAACCCTAATAGTCTACTAGCGCAGCTAGACCGTGCAATTGAAAGTGGTGAAAAACAATTTAATATGTCCGGAGGCGCGCAATTACGTGATTATCTAACGGTGGAAGTCGTTGCAACTCGTATTACGACTTTAGTCGAACATGTCGAATTGGGTGGGGTATTTAATTGTTGCAGTGGTGTGCCAGTTTCTGTTCGAGAGCTTGTCGAAAGACGAATTGGGGAAAGAGGGAGGGGTATCGATTTAAATCTTGGTTACTATCCATATCCTGATTATGAACCGATGGCTTTTTGGGGCGATACTAGTAAATTTTTCAAAGAAACGAGCAGGAGCAAATTATGAGTAATGTGGCAATTAAGGAATTTAATGTTGAATGCCAAGAGCGAGTAAAAGCATACCCAAACAGTGAGCTGGGTTATGCAGCCCAACAATTCATGGCAGCTAGCACTTTGCCTAAATATTCATATAATTTTTCTTGGCTTGGCCGTCCAATAATCCAATATCCACAGGATATGGTTGCGATGCAGGAGTTGATTTGGTCAGTTAAACCTGACTTGATCATTGAAACGGGTATTGCTCGTGGTGGATCTTTAATATTGAGTGCCTCTATGCTTGCATTGCTAGATTACGCTGATGCAGTAGAGTCAGGGCAACCACTCGATCCAAAGGCTAGTCGTCGCCGGGTGTTGGGCGTTGATATTGACATAAGATCACACAATCGTACAGCCATAGAAACGCATCCGATGGCGCACAAAATCGATATGATCCAGGGTTCCAGTATTGCCCCTGAAATAATTGCTCAAGTCCATGAATATGTAGAAGGGTATGAGCGTATTCTAGTCTGTCTCGATTCTAACCATACCCATGATCATGTGTTGACTGAGCTGGAAGCCTATGCTCCGCTTACTAGCAAGGGAAGCTATTGCGTAGTCTTTGACACTATTATCGAAGACCTACCCGCTGACATGTTTCCAGATCGTTCGTGGGGGCCTGGTGATAATCCAAAAACGGCTGTGTGGGAGTATCTAAAAACTCACTCTGAGTTTGAAATCAATAAACAAATCGATAACAAGCTACTTATTAGTGTCGCTCCAGATGGGTATCTAAAGCGAGTAAGATAGTTACATATTATGTTAAGTCCACAATGTCTCTAAAAAAAAATGTCCTTGCCAATTACCTCGGGCAGGGTTGGCGGGCCATTATGTCGCTGGCCTTCGTACCGCTGTACATTAAATACCTTGGTATTGAAGCGTATGGTTTGATTGGTATTTTTGTAATGTTGCAGGCTTGGCTGAGCTTGCTTGATATGGGAATGAAGCCAGCATTGGGGCGTGAAATGGCGCGGTTTACTGGTGGCGGGCATGATGCACAGTCGATCTGGAATTTACTACGTAGCATAGAAATAGTCGCTTTTTGTTTAGCTGTTGTTATAGCTGTTGGTATCTGGTCTGTGTCTGGTTGGCTTGCCACTAATTGGGTGCAGGCTGAGCGACTGCCTGTGAGCGTGATGACCCAGGCGTTTATATTAATGGGCTTGGTTGTCGCGTTACGTTTTATTGAAAACATTTACACAAGCAGTATTGCTGGGCTACAACGGCAGGTTTTACAAAACGTTGTAACCTGCGTTATGGCAACATTGAGTGGTTTAGGTTCGGTGGTGGTACTGGTCTGGGTCTCCCCAACTATTGAGGCATTCTTTATTTGGCAAGGGTTAATATCATTGATAACTGCGATTTTTTTCATGATTGTTGTTTATTGTATATTGCCGCAGCCGCCGCATACTGCTCGCTTCTCTATGTTGGCGTTGATTAAGGTTTGGCGTTTTGCAGCAGGCATGCTTGGCATTACATTATTAGCTCTTTTACTAATGCAGGTGGATAAAATTCTACTATCACGCCTGTTATCATTAGAGGATTTTGGGTATTATGTGTTGGCAGGATTGGTTGCGGGTGGCCTTTATATATTGATTACTCCAGTAGGTGCTGCTTTCTATCCACGCTTTACCGAACTGGTTACTCGACAAGATGACCTAGCGTTGAAAAAAGCCTACCACCTTGGTGCTCAGCTGGTAACAGTCGTGATGGGTTCAGCGGCTGTAATGCTGATAGTGTTTTCTGAACGGATATTGCTGCTTTGGACGGGTGATCCTGAATTGACTGGTCAGGTTGCGCCTATCATGAGCGTGTTGGCATTGGGTACTTTTCTCAACGGGCTGATGTGGATGCCCTATCAGATGCAGCTTGCTCATGGCTGGACCTCTTTGTCTATAAGGATCAATATTGTAGCTGTTATTCTTTTAGTGCCTGCCATTCTATGGGTGGTGCCTATTTATGGCGCTATTGGTACGGCATGGGTATGGGTGGTTCTGAACGCAGGTTATTGTTTAATCGGTGTGCACTTTATGTATCGTCGTATTTTGATCTCGGAAAAGTGGATATGGTATCGTAACGATGTGTTAATTCCTATTATCGTTGCTGCTGCAGTAGCATTGTTATGTTGCTGGGGGATGCCTGTTGACATTGGGAGGGTCGGTGAGTTTAGTGTTCTGTTAGTGAGTGCTATTTGCGTGCTGGTCGCGGCGGCAGTTGCGGCTCCAATTGTAAGAGTTAAACTAACACGGTTTGTCCTCGGCTGAGTTAAGTCAATTTTTTGTTAGAATGCCTAAGTATCCAAAAGTGATAAATATATGAGTGAGCCTAAAATAACGGTAATAATTCCGACTCGCGAACGCGGTGATGTGCTTGAGAAGTCTCTTCTAACTGTTACGGCGCAAGACTATAATAACCTTGATATTATTGTCAGCGATAATTTCAGCAGTGATAATACTGAGGATGTTGTTCGCAGTGCTAACGATGCGCGGGTCAAGTATTTTAATACTGGAAAGCGTCTCAGTATGTCGCATAATTGGGAGTTTGCGCTTTCGAATGTTGCTGATGACGGTTGGGTTACAATTATTGGCGACGATGACGGACTACTTCCGGGTTCATTGAAAAAGATTGCGGAAATTATTAAATCGACAGATGTTCAGGCTATTAGAACAAGTGTGTGTTCATATGCATGGCCATCATTGACAGGAAAACAATTTGGACGGTTAGGAGTTCCGTTGAAGTCTGGTCATGAAATACGAAAATCAAAACTATGGCTTTCGAAGGTACTGTCTGGCGATTCCAAATATACTGAATTGCCTATGTTGTACAATGGTGGTTTCGTTAACATGTCGGTTTTGAAACAATTAAAATCAAAAACTGGTTCGGTTTACAGGTCGTGTATTCCCGACGTCTACTCCGCAGTTGCAATATCCAGCATCATAGATAGGTATATTTATTCACATGAGCCATTGGCAATAAATGGTGCATCACGTCATAGCACAGGAACATCCCAATTCGCTACAAAAGATAAATCGGAGCTCTCTCCTGCTGATAGATTCGCTTCTGAGGGGAACATCCCATTTCATAAGGATCTCCCGCTTTGTGCTGATGGCAGCTATCCCAAATCATTGCAGGCAATGGTGTATGAGTCATATCTTCAATCTAGGTGCCTTCGGGGGGGTGCGAAGGAAAGCATTCATGCGGAACAGCTTGAGGTTATATTGGAAACATCAGGAAAGCATGATTTTGCCATTGGGGAATGGGGGGAGGAGTTCGCAAGAAAGCACGGATTAGACTATGACGTAATTCTAGCTAAAGCGAGTCGAAAAAAAACAGTTTTAGGTGTGGTGTCGATTCCAAGTCGGATCTCTCGTGCCATGAATATATACAGTGTGGGTTCACCCGAAGAGCCTATTAAGGATATATATGAGGCAGCTATGGCTGCCGCTGTGATAAGAGATAACATGCCAGGCCGAATTAAACAATTGCGGCGATTGTTTGAGCGAGCAGTTAAAAAAGTCTTAAAATAGGATCGGCTGTCAAATACTGGCAATAATCATGAAGGGGTGTCTGTGTATTCTTTAAAACAACCAATAAAGCGACTTATTAATGCGTCAGGTTTCGACCTACGCAGGCTCACAGCAAATACAAACCCGGCTTATCAACTACTCAAGGGACTAAATCGTTTCAATGTTGATATTGTTTTTGATGTCGGTGCAAATGTTGGTCAGTTTGCTTCAGAGCTACGCTCTGTTGGTTACAAGGGAGATATTGTAAGCTTCGAGCCATTATCAGATGCATATGAACTGTTGTTGGTTCAGGCAGGACGTGACGATAAAATGCAAGTCCATAGCCGGGGAGCTATTGGGGATTACGACGGTGAGATTGAGATTAATATTTCGGGTAATTCAGTTTCGTCATCTGTGTTGCCCATGATGAAAGCTCATACGTCTGCTGCGGCGCACTCGGAATATGTAGCATCAGAAACGGTGCCGATTTTTAGGCTAGATACTGTGGCACCTGAATATCTCTCAGAGGCCAGTCGTTCTTTTCTTAAAATAGATACTCAAGGCTTTGAATGGCAAGTCCTAGATGGTGCAAGTGAACTGCTTGAGCGAGTGGATGGGGTGCTGTGTGAGCTGTCGCTTGTTCCACTTTACGAAGGCCAGCGACTCTGGATGGATTTGATTCAGCGTCTTGAGCAAGAGGGCTTTACGCTTTGGTCGATTCAGAAGGGTTTTACTGACCCTCGTGATGGCAGGACACTCCAAGTGAATGCGATTTTTTTTAGGTGTTAGGCGGTTAGATTAAGCAAATTCTAATTAGGTGAGTAGTAGTGCATAATATCAATAAATAGTTGCCTTATCCTTAAGGCTATAAAAAGTGAGTTTATTAATTTGACTAGAATGAATTGGTTGTTTTAGGTAAGGATGAAAGCCAGGTTAGAAAATAATTTGGTTCATATGTTTTAGGTGAATGATGGTGTTGTCTGTAACGATGTAGATTAGTTAAGCACTTAGCAGGTGTCTTTTGTTATGTATATGGCATTACTCTTTTGAGGGTTCACCAGCTTTATTAAAGCTCTAATTAATTAGTGCTAATTATCAGGTCGTGTTGGGAATTATGAAAATTATTGCATTAGCGACCAGTTATAACCGAAAAGATATTACCTTGCGAGCGTTGGAGTCGTTACATCGGCAGTCACTCCCTCCTGATTTTGAAATGAGCATTTGCATTGTAGATGATGGCTCGACAGATGGTACTGGTGAGGCTGTTCGGTCAATTTACCCTAAGGTCATTCTTCTTGAGGGGGGGGGCGAGCTTTTCTGGGCTGGTGGTATGCGGTTTGGGTGGGATCATTATGTTAAACACCAAGAGTTTGATTATCTCTTGGTGTTTAATGATGATATTGAACTATACCCTGAAGCAATCACGAAGCTTCTTGCTGTTGGTGATATTATGGATAAGGGTGGTTGTCGGTCGTATGCCGTTACTGGTGCCTTAGTCGATCCGTGTACCATGGAAGTGGCTTATGGTGGCGTAGTCAGGGATAGTACGTGGCATCCACTTCGGGTTAAAATGATCACTCCTAGTGATCGAATACAGGAATGCGATACTCTTAATATGAACTGCGCATTGATTAGCCGAGAAGCTTTTGCCTTGACGGGGTTCCTTTCATCAGCATTCAGGCATAAGAGAGCTGATTTTGACTTTGGTCTACGTTTAAAGCGTGCTGGAGGGAAAATAGTATTGGCATCAGGCTATGTTGGTCAATGTTTCCGAAATGACGTTACTGGTTCATCAAAAGAACCCGGTATCTCTCCCGTTGAACGTTGGCAGCGTCTAATCGGTGTTAAAGAAGAGCCATTTCAAGAACGTGCGATTTATTGTCGCGAGCATAGCGATTGGCGATGGCCCATCTTTTGGTCGACGCCCTATCTTCGCGTATGGATCGACTGGATTATTCAACTATCGCGTGGTCGACGATGAGTTGCGAATTAAAAAACTCAATGTGTATTTTATCAGCCTTAATGTTAAGGCTGATAATGTGACTTGTTGATGTGTTTCTTTTCAAGCAAAGTCTGACGTTAATTGTTACCTTTATTGATATGCCAAGCAGTATTCTGTGAGTTAGCAATGTAGGGTAGCTGGACTGGCAAAGATTACTTGACATGCGCAGTGGCTGCCTTTGTATAAATGAACTAGTGAAGCTCCTCATTTTATGAAAATATTATATGTTTGTTCATTTTCGATGAGTCAAGGGTCAGGTAAGTCTCGTGCGACTCAGCAGAAAATTGAAGCCTTGCGTAGAAATGTAGATACGCTGGTTGTACTTTCCCCTTTTGAGGCCTTTACTGTGCTGGGGAAGGTGATACATATGTGTGGTCTTGAAGTTCGAGTTATTTGGTGTTTATTACGTAACGAAAGTGGCTTCGATGTATTTATAAGTAGAGGGTATGCTGGTATATTTTCGATGTTCATTGCGCGGTTACGCAGTATACGGATAGTTAGGGAAGTGCATGCGAATGCGCTGGAAGAAGCGGATATTTTAGGTAAAAACTTTCTTTCAAGGTTTATGCTGCGATCAGCCGCATGGCTTAGCAACAGATTGGACCGAACTGCTGATCTGAGAATATTCAATAATCCATCTCTTTTGGAGTGGTACCAAGAGCATGGAGGCGGCAATGACAATGACAATGACATTTACGTTTATAATGGCTGTGACCCTAGTGCAAGATCATATGCTAGTCGTGAGGAGGTTCTAGAGCGAATGAACCTCCCTTTAGATAAAAAACTGCTTGCATTTATTGGATCAGCATCAAAATGGCATGGTGTTGATTATTTAGTAAACCTACAGCTGGGGTTTGATGAAAATAATGAGAATGTTCAGATTGTATGTGGTGGCGGAGTCGTAGCGAGGGAGATCGACCCCCAAAAACGATTGCTTAATATTGCGCCACTTAATGCTGCTGGGTGCGCGGATCTCATTCGTGCGGTTGATGGGTGTTTGCTTCCAGTGAAGAACATAAGGGTTAGTCCAGGGAGTCCTTTGAAATTATACGATTATATCCTTAACGGTGGCTTCGTCATTGCACAGGCTTCGACGCCAGGTTATTCCGATGAAATTGAAAAATATGGGGTAGGAATTACGGTCGACTTTACCAAGATAGATCAGGCTCGATCTGACATTATGAAGGCGCTATCTGTGACTAAGACGTGCGAAAATTATGACAGCGAGTCTATCCGAGCATTGATAACTTGGGATGCTCGTATGATGGATTGGATCAGAGCCATTGATCAACTGCCACGACATAAGGAAGCATAGTATGTCATTCAGCGATAGCCGTGATGTAAAGTGTGTGTTGGCATCATGATACGGTGGTTGTTCTTTTTTTTATTTATTTTAGTTTTTTTGCGGCCTCACCCTGATGCTTTTGGTGCGTTACAGGCCGTATATATTGGTGATTTCGCTGTTATTATTTTACTTGTTATATCGATATTGATTGCTTGGGATCGTCGAGGCTTTCCTTCTAAAGCTGTGCCGTGGATTGGCGTAGGATTTATGGCGCTTATTTTTTTGTATACTATCTTGATCTTGAGTGGTGAAGCCGCGCTTGTCATTGAAGCTAGTAAATTCTCCTATTACTTTTTTCTTGTTGTTATTTTTCTATATGTGTTTATCACCCCTAAATCTCAAGTAACGTACTGGTGGTTTAATGCAGCACTTGATGTGATGGTTATTTTACTTTCGATAATTGCAGTAATTCAATTGTTTGAAATTACTATCCTTAAAGAGCTTGTAGGATCCATTTGGGGGACTCACAAACTTCGCGGTTTGAGCAGTTCATCTCCGAGAGTATTTAGCTCTTTCTACAACGCGAATTGGTTAGGAATCGTTGCTGCTATGCTTTTGGTGACGTACATGAGACGGATTTTATTGTCTAGTCGTGTGCGAGCGATGGATTGGGGATTAGCTTTGTTATGTTTGTTTTTACTTTTGTCATCAGGGTCTCGCTCAGGACTGTTGGCTATGATGGTTGGCGTGATTCTTTTATTTTTTTTTGGGGTGCTTCATACGCGGCTGCAGTTGCGTTCTATCCGCTTTATCTTGCTGTGTATTCTTATTGGTGTTTCAGGTGTTGCGCTTCTGTGGCCTGTACTGTCAGATAATCAAAGGATTGCTGAAGTAATGAGGTTTCTAAGCACCGGTAATATTATGGATATTCCAAGTGCCGCAATAAGAATTGCTCAGTGGGTACAATCAGTCAACGCAATGTCAGATAATCTATTATTTGGGTTAGGGAAATCAGGGGAAACACTGTCTCCACATAACAGTTTTCTTTTCATGGCATTGCTATTTGGGGTGGGCGGGGCTGCGATGGTTATGCTGGTGTTTTTTTCATTGGTTATTGCTATGTCTAAGGGGTTTCGTAAAGGACGATCAGTTGTGCCATTAGTCGGTATCTTGATTGCGGGCTCATTTACAGCAGAATTCTTTTTTACCACACAAGTGATGCTGGCTTTTTTTCTCATTCTGGCATGTTGGTATGAGTCTGGTTCTGTTAATCAAAAAGTTGTTGAAATTGGAGTTGATGACCCACCTTACCGACAACATTCTCAGCAAGCTGGGTTAGCTCGGCACAATGTATAGCTGTGTGAGAGCGATTGTTGGGTCGTTATGTGATTTTTTATGTAATGCGTGTTTATTATAGGATGGCAAATAGCTGTGGATGGTTGGTTTATCTGGTTACTCCAAAAAGATTGACAGAAGCACTTGCTTGTTTGGTATCACTGGGTATGTATTCTATGGGGTATTTTGATTTTCCAGGCATGGCAGGAGCTACAGGATGATTTCACGTCTACTATTTGTTGTTAATGACCCTGGGTTTTTCCTGTCACACCGTTTGCCTATTGCGATTGCTATGCGAGAAGCTGGCTTTGATGTGCATGTTGCAACTATGGATGGAGTTTCAGTTGAAGATATTCGAAGCTTAGGCTTCACTCATCACATTATTCCACTAACACGTAGTGGTCAAAACCCTATTAGTGAATTTAGAACTTTTTTTTCCCTGTGGGTGTTGTTTCGAAAGATACGGCCGAATCTAGTGCATCTAGTGACGATTAAGCCAGTGTTATATGGCGGGCTGGCTGCGCGCTTAGCGCGAGTGCCATGTGTGGTATCTGCGATATCCGGCCTGGGGTTTTTATTCGTAAATAATTCTAGCATTAAAGTCACAGTGGTCCGCTTTGTTGTGATGCGCTTGTATCGTTGGGCTATGGGGCATCCTAATCAGCGTGTGATCTTTCAGAACAATGATGATCGGAAGGCGCTGGTAAGTGCTGGTGGTGTAAGTCTGGTGCAGACGGTACTGATAAGAGGGTCTGGTGTTGACCTTTCATTTTATCCGGCGTTAAAAGAACGAGAAGGTTTGCCTATGGTTGTGATGGCAGCTCGATTATTAAAAGACAAGGGTGTAAATGAATTTGTTGATGCTGCAAGGTTGTTACATGCACGTGGTGTTAAGGCCTGTTTTCAGTTGATTGGAGCACCTGATCCAGGTAATCCTGCTAGTATCAGTGTGGAGAGTTTGCGTGTATGGCAAAAGGAGGGCATAGTTGAATGTGTTGGCTTTCAATCTAATATTGCCGAGCTTTTTGCGCTTGCCCACATTGTAGTATTGCCATCCTATTATGGTGAGGGATTGCCCAAAGTGCTTATTGAGGCAGCGGCTTGTGGGCGAGCGGTGATTACAACTGATATGCCCGGTTGTCGCGATGCTATCGACCCGGGGGTAACTGGGCTGCTGGTTCCTGTTCGTGATGTTGAAGCATTAGCCTTGGCGATTGATTGCTTGATTGAAGATGTTTCACTGCGCCAATCTATGGGGCGGGCAGGGCGAGAGTTGGCTGAATTAGAATTTAGTATCGATAAAATTGTAGATGCTCATTTGGCTGTTTATCGTGAGTTATTAGGCGAAAATAGGTGGCAACAACGACATAAAATACGGGAGTAGCTAAGTGAACAAATGGGTTCTATAGCAGTTACAGGTGCCGCTGGGTTCTTGGGCAAGGCGTTGGTTGTCGCGTTGACCAAAGAGCAGCGTGAAGTTAGAGCGTTAACTCGTTTAGGCATTAATGGAGAAGGTTTAGCGGTCGGCGATATTGGCCCTGATACCTGCTGGTTTCATCTTCTTGAGGGCGTGGATGTTGTCATCCACACTGCCGCACGTGTGCATATTATAGATGATACGACTAAGGATCCTTTGACAGCATTCCGTCAGGTAAATGTAGAGGGAACACGCCGTCTCGCTGAGGATGCGGCTAAAGCTGGGGTGCGTCGGCTGGTTTTTATCAGCTCAATAAAAGTCAATGGAGAAAGTACTCTGCAGGGGGAGCCCTTTTTAGCGAGTAATCTGCCAGGTCCTGTCGATCCGTATGGCATTTCAAAGCTAGAGGCTGAAGATGCGCTCAAGGTGGTGGCCTCAACGACAGGCATGGAAGTGGTCATTATTCGGCCACCGTTGGTATATGGCCTCGGAGTGAAAGCTAATTTTTTTTCGATGATGCGCTGGTTGAATAAAGGTGTGCCATTGCCATTTGGGGCGATTCATAATAAACGAAGCCTTGTTGCCCTCGATAATTTGGTTGATCTTATTGTGACTTGCATCGACCATCCTGCTGCGGCAAATCAGACGTTTTTGGTGAGCGATGGGGAGGATCTGTCTACAGCAGAACTATTACAGAGAACGGCCGGGGCGCTGGGCAAGTCCGTATGGTTGTTTCCCGTACCCGAAAGTTTACTGAAAGCCGGGGCGACATTATTAGGCAAGCGTGATGTTGCTCAACGTTTGCTAGGGTCGTTGCAGGTGGATATCAGTAAAACGAGGGGCATATTGGGCTGGAGACCGCCGGTTAGTGTTGATGATGCGTTGAAAAAAACTGCTGAAGATTTCCACTTGCGGAAACAGAGCTGATGTTATTAGGGAGGATATTACCGTACAAGTGCTGAAACTAATGACATCGCATGCAGAGAGTGGTGGCTTGGGCGCTAACCAGCACCCCTGTTTACCAGCTTAGAAGGCGCGGTGCTTTTAACTTTTGATGCTTATTATTAAAAGAAAAGGAAATTCATGCAATTGGCGAGGGAGGTGAGTATAATTCTCTAATGATCAGTGCGTTAGTTGTTATTTCATTTCTATTGTCTATGTGCTTAACGCGCATATTTATCAGCCCTGCCTCATGGTTGCGAGTGATGGACCACCCCAATGAGCGTTCTCTCCATACTATTCCAGTTCCCCGTGCCGGTGGGGTGGCTATCTTGGTGGCTTTTTTGGTTGGCATGGGCATGGTTGCCTTTTTTCTCGGCTTAGTGGTGAATCCTATTTTGCTGGTGTGTGCATTATTGGTTGCTGTGGTTTCATTTTTAGATGACTGCTATTCGCTGAGTGCGGCACTCAGGTTTTTTATTCATTTTTGCGCAGCCCTCATTTTAGTTGTAAATGGTTATGCACTATCAGTTTTAGAGCTTCCAGGTTTGTCATGGGCATGGCCAGAATCCATTGCTGTAGTTATCTCGTGCCTTATGGTTGTTTGGCTCATAAACCTGTACAACTTTATGGATGGAATCGATGGTTTTGCAGCCGGAATGGCGATTGTAGGCTTTTCTTGCTTCGCCTTGTTGGCTTGGCAAGCACAGCATCTGCTATTCATGAGCGCTAATATGATTGTTGTTGCCGCCGTTGCTGGCTTTCTATGGTTCAACTTCCCACCCGCTAAGATTTTTATGGGGGATGCTGGTTCCTCGACATTGGGCTTTTTGGTGGCTGCATTCTCTTTGTGGGCCAGCGCTGAGAAAATATTCCCTATTTGGGTGGCTTTGTTGGTGTTTTCACCATTCATCGTTGATGCTTCGGTTACGCTGCTTCGGCGATTGTTTCAAGGTGAAAAGATCTGGGAGGCGCACAAGAGTCATTTCTATCAGCGGCTTGTTCTGGTTGGCTGGGGGCATAAAAAAACAGTATTGTGTGCTTATGTGCTGATGGTGGTGTGCAGTGCGACTGCATGGTTTGCAATGCAGGTTGATGTTACTTTTCAGTGGATGATCATCATGGCTTGGCTTGTGGCATATGTTCTGATGATGATTGGGGTTGTTAAGTTAGCGCGTCAATATGCATAAAACTATTTTGAGTGGTTTTTGATATGCGGAAAAAAATAAAATTGAAGCTTCAAAGTCGGCGTTTGGCTGTGATTTGTCACGATCTCCTCATGGTTGTGGCTGCCTGGGGCTTGGCATTTTTTACCCGCTATAACTTTTCTTTACCCGATAGTGCCTGGGCGATGGTCTGGCAGACGCTTGTGGTGGTAACAATCGCTCAGGCTATCGTCTTTTGGGTTACTGGCTTGTATAAAGGCCTGTGGCGCTTCGCGAGTCTTCCAGATATGTGGAATATCAGTCGAGCTGCCATTATAGGTGTTTTAGCAATATCCCTATGTCTTTTTCTGTTTAATCGTATGGAAGGCATTCCTAGAACAATATTGTTATTTTACCCCGTTTTCCTTGTTTTTCTGCTGGGTGTGCCGCGGATTGCATATCGCATGTGGAAAGAGCATGGGTTTAATTTAAAAAATGCGGCTGGGCGAAAACATGTATTAATTGTCGGCGCAGGCCGTTCCGGTGAAATGTTGGTTAGAGACCTGTTGCGCGAAAGAGAATATCTGGTTGTTGGTTTTCTGGATGATAATCATCGCTTGAAGGGCGCTAAGGTTAGGGGGATACCTGTTTTAGGCTCGATTCACGATATTCCCGATGTCGTAGATGTTTATCAGGTTAATATCATCATGATAGCGATTCCTTCGGCGAGTAGTAAACAGATGCGTCGGATTGTAGAACAATGTGAGCAGACTGAAGTACCGTTCAGAACGCTACCCGGCATGCAGGATTTAGTCTCTGGTCAGTCAACGTTAAATGAACTGCGCGAAGTGGCGATTGATGATCTTCTAGGAAGAGACCCTGTTCAACTTGATTGGGCGGGGATCAATCAGGGGATTTCAGGTAAAACGATTTTAATTAGTGGTGGCGGTGGTTCTATTGGTTCTGAGCTCTGCCGACAGATCGCTAAGCTTGGCCCTGCTAAATTAATCCTGTTTGAGAAGTCAGAATTTAATCTTTATAGCATTGGTTGTGAGCTTAAAAATGACTATCCTAATCTCATTTTCCATTCGGTGTTGGGGGATGTGTGTGATGCCGCCTCGGTAGCTCATGTGTTAAAAAGCCATGCGCCTGAAATTATTTTTCATGCGGCGGCTTATAAGCATGTACCGATGCTCGAGTATCAGGTGCGTGAGGCGGTTAGAAATAATGTGCTTGGAACGCGTTTGATGGCTCAGACAGCCGCAAAATTTGCTTGTGAGACGTTTGTGATGATTTCAACTGACAAGGCTGTGAACCCTGCGAATGTGATGGGGGCGAGTAAACGCGCTTCTGAGATATTTTGCCAGGCGCTAAACTCGCGTGTTGATACGCATTATATTACCGTACGCTTTGGTAATGTGCTCGGTTCTGCGGGTAGTGTAGTGCCGTTATTTAAAGAGCAAATTGCCCGTGGTGGCCCTGTTACCGTAACGCACCCTGATATTACCCGGTTTTTTATGACGATCCCTGAGGCAAGCCAGCTTATCCTGCAGGCTGCATGTATGGGGAAGGGCGGAGAGATATTTGTACTGGATATGGGAGAGCCGCTTAAGATTAGCTACCTGGCTGAGCAGATGATTCGCCTGTCGGGAAAAATACCGGGTGATGATATTGAGATTAAATATACGGGGCTGCGACCTGGTGAAAAGCTTTTCGAAGAGCTTTTTTATCAGCAGGAAGATTTGTTAAAGACGGGTCATAAAAAGATTTTACTGGCGCGATCAACTCAGTCTGAGTGGGATGAGATAGAGAGTAATATGGCAATATTACAAAAGGCGAGTGATGATTTTGATGAAGGCCTGATACAAGAGACTCTACATCAACTGGTTCCCGAGTTGAGTGAGCAACAGGCGATCTCGTTGTCGAATGATAGTAACGTGGTTGAATTTAACCGCGCTTGACTATGTCGCATTTCATGAATGAATTGTTCTTGCTTTGGGGCTAAGCATGTCATATCCCACCATTGAAGATTTTATCGGCAACACCCCGCTGGTGAGATTACAGCGTCTGCCGGGTGATTCTAATAACGTTATTTTGGCTAAGCTGGAAGGTAATAACCCTGCTGGCTCGGTGAAAGATCGTCCGGCGCTGAGCATGATTCAACATGCAGAAGAACGTGGCCAAATTAAACCGGGTGATACGCTAATCGAGCCGACCAGTGGCAATACCGGCATTGCACTGGCGATGGCATCGGCGATCAAGGGTTATCGTCTCATCCTGATTATGCCGGAGCACATGAGTGTTGAGCGTCGCGCGAGTATGGCGGCCTATGGTGCTGAGATTGTGTTGACACCGAAAGAAGGCAGTATGGAAGCGGCGATTGACCGTGCGCGTGAGATGGTGGCGAATGGCGAGGGGGTGATGCTGGATCAGTTTTCGAATCAGGATAACCCCAACGCGCATTACAATGGCACTGGCCCTGAGATCTGGCGTGACACTGATGGCAAGATCACGCATTTTGTGAGTTCGATGGGCACTACCGGTACCATTATGGGGACTTCGCGTTTCCTGAAAGAACAGAATCCCGATATTCAGATCATCGGTGTGCAGCCGATGGATGGCGCGCAGATCCCGGGCATTCGTCGCTGGCCAAAAGCGTATCTGCCGAAAATATATGATGAGCAGCGGGTAGACCGTATCATCGATGTGAGTCAGGAGGCAGCGGAAGAGACCACCCGTGAGCTCGCTCGACGTGAAGGCATCTTTGCTGGGATCTCATCTGGCGGTGCAATCAGTGCTGCACTTCAACTTTCACAGGAAGTGACGGATGCGGTGATTGTGGTTATTATTTGTGACCGCGGGGACCGTTATCTTTCGACCCCCGTTTTTGCAATTCCGGAACTTTCAGTTTAAATAATAGGCTTAAGATGGCACGTAAACATAAGCGATTGCGTAGGCGCTCGTCAAATAACAGTGGTCGAGTAGACCTGAAACAGAGTGCCTATGCGGCGGTTGAGTCGCTGAGTCATGATTCACGTGGTGTTGCGCATATCAATGGCAAGGCGGTCTTTATTGATGGCGCACTGCCGGGTGAAGAGGTGCTGTTCTCTTATCTGAAACGCAAGGGTAGCTTTGATGAAGGTGGCGTCGCGCATGTGATCAAGGCGGCCCCTGAACGTGTCAAACCCGGCTGTGCTCACTTTGGTGTGTGCGGTGGTTGCAGTCTGCAACATATGGCGGCAGAGACGCAGATCAATGCCAAACAGCAGGTGTTGCTTGATAACCTCAAACATATCGGCAGTGTTGAGGCGGAGGCCTTACTACCGCCGATGACGGGGCCGCTGTGGGGTTACCGGCGTAAGGCGCGTCTCGGTGTTAAATATGTGATCAAAAAAGAGAAGGTGCTGGTTGGCTTTCGTGAAAAACACAGCGCATTTTTGGCCGATATCGAAGGCTGCGATGTATTGCACCCATCGGTAGGTAAACAACTGAATGCGCTGAAAACGCTCGTTGGTGAACTGTCTATCTACATGAGAATTCCGCAGATTGAAATTGCCGTCGGTGATGATGGTACTGCGATGATCTTCCGCCACCTTGAACCCTTTATCGAGAGTGATATCGACAAACTCCGCGCCTTTGCAGAGCAGCACAGCGTCTTACTGTATCTGCAGTCTAAAGGGCCAGATACGGTGCATCTATTGTGGCCAGAGCAGGCTAAAGAGAGCGCTAAATATGCGCTCTGTTATCGCCTGCCCCAGTATGATCTCGAATACCGCTTTGGACCGACGAACTTTGTACAGGTCAATGCTGAGATCAATAGTAAGATGATTGATAAAGTGATTGAGCTGCTTGATCTACAGCCCGAAGATCGTGTGATGGATCTCTTTTGTGGGCTGGGAAATTTCACCTTGCCGATGGCGCGTCGTGTTGCATCAATCGTCGGCATTGAGGGCGATGATGCGCTGGTTGAACTGGCAAAGTATAATGCCAAACACAATGGCATTGAGAACGCTGAGTTTTACAAGGCCGATCTAAGCAAACCAGAACTGTTACCGCAGGCCGGTTTTGTACTGGATGGGCAGCGTTTTGATAAAGTACTGTTGGATCCCGCACGCGCCGGGGCGCTTGAGATGATGGCACCACTGGCGAAGATGGCGCCGAGGCTGATCGCTTATGTATCTTGTAACCCAGCGACATTGGCGCGAGATGCGGATGAACTGGTAAATAAACATGGCTACCGTATGACAAAAGTGGGGGTGATGGATATGTTTCCGCACACCTCGCATGTTGAGGCGATGGCGCTGTTTGAACGAGGGTGATTGATGTTTATCCATAAAATAATCTCGCTAAGACACTGGGCACGCAAAGTTTTAACTAATGACTTTTGTGTCATATCATTATCTTTTCTTGGCGCACTTTGCATCTTGGCGAGAAAAACACCGATGTTTAATCAGTAATACGAGTATGGCTAAAGAGATCGAACGAAAATTCCTACTGCTCAATGAAGATTGGCGTAATGAGGTAGATGCTTCTTGTCACTACGCGCAGGGTTATCTCTCGAGTTCAGATAAAGTCTCTATTCGAATCCGTACCTCTGGTGAAAAGGCCTACCTCAATTTTAAGAGTGCTACGTTGGGGATTACGCGCACCGAGTATGAATACGAAGTACCGCTTGTGGATGCCGACGATATGCTGGCCAACTTTTGCAATGGCCCGCTGATTGAGAAGGTGCGCTACTTTGTGAAGCGCGGCGATCACACCTGGGAGATCGATGTCTTTGAGGGTGATAACGCGGGTCTGGTGGTGGCAGAGATAGAGCTACAGGCGGAAGATGAGGCCTTTGAGCGACCTGCTTGGATAGGTGCCGAAGTATCGGATGATGCGCGTTATTATAACGTCTGTCTGGTAACGCATCCATATTGCGAGTGGACTGACTAGCTAGTATTCCATAAATATCAATAATATTTCTCTCGCCAAGATGCAGAGAGCGCCAAGAAAAGATAATGATATTACATAAAAATAATCAATTAAAACTTTGCGTACCCTGTCCCTTGGCGAGAATGCTATTATTGCTACCGTTGTTTTTATTAATGGCCTCTTGTGCCGTACCGGACAACGGTGCGCTGCGTTTTGGTCTGTCGAAGATGCCGGTAACACTTGACCCTCGTTTTTCCACCGATGCGACTTCATCCCGCATTAATAGGCTTCTATATCAGCGTTTGGTTGATTTTGATGCCGCTTCGATGCCTGCGCCATCACTGGCGACCTGGCAAAAACTGACGCCGCTGCATTACCGTTTCACGCTAGATTCAGGACGCGCCTTGTTTAGCACTGGTGAGCGCCTCACCAGTGAAGACGTGAAGGCAACCTATGCCTTTATCCTCGATGCCGACAATGCATCACCACACCGCCTCACCCTCGCACGCTCGATTGAGCGTATTGAAACCCGAGGGGATGATGTGATCGATTTCATTCTTAAAGAAGCAGACCTACTCTTTCCGGGGCGGCTGGGCATCGGCATTCTGCCCAAGACGCTGATTGAATCCCAACATCCCTTTAACCGTTCCCCACTGGGTAGTGGGGCGTATCAATTAGTCGCCTGGCCGGATGATACCCAGCTACGCCTAAAGCGCCGTAGTGATGATTTGCTGCTGGAGTTTATTGAGGTGACCGATCCCAATGTGCGCGTATTGAAGTTGATGCGCGGTGAAATCGATATGATGCAGAATGACCTACCACCTGAGCTCATCCGTTATCTATCGAATGAGCCGGGTATTATGATTAGTCACGGCGCGGGTGCTAACTTCGCCTACCTCGGTTTTAATATGGAAGATGAATTCACGGGTGTGTTGCAGGTTCGCGAAGCGATTTCGCTGGCGCTGGATCGTGATTCGATTATTCAATATGTGCTGGGGAATTCGGCACGCCCTGCCAACGCACTGCTACCGCCTGATCACTGGGCAGGTGTACCTGCATTGCATCAAATTGCCTATGACCCTGCGGCGGCAAAGGCATTGATGAGTAAACTGGGTTATAGCGTTGAGAAGCCACTACATCTCACCTATAAAACTTCTAGTGATCCTTTTCGCCTGCGCCTTGCCACGGTGATTCAGCAACAGCTTGCTGAGGTCGGTATTAAAGTCGAGCTGAAGAGTTATGACTGGGGGACGTTCTATGGCGATATCAAAGCGGGGCGCTTTCAGATGTATAGCCTGATGTGGGTGGGAATCAAACTGCCGGATATCTTTCGTTACGTCTTTCATAGCACAGCAGTGCCGCCAGAAGGGGCGAATCGAGGGCGTTTTATTGATGCTGAAACAGATCGTCTGATTGAGACCGCCGAGGCTGCCAATACCATTGAGAAGCAGGCGGTACTTTACCAGCAGCTGCAACACCATCTGTTACAGCAGTTGCCATTTGTACCGTTGTGGTATGAAGATCATGTTTTTATCGCACGTGATCATGTGGCGGGGTATACCATTGCGCGGGATGGGAATTATGATGGATTATTGGATGTGCAACGTAATGACTAAGTTGTTTATAGGGGGGCGTTATGCCTAAAATCATCATCGATATCCCAACGCAACGACTGCGCCTGATTGAAGGTGATAAAACGGTAATAGACGTTGCAATTTCAAGCGCCAAAAATGGAGCGGGTGAAACGATGGGCAGTGAATGCACCCCGCGTGGCAGTCATATCATCCGGGCGAAGATTGGTGCGGGTCATCCATTAAACGCTGTTTTTATAGGACGACGTCCAACAGGCGAGGTTTATTCGCCAGCACTTGATGCTGCGCAGCCAGGGCGCGATTGGGTATTGAGCCGAATTCTATGGCTGAGTGGTACGGAGGTTGGGGGAAACCGTTTAGGCAATGTGGATTCCATGCGTCGTTACATCTACATCCATGGAACCCCTGATCGCGAACCGATGGGAAAGCCCATGTCACACGGCTGTGTCCGTATGCGCAATGATGAACTAATCGAACTATTTGATCGTGTCGAAGCGGGTACGCATGTACAGATCAATGGATAACATTCGATGCTAAGTTTCATCATCTCCCGCCTATTAAGCGCAGTGTTTGTCATCTTCGGTGTCTCGTGCCTGGTCTTCTTTCTGATTCACCTGGTACCCGGTGATCCAGTTGAGGTGATGCTAGGTGAGTCGAGCCAGCCGGCGGACCGTGAGGCATTACGAGCGGCGCTGGGGCTTGACCAACCGATACTGGTGCAGTTGGTGAACTACTTTAATGGGCTGCTGCACTTCGACCTGGGTGAGTCGTTGCATTCCAAGCGGCCGATTGTGGATATGTTGATGGAGCGTATTCCGGCTACTGCAACATTGGCGGCGGCGGGATTGGTGGTTGCGGTGGTGATCGCTTTCCCACTGGGCATCATGGCAGCGATGAAAAAAGATACTGCGTGGGATAGCGGCGCGATGTTCTTTTCCCTGTTTGGTATCTCGATCCCTAACTTCTGGATGGGGCCACTGCTGATTCTATTCTTCTCACTCTGGCTAGGCTGGTTACCGGTCAGTGGACAGTCGGGCATCGCTTCACTGGTATTGCCTGCGTTAACATTAGGCACTGCATTGGCGGCGATCCTTGCACGTATGATTCGTGCGACGTTATTGGAAGTGATGGGAGAAGACTATATCCGCACCGCACGTGCCAAAGGGCTTTCGGAGCGCGCCATCATTATGAATCATGGCCTGAAAAATGCGATGCTGCCGGTGATTACACTGCTGGGCCTGCAGCTTGGAGCGTTGCTTGGTGGCGCGATGATTACTGAAATCGTCTTTTCATGGCCCGGCATTGGCCAGCTAACGATTGATGCAATCAACCGCCGAGACTACCCAGTGGTACAGGCATGCATTTTATTGATTAGCCTCACTTACGTGGTGGTCAACACGCTGACCGACCTGGTCTATGCCTGGATGGACCCACGCATTCGACTGGGGAATGCCCAATGATGCGCCTCTGGTTTCCTGCTGCCATCTTTGTTTTATGGTTTGTGCTCGCGCTCTTCGGACCGCTGTTTTCACTATCGCCAGACCATATTGAACTCAGTCGAATCCTGCTGCCGCCCGATGCCAATGAGTGGTTTGGTTATGATGATCTTGGTCGCTCACTGTGGGATCGGCTGATTGTCGGCGCGCAGACATCCTTCATTGTATCGATGGCAGTGGTCGCTATCTCAATATTGATCGGTGTCACGATTGGCTCATTCAGCGCCTTTGTTGGCGGCTGGTTTGACCACTTGATCGTACGGATCATCGATATCTTTCTTGCCTTTCCCGGTATTCTGCTGGCGATTGCGTTGGCGGGGTTGATGGGGCCGGGGATTGATAATGTGGTGATTGCGCTTTGCGTTGTCGGCTGGGTTGGCTTTGCGCGACTCTCGCGTGCACAGGTGATGACGCTAAAAAACCGCGACCATGTACAAGCGGCGATTGCGCTTGGTGCTAGCCGGTCCCGTATTATTTTTAAACACCTGGTGCCATTGATTGCTGCACCATTGATTGTTGAGGCGACTTTTGCGATCGCCAGTGTTGTGATCGCTGAGGCGGGGCTCTCTTTTCTTGGCCTCGGTATTCAACCACCGACGCCATCCTGGGGCAGCATGATTCGTGACGGCACACGTTATATGCTGGTCGCACCACACATGGTGCTGGTGCCGGGCATTGCATTGATGCTGGTGGTGCTGTCGGTTAACCTGCTGGGTGACCGGCTACGTGATTGGCTGGATGTGCGATCACGTGATCGTAAATAAATTACATCCTGTCATCCCGGTAGGCCCTTGGTCGAACTCTATAAGTTGGCGTGGTAGCCTGGGTTGATATCTCTATTTGAGATGGATATAGGCCGTTACTCCAGGACACTTCCTTTGGGTGTCGGGTAGGCGGCAGGAATATTGAGGAGTAACGAATGGCGCTAGGACCAGTAATGATGGGGATTGCAACGCTACAGCTGAAGGCTGAAGAACGCGAGCTGATGACGCATCCATTGATCGGCGGGGTGATTCTTTTTAGCCGTAACTATGAATCACCCACACAGGTGATGGCGTTGGTGGCTGAAATTCATGCGCTGCGCACGCCGAAATTGCTGGTAACCGTTGATCACGAAGGTGGTCGAGTGCAGCGTTTTCGTGCTGGTTTTACAGCGCTGCCTGCGGTCACGCATCTTGGCAAGCTATTTGATAAAGAGCCGAAAGCGGCACGTGAACTAGCAGAGCTGAGCGGTTGGCTGATGGCGATTGAGATGCGTGCCATCGGCATCGATTTTAGCTTTGCACCGGTGCTTGATCTGGGGCGTGGCATTTGCAAAGTGATTGGCGATCGTGCCTTTCATAAAGACCCAGAAGTGGTGGCTGATCTGGCGCACCAATATATGATCGGCATGCACCGTGCGGGGATGCCCGCAACGGGTAAACATTTTCCCGGTCATGGTGGCGTGGTGGAAGATTCTCACCTCGCGGTGCCGGTTGATAAACGTCGTTACGAAGACCTGCAGATGGAAGACCTGATGCCGTTTGATCGCATGGCGCACTTTGGCATGGAGGCGGTGATGGTGGCGCATGTGCTTTATGAGCAGATCGATAGCAATTTAGCCGGTTTTTCACCATTCTGGTTGCAGGAGGTGCTGCGTAATCGCCTCAAATTTCAGGGGGTGATCTTTAGCGACGACCTTGAAATGGAAGGGGCGAGTGTGGCCGGTGATGTGGCCGACCGTGCTGAGGCGGCGATCAATGCTGGTTGTGACATGGTGCTGGTCTGTAAAGAGTTCGATGCGGTAGTGAGCGTGTTAGAAAGGCTTAAAAACTGGCATAATCCCACCTCCCAACTGCGCCTCTCCCGTTTGCATGGTAAGGGGCACGTGACTTATGAGTCGCTCAGTTCTGACCCCGAATGGAAACGGGCAGTGAAAAAGGTGATTGCCTATGATGAGCCGCATACGCTGGGTCTACTGTAAATTTAATACTATTGAAGAAGGTCGAATGAATATGAGTCGATTGTTAACTGTTATTGCATCTGCATGGATGCTGCTCTCTACCGCTGCATTTGCAGGCTTTGAACCCTTTCAGCCGCTACCAGCCAGCCCACCGATCCCAAGCGATAACCTGCAGACATCGGCCAAGATTGCGCTGGGCAAACAACTTTATTTTGATAGTCGACTTTCTGCCACGTATCGTGTTTCGTGCAATGGTTGTCACAATGTGATGTCGGCGGGTGATGATGGCAAAGCGGTCTCGCGTGGTGCCTTAGGGATCGCGGGTAAGCGCTCTGCGCCAACACTTTATAACGTCGCGTATCAGACTGTTTATTTCTGGGATGGGCGTGCGGCGAGCCTTGAAGAGGCAATTAAAGAGCACCTGATCAGCCCGATGGAAATGGGCATGAAAGATAAAAGTGCGGTCGTTGAGCGACTCTGGCAGACAGGTAACTATCAGCAGATTTTTGCGGATACCTTTGGCCCGGGTGTTGCGTTGAGTTATGAAACCATTACACAGGCACTGGCGTCATATATCCGAACACTGGGTACGCCAGATAGTGATTTTGATCGTTACCTGCGTGGTGATAAGGGCGCGATCTCAGTGCAGGCGAAGCGTGGTTACCGTGAGTTTATTGAAGTGGGTTGTGCCTCTTGCCATTTTTGGGTGAATCTGTCTGGCCCTGTCCCTGGCCTGGCATTTCAGATGGGAGATGGGTTTTATGAATTGTTCCCCAATTATCCGGGTACTAAAGATGAAGCGCGCTATCAATTGGCAGATGATCTTGGTCGTTACTACGTGACAAAAGATGAGACTGATCGCCGCATGTGGCGTGTGCCTGTATTGCGTAACGTTGGATTGACAGCGCCGTATTTTCATAACGGCCAGGTTAAGACGTTAGAAGAGGCGATCCGTGTGATGGGCAGCACTCAGTTGGGCAAGGTATTAAGCCGTGCACAACAAGCAGATATCGCTGCATTCTTGCATACCGTGAGTGGGCGTTTCCCAACACAGAAATTCCCTAAGCTTCCTGCCTCTTATTAAGAGAATCGATTATGTCCGTGAGTTTTGAAGAGGCGCAGGCTGTATTGGCGCGTGCTGAATGTTTACATTCGGTGGATGAGATTAACGTTGCGTTTGATCAGATGGCGGATGCCATTTCACAGAAGATTGGTGATTGCGAACCACTGGTGATCTGCGTGATGCAGGGCGGCCTAATTCCGACGGGATTGCTGTTGTCGCGCCTGAGTTTTCCACTGCAGATCGATTACCTGCACGCCTCACGTTACGGTGGCAAAACACGTGGCGGTGAGCTTGATTGGAAGGTGTTGCCACATCATGAGCTAAAGGGGCGTACGGTATTGCTGGTGGATGATATCCACGATGAAGGGGTGACGCTTAAGGCGATCATCGAGTATTGCAAAGAGCATGGTGCTGAAACGGTGCTAAGTGCGGTGTTGATTAATAAATTGCATGAGCGTAAAGCGGCAGCCCCCGCTGATTTTGTTGGGCTGGATGTAGTAGACCGTTACCTGTTTGGTTATGGCATGGATTACAAAGGGCATCTACGCAATGCGCCGGGTATTTATGCCGTTTGCAGTGATGATGAGTGAGTAAACGATGGTAGATTTAGCAATTATTGGCGGTACGGGATTAACATCACTAGATGGCCTGGAGATCGTCAGGCGAGAGGTGGTTCATACGCCATTTGGTGAGCCTTCTGGACCGTTGACTCATGGTATGTTGAATGGCAAAGAGGTGCTGTTCCTGGCGCGCCATGGTTATGGTCATACCATTCCACCACACCGCATTAACTATCGTGCCAATCTCTGGGCATTGCATCACGCCGGTATTAAGCGGGTGATTGCAGTCGCGGCAGTCGGTGGTATTCATGATGATTTGCCGCCGGGCGCGCTGGCGATTCCGGATCAAATTATTGATTACACCTGGGGGCGCCCTAGCACTTACTTTGAGGATGATTTGACTGAGGTAACGCACATCGATTTTAGCTATCCCTACTGTGATGAGTTGCGCGCGCTACTGATTGATCAATGCAAAGCGGCAGGTTTGAATGCCTGTGAAACGGGTACTTACGGTGCGACTCAGGGGCCGCGTCTTGAGACTGCTGCTGAGATCGCAAGAATGGGGCGCGACGGCTGTACCATGGTGGGAATGACGGGGATGCCTGAGGCCGTGCTGGCGCGTGAACTCGACTTGAACTACGCCTGTTGTGCGGTATCTGCCAATTGGGCGGCGGGCAAAGGGGATGGCTCTGTTATTTCAATGGCAGAGATTGAAGAGAACCTTAAGACAGGAATGGAGAGTGTACGAAAAGTACTGCAGCAGTTGCTGTCAAGTTTATAGCCTTTTACTGAGCCTCGGTGTCGATAGTCTCGACACTCTCATTGAGTGATGCGGCATCAGATGCGAGATTTTCTTCCCGTGCGATTTCTGGTTCTGGCTCAGGTTCAGGCAGCTCGTAAGGGATAATCTTCACTAGCATGCCAAACATGGGGTGGTCGAAATAGTGCAGCTCTCCGCTGCGTAGGCGTCTTTTCTGATGCATACGGAATAGTGTGGGTGGTTGCTCGATTTCATCAAAGTTCATGAAAAAGGTGTTGTTTTTCAGTGGCTCTGTCTGGCTACGATAGAGCAAATCTGCCTCAAGGTGCAAATAACGTCCGAGGTGTAGTTTGATGGTGCCATCGAGTGTTTTGAACTGCGCTTCAATTGGGTTTTTTTCGTTGTCATCCTGAGACACAAATAGCATCGGCGATTTGCTTAATCCCGCGGGTGCCATCAGAGTATTGATGCTCCTGAAACTGGGTGTTGAGGTCAATGTGACCTGGCTCAAATTGCTATGAATATAGATGGTTTGGGCCGCTTCTTTTGACGCCACAGGCTGACGCCATGCAATGTTTAAAATAGGCACGTATTGGGCTGAATTTGTTAATGTGTCGGTAAATTCCATTAGCGTTAGTGCGTCATCAGAGAGTAGCTGGAAAGGTTGTTCCTGAGGCGATTCTTTTATCGCTAGCACTGTTGTTGCCGTGGTGTGTAGCAACTCAGGCGTGATTGCTAAGCCAATAGCATCCGCCTGGGTAAATGTGTGGTTAATTTCTATTTCAAGCGTGTTTTCAGCGCTTGCGGCGGGTAAAAACAATGGGTTTTCTTCGTTCTCGATGTTAATGTTATCTTCAAGATCAGTTTCGATTATGGGACTAAGCTTGATGGAGTTTTCATAGTTTGGCAGGCCGGGATCATCGGGCCAAATTTCCTGTGAATCTATGGTGTTTTTTTCTCGGATTTCAAAGACTATAATCTCGGTCTGAAACCATCGTTCCTCCTCGTCAGGCTCTGGCTGCGCGTTGCCAGGGGTACTCAACAGTGCGCTGAGCAGGATGGATGGGAATGTAAGGAAAGTACGGGTCATAGAATAATAATTATCAGGCCTGGGTTTTAGCAAACAATAACGTAACTATTCAGCATAGTGAAAAATAGGCATGTAACTGTTCAGGTTGCTTCTGAAGTTTGTCAGGTCAAGGCGAAAAATATGAGTTTACAGGTGTAAATGATCATTTTTCAACGCAGAAATGGCAGGTTTCAGGAGAGAACTGAATAGTTACACAATAACAGAAAGTGAATGGCAACATAAGGGGAGAGAGGGGGAGCTATGCCGTTTTTTTGGCATGCGTAAAATTCTTCTCGCTGATGATTTCTAACGTAAATCCTTAGAAATTTCCATATTACTCATTGATCCTCGGTTTTTGATGGCCGAGCACGCATGTGTCGTTATGTCCGTTGTCTTATACTTGCTCACCGCGCATGACTAATGTACTGAGGGTGGAAATGAGGGAAGAAATTTCAAGAGTGCGGCTGAGCTATGGGCGCGCCATTTCAAAACGGCAGTTTTTGGACCGTTTTTATGAACTGTTTATGAGCAGCAGCCCTGCTGTTGCACGTAAGCTTGCCTCGACCGATATTGCGACGCAGCAGGAGTTGCTATCGCAGGCGATTAATATGGTGATCCTTTTTCCTCAGGGCAATAAGATTGCAAAAAATGCGATTAAAAGAATCCGTGAATCGCATTGTCGTGATCGCTTGGATATTAAACCTGAGTATTATCAGTTCTGGATTGATAGCCTGATTGCTGCACTGTCTGAGCATGATCCTGATTTCAATGAAGAACTGGATCGCGCGTGGCGCAAAGTGGTGCAGGAAGCGATTGATTTTATTGCTGAAGGGTATTGATTGATTATAGCGCCCAGGCGAAGGCTTTTTCAAATGTATTGCGTGCATCCTGTGTAATGGGGCTGCCATGCGCGATAATGATCTTTGTAAAATCCCATTTGGATATTGCCTGAATGGAATCATTAAAGGCGGCGCGGTCTTTTATCAGTGACTTCAGGATGCGAGTGGGTGTGAACCGCTTGTAGGCAGCATTTAAGTGTAAAAAAATCTTGCCCCAGAGTGACATCGTACCGCCAAGGTTAAAGGCGAGGTCGGTCAGAATCAAGGTTTGGCTCTCTGCATGGAAGAAGACGAATTCTTGTAGTCGTGGCATACCATTGACCGCGATGCACTGTATCTCATTATGCTGAAATGGTAGGAGGTTATTGGTACGCCCTGCGAGTGCGTGTTTTGTTAGGCATTGATCTGTTGGAGCGTATAGCGCTGATTTGGGGTAGTGCTGCTGCCATTCCTGGATGAAGCGGGTATGTTCCAGGTTGGGTGAAATTAAATAGCGAACTTCTCCGAGTGTATCAATAGCGGTGTAGGTTTCTTCATTGCATGGGATCATTGAATGAATCAAAAGTTGTTGGTTACGCAGGCGTACAATCGTCATGCGCAAGCCTAGTGGTACCCCTAGAAAGCTTGAGGGCTGTTCTACTGTCCAGATGTTGGGCCCAAACTGAAGAAGTAGGTTACTATGCATGATGCTTGTCCTCTTGAGTGTGGATGGCGCTGAGCTGAGCCAGTGTGTTTCTGAATCGCTCGTATTCTACTTTGCCTAGCGCTGTCTCATATTGAAGTTCAATATCAGCAACAATCTCGACGGCGCGTGAAATTAATTCGCTTCCTTTTTCGGTGTAATGAACAAACTTGACGCGCCGATCATGCTGCTCTTCAGTGATATTTAGGTAGCCCTTTGTGGTTAGCTCTTTCACCATTCTTCCTACCAGTTGTTTACTCAGTGCGGCATCTTGCGCAAGTTGACTGATCATCATCCCTTCGTTATTGAGGTGGCGTAGGATGTTTAGGTGTGAGGGGGTGACGTCAGTAATGCGGTGTGTGGCAAGCTGTTCGAGCAATGTCTGCTCAAAGCCTCTGAAAAGTTTGAGTACAAGTCTGGCGGTGGGTTTAAGTGTTGTCATGCCCAATAGTAAACTATATTTACTATAAAAGTAAATGCAGTTTACCAATCGGCTGTTTATGCTGAGGCTAATGGGGGCTGTATTCGTTATCATGTTAATCAATGAGATATAATGATCGTTGGAATTGTGCCTGTATTGAGGCGCAAGCAGTGGGTTAGGAGTTTGTGATGTCGGTTAAAAAAGTGGTCAGGATGGGCGATCCTGTATTGTTGAGCGCGGCGGAGCCGGTGGTGAAATTTAATACGCGTGCACTGAGTCGTTTAGTGAATAATTTGCTCGATACGATGGCGAAGCATGATGGCGCAGGTCTGGCGGCACCGCAGATTGGGGTAGGCTTACAAGTGGTGGTGTTTGGGCTAGCTGCTAATCCTCGTTACCCTGAAGAGGAGTCGATACCGATGACTGTGCTGGTTAATCCGCGGATTGAGCCATTGAGTGATCAGGTGGAGGATGGTTGGGAAGGGTGCCTCAGCGTCCCTGGATTGCGCGGTCTGGTGTCGCGTTATACCTATATTCGATATAGTGGGTTTGATCAGTTTGGCGGCAAGATTGAGCGTGAGGTGCGGGGGTTTCATGCGCGCGTGGTGCAACACGAGTGTGATCATCTGGACGGTGTACTCTACCCTCAGCGCATGACCAATATGCGCGCCTTTGGTTTTGAAGACGAGTTAGAGAGGGCGGTGGAAGCAGAAGAGGTCGATAAAAAAGAGTAATATTTTGTCGAGCATATGGTTAAGTGCTAGATCAGTTGGGGTTGATCTAGCGCGTGATTCACCTGGTTTATTAGCACTTGTTTGCTAGTGCAACACGCTGCTCATAGGCCGCCCGTGTGATACGGATGTCTTCGAGAAAGTAGGGCAGTTCTTTGAGTGTTAACGCTTGAGGTCCATCGACCAATGCCTTCTTGGGTTCTGGATGGAAATCAACCAATACCATATTGGCTCCCGCGATGATGCCTTGTGCAGTAACATGCATCACATCCAGAATATTGTCGGGCGCGATGTCACGTGAGCCGACAGAATGAGAAGGATCAATACAAACGGGCATTCGGGTGAGTCGTTTTACGACCGGTACATGTGCAAAATCAACAAAGTTGCGATGTGGGTCACCCATGTTGGTTTTCATCCCGCGTAGACCAAATATTACGTTGCTATTACCTTCGCTGGCGAGGTATTCGGCAGCATTAAGAGACTCTTCCAATGTAATGCCGAAACCGCGTTTTAACAGTACTGGATGCTTCTGCTGGCGACCGACGATCTTCAGTAGTTCAAAATTTTGGGTGTTACGGGTGCCGATTTGAAACATCACGCCGGTTGAATTCCCCGTCTGCTCTAACGCTTCATTGATCTCATCGATATGGCTTTCGTGGGTGATTTCCATCGCAACCACTTTGATGTCATATTTACCAGCAAGCTCGAAAACATAGGATAGGCATTCTTTACCGAAGCCCTGGAATGAGTAAGGATTGGTGCGGGGTTTATAGGCGCCCATGCGTGTGCATTGCTGGCCATTTTCCTGCAGAATTTTCATCATCGCCTCAACATGCTCGCGCGTGTTGACGGCGCACAGGCCGGCAAATACATTGAGGTTGTCCTGACCGAAGGTGATGCCGTTGTATTCGAATGAGCAAGTGCGGGTATCATCTTTATGACGTCCCAGTACACGGTATTCTTCAGAGATACGTACGGCACGTTCAACGCAAGGGAGTGTGCTCATGTCATCAATGTTCAGGGCATGTGTGTCACCGATCAGGTATATTTCAGTGAGGGTCTGTTGTGACCCCGTTACCTGGTGCAAGCGGTGCTCGACAGATGGCAGGTTATTAAGATGGTCCATTAGGCGCTGGTAATCGTTGCCTTGCGGGTCTGTATCTGGTGCCAGAATTAAAATCATGAGTGGTTATCCGATATGTTTTCAGTCAAGGTTTATTATTTCATAGAATGAAGGTTTAGTGCTGTCAATTAATGATATTTGACGAGCCGAGCCTGTTGTCCATGCGCATATTTTAAATAGCGACAGGGTGGTGAGGGCAGGGCTATGGTGCGATGGATGTGCTTGCCTGGAGCAGGCAGCACTGAACTTTTCAGTTCAGAAGCTCTTGCCGCTTGGCCCAACGAAGTCAGCCAACTTCATCTCTTTTGATTGCTGGGCAATATTAATTTTCCCCAGCAAATTTCACGCAATTTCGGCCTGCATTTTTTGCTTCGTACATTGCTATATCAGCCCTGTCAAACAGTGTTGTGGCATTATCCTCAGCGTTGATACATGCAACACCTAAGCTAGCAGAGGTGGGGATTAACTCGTTTCCATACTTGTAGCTACTGGTGTAGATGGTTCTGCGAATTCGCTCTGCAAGCAACATGGCGCCATCTTTTCCTGTATTGCTGAGTAGAATGGTGAATTCTTCACCGCCGTAGCGAAATAGCATGTCCGAGCTGCGGGTGCATTCGGAAATGCGTTCAACAACGGCTTGTAGGATGCAGTCGCCAGCCGTGTGGCCATATTCGTCATTGATCTGTTTGAAAAGATCTATATCAAGGGCAATCAGCGATAGTGGCGTGTTGTGGCGTTGTGCTAATTCGATTTCACGGCTGATGGCTGAATTCATCGCTGCGCGATTGTTGGCTCCGGTGAGCGGGTCTCGTAGGGCAGCAGTCAGTGCACCTTTGTATAATAGGGCATTGCGCAATGGGTAGACCAAGCTGCAAAGCAGGTGTTCAAAGAGTGTTGTTTCTTGCTGATCGAAAACCGTTGATCGTGTGATGGTTAATTTGCCTAGTGACTGGCCTGCGGCTGACAGTTGATACGAGCATGAGTGCTTGGTAGGGGTGCCAACTTCCAGTCGAATTCCTTGCGTTTGGTGTTCGTACACCATGCTTTGATGTGGAATCATGATGCTTATTTCCTGAGAAAAAATCTCAATCAGGGATTCGCAGTCGAGAGTTGTCTGTAGGACACTGACGATTTGAAGCGCTCGGTTTAAGCCGCCTTGTCCAGATTCAGTCTTTAAGGCATCTGACATTAATGCCAGATTACCAAATTCGTAAACCATATCCTTGTCATTTGGTTGTGTATACGGGATCGGCATTTTCGAACCTCCTTCGTTAGTGCCAGCACGTCCATGGCAATATGCATGGAGTGTGCCAGTATGTATTTCAACATCACTTAGAGCGCTAATACCACTAAAACATCGTTATGATACATAAATTTACGGTCATGCAAAGGATAATATTTAATTCGCCAATATTTTGGCTTTCATGGGCGAGCGATCTTGCGGCAAAAAATGCCGCTTGGAACGTGTGACAGGTGGCGTCGGGGCGGAATAATGCTAGGCTGAAATAGGCGTTAAAGGATTAACGTGGAACTAATATCAGGGAGAGATGAATGATGCAAGGGCAGATCATTAGAAGTCAGGTCGCGTTACGCACCGCACTTTCATTGCAAACGTCTGTGCCGGACCGGCCGATGGGTGAAATTATTGTTGAAAAGCAAAAGCTCATTAGCCGAGTGCAGCTTGATTCACTGTTGCAGCAGCAGAAGGGCGGTATTAATAAGCGTCTTGGCGTCATGCTGGTAGATCAGGGCTTGCTGTCGCAAGAGCAGGTTTATGTTGCGCTGGCTGACAAATTTGGTATTCCCTATGTTCGTCTTGATGACTTTGAAATTCATAGCGATGTATTGAAATGTATTCCGGCTGAGGTTGCTTTTCGTTACAACATTATGCCGTTGGTGGTATTGGGGCGGCGTTTGGTTGTTGCGATGGAAAACCCACTTGATTTAGGCAGTATTGAAGCGCTTACTTTTTCGATTAACTTAAAACTAGAGGCCGTTATTTCACCGTTACGAGATATCGCTGTCGCTCAAAGTAAGTATTATAGCCGTTTTGATGAACATGAAGCACTTCAGGATCGCGCGCTTGCCCCGCTGCCGTATCATGTTACTAAGACAGACTCAATGCATATCATAGAGGCGCAGGCTAGAAAGAAGCCATTGGTCCGGTTGTTGAATGCGATTGTATTACAGGGGATTGTCCGGAACGCATCTGATATTAATATCCGTCCCGGAAAGGATGGAATAAAGGTCTATTACCGCATTGATGGCCAGTTGCAATTTTCCCGTGCGATGGATAAATCACTGCTTCTCCCATTAATCTGTCGTATCAAGGTGTTGGCGTCGATGGATATTGCTGAAAGGCGGCTACCGCAGGATGGCCATGTGAGCCTGATGCGTGGTAAACGACATATTGATTTAAGGGTGTCAGTGATCCCGACGGTAGATGGGGAGAGTGTTGCTATCCGTATTCTTGATAAAGAGGTCGGGGTGAAAAATTTTTCCGACTTAGGGCTTGTGATGGCGCAACAGCAGAAAGTGTCTGCATTGATTGCGCGGCAGAGCGGTTTATTTTTAGTAGTAGGTCCTACAGGCTCAGGTAAAACAACAACGCTATACGCATTACTGAATGAAATTAAAAAAAAGAATGCACATATAGTGACGATTGAAGACCCGGTGGAATATGAAATGGCCGGCATTGAGCAGGTTCAGGTGGCGGCATCACGTGAAATGGATTTTTCTATCGTACTGAGAAGTGTTCTACGGCATGACCCCGATGTGATTATGGTGGGTGAAATTCGCGATAATGAAACCGCGGATATTGCTAATAAAGCGGCGTTAACAGGGCATTTTGTACTGAGTACATTGCATACGCATGATTGTGTTAGTACAGTATTTCGTTTGATTGATATGGGGATAAAGCCTTATCTATTGGCTGCCACCCTTAAAGGGGTGATGGCGCAGCGCCTGGTTAGATTGAATTGTGAACATTGCGCGGTGCCAGTAAGCGTCTCTGCCGTGACTCGTGCGGCGCTGCATTTGGATGAGCAGGAATCGGTGTTATCTGGGAATGGCTGTAATGGGTGTAATCAAAGTGGTTTGCATGGGCGTACGTTGATCAGTGAGGTGTTAATGATTGATGATGCGATTGCTGGGCTAATCAATGACCGCGCGACTCATCGTCAGATGACTGAATGTGCGCTGAAGAGTGGTATGGTATCGATGCATGATGATCTGATTCGGTTGGTAAAGGCAGGCAAGGTCTCTGCTGACGAGGCGCTGGCTTATGATGTCTGATGATACCTTTTGGTGTTTGGAACAGAGGCGTAGCTATTTTGCTATTGTACCAGTGCCATTTTGCATGGCGTTGTTAGTGTAGCGGGGAGTTTTGTGGTGGATACACAACAGTATTTAAAGTTAGGGCGCCCTCGCCGAAGTCTGTTTTATATTCTACTTATTGGTGTGATTTCTTCGGTAGTACTTTTTTCCTGGGTTCGCGATTGGGAGCAGCAGCGAGTTCAAGTGAGTTTTGAGGCGATGGCTGCATCTTATATCGCGGCTATTGATAGTGAAATTAGCCGTCATCAGGAGGCGATTAGTTCTGTTGCTAATTTTCATCAATCATTAGACGAGGCTAATCGAGCTGCTTTCCATGCTTTTGCCGCTGCTGTATTGCTAGAACATCGTGACATGCAGGCATTAGAGTGGGTGCCAAGGGTATTACATGTGGATCGCGAGGAATATGAGCTAAAGGCACGCCAGGCAGGTTTTGATGGGTTCCGTTTTACTGAGCGCAACGCCACTGGCAGCTTAGTGCTGGCATCAAAGCGTGATGAATATTTCCCTGTTTACTATGTTGCCCCCTATGAAAGTAATGAACGAGCCCTAGGGTTTGACTTGGCATCTGACCCGGTCAGGAGAGCGGCCCTTATGCAGGCACGCGACAGTGGTGAAATTGTTGTCAGTGGGCGAATACGTTTAGTGCAAGATGATAACAGTGATCAGTATAGCTACTTGATGTTTAAGCCGGTGTACAGCGGGGCTCTTCCTGTGACGGTAGAGACACGTCGTGTTCAATTGCAGGGTTATGCACTAGGGGTCTTTAAGTTTGGTGAGTTTATTGATGAAGCGCTGCATGATTCATCTCATGATTCATTGGACCTCTGGATTTATGATCAAGTGGATCCAACTGTAAAAGAGTTACTCTATTTTAGAGAGAATACTAAGGAGGAAAAGGTGCTGTCCCGCATTTCATCATCCGTAACGGGCAATGAAATGGTGTTGGAGTTTGTGTTAAATCAAAATGGACGTTCTTGGCAATTTATCTTTAAGCCATCCGTTCGTTTTTTAAATGAACTCTCCTCGGAAAGAGGCTGGCTAGTGTTGGTTGTTGGCATGGTGATGACTCTTTTTGCCATTATATTCTTATATCGTCGTGAGCGTTATACCCAGATGATCGAACAGAACTCACGGCTTTTAGCGCAAGAGAGAAATGAATCTGAACAGCGTTATTTACAGTTATTTGAGAGCAATAATGATGCACTATTTGTGGTGGAGATAAATGAGGAATCAGGGCCTGGAAAATTTATTGATGTGAATGAAGCGATGTGTCAGCGCTTAGGGTATAGCAAAGAAGAATTATTGCAGATGACGCCAGTTGATATCAATATTCCTAGTATGGAGGCCGAATTACAGGCATGTGTTGCTGATGTGCTGGCACATAAAGGCCACCTGTTTGAAACAGTGCATATTGCCAGGGATGGTCGAGAAATTTCTGTTGAGATCAATATTAGAGTGCTGGGCGGAAATAATGATTCACTATTTATCGGTTGTGCCCGCGATGTAACTCAGCGTCGTAAAGCACATGCGGCACAAATTGAAGCAAAAGAGTGGGAGATGGAAAAGCTTTCAAGCGCACTGGAGCAGACGGCAGATTCTATAATGATCACCGACCGCTATGGTGTTATCGAATATGTTAACCCTGCTTTTGAGCAGATTACTGGATTTAGCCGGGCTGAGGCGAGCGGTAAAACACCCGCTATTATTAAGTCAGGGCGGAATTCGAGTGAAGAATATAAGCGCTTATGGCGAACCATTATGCAGGGTGAGGTTTATCGAAATGTCTTAATTAATCGAAAAAAAGATGGCTCTTTATATTACGAAGAGAAGACTATTTCTCCGCTCAAGGATAGCGATGGCAATATCACCCACTTTATTTCGTCGGGTAAAGATATAACCGAACGTATGCAGACTGAAGAACGTCTTCATCACCTTGCTTACCATGATATTTTGACCGACCTTCCCAATCGGGTGCTGCTTGTTGAGCGAATCAGTAACGCGATTAAGCAGTCGCGTGGTGCGGATCATCGTTGTGCAGTGTTGTTTATTGATCTTGACCGTTTTAAAAATATTAATGATACGCTGGGGCATGGGGTTGGTGATCTGTTGCTGCAGGCAGTTCCTGAGCGTTTGCTGAGTTGCGTGCGCGAAAGAGATACGGTGGCGCGTTTTGGTGGCGATGAGTTTGCACTGTTATTGGAGAAGGTGCCCAGTAGCGATGCCGTTGCAAAAGTCGCAGCTAAGTTGATAGAGGTGTTATCAAAGCCATACTGGGTCGACAATCAAGAACTATATTTAACAGCGAGCATTGGGATTAGTCTGTCACCTGATGATAGCTCCGATGCCAATACGTTGATTAAAAATGCGGATACTGCGATGTATCGTGCTAAAGACACTGGGCGTAATAACTATCAGTTTTATTCGACTGATATGGGAGTGAGGGCCTTTGAGCGCCTTTCCCTTGAAACCAGTTTGCGTTACGCGATGGCACGTGATGAATTTGAGCTTTTTTATCAGCCTCAGATTGCAATGAAAAGTGGTGAAATAGTCGGTGCTGAGGCGCTGATTCGCTGGCATCACCCAGAGCAGGGCTTGGTAGCACCTGATAAATTTATACCCCTGTTAGAAGACACGGGTTTAATTATTGATGTAGGAGAGTGGGTGATCAATACCGCATGCAAACAGGGAAGTGCGGTGGTCAAGTTGACTGGCAACCCCTTTAGAATGGCGATAAACCTTTCGGGTAAGCAGTTTCGAGATGAAAAATTAATTGATATTGTTAGGCAGGCTGTTGAGGTTCATCAGTTCGCTGTCTCGCTGCTTGATATTGAAATTACTGAAACGGTTTTGATGCAGGACGATAACGTTTCGCTAGCAAATATCAGTGCATTAAAGGCATTAGGTGTGCAGTTATCGATTGATGATTTTGGTACGGGTTATTCCTCACTTAGTTATCTAAAACGATTTCCAGTGGATATCATCAAAATTGATCGAACGTTTATTCGTGATTTGACGAGTGATTCTGAAGATGCAGCCATCGTGACCGCGGTGATTGCGATGGCGCATAGTCTAAAATTAGAGGTTGTGGCAGAGGGGGTGGAGAACAGTGCTCAGGTGGAGTTCCTCCGCCATTATGCATGTGATTACCTGCAGGGTTTTTTCTTTAGTAAGCCGCTACCGGAAAAAGAATTTCATCAATTATTGATGTCTGATAAAAACGGGTCTTAATTCGATAGTGGTGCAGCTTGCTAATTTGAAGCGGCGCGTAGTGGCATGCTTTCATCTGGCGCGGGTATGTGAGGGAGATTCTCTCCAATCCACTTAACGAGAGGAGCCCATTCAATTCGTTCGTTGGTGACGAGAGAGGCTTCCATTTCATGGATGCCAATGCCTGCGGCTGAGGCCTCAATATAATTCTCACTATCGCTCAGCGCCGTTAAAAAAGGGATGTCGAGTAATTCAAGAAACTGCTCCAATGGCTGGTAGATTGGGGTGTTCTGTCTCACTCGGTTGGCAATAACACTGATGGGTATACCTCTGGCGCGGGTTTTAATGATGAGCATTAGTTCGCGTATAAATGCCGCTGTCGCATGAATATCGACTGCAGACGGTGCAACTGGGATGATAATCATGTCCGCGCGGTCAACCGCTTCACGTAGCAGGTCTCTGCTAATGCCCGCGGGTGTGTCGATGATGACACGCTCGGTATCTGCGGGAGTTTTTAATTGAAAAGCGCGGGTGATGCCTGTTCGTTTGTGACTAGCATCGATGAGATAGATGGCGGGTCGGTTACTGTTTTCTCTGAGTGCCCCCCAGTAGTGGCTTGAGCCTTGTGGGTCATAATCGAGGATAGCTGTTTTGAAGCCAGCTGAAGCGTAAAGCGATGCAAGATTAGTTGCAATGGTTGTTTTACCACAGCCACCTTTTGCGTTAAGTAATAATACTGATTGCATAACTTTACCCTTCAAACTCCTACTTACCTTAAATATAGCGCCATAATTACTGATAAATGTAATGGTTTTTCACTTTTTATGTTGTGAGGCGCATCACGATTGAGGTATTACCACCTACTGACGGCCTTTTAATGGCGCCAGTTATTTGTCGGGTCGCTTAGTTTGCTCTTAATATTTTGATTTATTTAACTTTATTTCTCATGTGATTTTTGTAAAAAATGATTTCAAGCCGATGCGCAGCGTCTTTCGAAGCCAGTGTGGCCCGAGCCATTATCGCTATGAAAGGCTTTAAAAAATGCTCTGATGGTGTCTATTCTCGCTGTAACTCAGGCAGCCCTTTGAAGCAATTAAGCGCCTCGGGGTTAGCAATTGCGCTGATGTTAAGCACCGCTTCATTATGGATGACATTACGCACCGCAAGCTCAACAATCTTGCCACTGCGAGTGCGTGGAATATCATCCACTGCAATGATTTTAGCTGGCACATGACGCGGCGTTGTGCTTTGCCGGATACGTCTCTTAAGCTGGGTGATAAGCGCCTCGTCGAGTTGGTAGCCTTTCTGGAGTTTTACAAATAGTATGATGCGTATGTCATCTTTCCACTGCTGGCCAACCGCGATGCTCTCTGTAATTGCCGGCTGTTTTTCTACCTGACGATAGATCTCTGCGGTGCCGATACGCACGCCACCAGGGTTCAGTAGCGCATCAGAGCGCCCGTAGATAATGACGCCGTCATGTGCTGTAATTTCAGCATAGTCACCATGGGCCCAGGTATTTTCGAAACGTTCAAAGTAGGCCTCATGGTATTTTTTATTGTTATCATCGCCCCAAAAACAGAGCGGCATGGGTGGCGCGGGTGCAGTGCAGACCAGTTCGCCTTTTCGGTTTTTGACGGCCTTACCTGATTCATCGAAGACTTCAACTTTCATGCCCAGACCGCGGCACTGAAGTTCACCGCGGTAGACCGGCAGTAGCGGATTGCCAAGCGCAAAGCAGGAGACAATGTCAGTGCCGCCAGAGATCGATGAGAGTTGTAGGTCTGAGCCGATCTCACGGTAGACATAGTCATACGACTCAGGTGCCAGTGGTGAGCCGGTCGATAGTACGGTGCGCAGTTTACTGAGTGGGTGATTGGCATTGGGTTTGATACCTGCTTTTTCCAGTGCCGAGAAGTATTTCGCACTCGCGCCAAAGATGGTAATGCCTTCTTTCTCAGCGATATCAAACAGGGTCTCTGGTGATGGATGAAAAGGGGAGCCATCGTATAGAACCAGTGTGGCTCCTGTTGCAAGCGAACTCACTAGCCAGTTCCACATCATCCAGCCGCACGTGGTGAAGTAGAAGATCACATCCTTGTTTTTCAAATCGGTGTGCAGCACCAGCTCTTTGAGGTGCTGTATCAGCGTGCCGCCTGCGCTATGTACAATGCACTTTGGTTTTCCAGTGGTACCTGATGAGTAGAGAATGTAGAGCGGGTGGTCGAATGGCAATTGTTCAAAGTGGATCTCTTCGCAATCTGTTTCTACAAAGCTGTGATAGTGAATGGCGTTGGGCAGTGCGTTTAAATCTGGTTGCTGGTTTAGATAAGGGATAACGATGACCTGATTAATGCTTGAAATGTGCTGGGAAATTTCAGCAACGCGTGCCAATGAATCATGCTGTTTACCTTTAAACCAGTAGCCATCACAGCAGAAAAGTAGCTTGGGTTCAATCTGCTCAAAGCGCTCAATGGCACCATCGACACCAAAATCGGGTGAGCATGATGACCAAATAGCGCCCAATGAGGTGGTGGCTAACATAGCGACAACTGCCTCTGGGCGATTAGGGAGGAAGCCCGCGATGCGATCACCACTAGTCACGCCCTGTTCGCGCATCGCAGCGGCAAGATGGGCAACGGCAGAATAGAGTTCGCGATAGCTAAGTTCACAGCGGTTTTTATCTTCACCCTGAAATATCAGCGCGGCTTTGTGCTGTAGTGGCCCATGGCAATGTCGTAGCAGGTTTTCAGCAAAGTTAAGGCGCGCGCCCTCAAACCACTTCGTGCCGGGCATGGCGTTATTATCTATCACACGATGCCATCGTTGGCTTGCTTTAATCGCAGTGAAATCCCATACGGCAGGCCAGAACTGTTCCGGGGAATCGATTGACCATTGATATAGCTCGTTATAATGCTTTACCTCTATCTTATACTTAAGACGTACCGCTTTTATAAATTGGTTGAGATTGGCATTGGCAATGCGCTTAGCTGAAGGGGTCCAGATCGGTTGTGATTCGGTTGGCATGGGTGAGCGGGGTGGGCGTTACTTTTGTCCCATGCGCAGCGCACCATCAAGCCGAATGGTGGAGCCATTTAACATCGGGTTCTCGACGATATGTTGTACTAGGGCGGCAAATTCATTGGCTTGTCCCAGTCGCTTGGGGTAGGGAGTGTTGCTGCTAAGTGCTTCACGAGCTGCCAGCGGAAGTGCATCAAACATCGGGGTTTCGAAGAGCCCGGGTGCGATCGACATGACACGAATACCGAGTCGTGAAAATTCACGCGCAAGTGGCAATGTCATGCTGACAATGCCACCTTTGGACGCCGCATAAGCGGCCTGGCCGATTTGGCCTTCAAAGGCAGCGATCGATGCGGTATTAATCAACACCCCTCTTTCATTATCTCTGCCCATAGCCGTGTTGTGTTGCATAAAATTCACGGCGGCACGGCAGACGGTAAAACTGCCATTAAGATTGATCTCGATGACCTGCTGGAATTCAGCGTGATTGATGAGACCATCACGAGTCAGGACGCGACTGCTTGGAGCAATGCCGGCACAGTTAACGACAAGCTGGATATCACCTAGTTTGGAATGAGCTTCTTGCAGCGCTGCATCAACAGCTGTTTCAGAGGTGACATCCGTTGCGATGAAGTACGCCCGTTCACCTAGCAAAATCAGTTCTTCAGCGCAACGTTCGCAATCTAGATCCAGAATAACTGTTGCGCCACCTGCTGCGATGATACGCTGTGTTACGGCAAGTCCAAGCCCAGAGGCACCGCCAGTCACAATTGCGTTAAGTTGTTTAAATTCCATGGTCTATTCTCATTTTATGCTTTAACGATAGAGTTTTCCTACATGGCTACTATTAATACGATTGAGCTGCTGGCAGATCATATTGCCCGTTTCACTTAAGGCACGTAGATCAACGCCGGTTTCAATACCCATCCCATGTAGCATATAAATGACATCTTCAGTCGCTATATTGCCACTGCTTCCATCTGTATAGGGGCAGCCACCCAGGCCAGCCACTGCCGCATCGATGGTGGTAATACCGAGCTCAAGGCAGGCGTAGATGTTAGCAAGCGCTTGTCCTCTGGTGTTGTGAAAGTGGATCGCTAGCTGTTCGATTGCGACCTGTTTGCTAACGGCCTGAATTAGTCGTTGTGCCTGTAATGGGGTGCCGATACCGATGGTGTCTCCTAGCGAAACCTCATAGCACCCCAGTTCAATCAGGCGGCGTGCAATGGTGGCAACCACCATCGGTTTGACTTTGCCGTCAAATGGGCAGCCCATTACACATGAGAGGTAGGCGCGTACTTCAATTCCATTATCACGTGCGATTGCCATTACAGGATCAAAATGAGTGAATGATTGTTCAATCGAGCAGTTAAGGTTTTTATGGTTAAAACCTTCGCTGGCAGAAATGAAGATAGCCACGCTTTTAGCGCCTGCTTCAAGCGCACGTTGCATCCCTTTCTCATTAGGGACCAGTACCGGGTATTTTATCCCTGGACGCTGATGGATTCCCTTGATCACCTCTTCTGAATTAGCCATCTGGGGGAGCCATTCCGGGTTGACCATACTGCCGCTTTCAATCACCGCTAGGCCGCAGCATGAGAGCTGGTTAATGAAATCTATTTTCACCTGGGCAGAAAGATGCTGCGCCTCATTCTGTAGCCCGTCGCGCGGGCCAACCTCAACAATGGTGACGTTTGATGGTAGTGAATTCATAGTGGAGATAGCAATCTTATTTGGTTTAATGGGTGGTGGCCCATGAGGGAAGGCGTTTTTCAAAAAAGGCGCTCATTCCTTCCTGGCCTTCCTTTGAAGCTCGTAGCTGTGCAATCAAGCGGGCAGATGATTCGTCACTAAAGTCGGGGCTTAGTGATCGAATCAGGCACTTACACGCCTGCACTGATAATGGCCCTGCTTTGAGCAGCTTCTCAGTGGCGTGATTAATGGTTTTATCAAGCTCGCTGTTATCACATACTTGGTGAACAAGGTCTATTTTTATTGCCTCGTCGCTACTAAAGCGTTCGGCACTCAGAAAGAGTCGGCGCGCGTGGCGCTCGCCAATCGCCTTGATAATATAGGGAGCGATGACGGCAGGCACCAGGCCTAAACGCAGCTCGGTAAAGGCAAACTGGGCACTGCGTACGGCAATGGCGATGTCGCAGCAGGCAATCAACCCCAGTGCCCCTCCAAAGGCACTGCCATTAATACGCGCTACGGTTGGTTTGTCGTATTCGTAGAGTGCCCGCATTAATTTTGCGAGTGCCTCGGAATCTTTTTGATTCGTCACTTCGTCACGTTGCGCGGCTGCCTTCATCCATTTGAGGTCGGCACCGCTGGAAAAAGTATCCCCCTTGCCCGAGAGTACTAGAATACGGATGGCATCATCTTTTTCAATTTCACTGAGCGTGGTATGTAATGATGCAATCAATTTATCATCGAAGGCATTGTGCTTCTCAGGATTGTTTAATGAAAGTGTACAGACGCCGCGTGAATCGGTCTCAGTCGTTAGTCGTTCTTCTTGCGCCATGCTTGCTCTCCTTAATGGTAATAACACGTGAACCAGGTGTTATTACATTCTAAAAACACCGTAGTTAGTTTTATTGATGGGGGCATTCATCGCCGCTGCAATACCGCGCCCTATCAAATCTCGCGTGTCGAGTGGGTCAATGATGCCATCATCCCATAACCGTGCCGTTGCGTGGTAGGGGTGGCTTTGACGTTCGAACTGCTCGCGCGTCTCATTTTCGAATGTCTCTTGTTCTTTTGCACTCCACTGTTTTCCAGCGCTTGCCATGCTATCTTTTTTGACTGAACTAAGTAGATGTGAGGCGGTATCGCTACCCATCACGGCAATACGTGCATTGGGCCACATCCACAATTGCCTTGGGCTATAGGCGCGGCCGCACATGGCGTAGTTGCCTGCACCGTAAGAACCGCCAATAATCACAGTGAACTTGGGGACCTCGCTACAGGCGACGGCATTCACCATTTTAGCGCCATGTTTTGCGATACCTTCATGCTCATATTTTTTTCCGATCATAAACCCGGCAATGTTCTGTAGAAAAAGCAACGGGATACCACGTTGGTTGCAGAGTTCGATAAAGTGGGTGCCTTTCAGTGCCGCATCAGAAAAGAGGATGCCGTTATTGGCGATAACGCCGACAGGGTAGCCATGGATGTGAGAGAAACCACACACCAGTGTCTGGCCAAAGAGTTTTTTAAATTCCTGAAATTCCGAGCCATCGACAATGCGTGCGATGACTTCACGGACATCATATTGTTGACGCACGTCGAATGGGATGATGCCGTATAGTTCTTGGGCAGAGTAGAGCGGAGCAGTGACTGCTTGTCGATTGATGATGCCCTGTTTTTGGTAGTTGAGGTTGGCGATAATATTACGGGTGATTTGCAGCGCGTCAGCATCATCTTTTGCCATGTGATCTGCGACCCCAGAGATACGACTATGGACCTCTGCTCCGCCCAGTGTTTCAGTATCAACCACCTCTCCAGTGGCAGCCTTTACCAGTGGTGGGCCACCCAGAAAGATGGTGCCCTGTGATTGTACGATCACACATTCATCTGCCATCGCCGGCACATAGGCACCTCCGGCCGTGCATGAACCCATCACCACCGCGATCTGTGGAATCCCCTGAGCGGAGAGTCTCGCCTGGTTATAGAAGACGCGGCCAAAGTTATCGCGATCAGGAAAGACCTCGTCCTGAAGTGGTAAAAAGGCGCCGCCTGAGTCAACCAGATAGATGCATGGGAGGCGATTTTGTTCGGCAATTTCCTGTGCTCTGAGGTGCTTCTTGGCGGTGATGGGGTAGTAGGTACCACCCTTTACCGTTGCGTCGTTGGCAATGATGATGGTCTCCTGACCATGCACCACGCCAATGCCGGTAATGATGCCTGCGCTCGGCACCTGATTGCCATACATGTGATTGGCAGCCAGCGCTGAGAATTCCATGAACGGCTGGCACTCATCAATGAGCATGTTGATGCGGTCTCTTACCAGCAATTTTCCGCGTTGTAGGTGTTTGTCACGTGCTTTATTGGAATCGCCAATTTTCACATCACGCAGGCGCTCTTTAAGGTCGTTGACCAGCAGCTGCAAATGGCCGCTATTGTCAGTGAACGCTTCGCTTTTGGTGTCGATCTTACTTTCTATAGTCGCCATCTTTAAATTCCATATGCTGCTTTATGTGGTAGGAATATTCGCTAATGCCCTTGGCCATGCTGTTATCGGTTTAATGCCGTTAGTTTGTGACTTCAATTGCGATCGCTGTTGCTTCACCGCCACCAATACAGAGTGATGCAATGCCACGTTGTTGACCACGAGCGCGTAGCGCGTGTAGCAGCGTCACAATAATACGCGTACCGGATGCCCCGATGGGGTGCCCCAGGGCACATGCCCCACCATTGACATTGACTTTAGCATGATCAATTTTAAGTTCATGCATCGTTCCCATCGTCACTGCGGCAAAGGCTTCGTTAATCTCGTAAAGATCGACATCGTTGTCGCGCCAATGACACTTTTGATAGAGCTTAGTCATGGCATGAATCGGGGCCAGGGTAAACTCCTCAGGTGACATGGCATGGCTAGTGTGAGCAACAATGCGCGCCAGGGGCAAAATGTTGCGTGCTATCGCTTCATCGGCTGACATTAGCACCAGTGCCGCGGCACCATCGGAGATCGAGGATGAATTGGCAGCGGTGATCACACCATTTTTTTGAAAGGCAGGCTTCAAACCTGGGATTTTATCGGGTTTACAGCGGGCGGGCGTTTCATCAGTGGTAATTTCCTCTTCACCATGGCGTGTTTTAATGTTGACTGTGGTGAGCTCGTTAGCAAATGCCCCGTTGCTAACGGCGGCCATCGCACGGTTAACAGACTCCACCGTAAAGGCATCGAGCTGTTCACGGCTGAAACCAAAGTGTGTTGCGCACTGTTCTGCAAAGACGCCCATGGCCTGGCCATCAGAAGCATTTTGTAGGCCATCGAATAGCATGTGGTCGAGCAATTCAGTATGGCCAAATCGGGCGCCCTGGCGTGTGTTCAGGGCAAGGTAGGGGGCTCGGCTCATTGACTCCATGCCGCCTGCGACCACAATGTTGGCGCTGCCAGCGGCAATGGCATCGGCGCCTTGCATTACGCTTTTCATCCCTGAACCACAGACTTTGTTGATGGTGGTGCAGGGGACCGAGATCGACAACCCCGCGTTAAGCGCTGCTTGGCGAGCGGGTGCCTGGCCTAAGCCGGCAGGTAATGCGCAGCCCATGATTAATTCGTCGACTTCATCAGCTTCAAGCCTGCTATCAGAAACCGCTGCATTAATGGCGGCAGCACCCAGCTCGTGAGCTAAAGTGCCTGAAAATTGACCGAGAAAGGCGCCAATAGGGGTGCGCCTTGCGGCAATAATAACGATTTCTTTGGGCTTCACAAACGTCCTCCTTATGTGCCATTTTTGCTTCGTATTCTCTCGTTAGCGTTATATAGGCCTTTATGGGCTGCTAACCAGGCAGTGTTCTCATCACGATTGTGAACGGTCATCTATAATCAATGCTGGTTCTTTTGATAGCATTATGAAATTACTTCATCACCTTAATTATGTTTAATGCAAATCGAATGCCACTATCTATTACGGCGTGCAATCTCCCCGTTAACTTAGTTAAATGAACGTGTTATTTTGATGAATGTGGGCAGTGTGTGAAGAAATGGCTGTTACGGGGCTGATGATGTGCCAATAAGCAGGGATTATAAATGTTACGTGATGAAATACCGAATGGTAATAAGAAATCGACTCTGATGCGGTTTCTAATGGCCTTGGTGGTCTGTTTTATTGTGGCAGGTGGCGTGTTCTTGGTGGACCGGACTAAGAAGATTGAGCGAGACTGGGATCAATATTCTTCCCACCGGAGTGGTGAATCTGACTTGATATCGCGACTCTATCGCCATATGGGGTATGGTGGATTTATTCATAATTTTAAGAATTTTGTGATTCGACGGGATGAGCCTTTGTTGGATGCCATTGAGTTAAATTTGAGTGAGATATTGGTTGATCTTGAAGAGTACGAGGTAAAATATATTACTGCTTATGAAGTGGAGTTCACTGCACTGGATGGTCGTCATCAAGCACTTGAACTGCGTAAACACATAGGGGTTATTCGCGAGGTCATCGAGCAATATATTCTAAAGCTTGCTATTGCAAAGAAGGGGGTATCTGAGGGTGTTGATGCCGTCATGCTTGATCGACAGCTTAAGGTGGATGATTCGGCTGCGATAGCCGCACTTGATGCCCTATTTAATCATGTAAAAGAACATGCAAAAGATGAAGTCACGTCTATTCGTCACAATACAGATAACACCATTGGTTTGATTGTTCTTATGTTGGTGATTCTGGTTTCTACGGTGGCACTACTACTGTACATTGTGACGATGGTGAATCGTCAATACTTGGCCTCTAAAATCGTCGCAGAGGAAAATAAAGATGCACTGAATTACATTCTCAATAGCCTATCGGATAGTGTCATCATGGTTGATGAAAAGGCTCAATTAATCTGGGCTAACGAGGCCGTGCGAGAGATGTTTGGCTATGAGCCCAGTGAGCTGGTCGGTGAAAATATTAATTGTCTTTTGCCTCAAGAGTCACGCGATGGTCATTATGATTTGTTTAAACATTATTTAGAGAAGCCCGTTCCCCTTGAGCTGGGTGTTGGTAAGGTTTTACGAGCCGTCAAAAAAGGAGGTGAGACATTCCCTGTTGAAATATCCCTGAATACAGTGACGTTAAATAGTCACTTAATGGCGATTGCTGCGATTCATGATATTACTGAACGTATTATTCATGAAAATAAAATTGAAGCATTGAATCAATCTTTGATTCGCAATAATCGCGAGTTAAATGAAATTAACAAAGAGCTGGAGTCTTTTAGTTATTCAGTTTCACATGATTTGCGAGGGCCACTGAGGGCCATCGGTGGATTTAGTTCGTTGCTGACTGAGAAGTACAAAAACTTACTGGATGAAGATGCTCAGGATTATCTCGCGCGTATTCGTCGTTCAAGTAAGCGGATGGGCGAATTGATTGATAGTTTGTTAAATCTATCTCGCTATGTTCGCGAAGGAATTGAGCCCGTTGAGTTTAATTTGGATGAGTTGGCACAATCGATTTTTAACAGGATTAATGATTCAACGGATATTCCCTCGGATACCGAGGTCGAAATTCAGTCTGAAATGAGCGTCATTGCTGACTACCAATTGATGGACGTGGTGATTTATAATCTAATGAGTAATGCATTTAAATTTACCCGGAAAGTTAAAAATGCCAGGATTAAAGTGGGTATGACGAGCCCCGAAGGGGGACAGGATCTTTATTTTGTCTCAGACAATGGTGAGGGGTTTGATTTGGCTTATGCTGACCGCTTGTTTTTGCCATTTCACCGTCTGCATCATGCGGCGGAATACGAAGGCAGTGGTATTGGTCTGGCAACGGTGCAGCGCATTATTAGGCGACATGGTGGGCGAGTGTGGGCTGACTCGGCCCCTGGCGTTGGGACAACCTTCTATTTCACGCTCTCAAACCCCCACTGACAAGGTGATCAGTGAGGGTGCCCCCCGAGTTAATGATGGCTGGCGGGGATATTGAGTGTTAACCAATATTCAACGGTTTTGCTAATAAGCTCTTTGAATTCATCATAATCAACCGGTTTTCGCAGATAGCTATTAATATTGGCATTGTAACAGCGTTTAATATCGCTTGGTTCAAGTGAGGTGGTTAAGACCACTAGCGGCATGCTTCTCAGTCGTTCATTTGCTGCAATCATCTCGATCACTGAAATACCGTCAATAATGGGTAATTTTAGATCAATCAGGGTGAGTGCCGGCTGAGTGTTATTTTCACCTAATAGATAGTCTAAGCCTTCTTTACCATTTTTTATCGCAAGGAGATGGGGGGGGGTAGTTATCTCTGATAGCGCCAATTTTGTTAATAAAATGTCATCCTCATTATCTTCGATGAGCAAGATGGACTTTAGTGGCGGATTAATTTTATTGTCGGCTACCATGATACTACCTATGGTGAAGATAAAGAGCTTTTCATTCACCTTGAATGATTTTAATATTGATCTTAAATATGAAATTCGACATTAATCTTACACGAATTCGGCAATGATTAGCGAAAACACTGAAGCGGGGCGTATCACAGTGAAAATTAACTTATTGCTCATCGAAGACTCTAGTGATGACATGGTGCTCATTACTGAGTATTTGAGATCAGATGGTTTTGATGTTAACTGTAAAATGATCTGTAGCGAAATTGAGTTGAGGGAGGAGCTTGAGTCTACATCCTGGGATGTCATCGTATGCGACCATTTTATGCCTGGATTTTCCTCCTCAAGAGCGCTTGAAGTGCTGTATGAGGATGAGCCAGAAATTCCTTTGCTGGTTGTTTCCGGGATGATTGATGAAAAATTTGCGGTGGAGTCGCTTAAAATGGGTGCCTTTGATTATGTGATGAAAGATAACTTGGCTCGTCTGCCGTCAGCGATCAAAAACGCCATGACAGCATTTGACTTGGTGCGTAAACAGAAAGTGGCGAATGAAGAAATTGCATCATCACGCCACCTGCTACGCCGTCTGGCCGCTCACTCACAAAACCTGCGTGAAGAAGAACGTGGTCGTTTTGCACGTGATTTACATGATGATCTTGGCAGTGGCATGGCGGCGCTGAAGATGGACCTTAAATGGCTGCTCAAACGTTTGGATGGGCAGGACCCGGAGGCGGATGAAAAATTATCAGGCATGACCCGATTGATTGATAGTGCTATTGCTTCGGTGCGTCATGTGATCACTGAAATGCGTCCCAGTATTATTGATGATCTGGGTTTGCTGGCTGCTGTGGAGTGGCAACTGGAAGAGTTTGGCAAACGCCATGGCATTAAGGTAGCGTTAGACCGGAATTGCGATGAAATTGTTTTTAAGAATAAAGACAAAGACAGTGATATTTCCATCTTCAGGATATTCCAAGAAGCGCTCAATAATATTGCTAAACATGCCGAATCCACCTCTGTATTGGTGACGGTTATCGATGAAGACGATGTCTTGATCATCACGATTTCTGATGATGGGTGTGGTTTTGATGTGAGTGCGCGGACCAATAATGATTCTTTTGGGATTATTAGTATGAAGGAAAGAGTGCTTGTGATGGCTGGCAATATCGATGTGATATCGAATCCCGGTGATGGGGTTGTTGTTAAAATCTCTTTGCCAAGAGGGGTATTGTGATGATGTTGAATAAAATTTTGATAGTAGACGACCATGCCATTGTACGTGCTGGGCTGAAGCAAATCCTGAATGAAGGGATGCTAGATGTTACCGTTGATGAGGTTGACTGCGGCATGGGTGCCATCGAGCGACTAAAGCATGATCAATATGACGTGATCTTACTGGACATTTCATTACCGGACAAAAGTGGTATTGATGTTCTAAAGCGTATTCGTGCAGATGAAAATAAAACACCGGTGTTGATTCTGAGTATTCATGCTTCAGATCAATATGCATTGAGGGCTTTTCGTTGTGGTGCGAATGGTTATATTAATAAAGAAGCGGTCACCGATGAATTACTTAAGGCGGTAAAAAAAGTCTCCAGTGGTGGACGTTATATTTCTGAAAACACAGCGGACATGCTGCTTGATATTTTAGAGGGCGATTCATCGGAGGCGCCGCATTCGAGGCTTTCGGACCGTGAGTATGAAGTACTCCGCCTCATTGCCTCAGGCGAGTCATTAACCCAAATTGGTGAACGCCTCTCACTGAGCGTGAAAACCATTAGTACTTATCGGACGCGTATCCTGGCAAAAATGAAGATGAAAGATAATAACGAGTTAACACATTACGCAATTAAGATGGACCTACTTTAAGCGCGCGGGACGAGGCGTCGCATGAAACGGTTGGGCAATGGGTTATGCTGATGGTGTCAGGCAGTCTGAATACGATCCCATATAGCTAAATGGCCGCGATAGGGCGGCTGCTTGCCAGGAAGAGTATGGCTCAGGTATGCCGTGCTGTTATGCGCTGAGCACGCAGTAACGCTAATAATACTTCTCAATGGTGATATGCCCAGGCGCACTTCTTCGATGCCGAGTCATGCCTTTTTGTTCCAGCAGTTCACTAGCATCTTTGATCATTCCTGCATTACCGCATAACATCACATGGGAGCATTCTGCGTTGATTGATAAGCGGGCCGCGGATTCGAGCTGCCCATTGTTGACCGCATCAGGTATGCGCCCATGGATGGTATTTGAGACTTTTTCCCGACTTACAAACGGCACATAATGAAACGCCTCTGGATGATGTTGTGACGTGTCGTTAATTAATTCGCGATAGGTGAGTTCATCCGCGTTGCTAACAGCGTGAACCAGTACCACCTGTTCAAACTGCTGCCATAGTTTGTCTGTCTTGAGTATCGCAATAAAAGGGCCGATCCCCGTACCCGTAGCGAGCATCCACAGTTCGGGGGCGGCTGGCAGTTCTTCGAGCACCATAAAGCCGTTGCAGCCATCATAGACCCAAAATTCATCGCCAGCTTCAAGTGAGGCGAGGTGTGGCGTGAGAAGCCCGTCTTCGACAACATTAAAGTAGATCTCATGGGGTTGCGTATCGGGCGTGTTGATTAGCGAGTAGGGGCGGCCGACACGCTCACCGTCGATGTCCATTCCGCAGCGCAAAAACTGACCCGCTCTAAAGGGATGGATTTCTGCTTCAAACTGGAGTGACACTAACCGTGCTGTCCAGTGCTGTTTGCCAACTACCTGTGCCTTAACCCACGTTGCCATGATCTGGATATCCTATGCTGTGCTTGTAGACTCACCTATCCTCCTCAGTATCACACTATTGTCACCACTAGTGTTAGCGCGCTTTAAAGGTGCTGTGGGGTGAATGGTTTGTGTTTAAGTGATTGTTGGCGTATAACGAGTGTGGCACTATATTATAATTAGTGCCACGATTTATTGATGGGAATTCGTAAATCAATGCCAGAACATCTTAATGAAGAGTCGGAGGCGTTATGTGTGGTGATAGCAGGCAAAATAGAAGTAATAAACAAGCAGGGCTGCGTCCAATATCGGCGCAGTCAATTTTAAGCCCATGTAAGTGCGACTGTCAGGTGGTTAAGCGCGTATCAAAAGCCGATCGCGAACAGAAGAAAGTACAGGCAAACCAAATTGACAGCAGCGTTGCTACTGGCGCAATTCCGTCAGTCTGACTAGTTGAATTCAATTAGCCGAGGCGTCCATCGATTCTAGGTCGGATCAGGTAGGGGGCATAGACTGCGATAAACAGCGCGAAGGCAGCGCTCCATAATACTTGAGCGCTGCCAATCCATAACGCGTGCCATTCAGGCAGTAGCATTGGCATCATCACCCGGATGATGCTGCCTGTGAGCAGCAGCGGTAGACATAACTTCAGCACGGCAGGCGGTTGAGTGACTTTTCGCCCGGTATGACCCAGCGTCACACGCGCCATCATGCCGATGGTCATCATACCAATACCACCATAGGCAAAGGCGTGCAGTGCGAGCTTTGAATCGAAACCGAGGTAATAAGCGGCGGCGGTGATGGCGAAGCCGACGATGATCCAGCCGTAAGCATGGAACAAAGTTCGCGCCTTGCAATATTGTCTCTCACACTCGTTCTACGCCAAGCTACTGGCTGTCAAGCGAGTGACCTCAAAGCTTTAGGATTGAAGGAGAATAGATTATGATGGGGCTGATGAGGTACCACAGCTGGGGCACTTCACCGTGGTGTCCTTTAGGAATGCTTGAGCCGTCAAGATGGGAAACTATCACGCTCGGTTCTGAGGGGGGAATGGGGTCGTAAGGCCCCTGACCTACCCGGTCGCTTAAAAAAGGCAATTTATATGATTGACTGTACATTTGAGCTAAACGATAAACCAATGAGCATTTTCATCTGTGGAGCAACATCATTCCCGGCCTTCTCTGGTCTTGATCAACATGTTAATCGTTGGCTTTCTGCATGTATTCCAGACCAAGGGCCAATCCCCCCTGGCACTTACTATATATTTGATAGGCAATCTGGTGGTTTATTTGGCCCGCTACGCGATATGTTCACTGGCAAAGACCAATGGTTTGCTCTATACGCTATAGATGGAAAAATAGATGATGAAACATACTGTGATAAAGTCAAGCGTGGTAATTTTCGACTACATCCCAAAGGAGATCGCGGTATTAGCAAAGGCTGTATCACAATCGACAGTAAGACCGATTATCAATTTTTAAGAGGAATATTGAAAAACGCTAAACAAGAAGCAGTGCCCGACTCTCAGTTCCTCGCTTATGGGAAAGTTGTGGTCAGATGAAGAAGATATATCGCTTTAGCTTAACAGGGTTTTGGATGATTTTCGCCACTGCTTCCTTAGCTCTCTGGTGGTTGGTGAACCCTGATATGTATCCTACTTTTCCAGAACCATTTTGGGAGTGGTTAGGTCATATTTATGCTGTAACTTGTTGTGAGGAACAAGCAAATTTAGAATTGTTGGTGCGTCTAAGTTTATCATTTTTTGTCGTTTCTTTATTAACGTTTATTGTTATATTTTTGTGGCGTATAAAAAGCGCTAACAAATAGCGCCAGCGGAAATTTATGGCGTGGTTTGGTTTGCGTATTCGCTATCGCTCAATTTTACGCAAACCAAACCATGCTGTAAATTTTCGCTGAGCAAAGCGTTAGGCAACAAAATTATCAATAATTTTTATGTTAAAAAATAAATTTATTCGCGTCGTATTTGTAATCGCATTTAGTTTTTCAAGCAATGTGTATTCTCATTCTGGTGGCACAAATTCGGATGGTTGCCATAATGACAATATTAACGGCGGTTACCATTGTCATCATTCTGACAGTACTGATTCAGGTGGTGAAGGAGATATATTAGCGGGGGTATTAATTGCCGGCTTAATATATTGGTATATCGTCAGTAATAAGCCAGAAATATCTAGCATTTCTAAACAAGATTCAAACAATGTTAGTAAGTTCAAGCTATCGATTATTCCTAAGTCAAATGAAAGAAACGAAGCTGTTTTACTTAATGTAAGTTATGCGTTTTAAATGCCCAACAAAGGCAGTAGCGCCGGACAAGCCTCACGCCGCTGCGGCCTGCCGCTCACTGCAGACGTGAGGCTCTCCAAAATGCCCCATCGCTGTTGCAATAAACAGTTGAAAAATAGTTTGATATTTTCTTAAAAAAGCGTTTGATGGGCATTGAGTTAAAACATAAAGAGAGGAGTATGTTTCAACATTGAAATGCTGATTTAATTAAGCGCTGCCCCTGAGTGCAGAAACACCTAGAGGCAGCTAACCACAACCGATACAAGAGATATCAATTATGGCTAAACGCAATGATAAGCGAGAGACCCGCTCGACTAAAGAAAAATCGATCAAAAAAGCACAAAAACATCCTTACTACCGCTAACTCAAGGTTCGGTCGAGCCTATATTACTACCATTTCGGCGATTTTCAGCCCCGAGGCCGCTATCGTCCAGTCATCCCTGTTCCCTGGATCAATATCAAAGGTTATTGGCTCAATGAGGCTGGCTTCACCATTTCCTGCATCAGCGCATAAATAAACATGCAACTCAATTGAATAGCCTTCAGATAAGCAATATCACTTACGTGAACTACGCGCTGGGAGCGAGGTGAAAAGAGCATGGTTTGAAGCACTCACAGACAATGATCTCAATCCCATCCATGAAGCCATCTAGGCTATACTGACCCTAGTCAATATATAGATGGACAACCGATGAAACAGATCGACACGCTTATTCATGCCCGCTGGGTTATTCCAGTCGAGCCCGCTAATGTCGTGCTTGAAGACCATAGTCTGGCGATGGATGATGGTCGTATTGTTGCTATCCTGCCCAGTGTTGAGGCACGGCAGCAATACCGAGGAAAGAATGAACTGACACTTGTCGATCAGGCGTTGATCCCGGGGTTGGTCAACACCCATACTCATGCCGCGATGTCACTTTTTCGCGGGCTGGCGGATGATATGCCGTTGATGGAGTGGCTTAACGATCACATTTGGCCGGCGGAGGGGAAGTGGGCCAATGGTGATTTTGTCCATGATGGCACTCGTCTTGCGATTGCAGAAATGGTTCGTGGTGGCACCACCTGCTTTAGTGATATGTATTTTTTCCCCGGTGAGGTTGCCCATGTCGCCAGCCAGAGTGGCATGCGTGCTGCGGTTGGTTTGATCATGATCGATTTTCCCACTGCATGGGCGAGTGGCCCCGACGAGTACCTTTCTAAGGGGCTTAAGGTGCATGACGATTACCGCCATGATCCATTAATTTCGGTCACCTTTGCCCCTCACGCACCCTATACGGTCTCTGATGAACCACTCAAAAGATTACAGATGTATGCGGAGGAACTTGATGTGCCGCTGCATATTCATCTGCATGAGACGGCGCATGAGGTCGACGATGCCGTGCAGCAGAACGGTCAACGCCCGCTTGAGCGGCTCGAAGCCCTTGGCCTACTAACGCCACACCTGGTCGCGGTACATATGACGCAGCTAACGGATGGTGAGATTGAATCAATCGCCACCGCTGGGGCGCATGTGGTGCACTGTCCAGAATCAAACCTTAAGCTCGCCAGTGGCTTCTGTCCGCTCCATAAACTGCACCAGGCAGGTGTCAATGTGGCGCTGGGCACGGATGGCGCCGCCAGCAACAATGACCTCGATATGTTTGGTGAGATGCGTACCGCCGCGCTACTTGCCAAGGCGGTGGGGCAGGATGCCAGTGCCATTCCTGCTGCGACTGCCCTGCAAATGGCGACGCTTAACGGCGCGCGCGCACTGGGGTTGGATAAAGAGATTGGTTCGCTCATCGTCGGTAAGGCTGCCGATATAGTGGCGATTGACCTCAGTGAACTGGAGTCGCAACCACTTTACCATCCCATTTCTCAGATCGTTTACGCCACCAATCGTGATAAAGTAAGCCATGTCTGGGTCAATGGGCGCCACTTGTTAAAGGCGCGCGCTCTGACCACGCTGGATGAAAACCACATCCTCGAAAAAACACGCCAGTGGCGTCAAAAAATCGCTGAGAGCGATCAGCAGCAATAATAACCTGTTACCCTGAATTTAAAGAGAAAGAAGATGCCGCAAGCAGACAATCGCGATAACAACCTAGACAGCAATGTAGACCGCAACGAGGTCGCTAAATTTGAGGCGATGGCAAGCCGCTGGTGGGATGTGAATGGCGAATGTAAACCGCTGCATGCGATCAATCCGTTGCGCTTGAATTATATCGATGAAAAAGTCGCGGGAATTGCGGCTAAAAAAGTGATCGATGTCGGTTGTGGTGGCGGCATTCTCAGTGAGAGCATGGTGCAACGTGGCGCGAGCGTGAGCGGCATCGATATGTCGGCGCCGTCGATTGAAGTCGCAAAGCTGCACCTCTATGAATCAAACCTTGACGTTGATTACCAGCGATCCACCGCGGAGGCCTTTGCGGAACTGCATCCACACAGCTTTGACGTGGTCACCTGTATGGAATTGCTTGAACATGTGCCTGACCCTGCCTCCGTCATCCGTGCCTGTGCCAAGCTGGTTAAGCCTGGCGGGCATCTGTTTTTTTCAACCATCAACCGTAATCCAAAGGCCTATCTGTTTGCGATTGTAGGTGCTGAGTATCTGTTAAAGATGCTGCCGAAAGGGACGCATGACTTTGCTAAATTTATTCGTCCGTCAGAACTCAGTGCATGGGCCCGTGAAGCGGGGTTGTCGACACATGATATCAGCGGTCTTAGCTACAATCCACTCAGTAAACATTACGCTATCGGTAATGACATCGATGTTAATTACATGATGCACACGCAGCAAACTGCGCTTTGAGCCTCGTGTGACATTTAAACACATCCTGTTCGACCTTGATGGTACATTGGCCGATACCGCGCAAGACCTTGTCTTTACCCTCAATACATTGCTGCAAAACGAGGGTCATCAACCGTTGCCATTTGAGCAGCTGCGCCCAATGGTTACCCATGGGGCCAATGCACTGATCGAACTAGGGTTTGGCGAGCATGTGCCGGTAGCAAAATTTAAACAGCTGACTGCTGAATTTCTCGAGATCTATCAAAACCACCTTAGCGATAAGACTGTCCTTTTCCCCGGCATGGCAGAACTGTTAGTTACCATAGAAGGGCAGGGGCAATTGTGGGGTGTCGTTACCAATAAACCGTCATGGCTGACTAATCCTTTAATGGAGGAACTAGGGTTAGCGCAGCGCGCTGCCTGTATTGTTAGCGGTGATACGGTCGAACATAAAAAACCACATCCACAACCGATGTTTCACGCCTGCGATGTGATGGGGGTCAGTGCTTCAGAGTGTATCTATGTGGGCGATGCTCGACGTGATATCGAGGCGGGCCAGCGTGCGGGCATGAAAACCATCGCAGCGCTCTTCGGCTACATCAATGACGACGATGACCCCGCTACGTGGGGTGCCGATGGTTCGGTCGAACACGCCAGTGAAATCATCGCATGGCAAAAACGTTTTAATCAGGGTTCGCAATAAAGAAATGACCACCACCAGCTATATTATCATTGCCATCACCACCGCTATTTCACTGCTAATGGGTGCACTACTAGCCCATCTGCGCGCACAAAAACAGATTTCCGAACTACAGCGTGAGAACAGTACGTTGACGACGACGCTAGCAATGCAACAAAGCAATGCGGCAGAAAAGATCGAGGCGCTTGAAAAAAATAGGGCGCAACTTAGCGATACCTTTAGCGCGCTATCAAGTGAAGCACTGAAAAGTAATAATGAGCAATTTCTTAAACTGGCACAGGAAAACCTCAAGCAGTTTAATGTACAGGCGCAGGGTGATCTGGCTAAAAAAGAGCAGTCGATAGAGCATTTGGTCAAACCGATTAAAGAGTTATTGGCGAAGACTGAAAAACAGATCCGAGAGATCGAACATGAACGTAAAGAGTCTTACGGTTCGATTACTAAGCATCTAGAAAGTATGGCGCAGACTCAGCAGATGTTGTATGGCGAAACTCGCAATCTGGTGAAGTCACTGCGTCGCCCTGAAGTTCGCGGGCAATGGGGGGAGATGACGCTCAAACGTTTAGTGGAACTTGCCGGTATGGTTGAATATTGCGATTTCTTTGAACAGGAATATACCGAAACAGACGACGGTAGCATTCGCCCCGATATGATTGTGCGTATGCCAGGGCGGCGTGAGATTGTGATTGATGTGAAGACTCCGCTTGATGCCTACCTCAATGCAATCGAAGCTGATAGTGATGAGCTGCGTGAACAACATCTACTTCATCATGCCAAAAAAGTACGTGAGCGTATCCGCGAGCTTGCCAGCAAGGCCTACTGGGGACAGTTCAAACAGAGCCCAGATTTCGTGGTGCTATTTATTCCTGGTGACCATTTTCTCAGTGCGGCACTCGAAAAAGATAGCGCATTGCTAGAAGATGCACTGAAACAGAAGGTGATTCTCGCTACACCGACAAGTCTGGTTGCACTACTGCGTGCTGTTGCCTTTGGTTGGAATCAGCAGGCGATCACCGACAATGCCGAAAAGATTCGAGACCTCGGTGAGGACCTCTATAAGCGACTCTGTACCTTTACCGGCCACATGAGCAAAGTCGGAAAAGGGCTTAACAGCAGCCTGGAGCACTACAACAAAGCCGTGGGTTCATTTGAACGGCAGGTACTGAGTGGGGCGCGTAAATTTACCGAAATGGGCATCAGTAGCCATAAAGAACCTGAGGCGCTAGAACCCATTGAAAAATTGGCGCGCACGCTGGAAGAACCGATTAATAAGCAATAAGATGACTTACTAGGAGACTGTCGGGCTTAGGTGATCGGAGCGAGCGGAAACCATTTTGTAGCCAAAGGGCACCGCAAAATCCATTTATTGGATCGTTTGAGGCGAATATTGGGCATATTCAACGAAAAGGATCGAAGAAATGGGTCGGAATGGTTTTTCCGCAGTAGATTCATCCTAAGCTCGACAGCCTCCTAGGAGATCGCTCTCCTGTTGCCGGCTAAAGGCCGGGAGTGGACGATGGCGGTTGTTCAACTACTCATTGCCTTCCAATTGAATGGGCTTCAGTAACCATCATAGGGCGGCATCGGGACTTCTAAGCCTATAAGGCTGGACTTCAGGCATACTGAAAAATCTGTTTTCTTATCTAAGTGAAATGCTTTAATGGTGCCGTCACTATTGATTTCAAATACTGCGGAAAATGGCTGTTTTTCTGATTTTTTGTGCTTATCTGAGCAATTATCAAAAATGCTTGGTTGGTGTTCAAAAAATGAACCATTCAATTGCGTCGCATAAAAAGTGCCAAATTCAGAGCTCATTTCTGTCTTTGCCTGCGCATAGAGTCTATCGAAGTCATTTGATGCACTTGCGTTAGAAATGGTAATACTGGCAATCAATAACGTCGCATAAAATGTGGCTAGCTTTGGCCTCGTAATTTTCATTGTATAACCTCTTTGACGTTTTTTTAGTTAGCTCACCCTGATTCATAGCCTGCTAATGGCGCTGAGTATACCTTGCCACTATTTCTAAAGTGACTCAATACCTATATCTGTGGTGATCAAGTTGTCACGATAAACATTATCGCATCATGACGATGATGACTAATATACCGAGTAAAATAATATATGGGTATGCGACAGTAGGGCGCAGGGCGTTACGCATATATTCTTTGATCAATCCAATGGAACCATGTCGGGTTGCCTCCCAGTCTGAATAGAATTGCATGGCCGAATTTTGGTCGTCGCGTTTGATCAGTTGCTCAAGCGCTAATAGCCGCTCGGTGGTGCGTGCTTGCACGGTACGCCAGATACCTTCTTGCAGCCACAGTACTAATATGAATAGTATCGCGATCCATAGGTGGATTGTCAGTCCAATAGTGATAAGGCTGCTGAGAATAGCGACAAGCTTTATCAGCAGGCTATAGCGGTCATAGCGCTCGTAATCCTGATGTAGGGTTTGCCATTCTTGATTTAACGGGTTTAATGTCGATGTGTCCATGCTTACTTTCCTGCTCGTGTAAAGGTCTCAAATTGTTTCAAGGTGATAGCTAACACTGAGCTGGTGTTTGCCACCTGCTGGGATGGCAATGAGATGGTTAGCCGCATTGGCACTTTCAACGCAGACCATATTCAGGTAGCCATCTCTTCCCATGTCGCCCATCTGGGTTGATTTTTCAATCCACGGATTCCACACCACGGTTGATTCACTGCCTGTTTTTCGAATGTGAATCCGGCGCAAAAGGCCGGGGTCGTGAATAGCGCAGTCGGCTTCGGTGTCGATGTAAATACGATCAACCTCGTTTGCGAAGGTAATATCACCTACTTGCTGCCTCGCCAGCATACCATCTACTTTATCGAGGTAACGACAGCCATTCAGACCATTAATACGGATGTTTCTCACATCGCTGACGGACAAGTAGGTGTGTAATGCTTCGCTGATGGTCATTGCACTCTGGCCTTTATTAAACGTTGTCAGCGTTATTGTGAGTGTTTTACCGATTGTGATTTGGCATTCTACAGAGGTCGGCTGTGGCCAGAACTTTGTTTCTATATTGGAGGAATCAAGCTGAAGCGTGATCTGTGTCTCCTCGCTGGAGAATCGGGTCGTGTTGATTACCTGCCACGGCATGGTACGTGCGAAGCCGTGAGCGGGGAAGTTGGCCTGGGTTTTATGGGCGCCAAACCATGGCCAGCAGATGGGTACACCGCCGCGGATAGACTTACCCGGTGCCTGTGTTGCATCGGGTGAGAGCCAGATAACGGGTCTTTCGCCCGTTGGCGTCCATTCCATCAGGTGCGCGCCCTGCAAGGCAATGGAAGCACTTGCATGGTTGTTATTGATATGGGCAATCACTTGCCCGCTGTGAGTGGTATCAAAAGTGAGCTGGTTCTTGATTCCCCACTGCTTGTTTAAGTTTGTAATGGCTGTCATTTGAGCACAGAGATCCAGTGATAACTGTCATGTATGTTACACCCTCAACGACTAACTGTAGTTGTACCAGGCGGTGAGTATGAATATGTATTATAGGATGATTGGGGGATTTGAACAGCTAAACAGCTGTCGTTTAGCTGCGACTATTAGCAGGTGTTATGATGACGTTCACCACTATCTGATACGAGTGTTTCAATTGCGGTGTTTTATATGATGTTGCGCTCGATCAAAAAAATAGTCGCTAAATTTTAATAGGAGAGAGGCATGGATTCACGTGCAGCAGTAGCCTGGGGGGCTGGTCAGCTTTTAACGATTGAAACGGTACAGGTCGCAGCACCAAGGGTCGGTGAAGTGCTGGTGAGGATGGTGGCGACTGGGGTGTGCCATACCGATGCCTTTACATTATCTGGTGAGGATCCTGAAGGTATTTTTCCATCAATCCTAGGTCATGAAGGGGGTGGGGTTGTGGAAGAGGTGGGGGCAGGGGTGACCACTCTGGTGGTAGGAGATCATGTCATCCCGCTTTATACACCGGAATGTGGCCACTGCAAATTCTGCACCTCGGGTAAAACGAATCTTTGTCAGGCCATTCGCGCGACGCAGGGTAAGGGGTTGATGCCTGATGGTTCTGCGCGCTTTTCCTGTAATGGCAAAACCATTTACCACTATATGGGAACCTCTACTTTTTCGGAATATACCGTGGTGCCTGAAATTGCGCTGGCAAAAATTAATAAAGCGGCACCACTAGACAAGGTCTGCCTGTTAGGCTGTGGTGTTACGACGGGTATCGGTGCGGTACTCAATACCGCAAAGGTAGAGCCAGGTTCAACGGTGGCAGTATTTGGCCTGGGCGGTATTGGTTTGAGTGTCGTGCAGGGGGCGGTACTGGCGAAGGCTGCGCGCATTATTGCCATCGACATTAATGACGGCAAATTTGAAATGGCTCGCCAACTTGGCGCGACGGACACGATAAACCCCCAAGATTATGATGTGCCGATTCAGGATGTCGTGGTTGATTTAACGGATGGCGGCGTCGACTACTCATTTGAATGCATTGGTAATGTAGACCTAATGCGATCAGCCTTGGAATGTTGTCATAAAGGTTGGGGCGAGTCAGTGATTATTGGAGTCGCTGGTGCGGGACAAGAAATCTCAACACGTCCTTTTCAATTAGTGACGGGGCGCGTATGGCGCGGTAGCGCATTTGGTGGTGTTAAAGGGCGCACCGAATTGCCGAGTTATGTTGAGCGGTACATGGCGGGTGAGATTAAGGTGGATGAGATGGTGACACATACCATGTCGTTAGAAGACATTAATCATGCTTTTGAATTAATGCACGAAGGCAGCAGTATTCGCTCAGTTATTTTATTCTAGTCACCTCTACCTGGATTCGTTGTTTATGGTGCAGTTACAATCACATACTAAAGTTCGTTGTTTTGACGGTTGGTTATATAGCTGCTCGCACCACTCTGCGTCTTGCCGTAGTGAGATGCGCTTTGCAGTCTTCTTGCCACCACAGGCTGAAACCGAACCTGTGCCTGCTCTTTACTGGTTGTCTGGGCTCTCCTGTACCGAAGAAAATTTTATGGCAAAGGCCGGAGCGCAGCGTCTCGCATCTGAGTTAGGGGTGGCACTGATTGCATCGGATACCAGCCCTCGCAATACCGGTATTGTGGGTGAAGATGATCACTGGGACTTGGGCAGTGGCGCCGGGTTTTATGTTAATGCCACTGAGCCGGGCTGGCGTGAACATTACCAGATGTATGATTACATCACGCAGGAATTACCCGCCCTGATAGAGACGAAATTTGCAGTAGATCCAACCAGAAAATCTATCTTTGGCCACTCGATGGGTGGGCATGGTGCGTTGATAGCCGCATTGAAAAACCCATCGATTTATCGTTCTGTCTCTGCATTTTCTCCTATCTGTGCGCCAAGCCGCTGTCCGTGGGGTGAAAAAGCATTTGGCAGTTACCTGGGGGCTGACCACGCTACCTGGGCGGCCTATGATGCGAGTTTACTAGTGCAGAATCATGTGCTTGACAACCCTATATTAGTCGATCAAGGGTGCTCGGATGGCTTTCTTGATCAACAATTAAATCCTTTAATCTTTAAAGCGGCCTGCGAGGCATCGGGTCAGGCACTCACGTTACGGTTCCATGATGGCTATGATCACAGCTACTTTTTTATCGCCACTTTTATGGCGGACCATTTACGTTTTCATGCGAATTATTTGTTTGATCAATAGCGACAATTGAACGCAATATTTCACGGCTCAATGCGGGGTGGGGGCCGTTTGCCATGATCGATTGATGTCGTGTACTTTCAATTATTGAAAGGGTTGAGTGGAGATTTCCAGTGTCTCTGTGCTATTCGTAAGCCAGATGCTGTCATCTTGAATGGTGCAATTAAGTTGCATCTGTCTGGCGATGAGTTTGTCGATGAGTTGGCTATTGTTGATGATGATTTTCGCAATGGTCAGGTTGTTAGTGTTTTTGGTGCGTGCTGAAAGCTGTTGCCACCAAACGTCCCCGCCGCGTGGTTGATAGCTATAAATCAGTACCTGCTGTGCACGACCGCATGCTTTACGCAGGCGTTTCTCATCAGGATGGCCTAGTTCAATCCACTGTTCAATTTCACCGCTGTCAGCGTGACGCCATAGATCGGGTTCGTCTGCCGAGCTGATACCCTTGGTAAATTCGAGCGCTGAATGTGCGTTCAGTGCGAACGCAATAATACGATAGAACATGCGTTCATTATTTTCAGAGGGATGGCGTGCAATGGTGAGTTGATGTGCCTGGTAATAGTGGCGGTCGATGTTGTCAACTTGCAGCTCAAGTTTGAAGATAGTTGCCTTAAGTGCCATGGATTTCCTGTGAGCGTTTACGGGTGAGTGGCGATAATAATAGCAGGCTGTAAAACTGAGAGTGGAATTAAGTCATTATCGCGTTTATGCTGTTTAGTTGATGAGTTTTCGACCGCTGGCATTGCAAGCCTGCCGATTTTTCTGGATGCCATGAAATATCTCGATGATGAGGTAAACGGCGCGTCTGCTTTCGCTTATGTGCTGATGATGACGCGCACTGCATCAAGTCTCAGATGTGCATCTTTTAGTGCTAGAGTTAATGCGCTCAATTGGTTTTCAAAAAACAGCACTTCATCGTCGCGTACATTAGGGTTTACCTTTTGCAATGCTTTAAGACGATTAATCTCTTTGTTGAGTAAGGTTTGTGAGCGGCTTTGTGCCTCTTGTAAAAAGGCGGGTGCTAGTTTCTCGGCTTGTTGTTCGGCAAGCGGTACCATCTCGCGCAGTTTCTTGCTGAAGGCGCGGATAATTTTACGGGTCGTTTCACGGTCGACCTTAGCGCGTATTTCTTGCAGCGCTTCACTTGATAGCTCGCTGCTGTAGTCGCGCCCCTTCGGATCGATCATCACTCGGATCAAGGTTGGCGGCAGATAGCGGTTCGATTGTAGCGCACTGTTACCACTACTCTCTAGTATAAAGAGGCATTCTAGTAGTAGTGTGCCAGCATTAATCATCGGGTGTTTGATGGCGGCAATTGCCGTGTTGCCTTGTTCGTTGTTAAGTACCATCTCTAATGCGCCAGTGGTGAGTGGGTGCTCCCAGGTGATGTAGTGCACATCTTCATTGGTGAGTGCGGTATCGCGCTCATAAGTGATGGTCATCCCTTCGCTATGCAGGCCAGGAAAGCTGCTATTTTGCATGTGGTCACCAGGGCGGATGATTTGGCAGGCATCGCTATGGTGTTCGCTATCGATGCCGTAACAGTCAAATACATGCGAGAGATATTCGGCAAGCAGCTCGCTATTTTCATTGGCGCTCGCGGCTGCCTTGAGTTGATTGGCGATGAGGGGGCGACATGAGTTGTATTCAAGCAACTGATCGCGGCCATTTTGCAGTGCATTGTTTAGCTCGGTGTGGATTTTTTGTGTGGTGCCGATCAACGCATTTAGGTCGTTATCATTTTCATGATCCGCATCGACTTGGTAGAGCGTTTCAATCAATGTCGGCATCAGCTTGGTGAAGACATTGTGACCCGCTGGGCAGGTCTGTTCAAAGGCGTTGAGCCCTTCGTGGTACCAGCGAAACATCACTTCTTGGGCTGTTTTTTCCAGGAATGGCACGTGGATTCTGATGGTGTTTTGTTGTCCGATGCGATCGAGTCGACCGATGCGCTGTTCCAGTAGGTCTGGGTTTAGCGGGAGATCAAACAGCACCAAATGATGGGCAAATTGAAAGTTACGTCCTTCGCTGCCAATTTCTGAGCAGATCAAAACGGGGCTGCCATATTCTGGGTCTGAGAAATAGGCGGCAGCGCGATCACGCTCAACAATGGAGAGATGCTGGTGGAATAGCGCCGGGTAGACGCCATCTTTTTTACGCAGTGCGTCAGCAAGATCCATGGCGGTACCGGCATCGGCTGCAATCACCAGCACCTTAGCGGGTTTGAGTTCTTTTAGTTTTGCGCTTAACCATGCGACGCGCGGGTCAATCGTGTCCCAGTTCTGCCCAGTCGCAACGCTCTGGTAGGCGAGTTCGGGGCAGAGCAACTGGCGTGTTTCAACCGCCTGGTCTAGCATTAGCTGTAGCAGGCAGTCGTTATAGGCTGCTGGTTGTGGCAGTGGGTAGCCGCTGACCTTGCGCTCTGGAAAGCCTTTGATCGCTGCGCGGGTGTTGCGGAACAGGACGCGCCCAGTGCCATGACGGTCGAGCAGATGTTCGGTGAGTTCATTTCGTATCGCGCTTTCATCCTCAGAGAGCGGACTTCCCAATTGTGTTAGCTTATCGAGTAGTGGTTGGTTGTCGCCTTCGGCCAGTGTCCCTTGGAGGGTGGCGCGGGTGTTGTCGCTTAATGGTGCTTCGCTCAGCAGTTCTGAGACGGCGTTTGCAATGGGAGCGTAGTGTTGTTCTTCATTAATGAAGCGTTCGAGATCAGGAAAGCGGTCTGGGTCAAGCAGGCGTAGGCGTGCAAAATGGCTCGCTTTGCCAAGCTGTTCTGGCGTCGCGGTGAGAAGCAGTACCCCTTTGGTGATAAGGGCCAGTTGTTCGATGCACTGATACTCGATACTTGATTGTTGCGGGCTCCATTCCAGGTGATGTGCCTCGTCGACAACTAGAAGATCCCATTCGGCAGCGAGTGCCTGCTGGAAATGGTCAGGTTGCTTTACCAGGAACTCAAGGCTGCAGAGTACTAATTGTTCGCTATTAAACGGACTGGAATCGATATTTTCGTCAGCATCCGTCGGATCATCAATTTCAGCGTCGAGGTGTGCTGCGTCTTCAGAGTGGTAACCGGCAATCGCCTGGCAGCGTGCTTCGTCGAAGATACTAAAGTGCAGGTTGAAACGACGCAGCATTTCGACGAGCCATTGATGGATAAGGCTCTCAGGCACCACAATCAAGACGCGTTTGGCACGTTCGGTGAGTAGTTGCTGATGGATGACCATGCCTGCTTCGATGGTCTTGCCTAAGCCGACTTCGTCGGCAAGTAATACGCGCGGGGCGTAGCGGTTAGCCACTTCATTGGCGATGTAAAGCTGATGAGGGATCAGGGTGGTGCGTACTCCCGTTAGCCCCAACAGTTCGCTGCGCGCCTGACGGTTGGCATGCACGTGGCTCTGTTGGCGTAGCTCAAACCATTTGTTTTTATCCACCTGACCGCTAAAGAGGCGCTCGGTGGGGCGGTTGAGTTTGATGAAGTTATCCAGCGAACCCTCTGGGAGCTCGCGTGTATTGCCTTCCTCGTCAGTGCCGTGGTAGAGGACCAAGCCATCCTGCTCTTCAACTCGTGAGACTTTGAGCGTCCAGCCGTCATGTGCTTTTATTTTGTCGCCCAATGAAAAAACCACACGAGTGAGTGGTGCCGTCAGTTTGGCGTAAGTACGTGTTTCACCCGTGGCCATGAACAGCAGGGTGACAGCGCGGTGTTCGCAGCTGAGAACGGTGCCCAGCCCCATTTGAATTTCAGCATTACTAATCCAGCGTTGGCCGGGGAGAAAATCTTGCACAGTGTTAATACCCTTAAACGGGCCGGGACAATATCGCCGACCGAAAAAATAGAGGCGTATTTTAGAGGAAATGGCGAAAAAAATCCCTGTTATCTTCGCTTTTAATATTGTGATGGTTTGTATCGTTGATTATTGATAGTCAATCGATCAATCAATCTCTAATATAGACTATAAGGATCTTAATTTTTACTATTTTGCCAGAATCAAAAAACTAGTGTGAGGGGAAGCATGGCTGGATTTATATTGGAGCAGTGGCATTGGTGGACCATCACGTTATTGGCTTGTTCGTTTGCATTCTACTTTGCCAACAGTAAGCCTGCCTGGGTGGCGATTTCATCCACGGTGGTGGGGGGGATTCTATGGTTTAATCCCGCATTCCCAACGATGTATCAACTGGGGGTGTTTTTTGCCATTGCCTCGGTGGGCTTTGTGTTGACGACTTTGATCCTGGATTTTTTTAAGGGTGATGTCGTTGAGGTCGAGGATGTGGCGCCGAAGCGGGTGCTACGTGTTGATCGTTTAGTTGGGCATGTTATCACGCTTGATAGCCCCATCGTCAATGGTAATGGGGTGCTTGAAATGCAGGGGGCGACTTTGCGTTTACGTGGCGCTGACTGCGAGGCTGGCGAAAAGGTCCGTGTGACGGGTATTGATGGCATTGACCGTGAATTGATTCTGGTTGAACCAGCTGAGGGTGCTGAAGAGTATAATTAGTTTTTCTCTCGAAAAAAGCCCCTCATGAATGAATCATGGGGAGGGGCTTTTTGTGAGTGCTAATGTGGCAAGGGGGTTAGGCTGTATGCCTTGGTTTGCGGCGTGCGAACAGTAGTCCCGCTAGCCCCAGGCCGAGAAGAGCGGCTGTTGCGGGTTCCGATACGCTGGTGCTACATGGGTCGTTGTTGATAGAAAAGTTGCCCATTCCCCATTGGAAGGGGTCGATGGTGACCGATGTGATGGCGGAGCACTGGCCTTGGCGGTTGTCTGCATAGATGCCAAAGCCGGGGGTTTCGCTAGCGCTGAGTCCAAAATAGTGCTTGTTTTCAATCCCGCTTCCATCAAATTCAGTAGCGGTTAACCAACCGCGTGCGGACATGTTTGAGCCCACATTAAATGAAAATGCACGGGTGTTTTCTGGTAATAAAATGGTTACCCAGTTAACGCCGGTGGTGAAAATATCATAATTATTAGTTTCACCATTCACCCACCAGTCGGTGGAGTCTGCAAGGCCGCGTGACATGTTTAGCGTTGCGCCGCCAGCATCAATAAACGTCAGTAACCCATTTAGAGGGGCGCTTACGGTTGATGTGTCTCCGCTCAGAGTATGGTTGACAATGGCAAAGTCAGTCATTGCATACCCGCCGATGGTCTCTGGGGTGGGTGTGCCGCTGTCGTACTGTTCAAGAATCAATCCTGCATTCGCAATGGATGCGAAAAAGGTCAATGCAAATGTGCTTAGGAGTGCTTTAAATAATTGTGTAGTCATAAAATATCGTGCTCTATTGATTTGTTAACTTGTAGTGAAATCCCTACATTACAGCAGTATGCATTTTTCGTGCCTAAATATTAATTCAATTTAAATCAAGTGGTTGGTATTATTTTCGACTAATTTCGAGTGTAAGGTGTAAAGTTTATGTATATTTTGAGCGGTTGATGTCGCTTTTTTGTACAGTCGCGTGGGGTGTGAGCTTTTGATTGAAGGCTGGTAACATCAGCCCGGTGTTTTTGCGGCGATGTAATGGGATTGCTGTTTGTGTAACTTTAATTAGGAAGGCTTTGTGACCAATAACGATGTATTACGCCGAATTCGCTACGCCTTTGATTTTAACGATTCGAAGATGATGGCCATATTTTCGCAGGCAGACCATGAGGTGACGCGTGAACAGGTGAGTGCTTGGCTGAAGGCGGACGATGACGTGGCCTTTCAGAAGTGTCGCGATGTTCAGTTGGCTGTTTTTCTCAATGGTTTGATTAATGATCGCCGAGGGCGGCGGGAGGGCAAGCAGCCTGAGCCTGAGCGGCGTTTAAACTATAATATTGTTTTTCGAAAGTTGAAGATCGCCTTAAACCTAACCGCGGAAGAGATACTCGCTATTTTTGAGCTGACCAATGTGCGCATCAGTAAGCATGAATTGAGTGCTTTTTTTCGTAAGCCATCACATAAAAACTATCGTGAATGCCAGAGTCAGGTGTTACGCAATTTTTTGATGGGGATACAGCTTAAATATCGCCCTAGGGAGGCTGTCGGGTTTAGGTGAGCGCGTGGCGAGGGAAGGCCATTTTGTACCCAGAGGGCATAGCAAAATCCATTTATTGGATCGTTTGAGGTGAATATTGAGTATATTCAACGAAAAGGATTGGAGAAATGGGTCGAAAGGGTTTTTACCCAGAGGGCACTATGTCTGCAGTAGGATTCATCCTAAGTCCGACAGCTTCCTAAGAGAAGAAGCTGTATTGTGAGTGCGGTGAACGGGTCGTTATTCTTCATCAGGCTTAGGTTCGGCCTTTTTGACGCGAATTTTACTGCCGTCGATCTCTTTGCCGTTGAGCATCTTGATGGCGATCTTTGCTTCGCCTGCTTTGGGCATTTCAACAAAACCAAAGCCTTTGGAGTCACCCGTTTTTTTGTCCATCACCAATGAGCATGACTGCACGAACCCATGCGCTTCAAACATCGTTAGCAGCATGTTTTCAGTGGTAGTGCGGGCCAGGTTTCGAATGAGTAGTTTCATGGGGTCTCCGGGTTGTGATTAGCGCCGCTACTATACATCAATCACAGGCTTGTGTTGACGGCAGTCTGACAATTGCTGCACTGTTTCAGTGAGGCCCTGCTTTTCTAGCAGGTCCATATTGGTTTGTGGAATGGCGTGGACATCCGGATGGGTGGCGCGTGCTTGCTTGATGCTCTCTTCTAAAATTAGGTGAAACATTGGGTAGAGTGAGCGGTTGGTGTAATTACGCACGTCATCGGCATCTAGGTCAGCAAACTGGTAATCAGGGTGGAAGCTGGCCACCTGAATAATCCCGAGGAGATGAAGTTGTTCGATGAGTCTATCCACAACACCCAGAAATTCATTGTAATCACTAAAATCAGAAAAACAGTTAGGGGTGATGAGCAGTGTGGTTTCAATGCTGTTGATATCGCTATTACGCAATGCTAACAGCGCTTGAAGGAGAGACTCAGCGATCGCTTCTGCCTCGTTTGCCTGAGAGACAAGGTAGTGAATGGTCCCTTGTTTGAACGGTTTGTGAGCGAAAGGGCAGAGGTTGTGGCGCAGCACGATGTTTTTTAGCCAGCGCCGTGTCTCTTCAATTACTTGCGCTTGTGTGGTGGTGCTAAGTGGCATCGCTTAACGCCACCTGATCGCCGATTGCAATCGCGCCATCTTGTATGACGCGGCAACAGACGCCGCCCCGCCAATCCTTTGTTAAAGCCTCAAATAGTTTGTGATGCGTCTCTTGCATGCGATTGCAAGGATCTGTTTCGCGCGTGATTAGCAGTATTAATGGACCAATCTGGAGTAATTTCCCTATTGATTGGTATAGGTTGATCTCTTCAATATAGAGATTTGCACGACGACTCACCCAGGGGAGTGGCTGTTTGATCTCCTGGCAGGCTGCTTGCCACTCTTCACGTGCCAAGACGGTGACTTGTCGTTCGCCCGGTTTGCCGCGAAAGTCATCCGCAACGCCAGTGGTAGTGGTGACGGAGGCCGTTTCAAGCTGCTGCATGGCGCCGCGTTTTTTATGTCTAATGGCGATACCGAGTAAGCGTCCCACAGTGATGGTTGATCCTTGTGATTTATTAAGGTGGCACGATACTGATTTATGGCAAGAAATTCAAAGTAATATGTGATTCTATGCCTGTGATTGATGACGCAGAATTATCAGCTAATACACGTTGACAATAAGGGTATGGTGTATATAATTCTAATTGCTTGAAAGTTCGTCTTACATTTATGCACAACCATTTCGAAGTCCTGTATTAGTTTTCGTCCTGTTTATCATAAGTAATAGCAACACTTCTCAACAAATGGCTGGTTCACATTAAAGTGGGGCAGCTGAAATTACTCAAATTTAAATTAGGATTATTATTATGTCTACAACTACCGGTACCGTTAAGTGGTTCAACGAATCTAAAGGTTTTGGTTTCATTGAGCAGCAGTCTGGTCCAGATGTTTTTGCTCATTTCAGCGCTATCTCAGGTGACGGTTTCAAAACCCTTACCGAAGGTCAGCAGGTTGAATTCACCGTGACTCAGGGTCAGAAAGGTCCTCAGGCTGAGAACATCGTAGCGATCTAGTTTTAGCATCGCTGTCGGCCTCTTTTGGTCGGCATCGCTCTAATTAATTTTAGGGCAAAATAAAAAGGGTGGGGCCTGATGGCCTTGCCCTTTTTTGTTGGTGAGCTATGCTGCCAGCATCCATTTACGGCCGCGACTGGAGCCACTCCCATGAATGACACTGCTTTTGCATCCCTTGCACTTCAGCCTACGCTGATCAAAAACCTCTCATCACTTGAATATCTGGAGATGACGCCGATTCAGGCGCAGAGCCTGCCGCATATCCTGGCAGGCAAAGATGTCATCGGGCAGGGGAAAACCGGCTCAGGTAAGACCGCTGCATTTAGCCTCGGATTGCTTGAAAAATTGAATACAAAGCACTTTCAGGTGCAGGCATTGGTGCTGTGTCCGACGCGAGAGTTGGCGGACCAGGTGGCAAAAGAGATTCGCCGGCTGGCGCGCGCCATTCAAAACATTAAAGTACTGACCCTTTGTGGTGGTGTGCCATTTAAAGCGCAAACAGGTTCGATGGCGCGTGGCGCTCATATTATTGTGGGTACACCGGGGCGCGTAGAAGAGCATGTGCGGCGCGGTACACTCAAGCTGGATGGCTTGAATACATTGGTATTGGATGAGGCCGATCGAATGCTGGATATGGGTTTTCAGCCGTCGTTGGATGTGATCATTGATGGTGCGCCTAAACAGCGCCAAACCTTGTTGTTTAGCGCGACTTATCCGAATGAGATTAAATCTATCGCTAAACGCATCATGAATAAGCCGGTGGTGGTACAGGTGGATGCGACGCATGATAACGAGAGTATCCGTCAGCATCTGTTTAAGGTAGATGCGGGGGGAGGGGCACGCTTTAAGGCATTGCGGTTGCTGTTGCAGCAATATCGCCCCGGTTCTACGCTGGTGTTTTGTAACACTAAAAAAGAGACACTAGAGGTTGCTGAGTCCCTTGATGCATTGGGTTTTAGTGCGTTGGCGTTAAATGGTGATTTGGAGCAGAAGGATCGCGATCGTATTTTGGTACGTTTTTCTAATAAAAGTGTTTCGATATTGGTGGCGACTGATGTGGCGGCACGAGGGTTGGATATCGATGCGCTGGATGCGGTGATTAACTATAATGTTGCGAATGATTTAGAGGTGCATATTCATCGGGTCGGGCGCACTGGGCGTGCGGGCAGTTCGGGTATCGCCTGTACTTTATTTAGTGAAAATGAGCAGTATAAGATTGAGCGTCTTGAGGCCTATCTGAAACATTCAATCGATGTGGAGGCCTTGCCTTCATTGAATCTGCTGGATAAGCCTACCTATAAGCCACCGATGGCCACATTGCAAATTGGTGGCGGTAAAAAACAGAAGGTGAGGGCAGGCGACATTCTTGGCGCACTGACCGGCGAAGATGGAATTGATGGCAAGCAGGTGGGCAAGATTCAAATCTTTGATCAATGGTCGTATGTCGCCGTTAGTCGAAATGTTGCCAATCATGCATTAAATAAATTATCGGCAGGCAAGGTAAAAGGGCGCTCTTTTCGTGTTTTCTTGATGTGAGTGCGAGGTGGATTGAAGGGTGGCAGGCTAAAAAAAGAACCCGCGTCTGCTTGGGGAAGTACACGCAGGGCACGGGTTAAAGTTGCTTTGATGACGCTATGAAGGATAAAACGGGGAGGGAGATGTTTTTATCCTTCGAGACCTATTATCTGTATTGGTAGATAAAAATCTGTGAGCGATATCGCAATCTTGAGTTTGAGAAGGCATTGCACACCGCATTTGAGTGGTACGCAATGCAGGTGGTGATTAGCCGTTTGCTGCGAGGGTGTTGGCAATGCCAATATAGTTGGCGGGGGTCATCTCAAGCAGGCGTTTCTTTTCTGTCTCGGGTATTTCAAGGGTGTTGATGAAGTCATGAAATACCGGCTGTGTAATCGCTTGCCCGCGGGTGAGTTCTTTGAGCTTCTCGTATGGTTTTTCAATGCCGTAACGGCGCATTACGGTCTGAATGGGTTCGGCTAGCACTTCCCATGCATTGTCGAGATCTTGCAGCATGCGCGCAGGATTGCCCTCAAGTTTTGAGATCCCTTTAAGGCATGAGCGATAAGCGATCAGGCTATAGCCGAGACCAACACCGAGGTTGCGCAGCACCGTTGAATCGCTCAGGTCTCGCTGCCAGCGGGATATCGGTAGCTTGCTGCCAAGGTGCTGGAAGATGGCATTTGCCAGTCCTAGATTACCCTCTGCATTTTCAAAATCGATAGGATTTACTTTGTGCGGCATGGTGGATGAACCGATCTCACCCTCAACGGTGCGTTGCTTGAAGTATCCCAGAGAGATATAGCCCCAGACATCACGAGAATAGTCGATCAGGATCGTATTGAAGTGTGACAGTGAATCAAAATACTGTGCAATAAAATCATGTGGCTCGATCTGTGTGGTGTAAGCGTTCCACTCCAGTCCAAGGTTAGTGACAAAGCGTTGTGAAAAGTCATGCCAGTCGATCTCTGGATAGGCGGCGTAGTGGGCGTTGTAGTTGCCGGTGGCGCCATTTATTTTCCCAAGTATTGGCGCAAGGATGAATTGATCGCGTTGGCGCTCCAGGCGGCGTGCCACATTGGCCATCTCTTTGCCCATGGTGGTGGGCGAGGCAGTTTGGCCATGGGTGCGCGCTAGCATCGGTTGCTCTGCATATTTGTGGGCCAGCAGAGTGACGGTGCCGATCAGGTTGTCCAACACAGGAGCGATGACCTGGGTTCGTCCTTCGCGCAACATCAGCGCGTAGGCAAGGTTGTTGATGTCTTCTGAGGTGCAGGCAAAGTGGATGAACTCATTAACGGCATTTAGCTCAACATTGTCGGCCACCTTTTCTTTTAGATAGTACTCAACGGCTTTTACATCATGATTAGTGGTGCGCTCGATGGTTTTAACACGTTCCGCATCGCTTAAAGCAAAATTATCGATGATGTTTTGTAGGTAGGTGTTGGCACCCTCGCTAAAGGAGGGTACCTCTTCGATCTGGGGGCAGTCTGCCAGCGCCTGCAACCAGCGGATTTCAATGATGACCCGGTAATAGATCAGCCCATATTCGCTAAAGATTGGACGTAGTTCATTGATCTTGTCGTTGTAACGACCGTCAATAGGTGAGAGGGCGGTGAGCGTATTGAGTTCCATTGCTGTCCTGCTTAAATTACTTAATGGGAGGCAGGGGTATTATACAGAAACCCCCTTGCCGTTTGTGCGATAAATTTTCGCTTGAACATCAGTTGCAGGCGTGTACCGCCGCATTGCCGCCATAAAATAGTTGAGCGAATGGCGGCGAGTAACAGCGCGCGTACTTTGTTGGCGTTGCCTGGGTTTGCGAGGTAGCCTTGCTCGCCATTAACGATGATGCGCGGTTTGATATTGCTAATGGTGTTGACATAGATATCGGCAATGCCGGCAATCACGTTTTCGTGGGTAATGGGGTAGTGGGCTGTCTGTGTGCGTACACGCCCTATGCCGTTGCTGAGTGTCGATAGCATCATTTTATTCTTGATGAGCTTGCCGGTGAGGTGCACGATGGTGACGATGTATTTGGTGAGTTCCATGTCTCGCTGGGTGATATCTTCGCCAAACTGTTCTTGCAGTAGTTCTAGCCCGAGTGTGATCCCCTCTGTTGTCCCACCATAAACCGCGAGGGTGTTGGTCGGGTCAATTTCGATGATGCTGTTCAAGCAGGTCTCGAATGCTGCCTGGTCGACGTTATTGGTGGTTGCGACCTTTTGCACCAGGCGCGTGGCTTGAAAAACCCCGGCTAGTGCAAGTATTTTTTCGTTGGGTGCGTGACTCATCGTGTTTGCCTTGACTGCTATTTAAGGGGTTGAAATATCGGTAAGTGTGTTGCCGATTTGATCGATAATACCACCGCCGAGACATTCATCTTGATGGTAAAAAACAATCGACTGTCCCGGGGTGACGGCGCGTTGCGCTTGCTCAAACTGCACAGTCGCAATGCCATTTTCAGTCACGCTCATGGTGCAGGGTTGATCCTGCTGGCGGTAACGCACTTTGGCACTGCATTGGTAGGGCGATATGGGCGCTTGCCCACTGACCCAGTGTAGATCGATTGCATTGAGTACCTGTTTAAACAGCGCGGGATGATCAGTGCCCTGTGCAACCAGTAGTACATTGCGCGCTAAATCTTTATCAACCACATACCATGGCTCGCCGCTGCTATCTTCTTTGAGGCCGCCAATTTTCAGCCCCTTTCGTTGGCCGATGGTATGAAACATTAGGCCGTCGTGTTTGCCAATGGTTTTGCCCTTCAGTGTTTGAATCTCACCCGGTTGTGCTGGCAAGTAGGTATTGAGAAAGGTTTTAAATTCTCGTTGGCCAATGAAGCAGATGCCGGTGCTATCTTTTTTGGCATGGTTTTCAAAACCCGCTTTTGCGGCTATTTTTCGCACTTCACTTTTTGGCATGTCACCGAGCGGGAACAGTGCCTTTGAAAGTTGCGCCTGGCCGAGTGTGTAAAGAAAATAGCTTTGGTCTTTGTTATTGTCTTTGCCTTTTAGCAATTTGAATTGGCCATCTTTTTCAGTGATGCGCGCATAATGCCCGGTGGCGATTTTATCTGCGCCTTGTCCAATGGCGTAATCAAGGAATGCTTTAAATTTGATCTCTTTATTGCACAGAATATCGGGATTAGGGGTGCGGCCACTTTTATATTCATCGAGAAAATACTGAAAGACACGGTCCCAATATTCGTTGGCAAAATTGACCGCATCCATCGGAATACCGATTTTATCGCATACCCGCATCGCGTCGTTGGCGTCGATTGCGGCAGGGCAGGTACCGTCTGGGTCTTTATCTTCCCAGTTTTTCATGAATACGCCGCTGACCGACAGCCCCTGCTGCTGTAGTAAGAGCGCGGTGACGGATGAATCCACGCCGCCGGACATGCCGACGATGATCTGTTGTGTTGATGGGCTGTTCATTTGACGAGGTGTGTAACGGTTAGCTGGTAGCTGAAAACGGGGAATTATAGCAAATATTGTTGTCTTTAGCAGTCTGCTGATTGAAGGCTATGGGGTGTCGATGATTCGATATTCGCCGGGTGTGATTCCTTTGAGGTGCCATTGCCCGATGGTGTTTCGAACCAGGCGTAGCGTCGGAAAGCCGACCGCAGCTGTCATGCGTCGCACTTGGCGGTTTTTACCTTCACTGATCTTTATTTCTAGCCATGCCGTTGGGATCTGGGCGCGATAGCGCACCGGTGGCATGCGTGGCCAGATCTCGGGGGGCTTGATGCGGCGAACCTTGGCGGGGCGTGTTAAGCCGTCTTTCAGTGTGACTCCTTGGCGAAGCTGGCGTATGGCGTCGTCTGATGGTGTGCCGTCTACCTGTACCCAGTAGCTCTTTTCCAGTTTGTGTTTTGGATCTGCGATGCGGTGTTGTAGTTTGCCATCGTCAGTGAGCAGTAGTAGCCCCTCGCTGTCTCGGTCGAGACGACCGGCGGCGTAAACGCGCGGGATGTCGATAAAATCTTTGAGGGTCTTTCGGCCCTCAGTGTCGCTGAACTGCGTGAGTACGTCGTAGGGTTTATTGAATAAAATCAGCATCTAAATTTGGGCGCGGTGGTGTTCTGTCTGCTGATGGTAGCACTATTGATCGAGCGGGACTGATATTGTGTGAGCAGTCGGTGGGCTAACTGGCCACTATTTGCCGCGCATCACAGGCGTGAGCGAGAACGTGCCTCGCTATTCAGATGTAAGCCTATCGCGCATGCGCTTAAGTGATGGTGTTGACTTAAGCGGTTTGTTGGCGAAGTTAATTGAGCTGTTGTTCGTCGTCGCTCTCTTTGTCAGGCTTTATATTCGCAGCAAAGAGGCCTTTGGGGCCCTCTGAGAGCTCAAATTCAACCTTTTGGCCGCCTTTGAGTGTTTTGTAGCCGTCGATTGAGATGGCGGAGAAGTGGGCGAAGATATCTTCGCCGCCTTCGTCGGGTGAGATGAAACCAAATCCTTTGGTGTTGCTAAACCACTTAACAAGTCCACTAGGCATAACTATACTCCCTTCCATATTCGAGCATCACTATCTTGTTAGGCATGAACCGGGGTCGTTTCCGCTGACCGCGTAGTAAAACAATAGTCCAATAAGCAAAATAGTCAAGTACTTCGGGGGTGTCAATTGTGCGTGTGTGGAAGATGAGTGGGGTGGCTGGATTATTGCTATCATTTTGATGGGGTTGAATTTTTTATTGTATGCCTATATGTCTGTTGTTGGGTGTGATATTTTATGCGCTCAGTAATAACTAATTCCCATGCAAAACAAGCTGTTATATATTGTTGTGCGAGTGAGATTTTTGTCGAAATAAGGTATAATAGGGTCGGTATGGAAAAAGAGGATCAACACAGTTCTGACGATAATTTGGCGCTACAAGAGGCTAAGCCAAAGTTAAAACGTCCGCCACTTTATAAAGTGTTACTGATGAATGATGATTACACGCCAATGGATTTTGTTGTCCATATTTTGCAGGACCATTTTAGCATGACTAGCGAGAAGGCAACTCAGGTCATGTTGCAGGTGCATACACGGGGGGCTGGCGTTTGTGGCGTTTTTACACGTGACATCGCTGAAACCAAAGTAGCACTGGTAAATCAATACGCACGCGAAAATCAGCATCCGCTGAAATGCACCATGGAGGAAGCGTAGCGAACCAACTTTAGGTAGGTGCCCAATGTTAAGTAAAGATCTTGAATACACACTCAATGCAGCATTTCAGTCTGCTAGAGACAGAAATCATGAGTTTATGACAGTAGAGCATCTATTGTTGGCGTTGCTTGATAACGCGGAATCTTGCGGAATTCTCAGCGCGTGTGATGCCGACATTGATGGCTTAAGAAAAGAGCTTGAAATCTTTCTTGAAGAAAATACCCCGTTACTGGGTAACGAAGAACGTGAAACTCAGCCGACATTAGGCTTTCAGCGAGTACTACAGCGCGCCGTTTTCCATGTTCAATCTTCTGGCAAGCGTGAAGTTGGGGCGCCTAATGTTTTGGTTGCGATTTTTGGCGAGCAAGATTCGCAAGCGGTCTATTTCCTGAATAAACAAGATATCGCCCGCCTGGATGTTGTTAGTCATCTTTCTCATGGTCTTTCAAAGACCTCAAATGACGATAAAAATGAACATACCTCTTCTGATGCAGACGATTTTGTAGCGGAAGGTGAAGCCGCTAAGACCCCGTTAGAAAATTATGCCACGAACCTTAATGAGCGTGCTAAAGCGGGCAAGATTGACCCACTGATTGGGCGTGATGCAGAAGTGCATCGTGTGGTGCAAATACTTTGTCGCCGACGTAAAAACAATCCATTGTTGGTGGGTGAGGCGGGTGTTGGTAAAACGGCGATTGCGGAAGGACTGGCAAAAATGATTGTGGATAAAAAGGTGCCCGATGTGCTCGCAGAAAGCACCATCTATTCGCTTGATATGGGGGCCTTATTGGCGGGTACAAAATACCGCGGTGATTTCGAAAAACGTTTGAAAGGATTACTTGCCCAGATTGTAGAGGAAGATGGCGCGGTGCTTTTCATCGACGAGATACATACCATTATTGGTGCGGGTGCTGCGTCGGGTGGGGTGATGGACGCCTCAAATCTGCTTAAACCAGTATTAAACTCGGGTGAATTACGTTGCTTGGGTTCGACGACGTACAGTGAATACCGCAGTATTTTCGAAAAAGATCGGGCGTTGGCACGTCGTTTTCAGAAGATCGATGTGGATGAGCCTTCAGTGAGCGAAACCATCGATATCTTGAAGGGATTGAAGTCTCGCTTTGAAGAGCATCATAAGGTGAAATACACTGCGGACTCACTGAAGACTGCGGCGGAATTATCCTCGCGTTATATTAATGACCGCTTCATGCCTGACAAGGCGATTGATGTGATTGATGAGGCGGGTGCTAATCAGCGCCTGCAGCCAGTATCAAAGCGCAAAAAGACCATTGGGGTGAAAGAGATTGAGGAGATTGTTGCCAAAATTGCACGTATTCCAGCGAAGAGCGTGAGTAGTTCTGATAAGGCTAAGTTGCGTACTCTGGAGCGTGATCTGAAAATGGTGATCTATGGTCAGGATGACGCGGTAGATACGCTGTCAACGGCGATTAAAATGTCTCGCTCGGGCTTAGGTGAAAGCACTAAACCGATTGGCTCATTCTTGTTTACAGGGCCAACCGGTGTTGGTAAGACTGAAGTTTGTCGTCAGTTGTCTCATATTTTAGGGATCGAACTGATTCGTTTTGATATGTCTGAATATATGGAGCGTCATGCCGCGTCACGTTTGATTGGTGCGCCACCGGGTTATGTTGGCTTTGACCAGGGTGGGCTATTAACAGAGGCGGTTAATAAGCAGCCTCATGCGGTTTTACTGTTTGATGAAATTGAAAAGGCACATCCGGATGTTTTTAACCTGTTATTGCAGGTGATGGATCACGGCACGTTGACGGACAATAACGGTCGCAAAGTGGATTTCAGAAATGTGATTATCATCATGGCGAGTAACGCAGGTGCCGAGCAGATGAGTCGTGCATCGATTGGCTTTTCGCATCAAGATCATTCATCTGATGGAATGGAGGTGATTAAACGTACTTTTACCCCTGAGTTTAGAAATCGTCTTGATGCCATCGTCCAGTTTAAGGCGCTGGATGCGGTGACGATTGCCAATGTGGTTGACAAATTTATTATCGAACTTGAGGCGTTACTGGAAGAGAAGAAGGTGGTGCTTGATATTGAAGAGCCCGCGCGTGAATGGTTGGCGATGCACGGTTATGATCCTGCGATGGGCGCGCGTCCGATGGCGCGTACGATTCAGGATTACGTTAAAAAACCACTGGCTGAGGAGTTGTTGTTTGGCCGCCTGGTTAAGGGTGGGCGAGTGAAAATCAGCGTTAAAGATGATGAATTGGTGTTTGATATCCAAGGGATTAAAGAAACCGTGGACAGTTAGACGCACTGTTCCAGCAATCGGCAGATGTCGGTTGCTGGAAACTCTTTGTTACGATTGCGCTTAATCCGCCCGCTGAATTAGCGTGCGCGGTAGGTGATGCGCCCTTTTGAGAGATCGTATGGTGTTAGCTGTACGGTCACTTTATCACCCGTCAGGATGCGAATGTAATGCTTACGCATTTTGCCGGAGATGTGTGCGGTGACGACATGCCCATTTTCGAGTTCTACGCGGAACATCGTATTTGGCAGTGTCTCAATGACCGTGCCTTCCATTTCAATGTGTTCTTCTTTTGCCATGCGCTAATAATCGTCTAATTTGAGTTTTAGTTTAATTGTTTTTATAGTGGGTTTTCAATCGGATCTTTCAGCGTGAATGCCTCATGCCGATCGGGGTTACCACCTGAGCGGCGAGATTATACACCATTTTTTTTTATTTCTCGCTATTGCTGCATATAAGAGTCAAATAGAATCAAAAAACCTTCCGATTAGTCGCTTTCATGGAGAAAAAGAGTGCTTTCCCACTGTTTGGGGGCCTTGCTTTGTCTGTTGCAGGCATCTTCAATATGATCAATAAAGGCTGAGCGTGCGATTTCTTCAGCGCCGAGACGGCCCATGTGATTGGAGCTGACCTGACAGTCGACTAGTGAAAACTGCCATTTTTTGAGTTGTGTAACAAGATGCGTAAAGGCAACTTTAGAGGCGTCTGATTCACGACTGAACATGGATTCACCAAAAAATACTTGACCGATGGCGATGCCATAAAGCCCGCCGACCAGTTTTCCATCACGCCACGCCTCTACCGAGTGGGCGTGGCCGAGGCGGTGCATCTCGCAATAAGCCTGTTGCATCGCTGTGGTGATCCAGGTGCCTAAGCCATCATTGCGAGCGGTAGCGCAAGCACGGATAACCTCATCAAAGGCGTGATCCAGAGTGATCTCAAAGCGTTGCTGACGGATTCGTTTCTTTAAACTGCGAGCGACCTTTAACTGCTCAGGAAAGATCACGGCTCTAGGATTTGGTGACCACCACAAAATAGGCTGGCCATCGCTATACCAGGGAAAGATACCGTGTCGATAGGCGTTAAAAAGTGTTTCCGCAGTGAGGTTGCCGCCGACCGCGAGCAGGCCATCGGGCTCTTCTAGTGCGAGTGACACATCGGGAAAGTGGCACGCGGGCTGATAAGGATCAAGATATACGGGTTCTAGTGGCGCGCTCATGAAGGTTGCTTTTTATACGGTAGATAACGACTTAGCATCTCCTGGTAGCGCCCTAAGTCCTGTCGTTCATAATCGACGGCCTTTTGAATCGCTTCTCTAAATGCGGGATGCGCGATCCAGTGGCGTGAGTGGGTAGTGGTGGGATAAAAGCCGCGCGCCAGTTTGTGTTCACCTTGTGCGCCCGCCTCAAAACGTTTGAGCTTGTTGGCGATGCAGTAGTCGATTGCATGGTAATAGCAGACCTCAAAGTGAAGGCTATGGTAGTCGTCAAGGCAGCCCCAGTAGCGCCCATAAAGGGTGTCGTTGTTAACAAAGTTGAGCGCAGCGGCGACATCCTGACCCTCTTTTTGTGCCGTGATCATGATGATGTTCTCTGCCATTGTTGCGCCAATCTCTGTGAAAAAACCGATGGTAAATGGTGTTTGACGGCCGCGCTTCAGGTAGGTGTTGCGGTGGAAGTGGTAAAAATTCTCCCATTGTGCCGCGTTTATTTCACTGCCGTGCAGTAGTTGTATTGAGATATCTGCCTCTTCAATACGTCGTCGTTCACGTTTTATTTTTTTCCGGTGGCGTGAAGCGAGTTGGGCAAGGAATGCAGCAAAGTCTTCGTAATCGTGATTCACCCAGTGGTACTGGGTATCGGCGCGTGCCATCAGGGATGGTCGGTCGAGGTGTTGCTCATCATGCTCGTCCAGAAAAAGACAATGTAGCGACGAGACCTGGATGGTTTGTGCGTAATCGAGAATGTAGTCGATCAGTGCATCTATCGTTTGCTTGTCGTTGCGGTCTTTTATGAGTAGGCGTGCGCCGGGTACGGGCGTATAGGGCGTTGCGATGACTAGCTTGGGGTAATAATCCAGGCCGTTGCGCTCATAGGCCCCAGCCCATGCCCAGTCGAAGACAAACTCACCCCATGAGTGGTGCTTGAGGTACATCGGTACGGCTACGATCAGTTGTTCATCATCGTAGCCAAGTACGTAGCGTGGTTCCCAGCCGCTCTTTGCACCAACGGATTGATGGTGTTCCAGTGCGCTGAGAAAAGAGTGGTTCAAAAAAGGGTTGTCAGCCGCGAGGTGATTCCAGTCAGCAACAGGAACTGCTTGAATGCTATCGGCGATGGTAAATTTCATTGTGTTTAGGGGTGTCTGTTAGGCAAGGCGTGCGGTATCCAAGGGCGTGGACGAGGCATTAATCGATCCGCTGGGCGCCCTGCGGCGGTGGTGTAGGTGGTTAGATTACTTAAAAGACTTAATCATGCCTGCAATCTCAAATTCACCTTCTGATGGGCCTGGGTTTGAACGGATGACTTCGATCACGGCCTCCAGTGGCGGGGTTGCGCTAGTGCCGGGCTCAACGTGAATCTCAATCAATGAACTTAGCTCCTGGGCCTCGCCAGCGATAAAGAAGATACCATTTCCACTAAGATTAATGGTGACGCCTTCTTGCTGTACATCATGGCTGCCCGCTTTTTTGTATTTAACGGTGCATGCGGTCTTGATGCGCTGAAAACTTCTTAACTCATTGACATTGTACATCTGGAGTGCCTCTTCAATGCAGATTCAGTGGTTGCTTAGTGTAGCAGCCTAAATTCCTTTAGGCTGCTAGCCCGCCTGCATTTTATTGCTCAATGGGCCTCTATTCAGCGTCTTGCGCTAGCTTGTCCAGAAAGCGCTCGGCGTCGAGTGCGGCCATGCAGCCAGAACCCGCGGATGTAATTGCCTGACGGTAGATTGGGTCAGAGACATCACCTGCGGCATAGACACCGGGAATGCTGGTCTGTGTTGCATTGGCTTTGCCGCCATTTTGCGTCGTCAGATAGCCATGTGCCATCTCTAGTTGGTCATCAAATAGTGCGGTGTTGGGTGAGTGGCCGATGGCGATAAAGACCCCTTGAACCTGAAGCTCTTTGGTCTCATCCCCTGCAAAACTTTTGAGGCGTAGGCCGGTGACGCCGCTGTTGTCGCCCAGTACTTCATCCAGTGTTTGCCCCCATTCGATGGTGACATTGCCCGTCTTTGCTTTTTTCAGCAGTTGATCCGCGAGGATCTTTTCAGAGCTAAATTTGTTACGGCGGTGAATCACCGTGACATGCGAGGCGATGTTCGACAGATAGAGCGCCTCTTCAACGGCGGTGTTGCCGCCACCGACAACCGCGATTGGCTGGTTGCGGTAGAAAAAACCGTCACAGGTGGCGCAGGCTGAAACCCCGCGCCCTTGAAAGGCCTCTTCTGACGGCAGCCCCAGATACATCGCCGATGCCCCGGTGGCAATGATCAATGCATCGCAGGTGTAGGTACCAGCATCACCGCTTAGTGTAAATGGACGCTGCTTGAGGTCGGCGGTGTGGATGTGATCGATGATTATTTCTGTGTTAAAGCGTTCAGCATGGGCCAGCATCCGTTGCATCAATGCCGGGCCTTCAACGCCGTCGGTGTCGCCGGGCCAGTTGTCGACGTCGGTGGTGGTGGTGAGCTGGCCACCCTGCTGTAGGCCAGTAACGAGTACGGGCTCTAGATTGGCGCGTGCAGCGTAGACTGCAGCAGTGTAGCCGGCAGGGCCTGAACCGAGGATTAGCAGGCGGCAGTGTTTTGTTTTGCTCATGGGTGATGCTCCATCAATTGCGTGTAATTTACTGTGCTTAACGTGTCAAGTCTGTGTGTTAGAGTGATGGCGGTTTTATACCACTTGCGTTTTCGCCCGCTTAGTGACCGCAAATTATATGAGGTTCAGAGGGTTAAAGCCTTAAAGTGATTGACTATAAGGCCGAAAAAACATTGTGAAGGTGTTGTGTCGCCCCTGACTAAATTATGGGTGAAATACTACGTCAAGCAAGGAGCCTGGTCAAAGATGCGTATTGGAATTCCGCGTGAAATTAAACCGCTCGAAGGGCGGGTAGGTCTGATTCCCGCTGCGGCGGCTGAGTTGGTAAAACAAGGGCATGAACTGTTTATTGAACAGGGCGCCGGCAAGCTGAGTGGTTATAGTGATGAACAATACTCGGCTCTGGGCACCAAGCTGCGGCCTGATGCCGTTAGTTTATATGAGATCGCTGAGATGATCGTGAAGGTCAAAGAGCCGGTCGAACCGGAAATTGGCCTGTTGCGAAAAGATCACCTGCTATTTAGTTATCTTCATCTGGCGGCTGAGCCTGAATTGACCCAAAAGCTGCTTGATATTGGCTTGACTGGCGTTGCCTTTGAGACGGTCGAAGAAAATCACCAGCTACCACTACTGGCCCCAATGAGTGACATTGCGGGGCGCCTTGCGACACAAATTGGTACCACACTGTTGCATCAACCCAATGGCGGCAAGGGAATTTTGTTGGGTGGCCTAGCCGCCGCCACGCGTGGTCGAGTGGTGATTCTGGGTGGCGGTGTCGCTGGTGGCGGCGCGGCAACATTGGCGGCATCGATGGGTGCCGAAGTGGTGGTGTTTGATAAAGATCGCGCCAAGCTGGAGCAGATGCGTGCGCTTGGTCCCAACGTAACGGCGCTCTATGCCTATAGTGATTTGATTGCCGAAGCGGTAGTGCGAGCCGATCTTCTGGTGGGCGCCGTGTTGATTCCAGGCGCAAAGACGCCGCATGTAGTGTCTCAAGAGATGGTTAAATCGATGGAAAATGGCAGTGTGGTGATTGATATTGCCGTTGATCAGGGCGGCTGTATTGAGACCACACGGGCCACCAATTATCAGGCGCCGACCTTTGTGTGGGAGGGCGTGGTTCATTTTGGCGTCACCAATATGCCTGGCGCGGTACCACGCAGTGCCTCGCAGGCGTTGTCGGCAGCATTGACGCCTTATGTGATGAAGCTTGCCAACGGTGAGCTGGACCAACATGTTAGCCTGCAGGCGGGTATCAATGTGCGTGGCGGTGAATTAATTCACCCGGCATTAAAATAAGCATGACTTATTTTGGGCGTGATTAAATAATCTATGGCATAATTCCTCACTGTATTTGTCGCGCTGACATCGGGTCTTTTGATGTTAGATACTGAATTTTAATCCAAATTTTAAAGACTAAGTGAGTGGGACGAGCATCGCGTAATAAATCTGAGGGGCCATCGCCGCTAGCGGGCAACCTGGTAAGAGGGCTGCGCGAAGGTGCGCTCTTTATTCTTGGCGTGGTGGCGTTGTATATGCTGCTGTCATTGGCGACCTATGATGCCACTGATCCTGGCTGGTCTCGCAGTTCCAATAGTGACATTGCATACAATAAAGGCGGTGTTGCCGGTGCCTGGTTTGCGGATATCTTTCTCTCTCTGTTCGGTTATTTTTCATACCTGTTTCCATTGATGGTCGCCTACGGCGGTTGGCTGCTTTATCGCGGTCGTGCCGCTGAAGAACCGATTGATATGCGCCAGTTGGCTTTGCGCAGTGGTGGGTTTTTGTTAACGATAATTGCTGGCAGTGGCCTGGCCGCCCTTCATTTTGTTAGCTCACCGGATGCACTGCCGATGAGTACCGGTGCCGGTGGTGTGCTGGGTGGTGGGGTGAGTGGCATGCTAGTGACGCCGTTTAGTTTTATCGGCGCGACGTTATTGCTGCTGGCACTGTTTATGACCGGGATTACACTCTTTACGGGTTGGTCATGGATTGTGTTGATGGACCGCACCGGTGAGTTAACTTTTAAATTGATTGATGAGCTGCGCAATCAGTATGACCGTCTGCGTGATTATCTTGAAGGGCGTCGGGTACGCAATGAGCGTAGTGAAGTGACTGCGGTGGCGAAAGAGAAAGAGAAGACGCGGGTTAAACCGCGCATTGAACCGGTGATCAAAAAACTGCAGCCAAGTCTTCGTATGGAAAAAGAGCGTCAGGTGCCGCTCTTTAAGACCACCACCAAAGGTGACCTGCCGCCGCTGTCATTGCTGGACGAACCCGAGTTAACGAAAAATAATATTTCTCATGCCTCACTGGAGGCGATGTCTCGTCAGGTGGAGTTAAAATTGCAGGATTTCGGGATTGAAGTGCAGGTGGTTGAAGTGCATCCCGGACCGGTGATTACTCGTTATGAATTGCAGCCAGCAGCGGGTGTAAAGGTGAGTCAGATTAGTAATCTGGCAAAAGATCTGGCGCGTGCCTTGTCGGCAATCAGTGTGCGCATCGTTGAGGTGATTCCGGGTAAATCGGTGGTGGGACTTGAGATCCCTAATGAGCATCGTGAGATGGTGCGCTTGAGTGAGATCATTCAGTCGGAAGCGTATGATCGCATCTCGGCGCCGATGACCTTGGCGCTCGGAAAAGATATTAGTGGCAAGCCGGTAGCGGTTGATCTGGCCAAGATGCCGCATCTGTTGGTGGCAGGCACCACCGGTTCGGGTAAGTCGGTGGCGGTCAATGCGATGATCTTGAGCATGCTCTATAACACGACGCCGAAAGAGATGCGGCTGATTATGATTGACCCCAAAATGTTGGAGCTTTCAATCTACGACGGCATTCCGCATCTGCTCGCGCCAGTGGTAACTGATATGAAAGAGGCGGCCAATGCGCTGCGTTGGTGTGTGGCTGAAATGGAGCGGCGTTATGGCTTGATGGCAGCCCTTGGGGTGCGGAATATTGCCAACTTTAATCGTAAAGTACAGGAAGCGATCGATAACGGTAACCCGATTCCAGACCCGCTGGCAAAGCCTTCAGATGCACTGACGGTGGATGGTGAAGCGCCCATTATGCTGGAGCCCTTGCCGTACATCACGGTGATTGTCGATGAGCTGGCCGACATGATGATGACCGTGGGTAAAAAGGTTGAAGAGTTGATTGCACGCCTGGCGCAGAAGGCACGCGCGGCGGGGGTTCATTTGATTTTGGCAACACAGCGCCCGTCGGTGGATGTGATTACCGGCCTGATTAAGGCCAACATTCCAACCCGTATTGCGTTTCAGGTCTCATCTAAGATCGACTCACGTACCATTCTGGATCAGAGTGGCGCGGAGCAGTTATTAGGCCATGGTGACATGCTTTACCTGCCGCCGGGTACTGCGGTACCGACACGTGTCCATGGTGCCTTTGTCGACGATCATGAGGTGCATAAAGTGGTGGCGCATCTCAAGAAATATGGTGAGCCAGATTATATCGATGAAGTACTGGAACCCAATGATCCCAGTGGTGCGGATGGTGGTCTGCCCGTCGTTGAAGGGGCCGAGAGCGATGAACTTTATGATTCCGCGGTGCGCATTGTGACCGAGACACGCAAGGCCTCTATCTCCGGAGTGCAGCGTCGCCTCAAGATTGGTTACAACCGTGCCGCGCGACTGGTCGAAGGGATGGAACAGGCGGGTATTGTCGGCCCACTAGAGTCTAACGGTTCACGTGAAGTGCTAGCGCCACCACCCGCCAAATAGAGGAGGTCTTGTTATTATGTCTCGCGACATCTGTCGATTTATGATTGCCCAATTAGTATTGCTTGCGCTGTTTATGCCGCTTTCAGCAAAGGCCGGGCCCGGCCTTGAGCGGCTTGATAACTTCTTCGAAGGGCTGGGTAGTCTGCGCGCCAATTTTTCACAGACGGTGATCGATGCCAGTGCCTTTGCGCTGCAAGAGAGTGGCGGGGTATTAATCATGCAGCGCCCAGATAAATTCCTGTGGGATTACCAGCGTCCTTACCAGCAGGCGATTATTGCCGACGGTAAAAAAATCTATATCTATGATGCCGACCTTGAGCAGGTGACCATTAAGGTGATGCAAAAATCGATGGGGGATACACCCATGCTGCTGCTGAGCAGTGGCGGTGCACTTGACGGCAGTTTTGTGATTACCGAAATGGGTGAAGAGGACGGGCTTGAATGGCTACAATTAAAACCCAGGGCGCAACAGAGTAACTTCAGTATGATGCGCCTCGCCTTTGATAAAGACACATTGCGGATAATGGAGCTGGTGGATGGTTTTGATCAAACCACGCGTCTGCAGTTTAGTGAAGTTAAACGCAATCCTAAGATTGATAGCGCGCTGTTCCGTTTTGTTGCACCGGCCGGTGTGGATGTGATCGAAGAGCGTGCGGATGTGATTGAAGAGCAGCACCCTTAAGTGACCCATGCGGCGGAACAGATGACGGCAGCGATGGATGAAATGCAAGGCCATCCGTTGGCTGATCGCATGCGCCCGCAGTCGCTTGATGAGTTTTTTGGCCAGGCCCATCTGATGGGCTCCGATAAACCACTGCGCAGTGCAATTGAAACAGACAAACTGCACTCGATGATCTTCTGGGGACCGCCGGGCAGTGGTAAAACAACATTGGCACGACTGATTGCGCGCTATGCCGATGCGGAGTTTATTAGTCTCTCTGCCGTTTTATGTGGCGTTAAAGATGTGCGCGAAGCGGTGGTCAAGACGCAGGGCTTTATGACCATGCAGGGGCGGCGCACCGTATTGTTTATCGATGAGGTGCACCGTTTTAATAAGGCACAGCAAGACGCCTTTCTACCTTACATTGAAGACGGTACCTTTATCTTTATTGGTGCAACGACCGAGAATCCATCGTTTGAATTAAACAATGCGCTGTTATCACGCGCGCGTGTCTATGTATTAAAGGCGCTCTCAGTTGATGCAATCCGCGGCATTATTGACCGTGCATTGCAGGATAGCGTGCGTGGCCTTGGGCAGCGTGATATTGAATTCCCAGCAGCACTCAGAGATGAGTTGGCGGCGGCTGCCGATGGTGATGCACGCCGCGCACTGAATTTCCTGGAGATCATTAGCGACCTTGCGCCGCATGAAAATGATGATGAAAATAAAAAACAGCTTGTCTCCGAGGCGTTGGTTAATGACATTATTGGCGGTGGGCTGCGCCGTTTTGATAAAGGGGGCGAGGCCTTTTACGATCAAATCTCCGCACTGCATAAATCAGTACGTGGCTCATCGCCTGATGGTGCCTTGTACTGGTTTGCGCGCATGATCGACGGCGGTTGCGATCCGCTCTATATTGCACGGCGCGTGGTGCGCATGGCGAGTGAAGATATCGGCAATGCTGACCCGCGTGCGCTACAGATCGCACTCAATGCATGGGACGTGCAGGAGCGCCTCGGCAGCCCCGAGGGCGAATTGGCGATTGCACAGGCAGTGGCTTACCTCGCCAGTGCGGCGAAGAGTAATGCGGTCTACATGGCGTATAAAACAGCCTTGAGTGAGGTAAAGGAGCATGGCTCGTTAGCAGTGCCGATTCACCTGCGTAACTCGCCGACGAAGTTGATGAAGGAACTGGGTTACGGAAAAGAATACCGCTATGCCCATGACGAGCCAGAGGCCTATGCAGCGGGTGAGACCTATTTTCCTGATGAGATAGGTGAGCGCCAATATTACCATCCGGTACCGCGAGGGCTGGAGAGCAAGATCAAACAGAAGCTCGACTACTTTGCAGCGCTTGATCAGAAAGCACGCGGTGGCCGTTGATGCAGTTACTGGCAGTGGCTGTCGGTGGTGCGCTCGGTGCCGTGTTGCGCTACGGCATGGCGAGTGGAGTTACCCACTGGTTAGGGCGTGGTTTCCCATACGGCACGTTGTCGGTCAATGTGCTGGGTTCGCTATTGATGGGGTTTTTGTATGTGTTGCTGATTGATCGCATGCAGCTAAGCCCAGAGTGGCGTGCGGCGCTATTGATTGGGCTTTTGGGTGCCTTCACCACCTTCTCAACCTTCTCGATGGAGACCTTGAATTTGATCGAACAGGGTGCGTTGCTTAAGGCGGGTCTGAATATCGTGCTGAGTGTTGTATTATGTGTCGGTGCCACCTGGGTTGGGGTATTGGCAGGGAGACAGCTATGAAACAGATCACGGTCACAATGGTGCGGGTCTATTTGACCGAGGCCGAGGGCAAGCTTGATCCACTGATCAAACGGCTGCATGACTGGGAAAAGGTGCGCGGGGTGACGGTCTTTCGTGGCATCTCCGGTTTTGGCCAATCGGGCAAGATGCTCTCATCGAATTTGCTCAGCATGTCGTTAGACTTGCCAGTGGTGGTGGAGTTTTTTGATGAGCCCGAAAAGGTGCTCTCCATTCTTGAGCATCTGGAAGAGATGATCGACCCCGGCCATATTGTCAGTTGGAATGCCAACCTGATGGTTGAAAGCTAGACAAAAAGATAAAAGATAAAAGATAAAAGATAAAAGATAAAAGGGAAAAGAGACAAGAAATATGATTGATCCACAACTCATTCGAAATGATCTGGATAATGTTGCCAAACAACTGTTAAAGCGTGGTTTCACGCTTGATACGGGGCAATTAATCGCACTGGAAGCGCAGCGTAAAACGGTTCAGGTGGAAACGCAGGCGCTGCAATTCGAGCGTAATACCCGTTCTAAATCGATTGGCAAGGCAAAGGTGTCGGGTGAAGATATCGCACCGCTACTGGCTGAGGTCGCTGAACTCGGCGATCAATTGAAGGCAGGTGAAACACGCCTGGCTGAGATTCAGGCAGAGCTCCATGAGATCCTGCAAGGAGTACCCAATATTCCACATGCCGATGTGCCAGAGGGTAAAAGCGAAGATGATAACGTCGAGATTCGCCGTTGGGGTGAGCCGACGCAATTTGATTTTGAGCCGAAGGATCATGTTGACCTTGGTGTTGCACTGGGCGGGATGGATTTCGAAACCGCGAGTAAAATAACCGGTTCTCGTTTCACCGTCATGAGCGGTTCAATCGCACGTCTACATCGGGCGTTGATTCAATTCATGTTGGACCTGCACACCCGTGAACATGGTTACATAGAAACCTATGTGCCCTACATAGTAAATGCCGATAGTCTGCGCGGCACCGGTCAGTTGCCCAAGTTTTCTGAAGATCTGTTTAAGCTGGAGGGTGAGCATGAGTACTACTTGATTCCGACGGCTGAAGTGCCGGTGACTAATATGGTACGTGATGTCATTATCGATGCTGATGACATGCCACGTAAGTTTGTCTGCCACACCCCTTGTTTTAGAAGTGAAGCGGGTTCGTATGGTAAAGATACCCGTGGCCTGATTCGTCAACACCAGTTTGAGAAGGTGGAGCTGGTTCAGATCGTTAAACCGCAGGACTCTGATGCCGCGCTTGAATCGTTAACAAACAACGCGGAGCAGGTGTTACAGAAATTGGGCCTGCCTTATCGAGTGGTTATTTTGTGTGGTGGTGATGTTGGCTTTTCAGCAACAAAAACCTATGACCTGGAGGTGTGGTTGCCGGGGCAGCAGCAGTATCGCGAGATCTCATCGTGCAGTAATTTTGAATCCTTTCAGGCGCGACGGATGCAAGCGCGCTGGCGTAACCCTGAGACCAAGAAGCCTGAGTTAGTGCATACCGTGAATGGTTCTGGGTTGGCGGTGGGCCGCACGCTGGTCGCGCTGCTTGAAAACTATCAGGATGCCACTGGCAAGATTCATATTCCTGAGGCACTGCACCCTTATATGGGCGGTGTGACGGTGATTGAATAACGCAGTTGCCGTCACCCCGGCGAAGGCCGGGGTCCAGTGTTTGGTGTTTGATTAATCTTTTCTGGATTCCGGCCTACGCCGGAATGACGGACTTATGGTGTCGCCCCGCGACGCCCTACATTTATTAGGTGCCCCAATGGACTATTTCCCCATCTTTCTAGATATCAAAAAGCGTCCAGTATTGATCGTCGGCGGTGGTGAAATAGCCGCACGTAAAGTGGCGCTGCTAATGCGCGCACAAGCGCATATCACCATTGTTGCGCTGTCGTTGAGTGATGGGCTCGCGCAGTTGTTGGCTCAAGGCGAGATCGCTTATCGTGCCGGTGAATTTAGAGATGATGACCTGAACGGCTGTGCACTGGTGGTGGCGGCGACTGATGATGCCGTGGTCAACCGCACTGTGTATGACGCGGCTGAAAAAAGAAACCTACCGGTGAACGTGGTGGACTGCCCCGAACTATGCCGTTTTATCTTTCCTTCGATTGTTGATCGCTCGCCTGTAACGGTCGCTGTCTCGACCAGTGGCACCTCGCCAGTACTCGCACGCCTGCTGCGTGCGCACCTGGAGACGATGATTCCCGCCAGCTATGGTCGCCTTGCGACGCTACTAGCGACCTTTCGTGATAGCGCCAAGGCGCGCTTCCCGGCGATGAAACAACGCCGCCATTTTTGGGAGCGTATCCTGCAAGGGCCCGCCACTGAGATGGTCTTTTCTGGGCGCGAACAGGATGCCACGCAGCTGATACAGAAGGCGCTGGATCACGGTGAAACGGATGCTGAAAAAACAGGTGAGGTGGCATTGATTGGTGCCGGGCCGGGAGACCCTGACCTGCTCACCTTTCGTGCACTGCGCCTGATGCAACAGGCCGATGTGGTGTTATACGACCGACTGGTTTCGAAAGAGATACTGGACCTGGTACGTCGAGAGGCGGATCAAATCTATGTCGGTAAAAAGCGTGACTTCCATGCGCTGCGCCAGGAAGAGATCAACCAAACCCTGGCCGACCTGGCAAAAGAGGGTAAGCGGGTGGTGCGCCTGAAAGGGGGTGATCCCTTTATCTTTGGCCGTGGTGGCGAAGAGATCGCCACGCTTGCCGAGCAGGGTGTGCCGTTTCAAGTAGTGCCGGGGATTACAGCGGCCAGTGGTTGCGCCAGTTATGCCGGTATCCCGCTAACCCATCGTGACTATGCGCAGTCGGTACGTTTTGTGACCGGGCAACTAAAAGATGGCACGATTGATTTAGATTGGAACAGTCTTGCGCAGCCACAGCAGACCATTGTGATCTATATGGGGTTAAAAGGTCTGCCAATTATCTGTGAGCAGTTAATCAAACATGGCGCTGATGATGCTTTACCGGTTGCATTAGTACAGCAAGGCACGACAGTGCATCAGCAAGTGATAACCGGAACCCTGTTAACCTTGCCTGGTGTGATTAAAGAGAGAGAAGTGCATGCCCCCACGTTATTGATCATTGGTGAGGTGGTTTCGCTGCATGAGAAACTGGCCTGGTTTAATCCTTTAAAAGAGGGCTGAGTCTACCGCCAGTCAACTCACGTCTCATTTTATGGGACGTGAACCATCTCATCAGATTGTCAGCTAACGGATCGAATAGGTGATATCACGCAGCAGTTATCGATTATTACCCACCAGGACCTCGTTTCTAAGGTGTCTATGAATTAAATGTTTATTTTTTCAGGTCTTTTTTAATGCTTGTAGTCTAATGTTTCTATGTAAATATCAATGACTTAATAATTCCAGCACCATTCATATCAAGCTGTACTGTAAAATTATACAGGTTATATCCACTTGTTCTTTATGGTTTACTGTCGGAAACAATCAACTATTTCCTATCTGCCATGTTCACGGAAGGGCTCAGAGAGGTGTTGCGGTTAATTCTGAGGGGTTGGCACTTTATGGGTAATCGATTAAACCTGATGCAGGTGTTGGCGGGCGTATTTCTCGCCCTATTTACAATGGCCGCGTCTGCTGCCCTGACCTTAACCCCCGTCTACGGCCCTGAACCCTATGTGAGAGGTTCGGGCCAGCCGCTTAATATCATCAACCATTTTCCATCCTCTCGTGCGGGTGAAAGCTGTCAATTACAGGTGTTTAACGGCGGCCTTGAGGATAGCGAGGTTGAGCTGGTCTCTAGCTCAGTGATCGCGCTGAATGGTTCACAGGTGGTATCCCCCGCTGAGTTTAATCAGCAGGTCTCTTTTATTGAAAAAACGGTGGTGCTCGCGGCGTCGAATGAGATTGCGGTTGAAGTGCGCGGTAAGCCGGGTGGTGGGCTGACGCTCCAGATTGTATGTGAACGTGATCGGGAGCCGCCGACCATTCAGAGTAGTCTATCGCCTGCGGCGAACAGTGCCGGTTGGCACCGCTCAGATGTCACGGTTAGTTTTATTTGTCACGATGCAGATTCGGCGATTGCCAGCTGTACGTCACCCGTGGTGGTCTCGCAGGAGGGGCTTGCTCAAGAGATAGTGGGTGAAGCGGTTGATGATTTTGGAAACCAGGCATCCACTGCCGTGGTGATCAATCTTGATAAAGCCGTGCCGTTGATCGATGCGGATCAGCTGCCCGCCAAAAATCTATCTGGCTGGAATAACACGGCCGTGACAGTCTCATTTAACTGTAGCGATAGCCTCTCAGGCGTTGCCCAGTGCACGGATAGTTTAGTGATCACAACAGAAGGTGCTGCCCAGGCGGTTGCAGGCAACGTCGTTGATTTGGCCGGTCATATAAACAGTGTTTCACATCCGGTGAATATCGATCACAGCGCACCATCAATCACCGCTGTTCTTAGCGCCGAGCCGGATAGCAACGGTTGGCACGGTAGCGATGTCACCATCACGTTTGACTGCAGCGATCCCTTATCCGGGATCGCCACCTGTAGTTCACCGCAGACCATTAGCACCGAAGGTGCTGCCCAGTTGGCCAGTGGCCAGGCTGAAGATAGCGCCGGTAATATCGCCGATACCGCCGTCACCATTAATCTTGACAAAGCGCCGCCCATTATCAATGTTACTCAGAGCCCAGCGCCAAACATGAGTGGCTGGCATAACAGTGATGTGAGCGTGACATTTGCATGCAGCGACAGCGGTTCAGGCATTGCCGCCTGTACGGCCCCGGTGTTACTCACCACCGAAGGGATCGCCCAGGTGATAACCGGCACTGCAACGGACCTGACGGGAAAAGAGAGCACGGCTTCAACAACCGTTAATCTGGATAAAACAGCCCCCGTTGTTTCTATTCATTCACCGCTTGCTGCTGCGCAACTAACCACAACAACGGTCACGGTCAGTGGCACCGTGATAGACAGCAATGCCATCACCGCGCTGCAGCTTAACGGCGTCGCCATGACGCTCGCACCCGATGGCAGTTTTAGTGGAGAACTCTCACTTGTTGATGGCAGCAACACCCTCACGGCAACCGCTGTTGATATTGCCGATAACAGTGGCAGTGATACCATCAGTGTCACGTTGTTACTCAATCAATCTCCTACGATTATCTCTATACCCGTAACTGAGGCAATAGAAAATGCGCCCTATAGTTATGATGTCGATGCCAGTGATCCTGATATAGCGGATGTGCTGACATATTCACTCACCAGCGCGCCGACCGGGATGTCGATCGATAGTGTGAGTGGGTTGATCCAGTGGGCACCTGCTGCGGGGGATGTTGGGGATCATAATATTGTCGTGCGGGTAGTGGATCAAGCAGCGGCAGCAGCGACACAGGTGTATGTGGTGACGGTCTCGGCGGCGAGTGGTAATAGCGGGCCTTTACCGCCTGACCCCTCAACCGTTGCCCCTTCGCTTGATCCGACCATCGTTACGACACTGCAAAGTGCGATCGCCTTTCTCTATAGTGGGGCTAACCCAATCCAGACAGGGGTTGTGGTGGGTACGATTGAAACCAAGCGTGCAGCCGTAATACGCGGCAAAGTAATGGGGCGGGATAACCAACCGTTGAGTGGCGTTACCCTAGCGATCAAGAGTCATCCTGAATTCGGCCAGACCCTGAGCCGTAGCGATGGCCTGTTCGATATGGCGGTAAACGGTGGCGGATTGCTCACCATCAATTATGTGAAGGAGGGCTATCTGCCGGTACAGCGTCAAGTGCAAAGTCCCTGGCAGAATTACATCTGGGCCGATGATGTCGTGATGATTGCGCTGGACAGTGCGGTCACGACGATTGACCTCTCATCTACCGTCGCAGTGCAGGTGGCACAGGGGAATCCGGTCGTCGATGTTGACGGCACACGCCAGGCCACCATTTTTTTCCCGCAGGGCACCACCGCGACCATGACGCTGCCCGATGGCACCACGCAGTCGCTGACCACCCTCAATGTTCGTGCGACTGAATACACCGTCGGTGAAAATGGCCCCAATGCCATGCCTGGCCCCTTGCCACCCACCAGTGCGTATACCTATGCGGTGGAACTCTCGGTAGATGAGGCCATTGCAGCAGGTGCCACACGGGTAGACTTTAACCAGCCAGTGCCATTCTACGTGGATAATTTTCTCGATTTTCCGGTGGGAGAAGTTGTCCCTGCGGGTTGGTATGACCGAGAAAAATCGGCCTGGATCCCTTCTGATAACGGTTTGATTATCCGCATTCTTGCCATCACCAATGGCATGGCTGAGCTGGACCTGGATGGCAGTGGTAATGCAGCTGATGCACTTGCCTTGAGTAATCTGGGTGTCACCGCTGCCGAGCGTATTCGTTTGGCGACGCACTATACACCTGGCAAAAGCCTCTGGCGGACGCCCATTACCCATTTCACCCCGTGGGACTGTAACTGGCCCTTTGGCGCGCCGTCGGATGCGACACCTCCACCAACGCCACCACCAGAAGCCACTCCGCCGGATGATGACGAAGACTGCATGCAGGGCTGTATTATCCAGCCGCAGAGTCAGTCGCTGGGTGAAAAACTGCCTGTGGTCGGCACACCCTTTAGTTTGTATTACCAGAGTGAGCGCATGCCCGGTTACCAGGTCGCACGCACCCTGACCATTCCCCTGTCTGGTGATACTGTACCGGACAGCCTGCAGGCGATTGAACTCACCATTGATGTGGCGGGCCAGCGTTACCAGCAGACATTTCCAGTCATGCCTAACCAGACCCACACCTTTTTTTGGGATGGCAAGGATGCCTACGGTCGGCCGGTGAACAAACAAACCGCGACAATCACGCTCGATTATCGTTATCAGCTTATCTATTTTAGGGCGGGTTCTGAGGGCAGTGGATCTGCCTTTGGTCAAGTCACCAGTGGTGGTGCAGCCTTTGTTGGTAGCCGAGGCAACCCGATTATGCGCTCTCGTCAGCAATGGCAACAGACACTCTCCGGCATTGCAGCAGCTCCCAATCTAGTAAACAGCGCCTTAGGGCGCTGGGGAGTGGATAGCCACCATGCCTATGACGCTACATCAAAAACGCTCTACCGCGGCGATGGCTCGGTGCAATCCACACAGAACTTTGCCCGTGTTATTACCACTGTGGCTGGTACGGGAGCTACCGGCTTTTCCGGCGATGGCGGCCCTGTTGACCAGGCTCTATTGCGCCACCCCAGAAATGTTGCCCTCGGCCCTGACGGCAGCCTCTACATTGTAGATCAGCAGAATCACAGCATCCGTCGTGTCACCCCGGATGGTATTATTACCACTGTGGCGGGCACGGGCACGTCGGGCTTTTCCGGCGATGGCGGCCTCGCTGACCAGGCTCGATTGTCCTTCCCAAGCGATGTTGCCTTCGCCCCCGACGGCAGCCTCTACATAGCAGATGTTTTTAATCACCGTATTCGCCGCGTTGCCCCAGGCGGCCTCATTAGCACCGTGGCCGGTACGGGAATATCGAGCTTTTCCGGCGATGGCGGCCCCGCTGACCAGGCTAATTTGCGTTTGCCCTCCGGTGTTGCCCTCGGCCCCGACGGTAGCCTCTACATTGCGGATCATGGTAATCAGCGCATCCGTCGTGTTGCCCCGAACGGTCTCATCACCACCGTGGCGGGCGATGGCGGCCCCGCTGGCCAGGCTCGATTGTTCCTCCCAAACGATGTTGCCTTCGCCCCTGACGGCAGCCTCTACATTGCGGATACTGGTAATCACCGCATCCGCCGCATCACTCCGGATGGTATCATTACCACCGTGGCCGGCACGGGAACTTTGGGCTATACCGGCGATGGTGGTCCTGCTGATCAAGCTCAATTGAGTAGTCCTCACGGTGTTGCCCTCGGTCCCGACGGCAGCCTCTACATTTCAGATGCTTTTAATCACAGCATTCGCCGCGTAACCCCAGGCGGCCTCATTAGCACTATGGCCGGTACAGGACTAGCGAGTTTTTCCGGCGATGGCGGTCCTGCTGATCAGGCTCAATTGCACCGTCCTCGTGGTGTTGCCCTCGGCCCCGATGGCAGTCTCTATATTGCGGATGCTCTGAATCACCGCATCCGCCGGGTTGAAACGGCAATGCCAGGCGTGGGCGGTAATGAATACCTGATTCCTGATACCAGTGGCAATCGTTTGTTCCACTTCAACGCCAACGGCCGTCATCTGCGTACTTTGGATGCTGTCACTGCTGCGGTTGTCTACCAATTCCGCTATGACACCGCTGGCCACCTGAGTGAGATTGAAGACCTCGATGGCAATATCACCCGCATCGAGCGAAGTGGTGAGATCCCGACCGTCATCGTTGCTCCCGATGGACAGCGCACCAGCCTGAGTCTTGATGCAAGTGGTTATCTGGCCACTGTGACTGATCCTGCAAGTGATTCCTGGCAAATGGAATATAGCGTTGATGGTCTCATGACCGCTTTTACTGACCGCAACGGCAATCGTTCCGACTACACCTTTGAGGCGGATGGTCGCTTGCTGCAGGATGATAACCCCATTGGTGGTGGCTGGGCGCTAAATCGTCTTGAGACCGCGAATGGTTATGCGGTTGAAATGACTAGCGGCGAAAATCGTGTCAGCACCTTTCAGACTGAGCGACTGCCGGGCGGCACCCGTCGGCATACCAATACAGCGCCTGATGGCAGTGTTACAGTGACGGATTTTAACAATGCTGTCACTACCAGCACATTCGCTAATGGTACAGTTAGTACTGTTATTGAAGGCCCAGATCCCCGCTTTAGCATGCAAAGCTCGGTACCTAAATCAACCACCATCACCACGCCTACAGGCTTAAACAGTCACGTGACGATCAGTCGTCAGGCATCGTTAGTATCCCCCGTTGACCTATTGAGCCACACTAGCCTCACGCACACCACCCGCATCAACGGCCGAACCACATCCAACCGCTACGATGTGGCGAGCCGCACCTGGACATTGACCAGCCCTGAAAACCGCATCGCCACCACCACACTCGATGCCAAAGGGCATGTACTCCAATCTCAGATCAGCGGCATCGAACCCGTCGACTACGGTTATGACCTGCGTGGACGCCTCGATACCATCACCCAGGGCAGCGGCTTTGCATTACGTCAAAGTCTATTGAGTTACGATACCGATGGCTTCCTCGGCACCATCACTGACTCACTCAATCGAACCACTTATTTTGACTATGACGCCGTTGGCCGCGTCACCCGACAGACGATGCCGGACAGCCGCTTCATCGACTACAGCTATGACGCCAACGGCAATCTCACCAGCATCACCCCGCCAGGAAAAGCCGCACACATCTTCAACTACACCGCCGTTGACTTGGAAGCTGAATATGATCCACCCGATATCGGTGTCGGCATCGATGTGACACAGTACGACTACAACCGTGATAAACAACTGACGCGGATTACCCGCCCGGATGGACAACTAGTCGATTTCGATTATGGCTTGACTACCGGCAAGCTCGATAACATCACCACCCCACGTGGCGTTAGCAGCTACGGTTATCACGCCACAACAGGTCAGTTGAACCAGATCACTGCACCCGGCGGAGAAACGCTCAACTACACTTATGACGGCTTCCTGCCACTGACCGAAACCTGGGCTGGCACCATCAACGGCACAGTGAGTCATGGCTATGACAACAACTTCCGCATCACCCAGCAAGCCATCAACGGCGAAGCGATCAGCTATGGTTATGACGATGACAACCTGATGACACAAGCAGGCAGCCTGGCATTGGCAAGAGATGTCGATAACGGGCTGCTAACGGGCACAACCCTCGGCACTGCCACCACCAATCGAAGTTACAACCCGTTTGGTGAACTGCAAACAGCCAGCGCCAGTGATGGTGCGACCACGCTATACGATGTCAGCTATACCCGTGATGCCCTTGGCCGCATCACCCAAAAGAGTGAAATGATAGAGGGGATCACCACCACCTACGACTATGGCTATGACCTTGCAGGGCGCCTCACCAATGTCATGGCGAACGGAACAGCCACCGCACAGTATGACTACGACACCAATGGCAACCGAGAAGGTGGTTTTAATGCAAACGGGGCGATCAGCGCCACCTATGACGCACAGGATCGCCTCACCAGCTACAACGGTGTGACCTATCACTACACCACCAACGGTGAACTGATCTCGAAGACCGAGAGTGGTGTCACCACTACCTATGACTACGACGTGTTAGGCAATTTAATGCAGGTAGTTCTACCGGGTGATATCACCATCGATTATCTCATTGATGGTAACGACCGCCGCATCGGTAAACGGGTTAATGGCACTCTGACGCAGGGCTTCCTCTATCAGGATCAATTGAATCCGGTGGCAGAGCTTGATGGTGCTGGCGCAATCGTCGCTCGGTTTATATATGGCTCAAAAATCAACGTACCGGATTACATGATTAAAGGGGGTGTCACCTACCGCATTATCAGTGATCACCTTGGCAGTCCAAGGCTGGTTATCGATACCACCAATGGTGCCGTTACCCAAAGAGTAGACTACGACGCGTTTGGTAACATTACCAATGATACCAACCCTGGTTTTCAGCCGTTTGGCTTTGCTGGGGGGATTTATGATCCGCATACAGGGCTTGTGCGGTTTGGGGCGCGGGATTATGATCCACAGATAGGACGGTGGACCGCAAAGGATCCGATTCGGTTCCGGGGTGGGGATGCTAATCTTTATGGGTATGTGTTCAACGATCCGCTCAATTGGATTGATCCTTCTGGTTTAAAAACTGACGCTGGCCCATATAGTTATTCAGGTCGCGCTAGTGCAGGAGGAGTATATGCTCCTGGCAGTTCTAGTAGTTTTGCAGGAGATGCTGGACTTGGTGCTGCTATGGCTGGAGGAGTAGTAGCTGGATTTGGCTCATTTATAGGAGCTAGTGGTTTAGTTACTGGGGGTGCGTTAACAGCGGCTGGTGGAGTTGGTTGGTTTATTGGTAGTCAAATTCATAATGAATTTGGTCGTGAAATACAGAGTGTTATAGAGTTATTATTTCCGATTCCAGATTTACTAGATAAGAAACCATGTGATTAAGTGAAATGAAAAATTCTAGGATGAAAGTACCTAAAGAAATATTACAAGAGTATGGAGAGGCTTATCCGCTGAGGTATTTTATACTTATATTTTTTTCAGTGTTCGGTCTTTTACATTTTACTCTTGATCTGGCAAGAGAGTTTTTTAAAGTATCTTTGTATCTTGGATTTAGTGATATCTTGTCTATATCTTGTGCTGCACTTATGTATGCATTAATTGAATTAACAATAACAATTAGACGAAAAAAAATCGTAATGAGCTAACAGGGCAACCATAATAAGAAAGGTAATCCGGGGGCGCAATGCTTATGGCTTTGAACACTACTGTATTTAAAAGGCCCAGCAAATCAGCTGGGCCTTTTGCTGTCTGTTATGCAGTGGTCAAAACCAACCTCCCCAGCGAGACCTCAACCTTGATCGGTGCATTGATCTCAAAGCCCGCCGCTTCTAACCACTGCCCCTGAATATTAATCCACGGTACTGGTGAGAAGACCGTGTGATTAAACGCGATGTGATGCCGGTCTTTAATGATGCGGGCGTAGTATCCCTTACGCACCTTGAGCCTGCGTGTATGGTTCTTACCTTTAGTTGCCCGCCGTCCTGACGTAGAATGCTGCTTAGTCATAATAACCTCCACTTAGGTTGTTGTGATTAGCTGGCCTGGGGTGTTAGAGCACCCTCGGTCAGCGCCTTAATTTATGAAGCCTGTTGTATTACCGTATCGATCATATCGCTCACAAACTTCTGTTTAGCGCGGGGTAGCAAGCTGACCCGTTCCATCTGCTGTTGCAGCTTCGGCGTTGGCCCCCGTTTACCGTTCGTCTTTCTGGCAGGCTCCCCCAGCAGTTCATCCACAGAGATCGCCAGCAGCCTGGCCAGCACCGGCAGTGCCGATACCGGAATGCGTCGTCGTGCCACCTCATAGGAAGTGATCGTCTGTTGAGAGACCCCAAGGGCCTCCGCCATCTGTATTTGAGAAAACAAACAGGACAGCCAAAATAATAAATTGACAATATCAGTAAATAGATATATTTTTTGCTTCTAGCGTTTAAATTAAACATTGAGTCAAAGGAGTTGACCGATGCCCAAACCACGAAAATCTCAGGTTTCACTGGCGAGCACCCCCTATTACCATTGTGTCTCGCGTTGCGTACGCCGTGCTTTTTTATGCGGAAAAGACGCAGCCACCTCACGCAGCTTTGAACACCGACGCCAATGGATCGAAGAG
>NVTY02000020.1 GCA_002401765.2 Thiotrichaceae bacterium
CTCAGGTTTCACTGGCGAGCACCCCCTATTACCACTGTGTCTCCCGCTGCGTTCGTCGTGCCTTTTTATGCGGCAAAGACTCAGCCTCATCACGCAGCTTTGAACACCGCCGCAAATGGGTAGAAGACCGCCTGCATGAACTCGCTGGAATCTTTGCCATTGATCTTTGCGGCTATGCGGTCATGTCCAATCACTACCATGTGATTTTACACATAGATCAAACGCTTGCGAGTGAGTGGACAGCGCAAGAAGTGATCGAACAATGGCACCAACTCTTTACCGGCAACCTGCTCTCACAGCGTTATCAGCTTGGTGAAAGACTCAGTGCGGCAGAATCCACCGCCCTCAGTGAATGCGTTGAGGAATGGCGTGCTCGCCTAATGGATATCAGCTGGTTCATGCGTGTACTCAATGAAGGCATTGCACGCCAGGCCAATGCAGAAGACGAATGCACCGGGCGCTTCTGGNNAGGCCAATGCAGAAGACGAATGCACCGGGCGCTTCTGGGAAGGGCGNTTTAAATCCCAGGCACTGCTCGACGAAGCTGCCCTAATTGCCTGCATGGCATATGTAGACCTCAACCCAGTCCGTGCAAAGATGGCCAATAAACCAGAAACATCCGCACACACCAGCATCAAAAAACGCATTGACAAGGCGCAAACAACACATAACCCCAACCACCCACAACAACAGATCAAAACACTGATGCCCTTCGCAGGCAACCCACGTGAAACAATGCCTAAAGGGATCCCCTTTAAACTAACCGACTACATAGAACTCGTTGACCTCAGTGGTCGTATTATCAGAGAAGACAAAAAAGGCTTCATTGACCCTGCACTATCCCCCATTCTTCAGCGTCTAAATATCGAAGCAAAACATTGGGTCTATCTGATTAATAACTTTGAAAGCAAATTTAAATCATTTGTGGGCACCGCATACAAACTCAAACAAGTCTGCCGGTCACTCGGTTATCAACGGGTTCCTGGCATACGGGAGTGTGAAACTTACTTCCCGTAACTCAACACGTAACGGATTAATGTAAAGCATCATCTATGTGATGTTGATGGATGCTAATGGGTGGGTTTCAGAAAACAGGGTGGAATTCGCTCGATAGAAGGCTTCGTTCAATAAAAGCATGAACGTTTCACCGAAATCCCACTAAATTAAATCGACAGGTATTAATCTTGTAGCTTAAAATAAGTTTTTAAAATGGATGTCTTGTTTTTGTCTTGTTTTTGTCTTGTTTTTGACGCACCTTGAGCCTGTGTGCATAGTTCTTACCTTTAGTTGCCCGCCGTCCTGACGTAGAATGCTGCTGAGTCATAATAACCTCCGTAATAGGTTGTTGTGATTAGCTGGCCCTGTGGTGTTGACGCACCGAGGGTCAGTGCCTTGTTATTACCTTACCGCTGCTTCAACTGCTCCCGTTCAATAAACGTATCCAGTAACGGCATGATCTGACGCCGTTCCCGCGTCGGCATCTTCTCAATCTGCTGCATCCGTCGCTGGAGCCGGGTATCCGGCTTCTTTGAGCGCTTCACCGCCTTCACCCCTAACAGCTCATCCGTGGACACACCGAGCAGCTCAGCCAGTGACGGCAAGAGTGAAGAGGGTGGGTACTCCGAATGGCCTTTGTAATAAGAGATCATCCGCTGGGTCACCCCCAGCTCTTTGGCCAGCTCCACCTGTGTATAGCCAGTCGTCTTACGGAGCGTCATCAGGCGTTTACCGAAATCGGTAAGCGCCTCAATGTTTTGTTTGGGCATCGTCATACTCCCTTGAGTGACATGATGCCCTTGATTGTAAGCCCGGTTTTGCATGATTCCTGAAAACCCCTTGACGGAATATACAAGTAGTGTATATGCTTCTGCACAATAAAAATAGAAAACACTTTTTCGCTATGAGGGATGATTTCCCCCTTTAATACACGCCGATCAATTTGCTCTACTTGACGCTCTGCATGCTTTATATAGTGCTCTATTTTCTCTACCTCGAACACCTTACCCAAGCGAGCTAACTTCATTATGGTGTGATCAATTTTTTCTATTAGAGGCTCAGCTTCTAACCAGTAGTTTCGGTAAGCTTGATGAACGGCTTCGCTTCGAGCTGTTTCAAATTAAAGCGATGTTGTCGCCAGTCGCTTAAGCTTTCGTTTTCACATGCTTTCCCTATTGGTTCGATCACCTTACGCATCGCGTCCCACAATAAGTTGATATCTGTTGGGTAGTGCACATCAGTTTCCACCATCAAGGAGTCACAGCGCGTTCGTCATGTTTCTCCAGGCTTTTTTTTTGCGACTTCATGACCAGATTCTACAATCACTTGATTGATGTCCGCTAGCACGGAAGGTTTCAGTTTTGAAACATTATCAATGATGGTTTGAAGCTTGTAGGTAGCGGTACCTTCCCAGACTGAATGACCTAACATTTAGTGAACATGGCGCCTTACGTCGTGACGGACTGTATTATGATGATTCACTAGCTCTTGCAGTCAGTCGAAATCACAGTTTAAACCAAGCTTCAATGTCGCTAATACAAAAATCTCCCACAACGCCATACCAGGGCGATCCATTTCGGTACTCACTGATGGACCAAGAGTCGCAGCCAGTGTACTAAACACCTTCTTCCGTGCTGCATCAAAGGTGTAAATATACTGCAGCCCTTTGAGAACGGCAGGAATATCATCACGAGAACGAGCATCGAATTCGATCTCGGCAATATTGACTTCGACAAAATGAAGTGGTGGATTTTTCACACGATGCATCTCATAAATCCTCGAAGTTTTATGAAAAATCTGAAAGATAGCTGCTTTCTGCGGGGTTTCAGCTGAAAGCGCACTTCATTATAACTTTCTTCGGGTGATTATTGGAGTGGTTTTCTTCATTAAATTATGAGGTTAACTCGTTTTCGTGCGGGCACTATTTAGCTAAAAATGACTACCAGCGTTCAGGTGGTTTACGTGAGGCGTGAAAGACACGAAGAATCTCGATGCGTTGCAAGCGAGGACGAACGCGGTAAGGAACTATATAACGGGTATTGGGAATCACTAGCTCATGAGTGCCCGGTAATCGCCCCGGGTGACCAAACGATGGGTTATCGCTCAATAAAGAGACGGCCTGAACAATCCGTTGCACCACAAGTTGGGCGGCCAGGGGGGCATCCTGAGCAATATACTTTGCTTCATCATCTAGGTTTTTTAATGCCTTATGCAGCCATTTAATCTGCATTGACACCCCACTTGTTGAATACAGCCGCTTCTTCCTCCGGGCTGGCGAAATCCCCCTCGTCAGCTTCTTTGAGAGCGGCTTTGATCTCCTGAACCTGCCACTCGTTGAGTTCAATAAACTCCCGGACAGCCTCAGAAGCCAGAAACGACTTGCTGCGATGAGTGGCCGCCGCCAGCTTGTCCAGGCGGGACTTAAGCTCGGGTTCCAGGCGGATGGTCATGGTGGTGGATTGGCTCATGGTCTACCTCGTTGTATTCAGATGTACACATTATATTACATTATCGGCTACTTTACCTTGAATCAGAGGTATTCAAAAAGAAAAACTCTCCATTTATCGTGTTCTCATCATCCCATCGCCTGCTTGACTCAGGCCACTAAATAGGCGAAAAAGGTCAACATGACTGCCGCCCAGTTAAGCCAAAAAGCGCGTCCAGGTAAAAAATGCCGGGGCAGTTGCTCGACTGGGAAAAACCGGCTGCAAACGACGGATGCCTCAGGGAAAAATCAGAGAATGCGTAGAGAAATGGCGTGCTCGCCTAATGGATATCAGCTGGTTTGCGTGTACTCAATGAAGGGATTGCACGCCAGGCCCCAATGCAGAAGACGAATGCAGCGGGCGCTTCTGGGAAGGGCGCTTTAAATCCCAGGCACTGCTCGATTGGGTATCCCGCTCCATTCTCGCGGAGACGCTGCCCTAATTGCCTGCATGGCATATGTAGACCTAAACCCAGTCCGTGCAAAAATGGCAACAAACCCGAAACATCCGCCCACACCAGCATTAAAAAACGCATTCACCAGGCACAAACAGCACATAAGCCCAACCACCGACAACAACAGAATAAAACACTGATGCCTTTCGCAGGCAACCGAGGTGAAGCAATGCCCAAAGGGTTCCCCTTTAAACTAACCGGCTACATAGAGCTGGTTGACCTCAGCGGTCGTATTATTAGAGAAGACAAAAAAGGCTTCATCGACCCGGCACTATCCCCCATCCTTCAGCATCTAAACATTGAAGCAAAATACTGGGTCTATCTGATTAATCACTTTGAAAGAGACCTTTGCACGAGAACTAGTTTTCGTTCCAGCAAGGTATAAATGACCGAAAAAATGGAGTTTACACGAAGTAAATGAGTATTTTGAGATCATTTATAACGCGGCTGGAGCGGAAAATAGACTCGTGCAAAGGTCTCTGAAAGTAAATTCAAATCATTTGTTGGCACTGCGTACAAACTCAAACAAGTCTGCCGATCACTCGGCTATCAACGGTATCCCCGGCTGTGAAACTTATTGCCCGTAACGCAACACACAGCGACTTAAGGTAAAGCATGATCAATGTCCTATTGAGCATTGCTGATGGACGGGTTTCTGAAGGTAGGGTGAAACCAGGTTGATAGATGGTTGTTTTCAATAGAAGCGTGATCATTTCGCAGTAATGCCACTAAATTAAATCGACAGGTATTAATCTTGTAGTTTAAAATAAGTTTTAAAAATGGATGTCTGTTTTCCTGTCTGTTTTCCTGCTTTACAGTCAATCTAACTAACGTCCCATCTTATTCTTATGGAACGTGAACCATCTCATCGGATTGAGATAGCATCCAGATCAGTGCGATGCCTAATGCTCGGTAATTTTTTGTCGAGACCAGCGGGCTCTCTTCAAAGGCACTATTTTTAAGGGTGTCAAAGCGTGCAAATGCACCGAGTTGGGTTTTGTCAGTGAGGTGTTTTCTAATCGTTAATGTGGTACGTGCGCCACTGTAGCCGCTGCTTGCACGGTATTCACTGCGAGAAGCGGTGATATATGTCGGATGAACCTCATAAAAATAGTTATGGTAATCACGGTCTGCATAGAGTGGGCCGATTGAGAGGCTTACCTTCCAGTCATCACGTTCGAGGCTTTCTGCGGTGTATTCCAAGAAGGGCGAGAAAGTCCAGCCGCGATGTTTGAAGAGGCCATCGCCACCGATTGAGTGAGCAGAGCGTACGGGTAGCTTAAGCCATAGTGATTGACGTTTGTGGCTCGGTTGCCACAAATTGAATTCAAGTGAGGGGCCGAGTTCAACGGTCGGGTCGAGGTCTGGCATGCCTGCGCGAGGGCTATCCCCATCACTGGAGACTGGAATACCCGCGGATAAACTAATATTAAGTTTTACCCGGTCTGTTTTAAATAGACGTCCTTGAATGCCACCTCGGTCAATATTAAGGTACTCGCCACGATAAGTAATGTATGGATATGGCGCGGCATAATTGCGATAGATATCTGAGCCACGATAGTAAGGGAGGTTTAGTCCGCCGACACCGATGCCAAGCTCCCAGCGAGGCAGTTGCTCGCCATAGGCGCTAGGCGCAATAGTAGCGAGTAATAGGGTTGCTACAATAAGGTGCTTATCAATCATAAAGGGATACTATTGGGTTGATACTGCAACGTTATGTATGATGTTGTGATGTAATGAGTACCGTGATTGTAGCATGAGTAAATTTCCTTGAAGGAGTGAGTAATGAGTGAATGTCTATTTTGTAAAATGATCAGTGGAGAGATTGCACCGGATAAGGTGTATGAAGACGATGATGTGCTGGCTTTCCGTGATATTAGCCCCCAGGCGCCGCACCATGTACTGGTGATTCCAAAAGAACATATCTCAACACTGAACGACCTTGATGCGTGGCATGCGCCTCTGTTGGGAAAGATGTATCTGGCAGTAAAAGAGATTGCTAAGCAGGCGGGGGTGGCTGAGAGTGGCTATCGCACGGTGATGAACTGTAACCAGGATGGCGGGCAAACGGTCTATCACATCCACCTTCATATGTTGGCGGGGCGAGACATGCAGTGGCCACCAGGTTAGCTCGGTAGCGGTGGATGGATACCGTACAGGAGGCTCAATTGGCACGGCTCGTTTTTACTAACCGCTGGGCGGCATTAGCGACGGTTAATGATGGCAAGCCACTTTCATCCTATGTGGCTTATGTGGCTGATGGTGAAGGCGCTCTGTTAGTACACATTAGCCGTTTGGCTAAGCACACCACTCACTTGCTCGCCAATCCACAGGGATCACTTTCGATTAGTGAGGTGGATACGGGGGATGGTGATCCGCAAACCTTGGCGCGGGTGATGCTAGACGGTTGCGTAACGCTCATCACTCGTAACACTGATGCATACCAGGCTGCGCGGGATCAATATGTTAAGGTATTACCAAGTGCCCTGCAACGCTTTAGTTTTGCAGACTTTTTATTGTTTAAATTTAGGATTGATGAAGTGAAATTCGTAGCGGGTTTTGGACAGTCATTTACCTTGTCGGCAGAGACGCTGTGGCGGGTCGGCGCTGAGAATAGGCACTCCTCTTAGGCGATTTTTTGCTGTGGCTTACCTATATAATGGCCTTGTGCATAGTCGATGCCGAGTTTCTTGAGTAGTGTCATGGTGGCCTCATCTAGCACATATTCTGCGATAGTGAATTTCCCAATCGTCTTGGCGATTTGAATCATTGATTGAACCATTGCCTGGTCAGTTTTATCATTGGTCATGTTCTCAATGAAGTTGCCATCAATCTTGATGTAGTGAATCGGCAGGTGTTTTAAGTAGTTAAAGGAGCTAAAACCAGAGCCGAAATCATCCAGGGCAAATTCACAGCCGAGCGCGATCAGTTTTTTGATTAGTAGATTGGCCTCGGCGATATGTTGTACCGCGACCTGTTCGGTGACTTCAAAGATCAGTGCGTCGGGTGGGATATTGTAGCGTTCAATATTATCTTGAACTATCTTGACGAGATTGACCTCTTCAAAAACGTGACCTGATAAATTGATTGCAAACTTAATGGCCGGATTAGACTGCCGTTGGATTGAGAGGGCTTTAAGAGCATGCTGGATTACCCAGTGGTCAATGTCTACCATCAACCCAAAACGCTGTGCTGCGGGCAAGAATGCAGATGGTGGTATTAGCTTGTCTCCCTTGCCTGGCATGCGTAGCAGTACTTCATAGATGTCGCAGTTACCCGTATGCATGTTGATAATCGGTTGATACTCTAGAATGAACAGATCCTCTTTGAGGGCTGTTTCGATACGGCGAGACCAGCCGATATCTTCTTCCATTTTACCGGTTTCATTTTTAAGCTTTTCGTAGAAATAGAAGCGATTACGACCGCCCCTTTTGGCTTCGTGGCATGCGAGATCCGCCTGAGATAAAAATTCATCGGGTGTATAGAGGTCTGAATCGATCATCGTGATACCGATGCTGCAGCTGACCTGAAAGTGCTGATTGTTGTCGATGAAAATCAACTGCTCACTCATGGTCGTGATGAGTTTGTTGGCTAGTTGAATGACTCTCTCCTGAGTGGTGCTTTCAATCAAAATGGTGAATTCATCGCCACCGAAACGGCATAGTATGTCGCACTCTCTCAGTCTGTGCCTAAACCAGCGAGCGGCCTGTACCAGCATACGATCACCCGCTTCATGGCCAAGGGTGTCATTAACGTATTTGAAATGATCCAGGTCAATAAAAAGTAGGGCGCTAGTGCTGTTTGTTGCTGCCAGTTGTTCTAGCTTTTCTGAGAAATAATTGCGGTTATAAAGTCCGGTGAGCGAGTCATGGTTGGCAAGGCGAAGCAGGGTGGCGTCGCGTTCACGCAGGGCACTGATAGTGGTGTTTAGTGCGCGGCTGATGGCATCTATTTCCTGGTGCTTAGAAGGCTGTACGTAGATGTCGGTATTACCTTCTGCCAGGCTCTGGAGAGGTTTGTTCAGTTGTTCAAGCGGTTTCACTGCACGCTTAATCGTCTGCTTGCTAATAGCCAGAATGATTAAAAGTATGACCAGAATGATCAGGCTGCCGCTAATGAGGTTGCTAATGAACTGTTTTTCATAGGGGCTAAAATCAAGGCCGAGTTCAACATAGCCGGCTAGTGTAATGTCATCTACAGACTCGTCTGCGAGATTAAAGTCTAATAGGCCATCGCCTGGAATGGATTCGATCCAAATTGGCGTATAGGTCTTAACATAGGGAGAGTCTTTTAGTTCTTGTTCGATAATTTGAGGTTTATGAGTGCCTTGCGTATTGCTTAGTTTTGCCAGTTGTTGTGTGTTCAGGCTTAGGCGTTGGCTGGCATGAGCATGGCCTTCACTAAAAATTAATGCGCCACTCAGGGAATAGTAGTTAACGTAAGCAATTTCAGGGAATTTCTCGATGTAGTCTTCAATGTGAATAAAACGATTGGATGTTGAGTCCACTTCATAAAGTGGTGTGCCCAGCTCATTGAGCTCTTGTGTCCAACGTGCCGCCCATTGTTCGAGGTTATTTTCGACAATCCAGTCGGTCATTAACCATAGGCATGAAGCGGCAGCTAAATAGACGATAATCGCATAGGTTATGTGAATCATCATGATGTCACCGACCAGAGTACGTTTTTTGCTTTTATTTTTCATCATTGCTTAGTGGGCTGATTATGACAGTGAATTGTCTCGCTCTTTGATTGAATTTTAGTGACTAGAATGGGCTGTGTTTATTGTGCCAGTGTAGCGTTAACCTCGGGAGAGGGCCACCTTTCAAAGTTAAGTGTTATATTTTTTGCGGGAATGGTTAGGTTTAATCGTTTTGTGGCCTGCGTATTGACAAAGGCATGCGCAAGCGAGAGTGCCTCGACATCGCTGCCGGGGACGGTATTATCTGGTTTGATTGAAAGCAGTCGAGAGACCACTTTCCCAGCGATATCATCGCCAATTTGAGTGCTTGAGATGACGGCACCGGCTGGCAGTAAGAGACCATTGATGGTGAATAATGGTGTCTCATGTTTTGAGCTATAGTTAATGATATTGCGCAGTGTACGCTTACTTAGAATTCGATTGTCTGGTAGTAGCCAGAAGGCATCTACTTGAGGTGTCAGGCGTCGAAACTCTGCCCACATCTCTTTGTCATTACTGACCGTACGACTGGTAATGGCGATGTTGTGCGCGAGCGCATTTTTAATGGTACTTTCAATGAATGGCTGTTTTCCGCTGCCAGTGATAACACCGACTTGTTTGAGGTCGGGAAGAATGGCCTTCCATATCAGCAACTGTTGGTTGACTGAAGGGATTAGGCTGACGCCTTTTATGTATTCATTTACCAAACCGTGATCCTGATAGTTGTACACCTGGCAAAAAATTACAGGGATCTGAATCAGTTGGGCCGCTGATTTTGCTGCCGCCAGTCCGATTGCAACCACTTGCTGGTGTTGAGCTGTTTTAATCTGTTCAATGATCTCGGATACATTTTGTCGATAGAGGTAAAAAGGTTTGATGGTGCCTTTTTTATCATTGATCAGCTTTTTAATTTTATGGTAAATAATATGGTGGTTTTCTATGTCTTGGCTGATGATGGCCGCGACGTTGAGCCGTTTTTCTTCTGCCGCCTTGATCATGATGGGCTGCGCTTCAGAGATGACCTGCGGCGGTAACTCTGCGGTAGGGGCAATAATCGGGGTGCTTGATGGTGTTGGCGTTAGCGGTTTTTCAACCATAGCACACCCGCCTAACATCACTATTATGAGCAATAGTGACGAATAAAATTTCGTTCTCAGGAGAGAGTGGTTTGGCTGGTGCTTACGAGTATTCACTAGATGGTTTCGTTGTTTAATTCGTGTCAGTAATGTAGTTCAAATTTTATCTGTTACCCATCTTAACTGAAAAAATAGTGCTGTGGGATTTTGTGGTGGGTGTTTCGTAGGTGTATTTCAAAAATGATTTTGGTGTTGGTTGTTAAGGCGCCTGAAGTGTTAGTTTACGAGTGTTGGCGATGGCTTTGCGTTTAGGCAGGCTCGAGTGGAGTTGTTTGATGCATTTTTCAGCCGTTGCGCGATAGGCGGTGAGTTTACCACCATAAATAGTGAGTAGGCGTGGTGATTGATGACGATCAGTTTGTAAAATCGTTTCACGAGGGCGAGCAAATGGGGAGTTGTGATTGTTAATTGCGCCCGGTAGCACGCGTAGTCCTGCAAATGCGCTATGAATAGAGGTTTCTTGTCGATTACGGTATTCGGGGAAATAGCTGGCGATTGTCTTCATTAGGTACTGAACTTCTTCTTCTAGTGGTGCAACGCTTGCGGGGTTAGTGTTGGAGTCGAACGCCGTCTCGGTGGTACCGACAAGTGTCTTGCCTTGCCACGGCATGGCGAATACAGCGCGTCGGTCGCTGGCGGCCTCCATATAGTAGATGCCTTTTTTTAATGTTCCTTCAATCACTATGTGTGTCCCCTGTACTAGATCAATGGGATGTGGCGGCTGTTGTGGGGTGATTTTTGCAAGTACGTGGTTGGCCCAGGGGCCTGCGGCGTTGACGACAGTGCGTGCTTCACAGGCGGTAACCTTGCCGTTTTTTTGGTATTGAAGCAGCGCGCCATCAGGGTGGAGTTCGCCGGCGATGAACGGGGCATTTGTTTCAAGTTCAGCGCCGAGAGATTGTGCTGAGTGCATTACTGCTCGAGTGAGTGCCGCATCATCCGTCTGTGCGTCATAATAGCGAAAGACCGCTTCAAGCCCGATAGTGTCAAGGCCATCTAGATCATTCCATTTATCTTTGTTTAAAGAGGAAAAAAGGCTGGCGCGATTAAAGCCTCCGAGCAGTGAGTAAAGCAACAGGCCGCTGCGAATAAGCCACGGACGGCGACGGGTGTCTTGGTAAATCGGAATATGGAATGGCTGTAGTTTTACCAGCGAAGGGGCATTTTTTAAGAGTAGGGCGCGTTCGCGTAGGCACTCCCGTACGAGTGAGAGTTGCATTCCTTCAAGATAACGCAGGCCACCATGGATTAATTTGCTGGAGCGACTAGAGGTGCCGCAGGCGAGTGTGTCTTGCTCTAGCAGTAGTGCAGAGTGACCGGCAGCGGTTGCTGCCTGTGCAACACCAACGCCATGAATACCACCGCCAATGATGATGACGTCATAATATTTATTGCCCATTGTGACACGCATTTTGTTTAAGTAGCAGGTGAGATAACATCTCTTCAATCGCCATTGTTTCGATCATATCAATCCCTTTTGCCGCAAGTGTGAGGGCGAGTGCAGGATCGGTTACTTCATAGAGTGCCCATTGCCATGGGCCGCGCCAGATATCACGCTGGTTTTCAGGCAGGCGGGTATGGTTAGTAAATAGGTAGTCTGGTATGAGCTGGTTGGCGATTTGATGTGATGCTTCATCCCACTTTGCCGCAACCCAGCCTATTTTTTTAGCGCCCAAAGCACGCGCGAGCTGTAGGGCGGCTACTTCGTATGAGATGGGGATGCATTGTGGGCCGAGTGGAGAAATCTGCGCCATTATTTTTTTGACGACCCACTCAGTACCGAAACGTTTTGTGCTTTCATCTTTTATTTCAATAAAGGCTTTACGTTCAGGCCATGCACGTAATAGTGAAAGTAATTCAGCCAGTGTAGGGATTGGAGTGTCTGAGAATTTTTTGCCGAAACGTGTTTTCTCAGCGGCTGAGTATTGGGTTAATTGATGGGCAGTGAGTTCAGTGATGTTTTGTGTGATACCCGTGATGCGCTGCATGTCATCATCATGAAAGAGTACCGGGATGCCATCGGTGGTGAGCTGAATGTCGACCTCTACATAGCAGGCACCTGCCTTTAGTGCGGACTCGATAGCGGGTAACGTATTCTCAGGGTATTGTGACGCATGGCCACGGTGCGCAACGAGTTTAGGTATCTTCATGGTTTAATTCATCATTAGGTATCTGACTATAATCTATTATGAGTGATAGTAGCGCTATTTTTTATGGCATGTTCAGCGCTTTTTGCAGTGCGATCTGCCAGCGTTGGTAGCGTTGTGTCAAGGGCGGGTTGTGACTCGGTGTGAACGCAGTCAATGAGCGCTGAAGCGATGAAGCGGTACCACCAAAAATGCCTGTATCTGCGTTTGCGAGCAGCCATGCGACTCCGCTGGCCGTTGCCTCACTGTCAGGCATGCGTTCAACCACCAGGCCACTGAGATCTGCGATGCGTTGGCACAGGCCGTCTAATTGTGCAAGGCCACCGCTGAGCAATATTTTACTAGCAACAGGTTGGCACTGTAGCTGTTCGATATTGACCTGCAGGAGAAAGACGATGCTTTCGACAACGGCAACAATTTTTTGTTGGTCACTGCCTGACCCGATAAAACGAGATTCGAAGTCTGCCTGCCAGTAAGGTGAGCCGATGCCTGAAATTCCATTTAGAAATAGCAATGGGCACGCTCTATTGTCCAGCCAGCGGGGCAGTTGTTGGTAGAGTTTGGCTGGTTTGAGTTGTTGCTCAATCCAGCTAAGCGCGCTTCCCGCACCGTTGACAGTGCCCTCGAGTGCATAGTGCGATTGCCCTTTTTCACTTATTAACAGACTGGTGAGTAACTTGGGTTTAATGATCTCTTTGTTATTAACGACTCGTTGAATAAAGCCTCCGGTGCCGATGTTAATGTAGAGCGCATCCTGCTGTAGTTGTTGCCACGCAAACAGTGATGCCGATTGATCACCCATGACAGTGGTCATGGGGATTGGGTGGCCCTCGATCGTTAACGTGCCAAATGCGTATCGATTCGGTACGCATGTCGGCAGTGGATTGTTGGGGAGTCCAAATAGCTGTATTAACGATGGGTCCCAGTCGAGCGTTTTGATATTCCAGAGTAGTGTGCGGGAGGCGTTGACGTGATCAATTAGGCAGGGTTTTTCATCGAGTAACTGATGTAATAAAAAGCTCGTCATCGGTCCCCAGCAGAGGCGTTTCTGTTGCTGAGCTTGAGCAACAGCAGGTAAGTTTTGATAGCACCATTGAAGTTTCCCGACGCCGTAATGGGGTGATAATAATAGTCCGGTTGCTTGATGAATCTGTTCTTCGTGAGGCTTGAATGCTTCAATCCAGCTAGCGGTGCGTCTATCTTGCCAGCTAATGATGGGGGAGAGTGCTTGACCTGTGATTCGATCCCAACAGGCGATATTTGAACGTTGCGTCGCCATGCCTGCAGCCACAATATCGCTTAGATTAACATTCGGTGATGTGACTGCTTGATGAATCGCTTTCTGGATTGATTCTAGCAGTGACGCGGCATTGTATTCAATATGTCCGTTTGTACTGGCATTTATCTGGGCCGCTATGGGAGTGGTACCTTGAGCAAGGGTTTCACCGCCGTGGTTAAAGACAAAGGCGCGACTTGCATGCCCGCCTTGATCTATAACGAGATAGAGCGGGTTGGTATGAACATTAGCCGCTTTGATTAAATTTGCCCTCGTAGTCTGGCCCACAATATACCGAGGTGCTCATGAATAAACATTTCTGAGTGACGCAGTGCGGTTGCATTGGGAAAGTAATAGCCAGGGCCTGGTGTGATAATTTTTCTAGCGTTATGGTTGGTGGGTGCGGGGGTGGGTGATAGTCCCTGGACTGCAAACAGTGCCATCGCGCGTGGCATATGGGATGCCGATGTGACCAGGATAAAATGATTGTCTTTTACGATTGCTTTTATATTAACCGCCTGATCTTTTGTGTCTTTTGATAGGCGCTCAAGAATCAGGTTGTTTTCTGTGACCCCCATGATGTTTGCGAGGGCGTGCATCGTTTCTGCTTCTGGGGCGGGGCTGAAGACACTGCCGCCAGAGAGCACTAACTTACTACCGGGGTATATTTTAAGCAGCCTGACGCCTTCTGTTACCCGGGTGAGTGTTGAGGTGTTGGCCTGGCTAGTGATTGAAATGGTGGGATCGGTAACATGCCCGCCTCCGAGCACAACGATAAATTCCACATGATTGTCGTTAGTGGTTGGCTGCTGTATATGGCTGGCATATTGGTTTTCGAGAGATGCCAGTAATGAATTGCTGACTGGGTCCAGGCTGACAAGTGTTAATAATGTGATGCCGACGAGAATAAGGGTATTGCCAGTTCTCTTTTTTTGCGTGAACAAGAGTAATAATAGCCCAAGCAGTATTGCTATCAGGCACAGTGGTAGTGGCGCTAATAGTGCGGCAGTGATTTTCTTAAATAAAAACATAATGCAAGAGAGCGAGTGTTTTTTTGTCAGACAGTATGAAGGATCCTTGATTAGAGCAAATTATTCTTGTGTTATGCAAGCGTGGCTGTCTTAAGGCATCATCTGTTGCTGCATTTGGCTGCGCTGTTCGAGTCGTTTCTGTACCTGCTTGGCTTGATCCATGGCGGCCTTACCGTGAGTTAAGGGGAGGAATATGTTGGGTGTAATATTCTCGACCTGAGTGGTTTTCATGCTGGTGGTCTCTCGTTGGGGTTGTTGGGTTGGGCTTGGTGTAAAGGTGTTTTTCCCTGGATTGAGTAACACCACGGTGCTATTGATTCCCGGGCGTGATGTATCGATGTTAGAGAAATGCCACACGCCATCTTTGTCGCGCCATTTGTGAACCTTAATCTGGGCCTTTTCCTGCGCATTAGCCATCCTCTCGGATGTCGGGATGTTGCTTGATATTGCTGCGACGGCAGATTTCACGCCGTCTGGAATGGCGGGAGTGCTCAGGCTGGGCATCTTAATATCATTGATCGATATCAGCGGCACACCTTGTTGGTTTTTTAGATAAAACGGTGCGATCACCGCCAACACAACCAGTGCCATTAGTAATTTCAGGAATATCTTCATCTGAAGCCTCTCGTTTAATTGATTTATTAGGTTTTATCGTCATTTATGGTTGATTGGGGAGGCGGATTTGACGCTGATGCTCAAAAATTGCTGAGTTTGAGCATATTGACATCTAATTTTTGACGACAACACAGAGGGAATTTTTTAAGCCATTGTTTGTAATGTACATTATAAATCTGGTGCATTTAATGCACTACAACAATTGAAGATGTGAAAAAGCCCCTTCGCTTGTTTACTTTTTTCTCTCCCTCGATATTTGAGCGCCAAATCGGCGCTCTTTTTTTAGCTTTTGAGAAACGGTCATTTAAAATGTATGTAAATGATGCGCTCAATAATACGATATATGTAAAATTATGAAGCGATGACTGTATGGGGAGTTGTAATGAACACAGCTGCATTAGAGGCTGAGAAATTGATTGCGACCATTTCAATTCCTGCTCAGCCGCAGGTCGTGATTGATTTGCAGCGAGAAATGGCCAGTGTTGAGCCTGATTTTTCCCAAATATCAGCGGCCGTTGCCAAAGATATCGCGCTCTCAGCAAAGATTATTAAGCTGATTAATTCTCCGTTTTATGGCTTGTCTCGTACTGTAACATCAATCGCTCAAGCGCTATCTCTACTCGGGTTGAATAATTTTAATAATATAGTGCTTTCATCTGTAATACGTGAGGCGATCAAGGTCGATGGCGAGTTAAATGAACGGTTTTGGGAGCATACGTTGTTGATGGCGCGACTGTGTGAAATGATCGCACTAAGCAGTAGAATGATTTCAGCTGATCTGGCTTATATGGTAGGGCTTTTTCATGATTGCGCCGTGCCTTTAATGTTAAATCGGTTTCCTGATTATGAGGAGATTGCATTTCCCTGTTTAGGCGGCGGGAAGGATGTGATTGCGATGGAAGAGTTACGCTACAGTACTAACCATGCAGTGGTGGGCTATATGGTTGCCAAAAACTGGAAGTTGCCTGATGTGGTGGCGCTTGCGATTCGCCACCATCATGAGACTTCTCTTGATCATATCAGTGACGACGCTGCACGTACTTTGACCTCAACACTGGTGCTTGCTGATTTTATTGCAATGCTTGCTGATACCTCTGTATCACTTAACGTTGAAGGGGATAAAGTTGAGCGGTGGGCGCAATATAATCGTCATATCTTGATTGAATTAGGTCTTACTTGTGACGATATTTATGAATACAGAGAAGATGCCGTTGAATTGTTAGTACATAGCTAGGAGGCTGTCGGACTTAGGATGAATCTACTGCGGAAAAACCATTCCGGCCCATTTCCCCGATCCTTTTCGTTGAATATACTCAATATGCGCCTCAAACGATCAAATAAATGGATCCAAAATCGCTTTCCCTCGCTATGATCACCTAAGTCCGACAGTCTCTTAGGTATCGTTTTATGCATGGCGGTGGAATGGTTGCAATTTCGCATTGAATCATAAGTTGCATTCGTGATGCAACTACGTATTCAATAGTGGAATACAGGATGCATCTTGTTTGGTTCTGTCATAATTTTATATGTTTAGGTTACTTGGAGGATCAGTGTTATGAGTCAAAGTGTTTATGAGAAGATAGGTGGTGATGCGGCAGTCAATGCGGCGATTGATCTCTTTTACCGTAAAGTGCTGGCTGACGACCGGATTAACGGCTTTTTTGAAGGCACCGACATGGACAAGCAGGCGGCTAAACAGAAAGCTTTCTTGACCATGGCGCTAGGTGGCCCCAATAATTATACGGGTGAAGATATGCGAAAAGGGCATGCTCATCTGGTTGAGAAAGGATTAAATGATTCTCATTTTGATACGGTAATGGAGCATCTCGGGGCTACCTTGAAAGAGCTAGGTGTGGCGGATGATTTGATTGGTGAGGCGGCGGCGATTGCGGAAAGTACTCGCAATGATGTATTGGGTAAGTAGCCTTTATTGAGTTAATGCAAGGTAAATATATATGACAAAAGTCGTCTACCAGGGTCGCTCGTATGAGCGGTTAGGCGATGAAACGGTGTTGCGTTGCCTGTTGAGAAATGATGTGCGCGCGCCGTATTCATGTGAAAGTGGTGCTTGTCAGTCTTGTACCATGCAGGCAACGAAAGGTGCTATCCCGTCGAATGCCCAGGAAGATCTCAAAGAGACGCAAAAATCACTGGGTTATTTTAAGCCTTGTGTCTGTAAGCCTGCGGGTGATATTGAGGTGGTAGCGCTTGACGATGCGCATAAACAGAAGCAGCAGCTGACGGTTGCCGAGAAGTCATTTTTAAATGATGAGATATTGCGATTAAGGCTTTCTTGTGATGAGCCATTTAAATATCATGCAGGGCAGTTTGTTAATCTTTTTAAGGATGACTTGATTCGAAGTTATTCATTGGCTTCATTGCCTGATAGCGAAAGTGTGCTTGAGCTTCATGTCAAGCGCGTGCCGAAGGGGGTGGTGAGTAACTGGTTGTGTGATGATGTTCAGGTCGGTGACCCATTATCGGTAGCCGGGCCGATGGGTGAATGCTTCTATCATAAAACTGAAAATGAAGACGGGCTGTTAGCTGTCGGCACAGGCTCAGGACTTGCGCCGCTATGGGGAATTATTCGTGATGCACTGACTCAGGGTTTTGACAAGCCGATTATTCTTTGTCATGGTGGCGTGACGCCGGAGCTACTTTATTACGTTGATGAGTTACGTGAACTTGAAAGAATGCATGATAATTTCAGCTATTATCCATGTGTTTCAACGGGTGACGAGAGTGACTTGCCTAAGGGATTCTCTTTCGGATTCCCAAATGATGTCGCATTTTCGAAGCAACCTGCATTATCCAAATGGCAGGTTTTTCTCTGCGGTCATCCTGATATGGTGAGCAACTCGAAGCGTAAGGCCTTTTTGCTTGGGGCATCGCTGAAGAATATCCATGCTGATCCATTTCTAGCGGCATCCCCTGCGTAAATGATCAGTTTATTTAAGTTTATTTTGATTTTCTCTTGCTGGGGGGGAGGGGGTCTGGTAATATTCACCTCGTCGTAAATGCAGGTGCGGGGTGGAGCAGTTTGGTAGCTCGTCGGGCTCATAACCCGAAGGTCGTAGGTTCAAATCCTACCCCCGCTACCAACACTAGCTAGGTACGACAATTCCTCTGTTTTTTTCGTTATTATCATTCGCTGATCATCGTTGTAGCCGTTCAAGAATCCCAGATTTTATCGTATCTTTCTTCTTTAATCTATCCGAAATCCAGTTTGAAGCTTAAGCCAGTGTGCTATGAGTCTTTCTTTGTGCGCCTCATCCATGGGCAGCTCTTTTATTGAGTTTCATCATCAATGTAAATGCTGTAAGTGAAAGCAAGTAATAAATTGCTTTTCGGTGTGCGGTGATGCTTTTTACTGGAAAGCAACGTATTCGTTACTATTTGTATTTTAAGAGAAGCAGCTCAATTATTGAAATCTACTCGAATAGCCAGGAACTCCTGGATCAGGGGCTGGTTTCCTCGCTGAATGAAGCGGCAGTGCGTAGTTTTGTGACAATGAGAAAGGATGGCTGCGTCAGGTGGCGGTTTTGTATCGCTTCGCGATGCTTGTCGGGTGACGCAAAAACCGCTACCCCGGCCTACATTATCGAATGTCAGTTTTTAGGCGGCTATTGGGCTAATCTTCTTTAGGTCTGCCTGGTTAATTTTTCGAGCCTCTTCAAGATCGTAATCACTTTGAAGGTTCACCCAGAATTTTTCGGAGTTACCGAAGTATGCAGCTAGGCGTAGTGCGGTATCTGCGGTCACGGCGCGTGGCTTCTTGGGGTCTAAGATGGCGGTGATCCGATTAGCGGGCACGTGTATCGCATTGGCCAGCGCGCTGGCTGAGAGGCCAAGTGGCTCCATGAAATCATGCCGCAAAATTTTACCGGGCGTGATGTTGGGCAGGCGCCTGCCTTTAACGGCAACGTCTGAGAAATCGATGTTGTGTAGCTCTTCAATTTTAATAGTCATGACGGCTGGTACCTTTGTGTTGCGGCTTTTGCCTTAAGTTAAATAAGTTAATTTAGTGGTAATCGGTGATCTCTACATCGTAGGCATCGCCCTGTTTAAATTTAAAACATAGCCGCCACTGTTTATTAATGCGGAGGCTGTGCTGGCCTTTGCGGTCACCCTTTAGGGCTTCCAGATAGTTTGCAGGTGGTACACGCAGATCTTCAATGGTAGTAGCGGCATTTAGCAGTCTAAGCTTTTCACTAGCGCGTTGGCGGATCGCTGGCGGCAGTGCTTTAGCATGAAGACCTTTGAAAGTTGCGGCGGTCATCTTGCTTGAGAAACTTTTGATCATGTGATGAATTATATTACGCATTACGTATTACGTCAAGAGTAATTCCGGGGCTGGCTATTCGGGTCGAACCTAGGCAACTATCTGTATCGTCTAAATAAAGCACTAAAATAAAGCCGAAAAATGACCTTAATCGGCCCATTTTGATGGCGAAATTACTATCAAAAGGATCCGCGTCGTTGCTTAGACCTTAACGCGCGCTCCTGCCCGCGTGAGGGCGGTAGAGAGGGGCTTAATTCAATTGCACATGTGCTTTTGGCGCTACTTTGGTTAGTATGCTGGGTACGACTAATCACTGAATATTGATAATGACGAAAATGCCGCCGTTTTTACTGCTGATCACCATGTTGTGTTCAATATTGCTGCCCGCATCTTTGATGGCAGACGACGACGCTGATTTTGCGCGTTGGCTGGTGGATTTTAAACAGGAAGCGCGCAAAAATGGCATTTCTGAGGCAATCCTAGAAGAGGCCTTTGAGGGGGTGAAGCCCAGCCCACGTGTGGTGAAGCTGGACCGCTCGCAACCAGAGACCATTCAAACCTTTCAGGACTATTTTGAGAAGCGGGTCACCCCTTACCGGATTGAACTGGGGCGCAAACAGTACCGTGAAAATCGTAAACTGTTCCAGCAGATTGAATCTCGTTTTGGGGTGCAGGGTCGTTTCATTGCCGCCTTTTGGGGGATGGAGACCAGTTATGGTCGTTTTAGTGGTGGCCACTATGTGATTGGTGCATTAACAACATTGGCCTATGACCCTCGTCGCGCAAAGTTTTTTCGCAAACAGTTGATGGATGCCTTGATTATATTGGAGGAAGGGCATATTACAGTCGATAAGATGAAGGGCTCATGGGCTGGTGCAATGGGGCAGACGCAATTCATGCCATCTACCTTTCGCGCCTATGCGATGGATGGCGATGGCGACGGTAAAATTAATATTTGGGAATCGAAGGCCGATGCCTTTGCATCAGCCGCCAATTATCTTTCCAGTATTGGTTGGCGTAGTGATCAAACCTGGGGGAGAGAGGTGCTGTTGCCCAGTGGTTTTGATCAGGACTTAATTAAAGAAAAGGTGGCAAAGACACTTGCAGAATGGCAGGCGCTGGGTGTGCGTAAAATGTTTGGTAAAAACTTACCTACGCGAGACCTGGTCGCGATGGTAGTGCAGCCAGATGGGCCGGGTGAGCGTGCCTTTATCACTTATCCTGCTAATTACAGCGCCATTCTGGATTGGAATCGCTCGCATAAATTTGCAATCTCAGTCGGCACGTTGGCTGATGCCATTGTGCGTTAAGTTGTTTTAATGCCATCTTTTTTTGAATTGTTACTGCTTTGTGGTGTGGTGCTGGCCGTTGCTTTCTGGTGGCGAACCAATGAGCTAAAGCAGATGGCCTATCAAATTGCACGACGGCGCTGCGATGAGAGTGATGTGCAGTTTCTTGATGATAGCGTGGTACTTTCCAAAGTGAGATTACGTCGCAATGATGAAGGTCATATCGCACTCTTATGTCACTTTTATTTTGAGTTTGCCACTGTCGGTGATGCACGCTATCGCGGTGAGATGCAGTTTCTTGGGAGACGTTTAGACCGCATTGAAATGGAACCGCATAAACGTTAACCAGATAAATTTTAACAAGGGCTCGTGATGAAAAAAGCTGCGCTGCTTGTTTTTTTGCCGATATTTCTGTTGATTGCTGTCGTTTCAGTTCCTTACTGGCTTGGTGCGTCGATCGAAAAACAATTGCGGGCGCAGAGTGATCTATTTCAACGTCAGTGGCAGCAGCAACCAGGGGTCTCGTACGAGCTCTATCGTTATCAACGCGGTTATTTTTCATCGATTGTAGATACTCGATTTACTTTTGACCCTCAAATAATATCTGCTTTGGCCGCCTCGGATTTTCCAGTCATGGCGCCTTTTGGCCTTATATTTAGGCATAAAATCACTCATGGCCCGAGGATTGGTAAGGGGTTTTCGTTGCGCACGATGAGCAAGATTGAGACGCTACTTGTGCCTGATGGTCGGCATAAAGCTATATCAAACTTTTATTTTGGTGATCAAGCGGCATTTTCAATGACGACGAGGCTTGAGTGGACAGGGGCAATGAAGAGTGATGGTGCTGTGCCTAGTTACCGTGGGCGTGATCATACTGGGCAGTATCATGTGAAATGGGGTGGGGTAAACTGGGGGTTTGAGGGCAACTGGATTACGGCCCAAGGTAAGGGACGTTTTAATGCGCCTCGGTTTGAGTTGGCCAGTGCGGATCATGGTGTAACGGTAGGGGGGGTGTCAGGGGATTTTAACCGGCTTATGTCAACGCAGGGTTTTCCGCTTGGTGATGGTAGCATCACACTAAATACCTTTAAGTTACGGGGTGAGAGCCGTAGCGGCGTGCCGTTGGATGTTATTTTGCGTGATATGACCGGTGTATATAGCGTGCTTCAGCGCGGAGAGTTAGTCGATGTCACACAGCAGTTCGGGTTTAGGTTGCTGCAAGTCAATGATGCGAAATTTAATCACGGTGCGATTGATTTGGCGATTAATAACCTTGATACAGTGGTATTGCAGATGATGATGCAGCGTTATGCTGCTACTGTTCAGTTACCGAATGCCAGCGCCGAGCGATTGTCGCAGGTATTATGGCAGGAGGCGCAATCATTGTTGCCCAGGTTATTGGTGCAGGCCCCCATTATCCATATCAATAAAATAGAGGTCACGACGGTTAATGGCCAAATGAGTGGGCGATTCAAACTGGGCATCGAAGAGGGCGCGGCTGTTTCCACCGCCATTGTATTGCCGATCGACCTTAAGGAGTTATTACCATTAACGCGGGTTGAAATTGATATGAAACTGCCTGCTTCTATTATTGAACAGCAGGCGCGAAAAGCGGTTAGCGCTAAAATTATAGAGCAGTTATTGGAGTCTGAGCAGACGATGACAACTGAGATGTTGGAGCAGCAGACAACGCGTGCGGTTGAGCAGATGCTGGTTCAGTTTGAGATTCAGAACATTATTCGTCGCGAGGCGAACCATTATCGGGCAGGGCTACGTTACCAGGATGGTCGTCTGTATTTAAATGGTGTACCTGCGGATAACTTCATGGCTCGTTACCATCGCTTAAAGAGAGTGAGTGGATAACAGTAATGCCTTGTCAGTTGGCTCTTAATTGGAAATGTAGAATTTGAGCGCTCTCTTGGGTCGGTGAGGCGGTGACTTCTTTGCCCGCATAAACGTCAAGTAGATCTTGCTGTTTTTTACTCAATAGTTGTGTCGATTGCCACATCATGCCCGTAATTTCGGCAAGTGCTTCTACGGGGCTGTTGGCGCGTCGGCGAACGTGCTCTATTTTCCACTGAATGCCTTCTAGTTTCTTTTGGATGCTGGCGGGTGAGTTTTGTATGAACTCATTGAGCAATTCGGTGCGCATTGTTTCGAAGGCTACTGGGTCTTGTTGGGCGAGTTGAGCCCAGTCATAGGCCTTATCCTGAAGGTGAGTACTCTCTTTTGATCCACTATTCATTCTGACTACCTCTACCGGATTCAATTGTCTTGATGCCTTTGGAGCGGCATGTTGAACTCAATTAAGCCGCTGCTGGTGCCTTAAAAATCCCAAAGTTAAAATTAAGTTTACATTGTTTTATAGCTGATTACGAAATGCCAATATTTTAATTTGCTATCAATAACAATAAGATACCTTTATTACTTGCAGTGGCGGCAGTTTGTTGTCGTGATTGGCCGGGCGGGCGTTGAGATTAAATGGCACTAAAAGGCCGGATTTATTTATAGACGACGTTTATTTGCCGATATAAGTCGGGCACAGGTGGCGCAAGATGCGCGCCTGTCGTGGTTGTTAAACCACTGTTGTGGTTAGAAACTACACAAGGATGTAATGAAAAGCCTTTCAATAAGAACAATACTGCTGATCCTGCTGTTGATATTCACCGTGTTCGGTACGGTGATTGCCAGTGGTATGTTCTATTTGGCGAATGAGAGCAAACATCTTGAGAAAAGTTGGCATGATTATCAACTGGAATTCTCTGAAAAAGCACGTTTAACCAGTCAATTAAACTCGATTCTGGGTTATGGCGGAATCATTCACGCCTTTAAGAATATGGTACTACGGCGAGACCTGAGCAAACACGACAAGCTCCACTCTGAAATGGGGGCTGCTGATATTATTCTTGTGCAATACAGCACACTTTCGATCACAGAACGTGAGCGCGCGGCGATCGATGATATTCGTTCCACGCTTGATAAATACCGGCATGCGCTAGAAGTTGTTTCAAAGGCGATTATTCAAGGTAAGAACGCAAGTGCGATCGATCAAATGGTGCGTATTGATGACACCATTGCATTGCGTGGTGTTACCGCATTACGAGAAGAAAATCTGATGCTGCGTCGTGGTGCGACTGAAGAGGTAGGCAAGGCGCTGTATGTCAGTGAGCTGCGTTCGCATCTTGGCTATGGCGGAATGATTCATGCCTATAAAAATTATATCCTTCGCAAAGACGAGAGGCATGGTGATGTGGCGAGACTGTCGTTACAAAAGGCACTGTCAGCCATTAGAGAATTTCGTGTAATAGGGGCTAATGGCAGTGAGGTACTCGCATTAGATGATATTGAACAGACGATCAATCATTATGCCGCTGGCATGCGAACGGTTAGTGAGATGATCGTTGCAGGCGAAACGATTGAGCGTATAGAAGAAAGTGTGCGCGTGGATGATGTGTTGGCGTTACGAGGCTTGAAAATTCTGGATCGAGAGATTAGCCGTCAAATTGAGTTAATGGCGGATGAGATGAGCGCAGAGTTGAATTACATTATGCGTACGGATCATCTGATGGCGATATTGGTGATTACCATGGTTGTCATTGTGATGCTGCTCTGTGTCTGGCTGCTGATAGCCAATATTGGGCGCCCGATTGGCGAGATGACGGACGTGATGCGGCGGCTTGCCGATGGCGATACCGCACTTAACGTGCCATTGTATCAAGGTGATCATGAGATTGGGCATATGTCACGTGCAGTTGCAGTCTTTAAAGAAAATGTAGTAAGGCGTGAAGAGGCGGAGCAGAAATTAACCAAGGCCAATGAAGAGATGGTGGAGCAGTTAAGCGAATTGCGTGAGATGCGAGAGCGTAGTGAGGCGCAAGCCGATAAGGCGCTGTCGTTGGCTGATAATCTTGCCATGGCACGGGATCAGGCGCTGGAGGCAAGTCATCAGGCTGAGTCAGATAAAGAGCGTGTGAGGGCGGTTGTTGATACCGTGTCAGACGGCGTGATTACCATCGATATCTATGGCGTTATTAAATCAGTGAATATTGCGGCGGAGTTGATTTTTGGCTATCAGGAAAGTGAGTTGCTTAATAAAAATGTGAAAATGCTGATGCCCGATTCATATAAAAAAGAGCACGATAAGTTTATTTCTAACTATTTGGACACCGGTGACGGTAAAATAATTTCCCCGCGCGGTCGTCTTGCGCGACGCCGAGAAGTAACGGGCATACAGAAAAATGGCTCTACTTTCCCGCTTGAACTGAGTATTGGGGTGAGTAATGTTTTGGGTGAACAGATGTTCACCGGGGTGGTACGAGACATCTCAAAACAGAAAGAGGTGGAGACGATGAAAGCAGAGTTTGTCTCCACAGTGAGTCATGAATTACGAACGCCATTGACATCGATTAAAGGCTCGCTTGGTTTGTTGGCCGCGGGTGTGACTGGGGCTGATTTTGACTCCGATTCGTTAGAACTGTTGAATGTGAGTATGCGAAATGTTGATCGACTGTCGGAATTAATTAACGATATTCTTGACATTGAAAAACTTGAATCGGGTTCACTTGAGTTTACATTCGGGCCGGTCTCAGTCAGTGATATATTGAATGATGCAATTGCTGATAATCAGCATTACGCGGTTAATAGTGGCGTGACGTTTGAGCTGGAAAATGGCGATATTAATAATGAAGTCTGTGCAGATAGCCATCGTATTGCACAAGTGATGTCTAATCTTTTATCAAATGCCGCTAAATTTTCACCAAAAGATGCCGTGGTTATGCTCGGTGCTCGATCTCATCTTGGTGGCATGATTCGATTTTATGTGACCGATGAAGGAATGGGGATTCCTGAAGCATTTAGAGGGCAAATTTTTGAGCGCTTTACCCAGGTGGACAGTTCTGATCGACGTAATAAGGGGGGGACAGGGCTTGGCATGGCAATCTCAAAATCGATCATTGATAGCCATCATGGCAATATTGATTTCACCTCTGTCGAAGGTGAGGGTTCGACATTTTATTTTGATCTGCCAGAAAGTTCCGTTGCTACTGAGTAGGCCAATAGTCTCTGCTTGCCGGGGTTGTAATGGATATAGGTAGTTGAACCATGATTCAGCAAGCGGGTATCAATCACAACAATGCTACGGCAGTGACTGGTCGCAGCCTTCAGTTGAGCCACTCTATTTTCAGCTTACCCCGTCATTTCTTGCTATAATCAGCGTTTTTTTTCCGCACTGGATTTACGTTCCAGCTTGCCGAGCAGGTTTTATCTGATGTCTAAAATTGTTATTTCTGCGCTTTACCATTTCGTTATTCTTGAAGATTACCAGCAGTTACGCCAGCCGCTGCTGGATGCGATGTTGAAAAATAGCATCAAAGGTACCTTGCTGTTGGCCCGCGAAGGGATCAACGGTACGGTGGCTGGTAGTCAGGCCTCGATCGATGCGTTGTTTGAGTGGTTTAAGCAGGATAGCCGCCTGGCCGAGGTTCGCCATAAGGTTTCTTATGAAGAGCGGATGCCGTTTAATCGTACTCGGGTTAAGTTGAAAAAAGAGATTGTCACTATGGGGGTAGAGGGCATCGACCCGACGCATGTGGTGGGGACGTATGTTAAACCTGAAGATTGGAACGCGCTGATCTCTGATCCAGAGGTGACTTTAATCGACACGCGTAATGATTACGAGGTGGCGATTGGTACCTTTAAGCGTGCGCTGAATCCGCATACCAATACCTTTCGTCAGTTCCCAGCTTATGTGAAAGAAAAGATGAACCCTTCTCAGCAGAAAAAAGTAGCGATGTTCTGTACCGGAGGTATTCGTTGTGAAAAATCGACAGCGTATCTCAAAGAGCAGGGTTTTAGTGAGGTCTATCATTTGCAGGGTGGCATTCTTAAATACCTGGAGATGGTGCCTGAGGATGAGTCGCTATGGGAAGGGGAATGTTTTGTCTTTGATCAGCGTGTGAGTGTGACCCATGCGCTTGAAAAAGGGCAGTATGATCAGTGCTATGCCTGTCGTTTGCCGATTACCGAAGAAGATAAACTGAATGAGCAATACGTTCAGGGGATTAGTTGCCATCATTGCTATGGCAAAACAACCGATGAGCAGCGCGAGCGCTTCAGAGAGCGTGAAAAACAGGTTCAGTTAGCCAATGCACGTGGTAAAAAACATATCGGCCCTAAAGGTGGTTGAGCAGCTTATCTCGCAGCAGATCAAGTGTTAATCCTTGGGCCAGTTCCAGGGGAGAAATAGCACGCTCTTCATCAATCAGTCCAACCGAAAAAGCAAGGTGCCCAATCACGGCCTTAGCATTTTTTCCTTGTTGTCGCCATACCTCAAGTGAATCTGCACCATCACGCTTTGAGAGCCTGGCACCAGCACCATCCATCATCAGTGGCACATGCCAGAAGGTCGGCACAAGATAGCCAAGCGTCTCAAAGAGTTCGATCTGGCGTGCAGTGGAATCGAGCAGGTCAGCACCGCGTACCACATCCGTAATCGCCATCATGCCATCATCGACCACCACTGCGAGCTGGTAGGCGAAGAGGCCATCGGCGCGTTTGATGATGAAGTCGCCGACTTCTTGATCTAATGACTGGCTGATATGGCCGGTGATGCGATCTTCAAATTCAATCGTGCGAGTGGGTACGCAATAGCGCCAGGCGGCGATTTTCTCTGGGAGACGTCGTTTGATTGCGGCGCGTTTGCCAGGGTCTCGACAGGTGCCGGGGTAGATTGGCCCGTATTCATCTGCATGTGGCGCGCTCGCTGCTTGCTGAATATCTTTGCGGGAGCAGTAGCAGGGGTAGATTAAGTCTTGATCTAGCAGTTGCTGGAATGCTTGTTGATACTGCGGCTTGCGTGCAGATTGTTCATACGGTGCTGCTGGACCACCGATATCGGCACCTTGATCCCAGTCGAGCCCGAGCCAACGAAGGTCTTTGAGAATCTGCTCACTACTGCCGGGTTTTACTCGTGGCAGGTCGAGGTCTTCCATTCGCAGTATCAATGGTTGGCCTGCAAGGCGCGCTTGTAGCCATGCGAGCAGGGCAGTACGTAGATTGCCCAGGTGCAGTGGCCCACTAGGGCTGGGGGCGTAGCGGCCGCTCATGTATTTCTTTTTATAATTAGCATGATGGTCAGTAGGTTACGCTAAAGATGCCTTGTTTTACCATTAATTGGCGTATACCAGAGCGGATTCACTGGTTTTTCATGGTATCTGGATGGTATCTGCCATCGGAAACCGCTATACTTTTGTCCATTATTATAAAAACAATAACAATAACAATAATATATTGTTGCGTGATTTGGGAGCGGCGATTTTTGAGTAGTGTTAGCTGCTAAAGATCGGGATTTTGCAGGATAGTAGTGACTTCTATAGTGCCTTTTATTCAGAGCACCTTTGATCTTAATCGCATCAATCAATCTTAATTTTGAAACTGAGCTAGCAATTTTATGTTGCAGACTAATTGAATAGTGATCATGACTAAAAAAAATAGTTTTACCAAAGATGAGTTATTAAGCTGCGCAAGTGGTGAGCTGTTTGGGGCTGGCAATGCGCAGTTACCAGCACCACCAATGTTGATGCTTGATCGTATTGTGACCATTAATGAAGATGGTGGTGAGTATGGTAAGGGGCAGATCATTGCTGAACTCGATATTAATCCGGACCTGTGGTTCTTCGATTGCCATTTTAAAGGTGACCCGGTGATGCCCGGCTGTCTCGGGCTGGATGCAATGTGGCAGTTAGTCGGCTTTTATCTTGGTTGGATGGGTGGCCCGGGACGTGGCCGTGCACTGGGTTCAGGTGAAGTTAAGTTTTATGGACAGGTCACCCCTGATAAGAAATTGGTGACCTACAAGATCGATTTAAAACGGGTCATTATGCGTAGGCTGGTGATGGGCATCGCAGATGCTGTGATGGAAGTCGACGGTAAAGAGATCTATTCTACAAAGGATTTGCGAGTCGGACTGTTTACCTCAACTGAGAATTTCTGAGGCATAAAGTCAATGTGGGGAGATGATTAAGTGAGACGAGTCGTAATTACCGGTATTGGTATCATATCAAGTATCGGCAATAACAAAGAGGAAGTGCTTGAGTCCTTACGTAGTGGTAAGTCGGGTATTGAGTATAGTGAAGAGTATGCAGAACTCGGTTTTCGCTCGCATGTACACGGCCCGATCAAGATTGATCTTACGGAGCTGATCGACCGCAAAAAGTTACGTTTTATGGGCGAGGCTGCGGCCTACAACTACCTGGCGATGCAGCAGGCAATTGAAGACGCGGGGCTGTCAGATGATGAAGTCTCTAATCCTCGCGCCGGTCTGATTGTCGGTTCTGGCGGCGCATCCAATAAAAATATTGTGTTGGCAGTCGACACAATGCGTAGCCGTGGTGCTAAACGTGTGGGCCCTTATATGGTGCCGCGCACCATGGGCAGTACCACCTCAGCCAATCTTGCGACCGCCTTTAAAATCAAAGGCATTAACTACTCGATCAGCTCTGCCTGCTCTACCAGTGCACACTGTATTGGTAACGCGGTAGAACAGATTCAGCTAGGCAAGCAGGATGTGATGTTTGCCGGCGGTGGTGAAGAAGTGGAGTGGAGCATGACGGTGCTGTTTGATGGCATGGGGGCGCTTTCATCGAAATATAATGATGCGCCGCAAACGGCATCGCGCACCTACGATGCCAACCGCGATGGTTTTGTGATCTCCGGTGGCGGTGGTGTAGTGGTACTTGAAGCGCTTGAAAAGGCGCAGGCACGTGGTGCGAAGATCTATGGTGAAGTGGTTGGTTATGGTGCGACATCAGATGGTCACGACATGGTTGCCCCTTCTGGTGAAGGTGCAGAACGTTGCATGAAAGTGGCGCTTGAAACGGTTGATGTACCGGTTGATTACATCAATACTCACGGTACCAGTACGCCGGTGGGTGATGTAAAAGAGCTAGAGGCGATCCGTAATGTCTTTGGCGATAATATCCCCGCTTTTTCTGCAACCAAGTCTCTTACTGGCCATGCGCTGGGTGCGGCAGGTGTTAATGAAACCATTTATTCGCTGTTGATGATGGAACATAATTTTATCGCAGCGTCTGCCAATATTACCGAGCTGGATCCTGTTGCCGAAGGGATGCCGGTCGTTCGTGAAACACAGCATGATGTGAAGCTGAACTGTGTGATGTCGAATAGTTTTGGCTTTGGTGGCACTAATGCAACGTTGGTGGTTAAGCGTTTCGAATAATCGCTTAGCGACCGTGATCTAATATGAAGCCTGCTATACCCGTGGCGATTGAGATTTAGGTTTCATTGCACGCCCTCTTCATTCCATGGCGGCGTTGAAATTTCTCGCAATAGTCCCGCTATTACTCATCATTTCGCCTTGCCATGAAATGAATATGACGCACACTAAAAGCCTAGATCTCAAACGCCACGGGTATATCTTGCGATAGTGGGTTTTTTTGTCGCTATCTGCCTAGATTATTTACTAGGGCGCGAAGCGCGTTTACGCTCGGTCTCTTTTAATTTTTTCTTACGCACGCGGGTGAAGTGTGGGGTCACTTCAACCAGTTCATCATCATCGATAAATTCAAGTGCCTGTTCCAGTGTCATTCTAATTGGCGGTGTCAGTATCAGGTTTTCATCGGTACCTGCGGCACGAATGTTGTTTAACTGTTTGGCTTTCAGCGCGTTAACGACGAGGTCGTTATCGCGTGAGTGAATGCCAACCACCATGCCTTCGTAAACTTCTTCGGCATGACCGATGAATAGGCGGCCACGTTCCTGTAGGTTAAACAGGGCGAAAGCTAAGGCCTTACCCGCTGCATTGGCAACTAATACACCGTTGTTGCGTTGGCCGTATTCATTCTTCTTGAGCGGGCCGTAGTGGTCAAATACGGTGTAGATCAGGCCGCTACCTTGAGTGGCGGTGAGGAATTCGGTACGAAAACCAATCAAACCGCGAGATGGAATGATGTAATCCATGCGCACACGGCCTTTACCATCTGGCATCATATCTTTTAGGTCACCACCACGAGTACCGAGTTTTTCCATTACGGTGCCTTGATGGCTATCTTCGACATCAACAGTCAGCTGCTCGTATGGTTCTTGTTTTTCACCGTCAACCTCACGAATGATCACTTCTGGTCGAGCGATGCCGAGCTCAAAGCCTTCGCGGCGCATGGTTTCAATCAGGATTGAAAGATGCAGTTCGCCGCGGCCTGAGACACGAAAACGATCTGGGTCTGCAGTATCTTCAACGCGCAGCGCAACGTTATGTACGAGTTCTTTTTGCAGGCGTTCACGAATCTGACGAGAGGTGACAAACTTACCGTCTTTGCCAGCGAACGGTGAGTTATTGACCTGGAAGGACATGCTGATGGTTGGCTCATCGACGGAGAGTGGTGGTAGTTTCTCAACGCAGTTGGGGTCACACAGGGTGTCTGAAATGTTAAGTGTATCGATACCGGTAAAGCAGACAATGTCACCAGCTTCCGCTTCGGATAATTCTATGCGTTCGAGGCCCATATAGCCAGATACCTGTAGCACGCGACCGTTACGGGTTTTGCCGTCGTTATCAATGATGACGACCTGGGTGTTGGTTTTGAGTCTGCCGCGTGTAATACGGCCAACACCAATCACGCCCACATAGCTGTTGTGGTCAAGCGAGCTGACCTGCATCTGGAAAGGACCATCTGCATCAACATCCGGCGCTGCAACCTTATCGATGATGGTCTGGAAGATCGGGGTCATGTCGCCTTCGCGCGCATCGGAATCAAAACTGGCGTAGCCGTTAAGGCCGGAGCAATAGACCACTGGAAAATCGAGCTGCTCGTCGGTAGCACCGAGGCGATCAAACAGGTCAAAGGTTTGATCCAGTACCCAGTCAGGGCGTGCGCCTGGGCGGTCAATCTTATTGATGACAACGATTGGCTTCAGGCCAAGGTCAAATGCCTTCTGAGTCACGAAGCGGGTTTGAGGCATCGGCCCTTCAACCGCGTCGACCAGCAGCAGGACGCAATCAACCATCGATAGTACGCGCTCAACCTCACCACCGAAATCGGCATGGCCAGGGGTGTCGACGATGTTGATGCGGTAGTCGTTCCATTTGATGGCGGTGTTCTTTGCCAGAATGGTAATGCCGCGCTCTTTTTCGAGGTCGTTTGAATCCATGACACGCTCGGTGGGTGCGACACGGCTATCTAAGGTGCCAGACTGGCGTAGTAGTTGGTCGACAAGGGTGGTTTTGCCATGATCAACGTGAGCGATGATGGCAATGTTACGTAGATTCTGAATCACGGATTAGGCTTCCAAGTGTGCGAAAAGGCGCACATTATACCCGATACTTTGCAAGTGAGCACCCACATAATGCAATGAACTAGCGTTAGTTTTTAGGTGCCAGCGCAGCCTGCTGTTGAGTTAGCTTAGTTTTAGGCCATAACTGAATGATATTTCTAGTAAATACCAACGTCTAGATAGTAGCTTGAGATCTTCTCTATCGCGATCACAAAGGCGGCGGTACGCAGGTCTTTGATATTTTCATTGGAATGCAGTGTTTTATGCATCTCTTGATAAGCGTTTCGCATGGTGTCATCCAGGCCCGAGCGTACCAGATCAAGTTCACTGGCTCCGCGTACCATCATTGCACGAGTCGATTCAGAGAGCTTTGTACCGGTTGCCTCTTCCAGCAGGTTGGCATACTCCTTCCCTCGCAGTTCATCATAGCGGCGTTCCATGCGGCCAAAACGGATGTGCGATAGATTGCGAATCCACTCAAAGTAGGAGACCGTTACACCGCCTGCGTTGACGTAGATATCGGGCATGATGATGATCCCTTTTTCTTGCAGGATCTGATCAGCATCAAAGGTGACTGGGCCGTTGGCTGCCTCGACAACCATATTGGCTTGAATACGGCCTGCATTTTCTTTGGTGATCTGGCGTTCCAGTGCGGCGGGGATCAGAATATCGCACTCTTTTTCCAGCGCTGCTTTACTATCACTGGAAAAAGTGCCGCCGGTATAGCCTTCAAAAGAGCCATGTTCGGTCTTATAACGGTAGGCCTCTTCAACGTTTACCCCCTGGTCGTTACTAATCACACCGTTGTACTCGATGATAGAGGTAATCAGGGCTTTGTCTTCTTCCTGTAGGAATTTAGCCGCGTGATACCCTACATTGCCAAGCCCTTGAACGATGATCCGTTTACCGGCAAGTCCTGCGCTCAGCTTGGCCGATGCGACATCTTTGGGATGGCGAAAAAATTCACGAATGGCGTATTGAACGCCACGCCCGGTCGCCTCAACACGGCCGCGAATACCGCCCTGTTTCACTGGCTTGCCGGTCACGCAGGCCTGATAGTTAATATCGTCTGGATTAAGGTGTTTGTAGGTGTCGGCAATCCACGCCATCTCGCGTTGACCGGTGCCGATATCGGGCGCGGGCACGTTGGTAGCCGGATTCAGAAAACCTTTGCGTACCAGTTCTAATGTGTAACGTCGGGTGATCAGCTGCATCTCATCCCGCGAGTATTTGGAGGGATCAATTAGCAGTGCCCCTTTTGAACCGCCAAAGGGGACATCAACCAGTGCGCATTTATAGGTCATTAGTGCCGCGAGTGCTTCCACTTCATCTTGAGTGGAGAAGGGGGCAAATCGAATGCCGCCTTTTGCCGGTAAGCGATGCGTACTATGGACGGCACGCCAGCCGGTGAAGGTCTCGATTTCACCGCGAATTTTTACTGGGAACTTTACCTGCAGCACTGAGTTACACGACTTAATTGCCTGCGCGGTGCCTTCATCCAACTTTAAAATACTAAAGGCATGATCGACCATGCGGTCAACATTGCTGCTAAATGAAGGTGCGGATGATTCTTCTGTGTTTGTCATAGTGCAGATCCCTTGTGAAAAAATGCTTTAACTCTTCCTGATACAACGACAATCGTAGATTAAAACCCTTTAGCCTAAACACTAACGCACTTCGTATCGTAATGAATGTTTGCGCTTATTATGAGGCTAAGAAGCTGCAAGTATGTCTAGCGTTACGGCCATTTTAGCTTTTACATTAGCATGTTAGATCATTATCGATAGCGACGTGAACAAACTCGACATAAGCCCAGGCGGCTAGTCATGAGAATGCATTTTGATAGCATTGTGGATGCGAGATTTACACCACTAGAAGTGGGAGACATGCCGGTTGATTCAGTGGGGAATGTAATTAATGGCCTTTGTCCGAGTTGGTGCGTAATCCTCGTGAATCGACAGGGTTCCATCAAATTCATTGTGCTAGGTCATTTGAGCGGGTGTCCCTTTTTCCTCTGACAACAGCGTGAGTATCTAGCGGGTGGCCGCTGATTTTTGGGCGTCATAATCATTGACCAATTGTTGAACCCTGGCTTCGTCGTATTCACGAAGGCCGCTTAGGACCATGTTTTTCTCACCTTTACCGATCACGTTGCCGTTTGATAGCAGATTGAACATCAAGCAGACGGAGCCGCGTTTACCATTTACTTCGAGCGTTGAATCGCTTAATGCCAGTTCAGGCTGTTCAATATTAAGGTTATCAATGTCAATTACCATGCTTTCATAGATGACCAGGGGGCGCGCTGGATTGATCATCACGTTATGTTCTTTCATTAGCGGGACTAGGATGTGAGGAAAGGTCTGCCCTGAGAACTCGACATAACGACAGATCAGGTTGTTAATTAATGTTGTATTGCGCGAGGTTTCGCCACTGTGGGCCAGGTTGAGGTACTCTTTTTCTTTATCATCCACGATGGCGATGTTATTGCCGCCAGTATCATTAAAATGAAGGGCAATACCATCGGAGACCATGCCCGCAAAGGTGATGCGCATCTGTTGGCTGATGCCATATTTTTTGAGCAGTAGCGCAAATAACAGGTCGCCAGGCACACAAAAACGTTTAGCATCTTCATCATGAATAGGGTTGAAGTCCCCTGCTATCTGTTTGGCAAAGTCGCTTGCCTGTTTGCGCGTGAAGTGGATTTTACCGGAGTTTTCACCGTAAAAGTTTTCTAGCTGCATTGGCCCATCATCGTTTAGGATATGAATGAATATTTATATTTTTCCATAATATCATGATTCACTCGCATTCGAGTGCCGCTTGTTTATTGTTGTACGCTGGATCGAGATTAGCGAGTTGTTGAAACGAATTTTCTGCATAGAGCCTGTATGATGAACGATCGCTTTTTCTGTCGTATTTTTATTAATGGATAGTATTGAATGCGACGCAGTCTGCAGGATATTGGCTTTAGACTCCCTCGAATGCCACGCCTATTGAGTATAGTTCTTCATTTTTTGTGTTCTTTACCCATTTGACGCGGGCAGCTTGCGCACCAGTGAAGCCTTCAATGCCTTCTAGCCAAAGTTCATCATCAATTTCATGCGGGATGCCGACCTGCATGCCAAGGCCGCCCTTGCTAACATCCAGGATGGTCGCCGGAGAATAGATGCGTTCATTACTATCTCTTTTATCGAGCTGTAGGAAATAGATGGTCTCTTCATTGAGTGCAGTGCGTGGAAAACGGCGTTGCTCCTGGCTCATCTCTATTTCCTCTCCCTGGGCTAGTAAAAATTAATGATGCTTGTTTTTATTACGGCTGCTGCTGTGCTTTCATGATCATTTCGTTTGCATGCGCACGGGTCTGTTCGGTTATCTCAATGCCGCCGAGCATACGCGCTATCTCTTCATTACGTGCTGTTTCATTAAGTACCTGTACTCGTGTCTCCACTTGCTTGGCTGAATGCTGTTTTTGAACCTGCAGATGATGGTGTCCGAGAGCGGCCACTTGCGGTAAGTGGGTTACACATAGCACTTGTCGGGAGGTGCCGAGTTCGCGCAGCTTCTGGCCTACGATCTCAGCCACACGCCCACCAATACCGACATCCACCTCATCAAAAATTAGCGTTGGAATAGCGCCTTGTTGAGAGGTGATCACTTGAATTGCAAGGCTGATGCGCGATAATTCACCACCGGATGCGACTTTGCTAAGTGCTTTGGCTATTTGATTAGGATTGGTCTTAACCAGAAATTCTATCTGCTCAGTTCCATGTACGGTGAATTTATCATCGTCATATGGGGTGACGGTAATCTCAAATTCGCCGCCGGGCATGCCAAGTTTATGCATGTTTTCAGTGACGAGTTTGTTGAGCTTTTTCGCCGCACTGCGTCGTCCTTTACGAAGCTTGTTGGCGAGCTTTTGGTATTGCGTGGCTTTGACTTCGATCTCTTTCTCAAGCTGCTCGAGAGTGGCGTCGGCATTATCAAGCGAGGCGAGCTCATCGCAGAGCGTTTGATAATGGCCCGGTAGCTCTTTAGGGCGCATGCGATGTTTACGCGCTGTGTCATGAATATCACTGAGCTGTTGGTCCACTTCGCTAAGGCGCTGTGGATCAAGTTCTAGTGACTCGAGTTGATGGCGCAGTTCATGTGTGGCCTCATCTATTTGGATTGCGGCGCCATTGATCATCTCAATGACGGTGGTGAGTTGTTTGTCGCTATCCAGCAGTGGTTGTAACTGTGCACTGATCTGTTGCAGTTTTGGGGCGATGGCATGGTCATCATCATCTAGTGTTGTCAGTGCGCTTTGGTAGGTGTTGATCAGCTGGCCAGCATTGGCAAGGCGCTTATGTTCATCTTCGAGTTTTTGCAGGCTACGGGTGGTGAGGTTAAGCGTTTGCAGTTCTTCGGTTTGATGGCGCAGCAGGATCATCTGTTGATCGCGTGAACGGGCGGCCTCATTGAGCGTTTCAAATTCACGACTGATCTTTTGCCACAGGCGAAAGGTGGTCGCGACCTCATTAGTGAGTGGTTTGTGATGGGCGTAGTGATCGAGCAGGCGGCGTTGCTCGTCACGTTTTACCAATGACTGATGTTCGTGTTGGCCGTGGATATCTACCAGTTGTTCGCCCAGTTCACGTATTATCTGCACGGTGGTGGGGCGGCCATTGATATAGGCCTTGGAACGACCCTCTTTGGTAATGGTACGGCGCAGCTGGCACTCGCCTTTATGGCTGTCGTCATCCAGCTCATTGGTGTGCAGCCACGCGGCAGCTTGTGTCGCATCGTGGAGTTCAAAGGTGGCACAGATTTCAGCGCGTGCCGCACCGTGTCGCACCATATCACTGTCGGCGCGGTCACCCAGTACCAAGCCGAGTGCGTCGATTAAAATTGATTTGCCAGTGCCAGTTTCACCGGTGAGTACCGACAGGTCTGCGTTGAAATCGAGATCAAGTCGGTCGACGATGGCAAAATTACGAATGTGAAGTTGGCTTAGCATAGTTCAGTACTGACCTAATTGACCTAGGAGGTCTCAGCCCAGTGAAGTTTGGCCCTGAGAATCTCGTAATGGTCATGTTGCAGTGGATGAATTAAAAGGATTGGCTGTTCTTTTTTACGAATCTTGATGCGATCGCCAGCCGAAAGGCCAAAGCTGATCTGGCCATCGCAGGTCACCTGTGCGTTGACATGGTTACGGTCACCGATGATGACTTCAATTTCATTATCACCACTGATAACGATTGGACGATTGCTCATGGTGTGTGGACAGACGGGTACTAATAACAGGGCGTTAAGTGTTGGGTCAATGATTGGGCCACCTGCCGACAGGGCATAAGCAGTAGAGCCAGTTGGGGTGGCGATAATAAGGCCATCCGAACGTAGTTGATTAACCAGTTTTCCATTGACATAGGTTTCCAACTCAATCATGCGCGCGGCATTCCATTTATGGATAACGACGTCATTAAAGGCGGTTGATTCGTTGAGTTTTTCGCCCTGGCGAATCACCGCGCTGTCGAGCAGAAAACGTTCTTCGGTGATGTACTGGCCTTGCAGGATATCACCCAGATAGGACAGCATGTTGTCGTGTGATATGTCAGTGAGAAAACCGAGGCGGCCGAGATTTACACCTGCTAGTGGTACATGATGGTCGGCAAGTGCACGTGCGGCATTGAGCAGGGTGCCGTCGCCACCGACGACAATCGCCAGGTCGCAGCGTTTACCAATCTCATTGCGGGTGCACACCTCTAAGGCGCTATTGGTGACGGCGTCGGCATTCACTTCATCCAGGTAGACGGAAAGCCCCTGTTCCAATAGAAAGTGGCTGAGCGTATCAAGTGCTTCACCAACGCGCGGATCGTTCTGTTTGCCGATCAGCCCGATGGCATTAAATGTCTGTTGTGTCATGGTTTTTTCAGTTTATTACAAATTCTCAGCACGCCCTGGTGCGAAAGTAACACGATGCCCGCAAATCGCCAATAACTTCATTTTATCAATGACTTGCAATATTTAGTTTAGCACTCTAAGATTGCGAGTGCTAACGGAAGTGGGAGCGCCTTCTGTGCTCCTTTGGAGCAGCCCTCTTTAATTTAAATCGTTCATTAAGACCTGAGATACAACGTGGTAGAAGAAATTGGAGATCGCGCCCAGCATCTACTCAAGGTGTTAGTGGAAAGCTATATACGCAACGGCCAGCCGGTCGGTTCGCGTCTGTTGGCGCGTGATTCTGGTTTGGATGTGAGTGCTGCCACGGTACGTAATGCGATGGCGGACCTCGAAGAGCTTGGCATGGTGAGTTCACCGCACACTTCTGCGGGACGAATTCCGACCAACAAGGGCTACCGGATGTTTGTCGATTCGCTGTTGACGATCAAGCCGCTAACCGATCGCGAGATCATTACCTTGAATGGTCAGTTAGGCGTCGATGGTTCGAATCAGGAGTTGGCCACGTCGGTCTCGGATTATCTGTCGGGGATGACAGAAATGGCGGGTATGGTGATGATTCCACGTACCGCAAAGCGCTCATCGCTGCGCCATATTGAATTTATGCCGCTCTCTGACCACCGCATTTTGGCGATTTTGGTGATCAACGAAAAAGATGTGCAGAATACGGTGATCAAGGTTGATCGGCAATATACAGCGGCCGAGTTGCAACAGGCGGCTAATTTTCTGAATAGCGAGTTGGCAGGGCATGAACTGTTTGATGTGCGCCATCGCATTTTGAAGGAGTTGCGTGAAACGAAGGATGGTATGGAGCAGATGATGCACCAGGCAATCTCAATGGCAGAGCAGGTGTTTGAGCAGCCCGCATCAAAATCTAACACCGACGATTTTGTATTGAGTGGTCAGACCCGCTTGATGGGGTTTGAAGAGCTTTCCAATATGGAAAAGTTAAGAGGGCTTTTTGAGGCCTTTAATGAGAAGCAGGAGATTCTGCAACTGCTGGATAAGTGTCTGGATGGTGATGGGGTGCAGATCTTTATCGGTGACGAGTCGGGATACGGTGTGCTGGATGAATGTAGCATGGTGACCTCGTGCTATCAGGTGGATGGCGAGGTGTTGGGGATTTTGGGTGTGATTGGCCCCACACGGATGGCCTATGAACGAGTGATCCCCATTGTCGATGTGACGGCGAAAATGGTGAGCGCGGCCTTGGCTCAGGCAAAATAACCCCTACTATGTAAGAGACGTTTGCACGAGCAGGGATTTTGCTCTCCGGCACCAAGAGTAGGCGCTTTAGGCGAGGCAAAAGCGCACGGAATGAGGGCGTTTATAACGATAAATGATCGATTGAGTACGATTTTAACGCTGCCAGAGGGTAAAAGAACAATCGTGCAAAGGTCTACTGAATTAATTTTACGACATTGCTGGAGAAGATTGGAATATGAGTAACGAAAAGGAAGCCGCTGTAGAAAATGGCGCAGACGACGTGCAGCTTGAGGTGGACGTCAATGAGGTAGTCGATGGCGAAGAAACGCCCGCGCAGTCTCAAGACAAATTGTTGCTGGAGCTGCAAGATGCGCAACAGAAAGCCGACGAGCATTGGAATCAACTGTTGATGGCGCGAGCAGACCTATCTAATGCACAGCGTCGCTCCGAGCGTGACCTGGCAAATGCCCATAAGTTTGCGGTTGAAAAGCTGGCGCTAGAGTTGATTCCCGTTAAAGACAGCATGGAGATGGGATTGGCGGCAGTGACAGAGGGTGATGAGCAGGGTGAAGGGCAGGCTAAGGTCATTGAAGGGATGGCGTTAACGCTGCAGATGTTTAGCGGCGTGCTGGATAAATCTGGGGTGAAAGAGGTCAATCCTCAGGGCGAAAAATTTAACCCTGATTTTCACCAGGCAATGTCGATGCAGGAAACCGCTGATTTTGCGCCCAATATGGTCATGACTGTTTTTCAAAAAGGCTATGTATTGAATGATCGCCTGATTCGCCCAGCGATGGTGGTGGTCTCAAAGGCTGTGGCTAAATAGGCCGTTCCACGAGGGGCAGGTAAGCAGTAAAAAATTGAGCAGATTGGCTTGAAAAGCCGAACTGACGCCCCTAGATAAAGATACAAGCTTAATCATATTTTAGAAAACAGACAGTAATAACAGATTTAACTACGGAGATTTTGGATATGGGAAAAATTATTGGCATTGATTTGGGTACCACCAACTCGTGTGTAGCCGTGATGGATGGTGATAAGCCGCGTGTACTCGAGAATAGCGAGGGTAACCGTACCACTCCATCTGTTGTTGCCTACACCGATGACAACGAAATTCTGGTGGGCATGTCTGCCAAACGTCAGGCAGTCACTAACCCGACTAACACTCTGTACGCGATCAAGCGTCTCATTGGTCGTCGTTTTGATGAAGAAGTGGTGCAGCGTGATATCAAACTGGTGCCTTATAATATTGTTAAAGCAGACAATGGTGATGCATGGGTTGAAGCGAATGGTAATAAAATGGCGGCACCTGAGATCTCAGCGCGCGTTTTAATGAAGATGAAAAAAACCGCTGAAGATTTTTTGGGTGAAGAGGTGACTGAAGCGGTGGTAACAGTACCGGCTTACTTTAATGACTCACAGCGTCAGGCGACCAAAGACGCGGGTAAAATTGCGGGGCTGGAAGTTAAGCGTATTATCAACGAGCCAACCGCCGCCGCACTGGCTTACGGCATGGACAAAAAACGTGGTGATTCTACTATCGCAGTCTATGACCTGGGCGGTGGTACCTTTGACATCTCGATTATTGAAATTGCAGAGATCGAAGGTGAGCATCAGTTCGAAGTACTATCGACCAATGGTGATACCTTTCTTGGCGGCGAAGATTTTGACACTCGCTTGATTGATTACCTGTCAGATGAATTTAAGAAAGATAACGGGGTAGATCTGCATAACGATCCACTCGCGCTACAGCGTCTGAAAGAAGCGGCAGAGAAGGCCAAGATTGAGCTCTCGTCAAGTCAACAAACCGACGTGAACCTACCATACATTACTGCTGATGCGAGTGGTCCAAAGCATCTTAATATCAAGATGACCCGCGCTAAACTGGAGTCACTGGTAGAAGATCTGGTCTCTCGTACCATCGAGCCGTGTAAAACTGCATTGAAAGATGCGGGCCTGAGTGCTTCCGATATTGATGACGTGATCCTGGTCGGTGGTCAGATTCGTATGCCAATGGTGCAAAAAGCGGTTGAAGAGTTCTTTGGTCGTGAGCCACGTAAAGATGTTAATCCTGATGAAGCAGTCGCAGTGGGTGCGGCGATTCAGGGTGGTGTGCTGGGTGGTGAGGTAACAGACGTACTATTACTTGACGTTACTCCGCTCTCTCTTGGTATTGAAACCATGGGCGGTGTAATGACCAAACTGATCGAGAAAAACACCACCATTCCTACCAAAGCGAGCCAGGTGTTTTCAACCGCTGATGATAACCAGACCGCGGTAACCGTGCATGTATTGCAGGGTGAGCGTGAAGTGGCAACGGCGAATAAATCACTGGGACGCTTTGACCTGAGTGACATTCCACCCGCACAGCGTGGCACACCGCAGATTGAAGTGAGCTTCGACATTGATGCTAACGGTATCCTGAATGTCTCGGCTAAAGATAAGGCGACCGGTAAAGAGCAGTCGATTATCATTAAGGCCTCTAGTGGTTTGTCGGATGAAGAAGTTGAGAAAATGGTTAAGGATGCTGAAACGCATGCAGAAGACGATCGTAAATTTCATGAGCTGGTAGCTGCGCGTAATCAGGGTGACAATATGATTCACGCCGTTAACAAATCAATCGAAGACCTGGGTGAGCAGGTTGAAGCGGATGAAAAGACCAAGATTGAAGCGGCAATCGAAGACCTTAAGGGTGTATTGCAAGCGGATGACCTTGTGCAGATTGAAGCGAAAACCAAGGCGTTAACCGAAGCCTCAGCCAAGATTGCAGAAAAGGCCTATGCCGATAAGGGCGCTGCTGACGCGGCGCAGGAAAACACCACGGGTGATAATAACGAAAGCAATCCAAACAACAATGACAATGTTGTTGATGCTGAGTTTGAAGAAGTAAAAGATGATAAAAAATAGCCATACTGAATGGTTAGGCGGCTCGGTTTTGTCTGATGTTTGCGCAAAATAAAGAGCGCTGATGTATGATCGAGTCACTTGATTAAAGGTAGTTAAAGACGCGGGGTTTATGCCCCGCGTCTTTATGTTTGGTACGTTGAAAATATTGATTCAGAATTTAGAGATTTAGGCAAAGAATATGGCGAAAAGGGATTACTACGAGGTACTTGAGGTGGCGAAAAATGCCTCTGATGCTGAGTTAAAAAAGGCTTACCGACGTCAGGCGATGAAACATCATCCGGATCGTAATCCTGATAATAAGGATGCAGAGGATAAGTTTAAGGAGGCCAAAGAGGCCTATGAAACGCTGACTGATGCACAAAAGCGAGCGGCTTATGATCAGTTTGGTCATGCCGGTGTGGACCCAGCTGCCGGTGGTTTTGGTGGTGGCGGTGGGCGCGGTGGAAATGGGAATTTTAGTGATGTTTTTGATGATGTCTTTGGCGACATCTTTGGCGGCGCACGTGGCGCGGGCGGCGGCCAGAATCAGGCTTATCGCGGTGCTGACCTGCGTTACGACCTTGAGCTGAGTCTTGAAGATGCAGTGCAGGGCGCTACGGTTAAAGTGCGTCTGCCTACCAAGATTAAGTGTGCTACCTGTCGCGGTTCAGGCGCTAAAAAAGGAAGTTCGGCAAAGACCTGTGGGACCTGTCATGGGCAAGGGCAGGTGCGCATGCAGCAGGGGTTTTTCTCCATTCAGCAGGCCTGTCCGAAGTGCAAAGGAAAAGGAAAAGTAATTGCGTCACCTTGTGGCGATTGCCATGGTGAAGGGCGCAAGCAAGAGCAAAAGACATTGTCGGTGAAGATCCCGGCGGGAGTCGATAGTGGTGATCGTATTCGTCTCTCGGGTGAAGGAGAGGCAGGTGAAAATGGCGGGCCAGCGGGTGACCTTTACGTGCAGGTTCGCGTGCGTTCTCATTCAATCTTCTCGCGTGACGGTAGTAACCTCTATTGTGAAATGCCGATCAGCTTTGTGAGCGCCGCGTTAGGCGGTGAGCTGGATGTGCCGACCCTCTCGGGGCGCGTGAAGTTGAAGATACCGGGTGAGACACAGACCGGGCGTGTGTTTCGTCTGCGTGAAAAAGGGGTTAAGTCGGTGCATGGCGGGGCGACCGGAGACCTATTGTGTAAAGTAATTGTTGAAACGCCAGTTCATCTAAGTGCCGAGCAGAAAGAGATTCTTGAAAAATTTGAAGGGACACTGACGGGGGCGGGTGGCAAGCACAGTCCAAAATCGCACACCTGGTTTGGTGGGGTGAAGAAGTTTTTTGAAGATTTAAAGATATAGCCAAAGGGGAGAAGGATCAATGATCCGAATCGGAATTACTGGGGCAGCGGGCCGTATGGGGCGCTGTCTGATTGAAGCATGCCATCAGCGTGCTGATGAAGTTCAATTCAGCGCGGCGATTGAACACCCCGAGAGTTCGTTAGTGGGCGCCGATGCGTTGGAAGTGGCCGGGTTTGGGCGTTCAAATGTGCGTATTAGTGTTAGCGTTGAGGCAGTGGTAGATGACTTTGATCTCTTGATCGACTTTACCCGCCCCGATGTGACGTTGGCTAATCTTGCTGTCTGCCGCACGGCTGGCAAAGCGATGGTGATCGGTACTACCGGTTTTTCCGACGCAGAAAAACAGCTCATTAGTGACGCGGCGAAAGATATCCCGATCGTCTTTGCGCCGAACATGAGTGTTGGTGTCAATCTCTGCTTTAAATTACTGGAGATGGCTGCCAAAGTGATGGGCGATGAGGTGGATATCGAGGTGATTGAGGCACATCACCGCCACAAGATTGATGCGCCCTCTGGTACAGCGCTGCGCATGGGTGAAGTGATTGCAAATGTGCTGGGTCGGGATCTCAGCGAGTGTGCAGTCTATGGGCGGGAGGGGCAGACAGGTGAGCGTAAGCGCAAAACAATCGGCTTTGAGACCATTCGCGCGGGTGATATCGTCGGTGACCATACGGTGCTGTTTGCTGATATCGGTGAACGTGTTGAGATTACACATAAGGCTTCTAGCCGTATGACATTTGCTAACGGTGCAGTAAGAGCGGCACTGTGGCTGAAGGTGTGTAAAAATGGCCTGTTCGATATGCAAGATGTACTAGGGCTGAAATAGCCCGCCTTCAACGCGCCTAACTGACTTAAAATAATCAACAAATTCACTGTCGTTTTTTATTTTCAGCGGCGATGTTGGATGGACATCCAGTGCCTAGATAGGGTAAAATCCTGTCGTCTGAGCAGTGTGATCTTTGCTGTCTAGGCATCAAAAACATCTACAAGTTTCTTAAGGCGGGATGAGTGAATAGCGCTTCCCGCTTTGTCTATCTGCCGGAGAAGAATGTGTCGCAATCTGCCTTGTTAGCCCTTGAAGATGGAAGTTTGTTCTGGGGGATCGCTATTGGTGCAGCAGGTGAAACAAGCGGTGAGGTGGTGTTTAATACCTCAATCACAGGTTATCAGGAGATCCTCACCGACCCCTCTTATGCAAAACAAATCATCACCCTGACTCAGCCGCATATCGGCAATGTGGGTGTCAACAGTGATGATGAAGAGTCGAATGGAATGGTGGCGAGTGGCCTGGTGATTCGTGACCTTCCTTTGACCCATAGCAACTGGCGTGCTGAAGAGTCACTGGGGCGTTACCTCGAACGACATAAGGTGATTGCCATTGCGGATATTGATACCCGCCGCCTGACGCGAATTTTGCGTGACAAGGGCGCCCAAAATGGATGTATCGTCAGCGCAGACAAGATTGATGAGGTAGCCGCGATAGCGGCAGCAAAAGGATTTCCGGGTCTGAAAGGAATGGACCTGGCAAAGGAAGTCACTACTGATAAAAGCTATCCGTGGGATCAGGGTGTTGGTCGCTGGTCAACGTCACCGATTCAGCAGGCTGAAGATGGTCATCGCTTTAAAGTGGTGGCTTATGATTTTGGTGTGAAAAGAAATATCCTGCGCATTCTTGTTGAACGTGGCTGCAATGTGACCGTGGTTCCTGCGCAAACACCCGCCAGCGAAGTACTGGCGATGCAGCCTGAGGGGGTGTTTTTATCAAATGGCCCGGGTGATCCTGCACCCTGTGATTATGCGATCGCTGCGATTAAAGAGATTCTGGAAACCACTGATATCCCCATGTTTGGTATCTGTCTTGGCCATCAACTACTGGCGCTTGCCTGTGGCGCTGAGACGGAGAAGATGAAATTTGGCCACCACGGTGCGAACCATCCCGTGCAGGATCTCGATAGTGGCATGGTGATGATCACCAGCCAGAATCATGGCTTCGCAGTCACCGAGGCAACGCTACCGACGACACTGCGCGCAACGCATCGTTCTTTGTTTGATCAATCGTTGCAAGGGATTCATCATACTGAGAAACCTGCCTTCGGTTTTCAGGGCCACCCTGAAGCGAGTCCAGGGCCACAAGATGCAGGCCTTCTGTTTGACCACTTTATTGACCTGATGCGCAAGCGTTAATCGAGCAAGTGATACATTATTAGCTGAACCTTTATTGCGACTTTCTACAGAAATAAAAAATGCCAAAACGTACCGATATTAAAAGTGTTCTAGTGATTGGCGCAGGTCCAATTATTATTGGCCAGGCGTGTGAGTTTGACTATTCCGGTGCGCAGGCATGTAAGGCGCTACGCGAAGAGGGCTACCGTGTGGTGCTGGTGAACTCAAATCCAGCGACTATCATGACCGATCCAGGGATGGCCGATGCGACCTATATTGAGCCGGTTTGCTGGCAGACGGTGGCGAAGGTGATTGAGAAAGAACGCCCCGATGCGCTACTGCCAACGATGGGTGGGCAGACTGCGTTGAACTGCGCGCTCGACCTTGCGCGTGAAGGGGTGCTGGAGAAATTTGGGGTGCAGATGATTGGTGCCTCCATCGATGCCATCGACATGGCTGAAGATCGAGATCGTTTCCGTAAGGCGATGGATAGCATTGGCCTTGAGTCACCACGTTCAAGCATTGCTCATAGCATGGAAGAGGCATTTCAGGTTCAGAAAAAGGTTGGTTTCCCAACGGTCATTCGTCCGTCATTTACATTGGGTGGTAGTGGTGGCGGTATTGCTTATAATCGTGAAGAATTTGTTGAAATCTGTGGACGTGGCCTGGATCTCTCACCGACCAATGAACTGTTGATTGAAGAATCGCTGCTCGGCTGGAAAGAGTATGAGATGGAAGTGGTGCGGGATCGTAATGATAACTGCATTATTATCTGCTCGATTGAGAACTTTGATCCAATGGGCGTTCACACCGGTGACTCAATTACCATTGCGCCAGCATTAACGCTGACTGATAAAGAGTATCAGAAACTGCGAAATGCCTCATTAGCCGTACTGCGTAAAATCGGTGTAGAGACCGGTGGCTCTAATGTGCAGTTTGGTATTAATCCTAAAGATGGTCGCTTGATTATTATCGAGATGAACCCGCGTGTATCGCGCTCATCGGCACTGGCCTCTAAAGCAACGGGTTTTCCAATCGCACGGGTGGCGGCAAAGCTTGCGATTGGCTACACCCTTGATGAGTTGAGTAATGAGATCACCGGTGGTGCAACACCGGCATCGTTCGAACCGACCATCGACTATATCGTCACCAAGGTACCGCGTTTTACCTTTGAAAAATTCCCTAAAGCGGACTCACGCCTGACGACACAAATGAAGTCTGTGGGTGAAGTGATGGCGATAGGGCGTACCTTTCAGGAATCACTGCAGAAAGCACTGCGCAGCCTTGAGACCGGCATGGATGGTCTCAATGAGATGATTGATATTACAGCTGATGATGCACTTGAAATTATTCAGCAAGAACTAGGTTCGCCAGGGCCAGATCGTATCTGGTACATCGCGGACGCCTTTCGTTATGGCATGTCGGTTGATGAGATCTTTAACTTGTGTTCGGTTGATCCCTGGTTCCTGGTACAGATTCAACACCTGGTTGAACTTGAAAAAGGTATGAAAGGGCGCGCATTGGAAAGCTTTGGGCGTGATGAACTCTATGCGCTTAAACGCAAGGGTTTCTCTGATCGCCGCATGGCCACGCTGCTCGGCTCCGACGAAGATAAGCTGCGCGCACTGCGCCACGAACTTGATGTTCACCCTGTTTATAAACGGGTTGATTCGTGTGCCGCTGAATTTGCTTCAAGCACCGCCTATCTCTATTCGACCTATGAAGAAGAGTGCGAAGCGGCACCCTCAACGCGCGATAAAATCATGATACTCGGCGGTGGTCCTAATCGCATTGGGCAAGGCATCGAATTTGATTACTGCTGTGTGCAGGCTGCCTTTGCGATGCGTGAAGATGGTTATGAAACCATTATGGTTAACTGTAATCCTGAAACGGTTTCGACTGATTATGATACATCGGATCGCCTCTATTTTGAGCCGTTGACGCTTGAAGATGTGCTGGAAATTATTTCGGTTGAAAAGCCCAAGGGTGTGATTGTGCAGTATGGTGGGCAGACACCATTAAAACTGGCACGTGCACTGGAGGCTGCGGGTACCCCTATTATTGGCACTTCACCGGATGCGATTGATCTTGCTGAGGATCGTGAACGTTTTCAGCAGTTGATACAGGATCTGAATCTGAAGCAGCCACCTAATGCCAGCGCACGTACAGAAGCGCAGGCGGTTGAATTAGCGCAAGATATTGGTTTTCCACTAGTCGTTCGTCCCTCTTATGTATTGGGTGGGCGTGCGATGGAGATCGTGCACAATGAAGAAGACCTGACGCGCTATATGACAGAGGCGGTGCAGGTATCAAACGACTCGCCGGTACTGTTAGATCGTTTCTTGAATGATGCGATTGAACTGGATGTCGATGCGGTTTGCGATGGTAATGAGGTGGTGATTGGCGGCATTATGGAACATATCGAGCAGGCCGGTATTCACTCAGGTGATTCAGCCTGTTCACTGCCGACTTATAGCCTTGATCCGGCGGTTGTTGACCGTGTGCGCGAGCAGACAAAGCAGCTTGCGCTAGGCCTTAAGGTAAAAGGGCTAATGAATATACAGTTCGCGGTTAAAGGCGATGATATTTATGTGATCGAAGTGAACCCGCGCGCATCCCGTACCGTACCGTTTGTTTCAAAGGCGTGTGGTATTTCACTGGCACAGATTGGTGCGCGCTGTATGGCGGGTACATCGTTGGCTGATCAGGGTGTTACTAAAGAGATCATTCCAAATTACTATTCGGTAAAAGAGGCGGTCTTTCCATTTTCGAAGTTTCCAGGTGTGGACACGTTGCTAGGGCCTGAAATGAAATCAACTGGTGAGGTGATGGGGGTGGGTCGTACCTTCGCAGAGGCCTTTGCGAAAGCACAGTTAGGCGCTGGTGTTGTGTTGCCTCGCAGTGGACGTGTTTTTATTAGTGTGCGTGATGGCGACAAAGCTAAGGCGGTTGAAGTCGCCAAAATGTTAAGTGAAATGGCGTTTGAGCTGGTTGCGACCGGTGGCACTAGAGATGCCATTGAGCAGGCCGGTATCAGCTGTGAGCGGGTTAATAAAGTGGCGCAAGGTCGTCCGCATATTGTGGATATGATCAAAAACAATGAAATCAACTTCATTATTAACACCACCGCTGGAAAACGAGCGATTTCTGATTCAAGTCAGATTCGGCGTGCAGCATTGCAACAGAAAATAACTTACACTACGACGATCGCGGGCGCCCATGTCACCGCGTTGGCACTGCAACAGATCGATCAAGACGGTGTCAACAGTTTACAAGAGCTGCATAAGGAGTTAAATGCATGAACAAGGTTCCTTTAACATTGGCGGGTGCTGAAAGCCTGCGTAAAGAGCTGGAAGCGTTGAAGACCGTGGCGCGACCTCGCGTGGTTGCAGCGATTGCCGAGGCACGTGCTCATGGCGATTTAAAAGAAAATGCTGAATACCATGCAGCGAAAGAGCAGCAGAGTTTTATTGAAGGACGCGTTAACGATATTGATGGCAAATTGAGTAATGCAGAGATCATTGATGTCACCAAGCTCAATGCGGGTGGCAAGGTTGTCTTTGGGGCAACGGTGGGGCTCTGTAATGAAGAGACAGGTGAGGAAGTGACTTATCAAATTGTGGGGGTTGATGAGGCGGATATCAAAGTGAATAAAATCTCTGTTAGTTCTCCAATCGCGCGAGCGATGATTGGTAAAGAGATAGCGGATATTGCGAGCGTGCAGGCGCCGGGTGGCATTAAAGAGTATGAGATCCTCTCAATCAAATATGTCTAAATCAATTTTTCAGAGGGATTAGCATGGCTATTTTAACTTCTACACGTTTGCTCGCTGTTGAGCGTCTTTTGTTGGCACTATGGGTGGGGGGTATCTGTGTCATTGGTTACCTGGTGACCCCGATTCTCTTTGCGACACTGACGGATGATCGTCAGACGGCTGGCATGCTTGCTGGTAAAATGTTCTCTGCCATTAGCTGGGCAGGGCTGGTAATCGGCACGTTGCTATTGATCGCCTCTGTGGTGGGTGCCGGTACTCAGTGGTTACGCCAGTGGCGTTGTTGGACACTGGTATCAATGTTAGTCGTGGTGATATTGATGCTGTTTGTGATTCAACCCATGATGGCAGAGCTAAAGACGCAAGGGCCGGTGATTAAGGGCACTGAACTTGCGGCTGAATTTGGCCGCCTTCATGGTATTTCCTCTGGGCTATACCTGTTGATGTCACTGTCTGGATTAACGTTAGTGGCCGCAGGCTTGCGTCGACCTTAATTCCTTTTATTGAGCCCTTTTTTATTTTCTACGTATTCTTTTAAAAGGTGCCACTCCGTCATCCCGGCAGGTCTTTAGCCGGGATCTAGTTTTCGATAATCACCTGCCCGCCCGCCCGCCACACATACAAATCTGCCGCGGCGACTGCCGGAAGTAGCATATCAAGCCGCTGTGTATGAAAAACCCATCATCAGCCGAATCGAACAGCTCAAGAACGATGCTCACATGGGGTATTAAACATTCAGTACATAACCGAATAATACTCCACATTCACCTTGAAATATGACTGTCAGTGAGTGAAGATAAGGCAATCAATTGCGAGTCGGTTTTCGAAAAATTGCACCATTTGGCTGGGGTTTTCTACAGCCGCGTTAACGTACCCGTAATTTGATCTACGGCACGGCTTCAATTAAGTCGTTAAATAAAGAGCTTGTAAATGACAACATTTGTTTATTCATGCCATAAAGCAAAAATAGATTCAGGAGAGTTGATTCGCTTGACGGGCATTATCGACGCTTATAAAGATAAACATGGCGATATTGCACTGACTGATCAAAATGAACGGTTGTTTGAGTATGGCGACCAGCGTATTACATCGGAACAGTGGGCTGCCGTAGGCCGCGGTGACCGAAAAGTATTCTGGGCGCTCAGAAAAAAGGTGGGTGACCCTATCGCGGACATCGCGATCCCGATATTGAATAATCGAGGCATTAACGGTAAATTCGCCAATTGGTTAACCGGGTTAAAAAATGACCCGGTTAATCTTCAGAAATTAGGCGTGTTATTAATGAACGAACATGCAAAGGCGGTAACGCTGGATATCGACGAATGTATTGGAAATGTGCCTGGACTGTTAAGTCCAAAGCAAGTTGCAACCTACCATGAGCGGGTTTTCAAACACATTGGCATGGGTTCTTTTATTCTTGGCTCCGATGGTTCATGGTTGTTTGGGGGAACGTTGTTCAATTTACCGGCCAGTCTCTATCGTCCGATTTGGTGCAAGGCCTGTGATTTTGTTAGCCCTGGGATCGGTTTTCGAGAGGATCATTAAGCAGATGAAAATGATAATAATAATTTTATCTGTGTTATCGCTAACCATGTTTTCATGCATAGCATTGACCGATAACAAACAAGTGACATTGGGTAACAATACTTTTTGCATCCCTAAGAAGTACGATATCCTGGATCAGACTTTGGGCCCTGTCATCAATATACCGGGGGCTGATACGGGGAGTTATGGTGGGTCGTTTCAGCTTTCGGTTGATGCGCCTGAGGTTAAGGAAAGTATCGCGGAATATTCTACCAGGCACGGTAGTTTATATGCG
>NVTY02000021.1 GCA_002401765.2 Thiotrichaceae bacterium
GGTGCATGAAAACCACTCCCATCTATAACCTCTCAGTTCTACCCCTCTCCAGGGATGCCCCCAATACGACTGCCCGATTGTGCGCCCCAACTCGACCCCATTAGCTTTTACTCCGACCCCATTAGCTTATCATTTGTTAAAAAATGGGGTTTAAGCCTCACTCTCACCTATGGCATCTGGTGTGATACCAGCCTATTGCGCACAGCGGTAGCCATGAGCCTCGGCGTCACCTGTTTTAGTCGAAAATTCCAAACCAATTCAGCACCATTAATATGATCATTCCGAACCCAGAAAACACCCATGACCAAAAAAACATCCGCGCCAACACCCGATCAAACACTGTCGTGTGTTGATACAACAAATCAACATTGGCATGAAACGATTTATTTTTTAATTTCTTTTCTAACGATTCTGGAATCGACAATGCCTGGGCCACATTAAGAATATCCCAACCACTCGTAAATTCTATACCTAACTCATGTTTAGTTGCTGGGATTTTCCTGAGCTTACGCACGGTGACTTGACCCAAAATGACAAATAAAATACAAGCGATAAACATCACCGCGAGTATCACCGATAAAATTGACTCTTCCAGAGTCATAAAGAGCCTACCCACTCCATTATATTATCGTACACACCGCCACTTTTTTCTGTTATGTAGATGTTTGCACCCATAGAAGCAGACGCTGCCACAACAATAAGACCCACCCAGCCCATAGGCGTGGCAACCATGAAAAGAGCCAAGCCTGCTTTCACAGCAATTGTACCTGCTAACGCACTCGCCACAAAACTACTCGACTCAATAAACAACTCTTTCTCCCAGTTACCATCGGCTTTGTAGGTATTCTGCACATTACCAATTCGGCTGGCAAAATCAATCGCCACTAGCCCCGTCCCTAGCACTTTCCCATAGCGACTGAATCGAGCCACCGCACCGGCCTGAGTGATTGAGGTCAGTTGCAATTTTTCAATACTGCGACTGCTGCGACTAGGGGGTCAAATCTTGACTTAACATATTAAAATCACTAGACACCCGCCGATCATCTTGCAGCATTTGATTCAACCGACCTATCGTTTGTGAAATAGTTGAATAATGTCCAACCTTAAAGATGATCGCAATGTCTGTTAACTTGGCACCGCCCACATCCTGACATAGCTTCATTGCTATCCACCTGGGCAGATTGTGCTGCCCTTTGCCTCGCTTTGCAAAACTTAACGCTATAACACTTATATTGTAATATTCCGCTACTGTGTTGAGGATCTTCTCCAGAGGAACAGGCTGTATCAGGCCCCTTTTATCAATTTCAATATCTAATGATAATGCTTGATTATAGGCCTTTTCTTTAAAGCCTTTGTCTCCCCATATTGAGGGGGTATTTTTGTGTCGATAAAAGTGAGCGGTTTCTTCATCGTTACCAGCGTTGATAAACGTTTTGTAAGCGCTGTATTTGTGCACGCTTCCCAGTTCGCCATAGACAGTTTTCCGATTTAACCAGTTTGGCACCTTGGCTTTATTGATATAGGCGCTGTAACTTGACCAGGGGTATGCCTCCAATTGCGCAACTAGCGGCTTTTTTAATTCGATAGGATTTCGGTGTATATAGCGGCTAACTTGTAATAAATAACTACTTGCATCAATCACTATCGCTTTGTAACGTCCTCGAAACAGCGATCCATCCGTTTTTTTGCGGCGATTATGCCGCTGCGTGTACACCCCATCGATATGACGCATTACACGACTTAAGTTACCCCGGGGCGTTTTAATCAAAAGGTGATAGTGGTTACCCATTAAACAATAAGCATGGACTTCAATGCCAAATCGTATATGAGCTTCTGATAAACATTGCTGGAAATCGGCATAGTGATCAACATTCGGGAATACCTGCCGCCTTCCCTGCCCACGATTCATAACATGGTAATAAGCATTTTCGTATTCGATGCGGAGTGGCCTTGACATGACCGCGATTTTAACGGCTATTATATGTTAAATCAAGATTTGACCCCTTAGACAACTCTTAGACAACTTAGACTAAACAGCTGGATTGCCACCCACCAGCCACGGCTTCCAGCACTCCATGCAACACGACCATTTCAAGTGCATTAAATCGCCGAGCCTGATTAATCCGGTTTTGGTGAGTTTTTTGTCGGGAATAACCAGCGGTCAGACTACTGACCGCCGCTTCTTATGAAGTGATACAAGGTTTTGGGCTGAGGTAATAGGGGATGTTTGGAATGGTCGTCAGTGTTATTGGCATATCCTGTCGACACAGCTTCCTTCGACAAGATCAATCTCCTTCCCGCGCGAAAGCACCTGACTCCAACGTTTATCATAATTTCCATAGTTCAAAACGTATAGTGCCAACTACAATAAGTAATATCAGCAGCAGCATGAGGGGCACAAAAAAGTAAAGAAAATACTTTGATACTTTGCAATACCACACAGGCGCCAGTTGGTAGGCCTTTTCAACCCCCCTTCTTTTCCCCCTGGTGGGGAAAGCCAGCGCTGTCATAAACATTCCTGTTCTCATGTAACCAAAAGGGAAGCCGGTAAACATGGTTATTTCCCCTGCGTTGAAATGGGGTTCTTTAAAATAGGTTTCCAGCACCTTTTTTGGCATTAAAAAGTGCATAATCAAAATGAATACCAGACTTAACATGAGGCAGAGCACCACTATGATGAAAATCTTGTAAAATATTTCATCGAACATCATATTATCTGCATATCCTGTTAACCCCCGTACCCACAACAAAATCAATTTTTCCATGTGTATCATAAGCACCGCGTGCAATTTTCCCTGCCAAATAACTCGCCGCTACACTACCCACCGCCAGCACGATTGCCGTTCCCCAGCCGATGGGGTTGGAAATCAAGAATATAGCCACACCGTAACCTAAAGCACCTCCCACAGCCGTGCTGGTAATGGTTTCCACCAATATCTCATTTTTCTCTTTAGTATCAGTGGTACTGGCTATCTGCATACAGGCAGCGGTTAAGCCCACACCCGCGAGCACTATGCCGCCATGTTTGCTCATTGCACCCAGCCGTTTCAGCCTCTCGGCATGCCGGGTGATGTGTGCGGTGGCGGGGATTGCGCCTCTCCGGGCAATGCGGATGCTTTGGTGCGACGTATGGTTGCCGAATAGCAATTTTTCCATCGGCCCGATATTTTTCTTAAGCTGATCCAGAGCTTTTTTGCGCCGGGCGTCATATTGCCCTTTGGTGGTTTTTTCTGTTTTATAGTCGGCGTAATGGTCACTGACTTCATTGATGAGGTTTATATTGCCGGGGCTAAGCAGGTTGCCGGTGGCACCTGCGGCAATGCTTCCCGGGATGGTGAGGTAATTTGCGTTGTTCTCCAGCCAGGAGAGTGCCCAGAAACCTTCTACATCGCCAGGATGTGTGGGTTGGGTGATAAAAGCTGGTGGTGTGTGTACGGCGGGCGGTTTTGCCAGGGGCGTTATCGGCAGCACACCCAAACGGAGCATGTCACCGACTCTGATGCGATCCGGATTTTTTATCTGAGGGTTCAGCGCCAGCAGGTGTCTAACCGTTTCCGCATAACGAGTGTCGTTGGGGACGCGACCAAACATGCTGTGTATGATGCCGGAAAAGGTATCGCCGTTTTTTATTTTGTATTCGTAGTACATATTTATCTCCCTGACTCAATTAGAGGTGTAGAAGCTATGAACGCTATATTCACATAAAAACCCAAGGTATCACCAGCAGCATGAGGCTTTAAATTTAGAATCTAGGGCGTCAAATCTTGACTTAACATAGTAAAGTCACTAGACACCCGCCGATCATCTTGCAGCATTTTATTCAACCGACCTATCGTTTGTGAAATAGTTGANTAATGTCCAACCTTAAAGNTGATCGCAATGTCTGTTAATTTTGCACCGCCCACATCCTGACATAACTTCATTGCTATCCACCTGGGCAGATTGTGCTGCCCTTTGCCTCGCTTTGCAAAACTTAACTCTATAACACCAGCCCTTTCAAGGTGTGCTAACCCTTGAGAAGCTTGGCAGTTGAAACATGAGGATGGGCTGGATCGTAATGGCGTTTT
>NVTY02000022.1 GCA_002401765.2 Thiotrichaceae bacterium
CCCGCCAAGCCGATCAAAGGGCTAGAAGTGATCGCTGTGCAGCGCTTGGTTGAGGCGATTGAGTATCTTTAGCTTGGTAGCCATCATCTCATCAGGTTACCCGGTTGTAGGGCGGATTAGCGAAGCGTGATCCGCCGCATGTATTATTCAAGTTAATCCACAGGTGCTGACTCCACCACACCTCAATTCAATGGGTAGTTTTTTGATTCATTAACTTTATATTCTATTGTTGGTATTTCCATGCGGTGGATTACGCCAAAGGACTTGAATCGCTGATTCATCGCGCATCGCTAATTCCACCCTACGTACAGCATCCCTCGCCATACCTGCGAGCCTTAATCAGTGTTCACTTCAATAGAACCTTGCAGCCCCGTCATACCAGCAGGCTTTTGGCTGGTATCCAGTCTAAATAAAACTCCGTCTCAATTTTTTTAAACTTGTCGATTCGATTTCATGCCTTCATAACAATATAAAAACATGGCTATTAATTGATGTTTATTTGTGGCATGTTTGTAGGGCTATGTCATTAAGATCGGTAGTTATGGTAGTGGGGTGAGTGGCTGGTTTCGACCCAAAGCGGACGTTAATGTGGGATCAATTTACTCTACCCACATTGATTTTTTATGGCGCTGACGCACTGCGTTAATCCACGTCTTGGACGGGGTTGGCTTCTTCGGCGGGAAGTCATTATGTCTAGTAGGCTAAAGCGGCCCGACCATGGGAAGAATATCTATTTTATTATTGGGTTTAATTTTGTCATGCAATCTATTCGCACAAGCCATGTCGCCAAAAATTCAAGAGGTGCTTCGCTTCACCTTGGCAGCTGATGGCTATTTAACGCAACAGATGCATGAGGATTTCTGGGGAGAAGTAGAAAGCCTTGGGTCAGAGAGAGAAATTGAATTAGTAATCAACTCCATAAAAGCTAATATGCTCTTCGCTCAAGAATATCAAAAAGAGCTATGGAAAAGCGCTAAGTTTTCAAAAGCGTCATCTCAAGTTGTCAAAACTGCACGGTTAATTGAACTTGAAAACAGCATGGAAAGTACTTTCAAAAAGTCTCTTCCATATAAAAAGGGTTCCAACCAATATAATGCAGCTGTAACGGCTTATCTTAAACAAATTCAAGCAGGCTCAGAAAATGCGCATAATCTGCTAGATTCAGCAGTTTCAGGTAAACCTATGACGGCGGCACAAGGCCAAATTATTACTGTCGACGACCAGTTAATAGAAACTGTCTTGGAAAATGTTTCAACTAGTTTTAAGAGAATTAGCAGTTTATTAAATAAAGATTGGACAGAGTCAAAATAAAGCCTCTACTAATAAGCTTGTCATGTCGCCGCAAAAAAAAGCGCGGTAGGGCTGGCATTTCGCTGGCGCTACATACCAGTCTCATACAAAGGCGTTAGATGCCCAAGAAATGACATGCCAGCATCTACTGAAGAAGCCGAAAAAAGAGCACTGAGGGAGTTAGAAGGCAAAAATATTGCCAATTATTCTGTTCTCCTTGGCGCATGGGTTCAAACAAAGATGGAACGGGATAAAACCCTAATTACCCTTTCGGCTGCCGCTATTGGGTTGTTGGTTACAATACTAACGACAGTCGGCGTTAAAAGTATTTGGGAAATTCCATTTTTTGCCATTGCGGTAGCATCGTTTCTAGTAACTATATGGAGCTCATTGGCGATCTATCAATTAAACTCTCAGCACCTAGAAAATGCAATTAAAGGGACATCTGAAAAGGACCCGAGGCTAGAAAAATACGATAAACACTCAATTAGAGCATTTATTGTTGGTTCTGTAGCTGCTCTTATAATCGGTATTATATCAGCTAGTTTTCAAGTTATTGAGCCAGAGGTAAATACTATGACGAATAAAGTGGTAAAGGGTGTGTGAGTTGAAATGGTTGGCCAAGAGGAGCCGTATGATGGGAGACTATCACGTACGGATCTGTGAGGGCCTGAGGGGGCGGTTCCCTCGGGCTACTCGGCCAGTGTCGGCTTATTTGCGACGTTATGTTCAAATGGAGTTTTAATGAGTTTAGAGAAACTTAAAGCACGATCTAAGCCGTACAAAAATGTTAAGGGGTCAAATCTTGACTTAACATATTAAAACCACAATCATTTATTTATTCGCTCGGGGCCAATAACTTCAATACGTAAAGCGGAAATAAATTCAAAAACGTCAGGGTCGTTGATTTGGTCAAGGAGGTAGGACACTTGAAATACCAGCATCCATATCTGCTAGAGCAGTGGTCTCTGGATTCCGGCCTTCGCCGGAATGACGGGTGCTGGTAGTAGATGAAACTCTAAGGCAGCTCCTGGCCGAAAGCACTCATTCATCACATGAATCAATGCACCACCAAGGATAGAGGGCATTTGAGCCACTGTTGTCGTAATGTTCTAGTTCAGTGGTCTCTGGATACCGGCCTTCGCTGGTATGACGAGTGGTGGGGTGTTGGAATCATTAATAGCAAAATGAAATCTAGACTTTACCCCAAGGGTGAAATTTCCTTGGGTGCCTCTCCTTCGGGTGCGTAAAAGGCACTCACTCATGTTACTCAGGAATAGACTTTGCACCTGACCGAAACTATCCATTCACCCTAGAGATCAATACAGCCACTTAATATGCATTAAGCGCTCGAAGTAGGGTGGGTACATGTGCCCACCAGAAATACGTTGCAACGCCAATGGTACGCACATGTGCGGTACCCTACATTTAAAACTCCGCCTCACTAAGGGTTTAATTTTCATATTAACGCGTTATAATTTTTTCAATCCAAACGAAGTAGAAATATTGATGTTGAGCAAGTAGCCTGGATGAAGTGAAACGTAATCCGGGAATATCGAGGCCCACATACCTGGATTCCACTGCGTTGCACCCCGGCTACATTAGTTATGAACTACTACTGTTGGCCGATTGCAGACAAGCCTTTACAAAAATCCGGGATCCGTCCGTACCGAGCCAGAGAGCAATGTCTCCTTTGAAAATAGGATAGTTATTTCTAGTTCGTAGCCCGGGCTGAGCTTATGCGAAACCCGGGAGAACAGTGCCACAAACCCCCGGGTTTCGCTGCAGGCTCATCGGGCTACAAAAGCATGACTGGAGGATTTTTTATTGGAATCAATGGAGTCAGCGTTGTTGATTTAATCTCAAGGTTTTCTCCTGGCCGAAACCCGTCCTTAGTAATCCAGTAGCCGATTACATCATTCAAAAATACCGAGTAATCAAAAACTCAAGATAGTCATCACTACGCAGTGAATAGAGCTGCGTTTGCGCGGTGGTATTAGAAAAGATACGCGCTTCAATACTGGCACTCATTGCATTACCGATACGCCTTGACCCTTCAAGCGAGATAAAACGTTCACGTTGATCAAGGTCACTGGCGACCAGTGCGAGCAGGGTGCTGCCTTGCACGTCGTTAAAGGTTAGGCGGTTGCCAATGGCGATGTCGTTATTAGCGATCGGTGCCTGGTTGCCTTTGCGGCTATCGTATTGAACCTCCATCACCAGCCCAATATCGATGGCGGATTCAAGCAACGCGTACCAGGTGTATTCAAAACCACTAACGGCGGCATTGCTACGGTTTAAGGTAGGTGAAAATCGATTGTCATGACGGCGTGATACTGTCTCCAGTTTCCATAGCCATGCTTAATTCTGGGGTTAATTCTGGTAATTCTGTAATTCTGGGGACACAATACTTAATTTACGAGGATATAAGTATTGTGTCGCCGGATACCCCTTAATTTACGGGGATATAAGTATTGTGTCCCGGGATACCCGGTATAAGTATTGTGTCCCCGGATACCGCCCGGATACCCGTCCCCGGATACCCCGGATACCCCGGATACCCCGGATACAAAACTTTGAGTTTTTTGAGGTCAACCCCGATGGGATTGAAGGCAAGGCGGTTCGTAGCCTCTCACAACAGATCTTTGAGGCGAAGCTAGAAGTGGCGCTGTTGATTCGTGAACAGGTCGATAGCAGCGAAGAGCAACGAGCATTGGCAGAGAACCAACTAATAAGCCACCCAATGAAAACTAATAAGCCACCCAATAATAAGAAAGTACAAAAACAAAGAGAACAATTGTTGCCAGTCTCACAACAGGGCAAAGGAAGATTGTTGGTTTTCCCGCGCCCTCCTGGGTTTCACCCCAAGGGCACTTCCTTCAGGCGCGCTGGAAGCTCAGCCCAGGCTACCTATATAAAAGTATCGTGTTTGATTTTAGTGCCAAAACAGTAAAATAGTGGCAAAATTCGCCTCCATGAAAAGACCGATGCAATTTCTCTCCCTGCCCAATGCTGCGCCTGCTGAGGCCGATGTGCTGATTCTACCTGTGCCCCATGAGCAGACCGCCACCTACAAACCCGGTACTGCCCAGGGCCCTGCGGCAATTTTAGCGGCGAGTGAGCAGCTGGAGTTTTTCGAAGAAGACATGGCCTGGTGCCCGCTGCGGCAGATGAAGCTGGCGGTATTGCCTGCGGTTGAGGCGCTGGCGGATGAGCCGGAGGAGGCGTTTCATCGTCGCTTGTTTGAGAGGGCTGAGCAGCTGCCCAGTGATGCACTGTTGATTGCGTTGGGCGGTGAGCATTCGATCACCCCTGAAATGCTGTTTGCGCGCATGCCTGAAGGCGGCACAGTGGTGCAACTTGATGCCCATGCCGATCTGCGCCCGAGCTACCACGGTTCGATCTATAACCACGCCTGCCCGATGTACCGTATTAGAGCGCGTGGCTATCCATTAATTCAGATCGGCATCCGTTCACTGCATGCGGATGAGGCGGCGCAGATTGCTAATGATGATGGCATTACGGTCTGGTTTGATCGCGCACTACAGCGCCCCGGCGGCTGGCAGCCGTTGCTTGACCAACTGGCTTTGTTGAGTGGCCCGGTATGGTTGAGTATCGATATGGATGGCTTTGACCCTGCGCTGATTACCGGCGTGGGCACACCACAGCCTGGTGGCCTTTCGTGGCATCAAGGACTTGATGTGTTGCAGACGTTAACGGAAAACCCTGCGGTTGATCTACGCAATATCGACATCGTTGAACTTGCGCCCGAGCCAAGCCGGGTCTCCGAGATGATGGCAGCCAAACTGCTACAGAAGTGCATCTCTTATTGGGGCAAGTCGCAAGGTTTTGATCAGCGCGCAGCGCAGGGTTCCCAGATAGGTGTGAATGATGAGTGATAAAAAATGGTCTGTGGATGATGCCGCCAAGCTCTATCAGGTGAAGGGCTGGGGTGGTGGTTTTTTTAACGTCAACGAGGCGGGTAATGTTGAGGCGGTCTCGAATGGAAGCCGTGTAGACATCAAAGAACTCTGTGATGAGCTGGCGGCGCAGAACCTTCATCCACCGCTACTGCTGCGATTTTCTGATCTGCTGAATAAGCGCATGAAGCAGATTCATAGGCGTTTCACCATTGCACGAGAAGAGGCGGCGTACCAAGGGAAATATTACGGTGTTTACCCGATTAAAGTGAACCAGCAGCGACAGGTGGTGGAAGAGATTGTTGAATACGGTGCGGCCTTTAACTGGGGCTTAGAAGCGGGCTCTAAACCGGAACTGCATGCAACGCTGGCGATGCTGGAAGATGTCGAAGGGTTGATCATCTGCAACGGTTATAAAGACCAGGAGTTTATCGAGCTGGCGTTGATGGGCTTGAAGATGGGCAAGCGCGTCTTCATCGTGATTGAAAAGCCGAATGAACTGGAGCTGGTATTAAACACCGCGCAACGCCTGAAGGTGAAGCCGTTAATTGGCCTGCGTTGTCGCTTGGCCGCCACCAGTAAAGGAAAGTGGGATAGCTCGGGGGGTGATATGTCTAAGTTTGGACTTTCGCCATCAGAGCTGCTAGATGCAATCAACAAACTCAAAGAGGCGGGTCGATTAGATTGCCTGAACCTGCTGCATTTTCATATCGGTAGTCAGGTGCCCGAGATCAGCAGCATCAAAGATGCGATGCAGGAGGCGGCGCGTTATTTTGTTGAGGCGCGCCGGTTGGGCGCGCCGATTGAATTTATCGATGTCGGTGGTGGCCTGGGGGTGAACTATGATGGCAACATCACCTCGGTCAATTATAGCCTGCAGGAGTACGCCAATGAGATTGTCTGGACAATGCAGCAGGTCTGCAATGAAGAGAGTTTAAGTCACCCGCATATCATCTCAGAGTCTGGCCGTGCTTTGGTTGCTCACCACTCAGTATTGATTGTGGATGTACTCGGCATCACAAAACGTAGCCGTGATCAGCTGCCGCAAGTGCCCGCGAAAAATAGTCCTTTACAACTTCGTCAGCTATGGGAAACGCTTAATGAGCTGGATGAAATGTCGCCACGTGAAGCATTGCATATTGCCATTTCACTGCGTGGAGATATGAATAAACTGTTTAGCCTGGGCCATGCGACGTTAGCGGATCGCGCTTTGATGGATGACATCTACTGGCATCTGGTAAGCATCATAATGCTTCGCCTCGATGACTGTGAGATTGAACAGCTGATGCCTGAGTTAAAGACGCAGGCGGCGGATCGTTACTTCTGTAACTTTTCAGTCTTTCAGTCGTTGCCGGATGCGTGGGCGATTAAACAGATATTTCCGGTGATGCCGATTCACCGCCTTGATGAAGCGCCGACACAGGATGGCATTTTGGTCGATGTGACCTGTGATTCTGACGGTACCTTGCTTAACTTTCCATTAGAGGGTGGCCACTCAAAGACATTGCCACTGCATGCTGAAAAACCAGGTGAGCGCTATCTACTAGGCATGTTTTTGACTGGCGCTTATCAAGAGATTTTAGGTGACCTGCATAATCTTTTTGGCGACACCCATGCGGTCCATATTCGCATGGATGGCGATAAGTATGAATTTGAACAGGTGGTTAAAGGCGAGACTGTGGCCGATGTGCTCGGTTATGTGCAGTTCCATGAAACGGTATTGATCGATCGTATGCGACGCCAGGTACAGGAGGCACGTAGAAAAGGACATCTGACGGCGCGTGAAGCGAATGCCTTTCTACGTTTTTATCAAGAGGGGTTAAAAGGGTATACCTACCTTGAAGAGGACAGGCCTACGATCCCGTTTAGTCCGGACTAAAATTGTTGATAGATGTTTTTATGAAAGACGTCTTTCATAATCGTGATAGTCAAAACAGCGCAGCACTTCTAAACGTCCGTCATCATGTTGAATGGCAATGGCGGGATGGTTAACGCCATTAAACATCGTGGTCTTGACCATGGTGTAGTGAATCATGTCTTCGAAAACCAGCGAGTCACCCAGCTTCAAGGGGTGATCAAATGAGTAATCGCCCATCACATCACCCGCCAGGCAGGTGATGCCGCCAAGGCGGTAGGTGAATGTCTTCTCACCTGGCAGGGCAGCACCGCGCACCGCTGCACGGTAAGGCATCTCTAATATATCTGGCATATGGGCGGTAGCGGAGGTGTCTAGCAGTGCGATTTTTATCCCGCCTCGTTCCATTACATCGAGCACCGTGGTGATCAAAACCCCAGTATCCCAGGCGATGGCAGAACCCGGTTCCAGTATCACGGCTAATTGTGGGTGGCGTTGGCGAAATGCCTTTAACAGGCGAATCAAACGCTCAACATCATAGCCTTGTCGTGTCATCAAATGACCACCACCGAGATTGAGCCACTTCAATTGTGGTAGCAGCTGGCCAAAGCGTTGTTCAACCGCTTCAACTAGGCGTTCGGTGGCATCAGCGCCACATTCGCATAGCGCGTGTACATGTAGCCCTTCAATGCCGGTCGGCAGTCCATCTGCGAGTTCGGCAGCAGGGATGCCGAGGCGCGATTGTTCGCTGCAAGGGTTATAGAGATCGGTCTCCACTGCATTTACACCGGGGTTGACGCGTAGCCCGCATGAAACATCTTTGGCTTGATCTTTAAAACGTTGCCACTGACTCAGCGAGTTAAAAGAGATACGGTCAGATAATTTCACCAACGCAGGGAACTCGGCATCGCTATAGGCAGGCGCATAGAGGTGAATGTGCCCACCAAAATGGTCATGCGCGAGGCGTGCCTCATGGTATGAACTGGCTGCGCAACCGGCGAGATAGTCGCGCACTATCGAAAAGGCAGACCACATTGCAAAGCCCTTTAACGCAAGGATAATGGTGCAGCCGGATTCCTCTTGTACACGCTTGATCCGCTCAAGGTTTGCCTTAAGCTTTGCCGCTTCCAATAGAAAGCAGGGGGAGGGTAGAGGGGTTAAATTCGCCATCGCTTAAGTCAAACAGCAACTATTGAGTGGGTAGGCTATCAACATCGATATCGCACTCAACATCATTCCACGGCAGGCCATATTGTTCCAGGTCTGCCATAAAAGGGTCAGGATCAAACTGCTCCATATTCCATACACCCGCAGCGCTCCATTTTCCTTCGAGCATCATCTTGGCGCCGATCATCGCCGGGACGCCGGTGGTGTATGAAACGCCCTGCGCATGGGTCTCTTTGAAACACGCCTGATGGTCACAGATGTTATAGAGATGGCGTGACACCCGCTTGCCATTTTTTGTCCCTTTAATGAGGCAGCCGATGTTGGTCTTGCCTTTGGTGCGCGCGCCAAGCGTTGCTGGGTCTGGCAGCAGTGCCTTTAGGAACTGCAGCGGTACAATCTGTTGTCCCTGAAACTCGATCGGCTTGATGCTGTCCAGGCCGATGTTCTGGAATACCTCAAGGTGTTTCAGGTAGCTCTCACCAAAGGTCATCCAGAAACGCATCCGCTTCACGCCGGGGATATGTTTGGCCAGAGACTCCATCTCTTCGTGGTAGAGCAGGAACATCTTACGTGGACCGATCTCGGGGAAATCAAACACGCGCGAAACCTCCATCGGTTGGGTCTCAATCCACTGGTCGTTCTCAAAATAGCGCCCGTTGGCGGTTACTTCTCGGATGTTGATCTCAGGGTTAAAGTTGGTGGCAAAGGCATAGCCGTGATCACCGGCATTGCAATCGAGAATATCAATGGTGTCGATCTGATCAAAATGGTGCTTGAGTGCATAGGCGATAAAGACGTTGGTCACGCCGGGATCAAAACCAGAACCGAGCAGCGCCATGATGCCCGCTGCCTTGAAACGTGCCTGATAGGCCCATTGCCAGCTATATTCGAACTTTGCTTCGTCTAGCGGTTCGTAGTTGGCGGTATCGAGGTAGTCGATGCCAGTTGCCAGGCAGGCATCCATGATGGTCAGATCCTGATAAGGCAGCGCCACATTGATGATCATCTTCGGCTCGACCTTGTGGATCAGCGCCACCAGCTCCGGCACATTGTCGGCATCGACCTGGGCGGTTTTGATGCGATTGCCGCCAATCTCGCTGGCGATTTGCTCACATTTCGAAACCGTGCGGCTCGCCAGCCAGATATCGCTAAAGACCTCTGGCAGTTGCGCGCATTTGTGGGTCACAACCCGGCCAACGCCGCCGGCACCGATGATTAAAACTCTACTCATAACAACATCCTAAATGAATCCTAGAAATAGTCCCTGGAAAATTGTGCCGCGATTTTAGTCTTTTGACTATGAATATGTCATCTTTTTTTAGCGTTTCGAGTGGTTGGGGTCAGTGGTTTTTTACACCATCTTAGAATATCTATACAATTAATCGATAGGCAATTTCAGGAAAATGAGCCCGTGGTAAGAAAAAAAAGACGAAAACAACAAGCAACCACGAGTGGTGATGTGCAGAACACTGGCGCTATGCTGCAACGGGCGCTCGAACTTCATCGGCAACAACATCTGCCTGCAGCCGAGCAGCTTTACCGGGAGGTGCTAGCGCTTGAGCCGAAAAATGCTAATGCCTTGCATTTGCTGGGGCTTATTCACGCACAACGTGATGACCATTACCAGGCAATTGAGCTTTATAATCAAGCGATTTTGATCGATAGCGCCTTTGCTGGCTCATATAATAATCGTGGTATTTCTTTTAATAGCGTTGGTGAGTACCGCCTTGCGATGGATGACTTTAAGCACTCACTTATGCTTTCCCCCAGTAACCCTGATGGGTATAACAATTTAGGAAACACCTTGAATAAGCTGGGGCGGGTGGAAGCCGCTATCACGGCTTATGAAAAGGCATTAATGCTCAATCCCCAGTACGTCGATGGATATTACAACCTGGCCTGTAGTTTCAATAAACTGCGGCGCTACGCAGATGCCATCTGTAATTTTAAGCGGGTGCTGGCGATTAATCCAAATCATCTAAAAGCCTTTAGCAATCTCGCGCTTGCATTAAGGCATAGTAACGACTGGGCAGAGTATAGCGAGTTCGAAGCTAGAATGCTGGTAATTGCAAAATCAAATTCAGTGGCATTTAAACCGTTTCATCTGTTGCTATGGTCGGATGATCCTGAACTACAGTTAGCGTATGTGAGTCGTTATGCGCAGCATGAATTCCCTTTGACGCTTAAGCCGTTTTCTCATGAGCCATCGACCGTAGCAGAGAAGATACGTGTTGGTTATATTTCAACAGATTTCCGTGACCATGCAGTCGCACAGTTAACGGCTGAATTATTTGAGCTTCACGACCGCGAAAAGTTTGAGGTGTTTGGCTTTGCGCTCGGCGCGAAAGATTCTGGGGTGATGCGAAAACGCCTCGAAAATGGATTTGATCACTTTATTGAGATAGGCTATTTAGGGGATAGCCAGGCAGCTGAATTAATTAATGAGCAGGGCATCCATATTTTGGTTGATCTCAATGGCTATACGAGCGGGGCGCGTACGCATATCATGGCGATGCGTCCAGCACCGATTCAAGTGAGCTACATCGGCTATATAGGGACAATGGGCGCAGAATTTATCGATTACATACTGGTTGATAAGCATTGTGTGCCAGATAGCCTGCAACCCTGTTTTACTGAGAAACTGGTACAACTGCCATGTTATATGGTGAATGATCGAAAGCGAACAATAGCGGCGAGTAGCGTGACGCGTGCTGAGGTAGGGCTGCCTGATGAGGGCTTTGTTTTCTGCTGCTTTAATAACAACTGTAAAATCACACCGTCGATTTTTGATATCTGGATGCGTTGTCTTGACCGTGTGCCGGGTAGTGTGCTGTGGATGGTGGGTGATAGTGAGGTGATAGAAAAAAATCTACGTCATGAAGCGAGCTTAAGGGGGATAGCGCCTGCACGCCTGATTTTCTCACCACGTACCCGCTATGCTGAGCACCTCGCAAGACAGCCGTTGGCGGACCTTTTTCTGGATACCCTACCGTACAATGCAGGTGCCACGGCGAGTGATGCTTTATGGGGCGGATTACCGGTGTTGACATGCCAGGGGAAAAGCTTTGCCGGCAGGATGTGTGGCAGCCTGCTTCAGGCCGTCGGTCTACCTGAACTCGTGGTTGGTTCGCTGGTAGAATATGAGGCGATGGCAATCAAGCTCGCTACTGAACCAGCATTACTTCGCGTGTTACGAAAAAGGCTTGTTGATAATCGAGATAGCTCGCTGCTATTCGATAGCGAGCGTTTTTGCCGCAGTCTTGAACAGGCCTATCAGGCGATGATGGAAGAAAAATCGTTATTATGAGGTCGTTTCTCGATGGTTCTTTTTCCCTATGGCGGCGTTAAAAATAGTCTATATATTGTAAGGTATTACTACATTTTTTAATGTTGGAGTGATAGCACCAGCCAGAGGCATGGCGTATGATGTTCTCTTTCGGTGAGGCAACAGGAAGTGGCTTCCTTTTTAAGGCTTATAAGCAGGTATCATATTGATCCTGTTTGTAATTATGCTGACCTATCCCTTCGATCTATAGTGAATATATGTCCAATAATGTAGTTCAAAAAATTGATAAACCTGAGTTGTCAGTGGTTGCTAGCCCTGATGCTCAGGCTGATCTTTTTAACGGCCAGCAGCAACCAGCCCCTTATTTACACGATCCTGCTGTGTTTAATGACGCCCCGTCTGCTTATTATCTAAAAACCGATGCGCTGGCTTCGCTGATGGCCCACGTGCAAAATGCGGTCTCGGGTCACGGGCCGATGCAGGTGATTATTGCTGAGCATGGGCGTGGTAAGAGTTCACTGATTCGCCAGCTGATTAGCGAGGTTGGTAATCGCTGGCAGCTCTGTTACATCCACGCGGATTATCAGCTAGGGGTTGACCATATTATTGATGCGCTTGGGCAGGTGTTCCTTGCCCAGAAGGGAGGTGATTTTGAGGCGTTGGTGAAGGGTTTGATTCGATATGATACAAGCCAGCTATCTCCCGTGGTGATTGTTGATGATGCGCAGAATATTTCACCGTATGGGCTTGAGACCTTGGCGACGATTAAGCGCACGGTGACAGAGCAGGGTGGCAATATCGACTTTATTCTTTGTGCTAGCCTAGCATTGCGTAAAAATCTTACCTCGTATGGTATGTCTTCTTTTAAAGGTAGATGGTTTGAAGTGCATCGGCTGCCTCGTTTTAGCGAGGAGGATACGCTTGCTTACCTTAAGGCTCGTTTTGAAAACTCGCAGGCAACGGAGTTTACCCCATCTCAGCTACAGATTATTTATCGACGCGGTTGCGGTATCCCGGCCTGTATTAATTACCATGCAGAATTGGCGCTTGGACAGCATATATCCGATGAGCGCCTGAGACTTGAGCATCAACAGATGCAGAAACGTCAGAAGAAGATCCCTTATTTTATGACTGGCGCGGCAACGCTCCTGTTATTGCTTGTGAGCACGGTCTTTATGCTCTCAAATGCAGAACCGGAGCGGTTAGTTGATCATACGGCCATCGCCTCATTGCCCTCATCGTCAGAGTCGCCTGCTTCTGTTGAGCAAACAGTGGCTGCAGCTAAGGTTGCTGAACAAGCGTCTGATCCGAAGCCTGTGGTTAAGGCTGCTGTCGTTGAGAAGCCAAAACCAGTGCCTAAACCCATCGCCAAACCGACGTCTAAACCTGTCGTCGCCAAGGCAGCACCGAAACCAGTGCCTGTCGTTGCGGATAAACCAAAGCCAGCGTTAACGACAGTGGCGAAACCTGTACCCGTTGCCAAGCCCGCAGCTATTGTTAAAAAACATGGGCCTGTGGCAGCGGTTGCAGCAACACCTGCGAAAGCCGTTAAGGCATCAAGTGATGGCGCGATTCCCGGCGCTGTTTGGTTAAAGGCGCAGCCTGAAGATTATTACTCTATTCAGCTGGCAGGTTCTCCGAGCGAAAAGGATATTGTCCGCTACATTACCCGCAGCTCACTGGATGGTGAATTGGCCTATGTGCTGCTTAAGCGCAAGAATCGCAGTAGCTGGTATGTGGTGTTGCATGGCAGCTTTTCATCAAGAGCGGAGGCGAAACGTATCGTTGAGTTTTTTCCACCTGAATTGAGAAAAAACCAACCATGGATTCGACAATTTTCTAAATTAAGAAATGCGCTCGATGAAAGCTAGTTCCCACACGAATTGTCTCTCATTAAAAAAGTAGATGTTAACGTAAATGCGCTCAAAAAAAGTTTTTTTCAATAACGGTACTGGCGAGCGAATCGCGGCGCTGTTGGATATGCCAGTTGATAATCGCCCGAGCCATTATGCCATTATTGCCCACTGTTTCACCTGCACTAAAAATATAAAGGCAATTCACTATATTAGTCGCGCGCTGACACAGCGCCATATTGCCGTGTTACGTTTTGACTTCACCGGGCTGGGTGAGAGTGAGGGTGATTTCGCTGAGAGTAATTTTAGCTCAAATGTTGAGGATCTACTTTGCGCTGCGCGTTATCTGGAAGACGAACATCAGGCGGTGGGGATCTTGATTGGCCATTCACTGGGCGGCACAGCGGCATTGGCAGCAGCGAGCCAGATCCCTTCTGTCAAGGGAGTGGTCACGATTGGCTCACCGTTTGAGCCACACCATGTGTTGCATCACTTTAAAAAGGAGCAGGCCGAAATCGAGGCGAATGGTGAGGCGGAGGTGGTGGTGGGTGGCCAGCGTTACCGCATGAAGCAGCAGTTCCTTGATGATGTGCGGGGCGTGAAAATGCGCCAGCCGATTAAGCAGTTGGGTTGTGCACTGCTGGTGTTGCATGCATCGAATGATGACACCGTGGCGATGGACAATGCAGGTAAGATCTTTGAAGCGGCGCGGCACCCCAAGAGCTTTGTCTCACTCGATGATGCGGGGCACCTACTGTCGGATAAAAAAGATGCTCGTTATGCGGGCGGTTTGATCGCCTCCTGGGCTGAGAAATATCTTGCGATTGAGCCGTCATCGAACTCAGCTTCACTCAGTGATGACGCGGTGGTTAGCGCTAGTATTGGCCGTGAACGCTACTACACCGAGATCGATGCCCACGGGTATGGGTTGGTGGCGGATGAACCGGAATCGATGGGTGGTGGTGCGCTTGGCCCAACACCTTATGAATTATTAGCGGCCGCGCTCGGTGCCTGTACCGCGATGACGTTACGAATGTATGCCGACCACAAGAAGTGGCCGCTGGCAGAGGTGGATGTGAAAATCAGGCATCGTAAAATTCATGCTAAGGACTGTGCCGAGTGCGAAGATAAAACAGGCAAGGTTGATTTGTTTGAACGTGAGATTGAACTGGTGGGTAAATTGTCGGACGAACAGCGCCAGCGATTGTTAGCAATAGCCGATAGATGTCCGGTACACAAAACACTGCATGCGGAGGTCAGGGTGACTTCGCGGCTGATTTAGCGATCATGAATAAACTAATCATCTTGACGGTTCTGATTGCTGGTATCGGTATTGGCTGGTTGTTGCGCGGCGCTGCCGTAGCGGTGCCCGTTGTGATTTCGCAAACACCACCATCGCATGAAAACCCTCGTGAGGGGGTGAACGCAATAGAGGGTTCTGTTGATAGCCTCGTTATTATCGCCTCTTCTCATTTAAGTGTGACGCCGCTTGATGAGATTAATCGACCTATAAAACAACCGTTGGTGCCACTCACGGCACTATTAACGGCAGGGCGAGATGTCGCAGCGATTGAATGGTACGTATCATTGGAGCGTGAAAATGGCGATGTTGAGCGCGCACGCAATGTGATCAACCAACAGGTGAACCAGCGCGAGCAGCGTAATGACCTGGCGGGGGCTGCTCGATTACTGTCACTATTCGTTGAGCAATTACCGCATGGCTTTGATGAGCGTATCACGCTGGCCTCCATCTATCAGCGACAAGCGCAATTTTATGCGGCGTTAAATATGCTGTTTGAGACCATGCCAGTCGCCTCCACGACGCTTGAATTAACTCAGCTTGATCAGGCGATGCTGAATACCGTTAAAGCGGCTGACAGAGATATCCTTCCTGATGACATTGGCGCGAAAATTAAATTGTATCAATTTTTGATTCAACACCGCGCCTCAGATACTCAATTCTATATTGAATTAGCGAAATGGCAGGTGAAAGGTGCGTATCTTGATGCCGCTATTGAACAGCTCAATATTGTGCAGTACGACCCCTTTGTGGGTGATGTTGCACAGCAGATGCTGGCTGAGATTGAACACCTGCGCTTAAAGCTACTTGAAACCCCAGTGGCATTAGTACGCAAAGGCAGTCACTTTATGGTGGATGCCTCATTGAATCACCATGACATTCGTTTGTTGATTGATACCGGTGCTTCATTAACGGTACTGGATAGTGCCGCGGCGCAGCTATTAGGATTGCATGAGTTTGATATTTTACAACGGATGCAGATGAACACCGCAAATGGCGTAACGGAAGCATTATTGTATCGAATCGATTCGCTTGCGCTAGGGGTCTTTTCTGTTTCATCGATAAATATTGCCGTGGTTGAACACCTGGAGATCAACGGTGCCTCTGGCCTGTTGGGGATGAATTTCCTGCAGCACTTTGAGTTCAGGATTGATCAATCGGATGCGCAGCTCTTTTTGAAATACCGTGATTAGTCATGTTTTATGATGAAGGTTGATAGATGATGGTAACGCCTGTACGCAGTGAATTTCATGTTGAGATAACGTCGAGTGACACCAACGCCGTCGATGCGTTGGCTGAAGTATCGGGTCTCTCCAAGCAGCGGATTAAAATGGCGATGCAGCGCGGTGCGGCGTGGTTGACTACTCGCGGCTCCTGTCGGCGTATTCGCCGTGCAAAAAAGGTGCTGCGTGCCGGTGATGCATTAGATCTTTATTATGATGAAACAGTACTGTTAAGTGCCCCAGTTGCGCCGACGTTGATGGTTGATGAGGGTGATTATAGCCTGTGGTTCAAACCTTGTGGTCTATTGTCGCAGGGCAGTAAGTGGGGGGATCACTGCACAGTGAGTCGCTGGGCAGAGCAGCATCTTACTCCGCAGCGCCCCAGCTTTATTATTCACCGCCTGGACCGGGCCGCAACCGGCTTTATCTTAGTGGGGCATACCAAAAAAGCGGCGGCAGCTCTCTCTAATCTTTTTCAGGCACGCGAAATTGAAAAGCGTTACCGAGTCATTGTGCATGGCGAGTTCCCTGAGGCAGCCAGTCCGGCCACCATCAATATTGAGATTGATGGTAAGGCCGCCACGTCACAGGTGACACGGATTAAATTTGACGCCCAACAACAACGCTCACTGTTGTCCGTGCATATTGAGACGGGGCGAAAACATCAAATCAGGCGTCATCTATCTGAAAGTGGTTATGCAGTGGTGGGGGACCGCCTTTACGGAGCCGGTAGTGATAAAGAAGACCTGCAATTGACCGCTTGTTATCTCGCCTTTAAATGCCCACTCAGTGGCAAGCCACGTCGCTACACCTTGGCGGATGAATTCCTTCCTATTCTATAATTTATGGCTTTTTGATAGTAGCCAGTAAACGATGCCGAGTGACAGGGTGACGAGTGCAAAAGCGGCGATCATCATCGGCTCAAACTCTTTGGGATCCATCACCAGGAATTTTCTGGCGAGGGCAATAATGGCGATCAGCACCACAATTTTAACTTGCACCAGTAATCCCTTACCTTCCAGGATGGCATCGATTGAATTGCGAAATTCAAGTGCGATCAATAGTGTCAGCAGGATGCCAAAGGTGATCTGAAACATCTTGTAATCTACGCCGCCAGTGATCTGGGCAGTGAGCATCTCATAGATATTTTCCAGCAGGCTGAGCAGTGCGACGATAATAAGCAGCGCTAGTACCAGACTGACGATCAGGGTGACGACATATTCGAAGCGCTCAAAGATGGTGAGTTCTGGCCACAATTCTTTGAGCCGTTGTAGGCCTTTGCTATTGGAATGGGCTAGTTTGTTTTTATCCATCAGGACGCCTTACGTTATTGAGCAACTGCTTCTTTAGTATAACGGCCTGTTGTGGCAATTTATGACTGGATACTACTTCCTTGAAAATACAGGGATATGTAAATCTTAACCTTGTTGTGTAACTCCGTTATGATGTTTTCTTTTGTGACGTGATTTTAGGAAGATGATATGAGTGAAGTAGAAATTGAACCATCGGTGAATGTCTTTGATGAGCCATTGATTGCCTGCGGAACTGACCCTGTGACGGGTTTTTTCCGCGATGGCTGCTGCAATACTAACGACCAGGACTTTGGTTCTCATACCATCTGCGTGCAGATGTCGACGGAGTTTCTTGAGTACTCCCGTTTTAAGGGGAACGATCTTTCCACTCCGATGCCAGAGCATGGTTTTAAAGGGTTAAAGCAGGGTGATAGCTGGTGCCTCTGTGCGCCGCGCTGGTTAGAGGCCCATGAGGAGGGCATGGCACCTCGGGTGTTTTTGAGACGTACACATAAAAAAGCACTGGATGTAGTGCCAATGGCAACACTGAAGAAATATGCTGCTGATTTGAACTGATAAGGTGCTCGATAAAAATTTATAGTCAGTGGTTCTGTAAGGTTTTCATAGTCGATACGACTACTACCCAAACGATGCAAAATGCGTCGTAGTGAAATGACTGAATAGGGGATGGGGTATGTTTCATCGTTGTAAAGAGGCTCTTTGGATTGGGTTTTGGGGGGCTGCTTTTTTATCATTGGGCACTGCACTTGTGGGGCCTCTCTATGCGGCGACGACGACGATTAAAATTGCAGGCTCAACCACCCTCCTACCGATTCTATCTGAAGCGGCAAAGCAGTACCGTATTACCCACCCTGATTTGCGTTTGACTGTTTCAGGTGGCGGCTCTGGGATGGGCGTTGCCAATATTGAGCGCGGTACGATTGACATTGGAATGGCGTCTCGTCCGCTCAGTGTGCGTGAAGCGGAACGTCTCGGTGATGCTACGGATGTGATCCCGGTGGCGCGTGATGCGGTCGCGATTGCTGTCTCAAAGGCGGTCTATGAGAATGGTGTGACACAGCTGTCGTTGGCACAAATTGCCGCCATCTATCGTGGTGAAATACGCAACTGGCGCGAACTGGGTGGGCTGGATGCAACGATTTTGGTAATCGATAAAGAGGCTTCGCGCGGCACGCGCTACGTCTTTGCCGCCGTGGTGCTAGGCAATCCACATGCGCGTGCGCCGGGTGCAACGATCATCACAGGCTCTAACAATGAAGAGCAAGCGGTGATTTCACGCAGTGATCAAGCAATAGGAATGCTCTCTAACGCATGGTTAAATGACCGTGTACGTGCGATTGCGGTAGGCGAGGGCGACGCAGCGCTCTTGCCCACGGCTGAGAATGTTGCGCGGGGGCGCTATCTGATTACGCGTGATCTTAATATTCTGGTGCCAAAGGGCAGTGGTGATGAGGTGAAAGGATTTGTGGATTTCCTTCGTTCAGCGCAGGGGCAAGCGATTGTCGAGACGGTTGGCTTTCATTCAGTGAGATAGCGCGATGATGTTGCGCTGGTGGTTATCAACGTCGGCACTGCTCTCATCGCTGATGATTGTACTGGTGTTAGGTTTTCTACTGCAAAGTAGCTGGCCGTTGATTCAACAGCAGGGTATCGCTTTTATTATTGGTGATGAGTGGTACCCCTTTGAGTCACTGTACGGGATGTTGCCCGCGCTGATGGGTACCGTGTGGGCGGTGACACTGGCGCTGTTAATTGCGCTTCCCTGTGGCGTTGCGGCGGCTATATTCTGTGCTGAGTTGTTACCTGCTCAATTGCGTGGCGCAATGCGTTTTAGTATGGAGCTGATGGCCGGGGTGCCTTCTGTTGTTTATGGTCTACTGGGTATGTGGGTGTTGCTACCACTATTAGAATCTCAGCTAGAGCTGTTGACTGGGCGCACCTTGTTAGCTGCAGGCCTGTTACTCGCGTTAATGATTCTACCCACCATCATGGTGCTCTCTGAAGATGCGATACGTGCGGTGCGTCAGTCACAACGCGAAGCGGCAAAGAGCCTGGGGATCGGTTGGGATGCGACGCTATGGCGTGTACTACTGCCTCAGGCGTGGCCGGGTATTCGAGTGGCGACCCTGCTGGCTACTGGGCGCGCGATGGGTGAAACCGTTGCGGTGATGTTGGTGGTGGGGTCTATCGACCGTATTCCGGATCCTTTTTATAACTTTCTGCAGCCGGCGCAAACACTGACATCGCGTATCGGACGTGAGATGGCAGAGGCGAGCATTGGTTCCCTGCACTGGGCTGCACTGCTGTTTTGTGGGCTATTGCTAGCACTGATTGCAATGGGATTATCATTCATGACTCCTCGTAAGAGGATTGCTGCATGAGTGTAGCCTCGCAGCAATATCGATATACGCCAGGCAAAGCGTTGGTGCTGTTATTGGCGCTGCCGGCACTGTTAATTCCCACCATGGTGCTCTGTTACATTTTTTGGCAGGCAGCACCGGTACTCAACTGGGGCTTTCTGTTTGGCACGGCGGATGGCGTTGGCTTTGGGGTGACCGAGGGGATATTTTCTCAGTTAGTGGGGTCGTTGTTGCTGGCAATAATGGCATGCCTGATTGCGATTCCTTTTGCACTGGGCACGGCACTTTATTATCGCACCTTCGCCACACCCTGGCAGCAGCGCTTGCTAAACGCCATGTTTAATATGTTGCAGGGCATTCCGCCGATTGTCTTTGGCCTGTGCGGCCTGGTGGTGTTGGTGAACCTGTTTTCATGGGGCGTTTCACTGTTAAGTGGTGCGGTGGTATTGGCGGTGGTGGTGTTACCGCTGCTAGTGCTCAATACCTTGGCTACATTAGAACGTATTCCGAATGAATATAGTGAAGCCGGTAGTGCGCTGGGTTTAACAAAGGGGGCGATAATTTTACGTCTATGGTTACCGCGTAGCTGGCTTCAGCTTCTCACGGGTTTGCTATTAGCGATGGCGCGCGCACTCAGTGAAACTGCCCCCATCATGTTTACCGCCACGGTGTTTTCTGGTGTGGTCTGGCCGGACTCCATTTTTTCACCGGTCACCACATTACAGACGCATATATTTTATCTAGCGCAGGAGGGCAATGAGCCACTGTTGATTAGTATTGCCTGGGGCAGTGCCGCAGTACTGGTTTTACTGGTCGCCTCTTTTGGTTTGTTGGCAAGATTGTTACAAAAACTAGGAGATAATTAGTGGTCGTAGATCTCAGGCATAAAGACTTTCCTCAAGAAGCATCGGCCGCGCCGATTGAATCGCTAGATAACCAGCAATCAGTCGTGTTAACCGTTGAAAAGCTGGCGCTAAGCCTGGGTGGAAAAGAGATTTTACAACAGGTCGGCTTTTCATTGCCAGCCAGTGGCGTGACCTCGGTGATTGGGCCGTCGGGTGCTGGTAAAAGTTCTCTGTTACGCTGCCTAAATGGGCTAGAAACAGGATGGTCGGGCAGTGTACAGATTGATGGCAGTGATATTCGCCAGTGGCGCGGTGGCTGGGATCAGTTGCGCCGTCATGTGGGTTTGATTGCACAAAAACCGCTGGTCTTTGATGCCTCGATTCGTGCCAATGTTTGTTTTGGACTTCACGGCTGGCGTCAACGTCGTCGTGCAGATGAGCTGGTTAAGACATCGTTGCAGCAAGCGGCACTATGGGATGAGGTGTGTGAGCGACTCGATGCACCAGCAACGACTCTCTCAGTCGGGCAGCAACAGCGCCTGTGCATTGCGCGGGCAATTGCCATCAAACCGAAGATTTTACTGCTTGATGAACCGACTGCATCATTAGATCCGCGCTCAAAGCAGTTGATTGAGCAGTCGATGTTACAGCTTGCACAGGCGATTCCGCTAGTCTGTGTCACACATGATTTGGAACAGGCGCAGCGCCTCAAGGGGCAGGTTATTTTCATGTGTGACGGGCGGGTGATTGAGCAGGCGGCGAGTCATCAGCTTTTTAATCAGCCGCAGCAGATCGAAACGCGAGAGTTCCTGCGCTGGAATGTGTGTGACTGTGATTAAAGCCGATAAGCCCTATTGGTTGAATCGATAATTTCTTTCATCACCTTATGCCCATTATCGACCTCATCTTTTGCATGCGATGAGGCGCTGGCTGCCTGTTCGGCATTACGTGCGACCTCTTGTACGGTTGCTGTCATCTGATGCATGGCGGTGGCGACCTGATCGGTTTCAGACTGCTGTGTTAATACCCCTTTAGCTGCCTGCTCAACGGTTGCCGCAGTCTGGATTGAGACCTCATTCAGATTGTCTGCAGAGTCTGAGATGCGTCCTATCACCGTGCGCAATCTCGCCTGAAGAATACGTTGTGCTAATTGTGGTGCGCCTGTTTCATCGGTTGCACCGGTATAGACTGCTTGCATCACGGGATTATTAACAACGGCGAGCGATGATTGCTGCATCTTCAGCAGTGGACGTGTGACGAACTGGGCCAGCATAAAGGCAGCGCTATTGCAGCCATGATGATAGGGGGGGGCGTCGTGGTGAAAAATAGTGCGCAGAAAATGGCGCTTAAAATGGCGCTGAAACCCGCAAATATCTTATTTGACATTGATAGCAATGGGGTTAGCCGTGGCGTCTTTCCAGCGGTTAATTGTTGATAGAGCTTCTCTGCTCTTGCAACGTCTTCGCGGTCTGGTTGAACGCGCACTGATTGATAGCCAACGATGGTTTTATTTTCAAAGATTGGTGTGACGTAGGCATCAACCCAGTAGTAGTCGCCATTTTTACAGCGATTTTTGACGATTCCCATCCACGCCTTTCCTTCGTGTAAGGTATTCCATAGATCGGAAAATGCGGCCGGTGGAATGTCGGGGTGCCTGACGATATTATGGTTTTTACCGATCAACTCATCACGGCTGAAACCGCTGATTTTAATGAAATCATCATTGACATAGGTGAGCGCACCTTTGAGATCAGTGGTCGATACAATGACACTGTTACTACTGACATTGACCTCATTGTCGGTGACGGGAGTATTCATCTTCATGCTGGGTTTTCCTCGTACTTAAAATTGCTTGTACCGTGTTGTTTAGCCACCGCCTGTAGTTCATCAACAAGTGTTTCGAGTGTTTGATAGTTTTGAGCGGCAAATCATTGTCAGTACGTAAACGTGATGTGTTTGCATTGTCACTATTGAGGCTTTCGCTAATCTCATCAGTCAAGATGTGTTGTTCACTATTGGCTGCGGTGATCAGTTGGTTCGCCAGTTTTAATTTTTCGATCTCGGCGCTAATCAAGTTCAATGCCTCTTGTGCCGTCGCGGAAAACTTCACGCTTTCACTCGCCCGTTGTCGACTATCGTTAAGCAGGTTTGCAGCGCTAGGTGAGCTCTACCGTAGTCACTACCTTTGAGCAATAAGCTGGTTTCATTCTCGCTTGAGTCGGCGGCCAGGAATGTGTACTGCAGTGCGAGCGTCTCGTTATCGAGTGAATCGAGCAGTAGAGCTGTATCTAGTCGCTTACCGTGATTAAGTTGTGCATATTGATCACTATATGCCTGGTAGTATTGCGCGACTTTTTTCGAATAAGAACCCCTAATGTTGTCCAGTTGGCTATCATACGATTTAAAGGCGGGGGTGAACTCACGCATCGCATCGATCATCATACGGTTGTTGGCCTGTGTGATGATCTGTTTCTGAATCGTTGTGAAGTGATCTTCAATTTAATCAATTAGCTAAATTAAATACTGAATTCTGTTTATAGCCAGTTCGGGGCGATAATATACGCGCCAGATTAGTGGCTGATTACACTGTGAATGAATAGAAAGGCAAGATATGTTCCCTATGCGTCATGAGGGGACTGTCTGTGTGCCGCGATCCGCGTATAATGGCCGACCTGTTATTTGATAACCCCTTAATTAATCCAAGAATAATCAAGAGCTTTCACTATGTTGCAGATCTACAATACCCTTAATAATCAAAAAGAGCGCTTTGTACCGATTGAACCCGGCAAGGTAAAAATGTACGTCTGTGGGATGACGGTCTATGATTATTGCCACATCGGACACGCACGTGTTTTAGTGGTGTTTGATGTGATTGCGCGTTATCTGCGCGAAAGCGGCTACGAGCTGACATATGTGCGTAATATCACCGATATTGATGACAAGATCATCGCGCGCGCCAATGAAAATGGCGAGACGATTGAGGCGCTGACCTCCCGTTTTATCGAGGCGATGCGCGAAGATGCTGCAGTACTTGGGGTGTTGCCGCCGGATTCTGAACCATGCGCAACCACCTCAATGGCCCAGATCATTAAGATGATCGAAACCCTGGTTGAAAAGAAATATGCCTACGCCGGTGATAATGGCGATGTCTATTACGACGTCAGTCGTTTTGATGGCTACGGCAAGCTCTCAGGCAAACGGATTGAAGACCTGCGCGCTGGTGAGCGTGTGGTGGTGAATAGCGCCAAAGATGATCCGCTCGACTTTGTATTATGGAAATCAGCTAAGCCGGATGAACCCAGCTGGGAATCACCGTGGGGCAATGGCCGCCCAGGTTGGCATATTGAATGTTCCGCAATGGCGACTGATTGCCTCGGCAACCATTTTGATATCCACGGCGGCGGACTAGACCTGCAATTTCCGCATCACGAAAACGAGATTGCACAAAGCGAAGCGGCCACTGGCTGCCAGTTTGTCAATTACTGGATTCATAACGGCTTCGTGCAGATCAATGAAGAGAAAATGTCCAAATCACTGGGTAACTTTTTCACGCTGCGTGAGGTGTTAAAGACCTACGCACCGGAAGTGATCCGTTACTTCATCCTCGCTAGTCATTACCGTAGCCCGCTGAACTATGCGGAGCAAAACCTTGATGGTGCCAAACTGGCATTGGAACGCTTTTACACCGCGCTACGTAGTGTTGACGCGGCTGTGGTGACTGATGGTGGCGAATACCAGCCGCGTTTTTGTGCTGCGATGGATGATGACTTCAACACACCCGAAGCATTGGCAGTACTGTTTGAAATCACCACCGCATTGAATCGCGCCAAGACAGATAAGGAGAGCGAGCTGGCATCACAGTTAGCCGGTAATCTGCGCTATCTTGCGGGTGTGATTGGCCTGCTACAGTCTGATGCAGAGACCTTTCTAAAGGGCCATGCGGCGGCTGATGGCCTGAGTGATGAGCAGATCGAAACGCTGGTGCAGCAGCGCATCGATGCCAAGCAGGCAAAAGAGTGGGGCGAAGCGGACCGCATTCGTGATGAACTGCTGGCACAAGGGGTGATTGTTGAAGATGGAACGGGTGGTAGTCGCTGGCGTCGTGGGTAGTTGTTGGCTCAGTAAGGCCGGAGTAAACGTATTCTGAGGCGTGCAGCCCTATAAACAATCACTGTGCCCCGTGAGACTGTAAATATTTCTGTGTAACTGCCAGTTTTAAATATAGTCCGCTAAACGATCTTCAAACTCAATCATAAACCGATTCAGTTTGTCGCCAGCTTCGCTTCGCGCACTGGGTGTCCCGGTTTAGTTTCTGAGTCCTTGATGCCCCACCAGCCGTCATACCGGCGAAGGCCGGTATCCAGAGACCACTGAGCTAGCAAATTTTGACAATGGTGGTTCAAGTGTTCTGCCCCCTTGGTGAAGCATTGGTTCTTGTGGTGAATGGGTGCTTACAGCCTAGCGTGGCTATTTGTATTTTTACTCTAGTCAGATAGCAATAAAGCATCAATATGATACTTGACCCCTCTTACCCGCTGTGTACGTCGTGCATTCCTATGCGGAAAAGATTCAGCGACCTCACGCAGCTTTGAACACCGGCGAAAATGGATCGAAGACCGTCTGCATGAACTAGCAGGAATCTTTGCCATTGATCTCTGTGGATACGCGGTCATGTCCAATCACTACCATGTGATTTTACACATAGATCAAACGCTTGCGAGTCGGTATTGTTAAAAGACTTGAGTATTCCATTCAGAAGAATGTTGCAATTCTCGATAATATCAAGGCGCTGTTCTTCGGTATTGGGCATCACTTATTCTCCTGACAATAACGTTAATTTGCGGGCATTGGGTGAAATTTGGGTGCCACCGCCGCCCATGATTTTGCCCAGTGTGCCCGTCGTATAACCCTCTGCACCATCATAACGTAATAACTCGGTGGCTTTGCCAATGGTGGATTTAACCACGGTTTGATCTTCGGTTTGATCTTCGGTAAGTTCAACGCTAATCATCTCATTGGCCCGGTTGAAACAAGGTAGCGCCAGATAACCTTTAACACCTTTTTTATCCCAAACCTTTAAGGTTAGGTAACAGACCATTACAAATTCCGAGTCTCTCTGTCTGCATCTTCAGGGGTTAACCAACTGTCGGGGCGGACGCCGTTGAAGATGAAATTAATCACCATACGAAGATATTTTTTCCCGTTGAGGATATCTTTAATGGTGCTGCCTGATTTATTCAAATTAGGGTATGTGCGTCCATAAGCACCTAGCAGAGGCTCTATTTTCCCTTTGTCCAAAAGCTGCCGCAGTTGTTTCAGGTCCGGAATCAAACCCTGTTCATATTGACTCAATGGCCGAGGGGCGGTTTTCAACAGGGTAATCAAAGCATCAATACTGCGCAGGGCGTACGGAACGTAGGGAGGTTTAGTGAGGAGCTGCCCTTCATAAGCTAACCGTATTATTCGTTGCATCTTGACTTCTGTGTCATGAATTTCTTTTTTTGTGCTGTCTGCCGTGAAGAGTTCACCATTGGTGTAAATGTAGAGCAATGAGCCCAGTTTTCCTTCTTTGACCGGTAATGGCAGGTCGTGATTTTCGGCCCGTTCCTTGAGCCATT
>NVTY02000023.1 GCA_002401765.2 Thiotrichaceae bacterium
CTTCATTGAGTACACGCATGAACCAGCTGATATCCATTAGGCGAGCACGCCATTTCTCTACGCATTCACTGAGGGTTGTGGATTCGGCGGCACTGAGTTTTTCACCAAGCTGATAACGCTGTGAGAGCAGGTTGCCTGAGAAGAGCTGATGCCATTGTTCGATCACGTCATCCATTGTCCACTCACTCGCAAGCATTTGATCTATGTGTAAAATCACATGGTAGTGATTGGACATGACCGCATAGCCGCACAGGTCTATGGCAAAGATTCCTGCTAGTTCATGCAGGCGGTCTTCGACCCATTTGCGTCGGTGTTCAAAGCTGCGTGAGGTTGCTGAGTCTTTGCCGCATAGAAAGGCACGGCGAACGCAACGCGAGATACAATGGTAATAAGGGGTGCTGGCCAATGAGACCTGAGACTTGCGGGATTTAGGCATCGGTCACTCCTTGACTCAATGATTCATTTAAACTCCTGAGACAAACAATATTCTTAGAGCAAAATATTGTCAATCTTTAATGTTGGCTGTCCTATTTGTTCTTGGCTGTCCTATTTGTTCTATTTGTTGGACTTTTTCTGGCACACATATTTTTGTTGAGTGCATACATCCCCCTGCGTCTGGCATTGCGCTTTTCCCTGCCAATATTGCCGGCCATTTCATTCAGGGTTGTGTTAACTTCCTGCTCGGTTTTTTTAATCATCTTTGACAATAGCTGGTGTGATAAACCCAGGTTGTTATTAGTCAGCACCATCAGGTCTTCTAACAATTCATGCTGCTCGATCAATTCAAGTGTGACGTCCATATTAGTTCTCTAAGCTTGAAAAGTCGTGTTCGTTTTTCGGTAGTACAGGGAGAAGTTGTTAACCACATCGGCACCCCCGCCGAGGGTAAAGCTGCCATCGTCATGCATCACCACGCTGATGCCCTGATTCAGGTCACCGCTATTCACGGCCTGAGAAAAAATATCCTGGCTTACACTTGCCGTTAATAACACCCGACCACCGGCGGCGTTTATCTCACCGTTGTTTAATACCGCCGGATCAACGCCGAGTTCGGTCTGTAGAATTTCTTTGCTAACACGCACCCCTAACAAACCACCTTGATCAAAGGTTAAAACCGCTTGTTTACCAGCCGCCAGCGTCACCGTGCCAAGGTTGGCGGAGATCAACACCGAGCTCGGTCTGTAATATCTCTTTACTGATGCGCACGCCGAGCAGACCACCCTGATCAAAGGTCAGCACCGTCATGCCGGACAACCACAAAAAAAATACCGTCACCGTCATACAGGCGAGCTGAAGGCATCGTCATACCGCCGCGCTGTTGGCCGGTATCCAGCTTTTGACCCTGGATGCCGGCATATGCGCCCATAGACGAATGGTCAGGTGAATGCCCCCCGCGCTTATTCTCCCTCTGTTGTATTTTCCAGCCGCGCTTTTTCCCGCGCCCTGATGTCATACTTGTTCGGCTTGCCCTCTTTCCAGCGCACTTCTCGTGGTGAGAGCGGCGGGAATTGAACCCCACGATCAATCAACTGCTGTTTGACTTTTAAGGCCCAGCCGTAGGCGGGGTATTCGGGGTTGAGTAGATTCTCAGAGAGTCCTTCATGGACATTCCATGCAATATCTCCGCGACTCGCATCACGCACAGCATAATCGACACCCAGCTCAATCAAATAATGCACCATCTCGTATCGATTGATATCAGATGCATACAAAGCACTGCTAGCGCCAGACCGATCCGTCAAATTAATATCGCCCCCAAAGCGCATCAGCAGCTTGATCTGCTCAACCCGCTCTTCAGCGACTGCGGCAAACATGGCGGGATCACCATCGCTATCCGCCGCATTAGCATCCCCCCCCCCTTCCAGCAAAATCAGTAACAACTCATCGTCATTAGCCCCTGCTGCGAAAACGACGGGGCTGTCACCGTTCGGGTCGGCAAAATCCGGATCAGCGCCCAACTTAATCGCCAAACGCATTCCAGGTTTGTCTTTTTGCATGATCAACCAAAACAGCGGCGTAATGCCTTCGTCGCCATGTATATTCAATGACAATCCTTGTTTGATAAGGTCGCGTGCCCTGGCTTCGTCGCCTTTTTCAATCACACGAATCAGTTCCACCATATCGGGTTCAAAAAAGTCTGTGAGTTTCATCATTTTTCCTATGAGTCCGTCGCTGGCCAGTGCCCCGAGCAACAGGCTGGTCGCTAATATCAGTGGTTTTTTAAAATTGAACATACTTACCCCACACGCGGGGAAAGCGTTTTAATATCGTCTTTCTTCTGTGATTCAATGCCGTCAATCACCTGATCCATGCCGTGGCGGGTCACCGGATTTCCCCCGTTAACGCTGGGCAAGCTTTTCATCTCGCCCACGGCCTCGGGTAACTCGGGCAGTGCCTTACTCGCTAAATAACCGAGTCCCGCGCCTAGCAGCCCCGCCACGGCCATGCCGCCCCCGGCACCCAGCCCACTCAGCACTTGGTTGCCATGGCGCTGCGCGCCGGTCAGTACCTCACCTTCAACCGCTCGGGTCTGTATTAATTGTCCTGTCGCTTCATTGCTCATGCCACCTTTGCGGGCAGCAGTTTTGGGGTGCAGTCCCGCCGCGTTGTAGGTATAACCTTTAACGCCCGTCACGGCTGTCCCTGCGGAGGCCAAGCCACCGCCCAGGGAGTGACCAACAATGACGAAATTTCTACCTAGACCAATCTTCGCTTTTCGTGCTAATTTCATGGCCTGATTATATTGCGTTGTTTCCCGACCTAATCCCTGCGAAAAATTGGTTGACCAGTCTTGCTTGCCCGTCACACCATTATTGGTTCCCCGGTAAGTCAGCATCGTCTCACCATTAATCTCCGATTCAAACAGCGCGGCACCAAAGCCGGTCTCTTCGTCAGTAAAAGTCGCATTCTCCAGCCCCGGTATTTCGCTGGGGTTTATCAGGTTCAGTCCGGTGGGTGCGTCGGGGAGTGACTCGATCTGGCCCCGGTTGAATTCGTCCACTGAATAAACATAGGCGGCTGAT
>NVTY02000024.1:0-69427 GCA_002401765.2 Thiotrichaceae bacterium
ATTCGACGGTGATCTTCCTACAGAGGACTTTCACCTCATTAGTTCATGCCCATGCTGGGCGTACACAAAAAGCTACAGCGGACAGTCTAAAGCGGCACTTGTTTTGCTTACGCAAAAACGTGCCTCTTTAGCCTGCCGCTGAGCTTGGCGTTAGGCAAAAATTAATTTGAAAGGATTTTAAATTAATATTCCCATATTAATCGTAGCTTGTGTCATGTTATTAGCACTTATAGCCCATGTAGTAGGTGGCACAAAAGAAACTTCGACTATTTCACCGGATAAAGAAAATTAAAAATTAGTCCTAAATTGGAAACAAGCTATGTGTGCATTTCAAATGCTAAGCATAGATTTATTTGTAGTAATGGTTGTTTTATTTATTATTTCTTTAACAGAAATCATTCCTTTTGAATACGAGCTAACTATAATCTTGAGCGTCGTATTTTTTTTGTGGGGTGTTGCTTGGTTAGTTCAACTTTTGTGGTTAAAGAGCAAAAGAAAGGAATATTTCCTTTTGCCACAGTGGATAATCTGGTTTGTATGTTCACCTTTACTTTATTGGGGAGCATAATGCCTAACAAGAAGTTCAAATCTGACTTCGTAACACGGCACTTTTTTTGCAAAAAAAACGCAAAAAAACGCAAAAAAACCGCCATGTTACTCCGCAGTTTAACTTGGCGTTAGCATAAATTAATTTAGGAGAACAACATGTCTATCTACATAGCCGCTAGAGACTTGGATGGTATGGTACCGATAGGAACACATCAATTCATCATTATTGATGGCTTATCAAATCCTTATGAAAGTGGAAGGCTAGAAAATAAAATTATAAGCCCGAAGAATCTAGGTAATGGGAAGTTAGGGTATGTTATAGGAGCACATAATCGAGGAAATCTAGAAGCTATTTTTTTTGAAAAAAGTGATTATGAAGCAACACTGGAATACTTCGATAGAAAAAGAGTGAGCTTCTTTAAGTCTGATTTTGATACGGAAGTAATAAAAGTTAAATTTCCTAATGCCGATAAAAAAGTTGCAACTTCAATAATTATAAGAATAGTTAATGCTTATTCAGTTAATCAATCTATGGACAAAATAGCTTACCCACCTCTTGGTTTTGGTTTTAACAGTAATAGCTGGGCACAAACAGTCATAGAATTGGCAGGTGGAGTAGTACAAAGCGATTTAAAAGGGGTTGATATTTCAAATAAAAAAAGAATACCAAGAACGTACTTTATGTCTGTTTGTCCAGAAAAACCACGACCAAAAATAAATTAGATAATATTATGAATTATAAATCCAGTTTAATATACGCATGGAGTACGTATGTTTCGATTATTCTAATAACTTTCTCGGTTGATTATTATGTACGAGTTTCAGGTGGAGATTTTTATTACTCTGGTCTCAATGAATATTTTTGGATTGCTGCTATAGTATTGGCTATATCAACTAGTGGATATTTCATATTGTATTCAATGAAATATATAAATAAACGGGTCTACAAATTTTTTCATCTGGTGACTAACATTGTTTTGGGTTTTATATTTTATGCTGTTTTTTCTTATTTATATGTAGTCGGCTTTGGAATTGATTCGGTCTAAAATGCTAATCGGGTAACCGGGGGTATCTAACCCCCAGTCCCCACAACACCCTGCATGCGGCTCCGCACAGGGCGTTTCATTTAGCGTGGTGAAGCGAAATCCATCCATCACGTAACGCGTATAGCCCCTGAGATTTTAAGTAGACGTTTGATAATGCCTGCTGTATCCCTAGGGTTTTCACACTACGCCATGGGCCTTTGCTAGTAATGCCACACGCAACGGCTGACCTGACGTGGACGCCGAGTCTCATCAAACTTCTTACTTTGGTGCGGGGTCGTCGCCACTGTCGCCAGTAGGCCATGCGAACTCTGCGTCGTATCCAGTGATCCAGATCAACACAGCGCTGATAACCACTAGCGATACCAAAGTAATTTATCCAGCCTCGTAAATATTGGCTGATTTTGAAGAGTTGATAGGTCATCGACACGCCCCAGTTACGGTTGGTTAATCGCCGTACTTGTTGCTTAAATTTCTGCAACGTTTTCGGGTGCCAGTGAATGCGTCCGCCCTGGAAGGTGAATCCCAAAAACTTGCATTCATTGGTTTTAACCACCAGCTTCAAGGTTCTCCAGGTATCTGCTAATACTTCGTAGCACTCGTTGACCTGCACGCTGGCTCTTTATCACAATGGTAAAGTCGTCAGCATAGCGGGAAAACCGGTGGCCACGTTTCTCTAGTTCTTTGTCCAGTGGATCGAGCATGATGTTCGCCAGTAGCGGCGAGAGTGGCCCGCCTTGAGGAACACCTTCTCGGCTTTCATTATAAAGCTGGTTATCGATAACCCCAGCTCGGAGATAAAGCTTAATCAATTTTAGAAGACGTTTATCCTTAACCTTGCGGCCAAGGTGCGTCATCAGTAGATCATGATTAACCCGGTCAAAGAACTTTGACAGATCGACATCCACCGCAAAGCGGCGTCCTTCCCTGATGATGTCTTGTACTTGTTTCACCGCCTAGTTGAAGCGACTGATCGCCCGTCACCATGATCACCGCCACGGCAGGATGCTCTGCGTGAATGCTTTTGAGCAATTCAAGCCCACTGACATCCGGAAGATTGTCATCGAGACAGATAATATTGGGATTTAATTTCTCAATGTCATGCAACAGGGTTTGTTCGTCGCCATACTCACCGACTACTTCAAAACCTTCATTGATTAAAGAGACTCCGCAATACAGAGCGTATCGCTACGGAATCATCCACTATTATTATCTTTGCATCGGCGGTTTTTTTATTGTGACTGACTAATCCTCAACGCTGGGATTGATGAGACTCATCGTGATTAACTAGGCTGCCTTATCCTGGCATTCATAAAGCCCTTCACGTAGCCTGCTTATCGCTTACTTCTGTAACAGAAGTAACGTGACGCTTGGATTGACCAGTAGCTTCAATGATTAACTACAACCGCCCTCGCGCATCGAGCATTGAAAAACCGATCAAGCCCGGTTCCATTTCTTTGGTTAGCGCGATGACCTTAAATAGCTCGCCCATCTCGTGCGGCATGGTGAGCGTCTTCACCGCCTGCGCCTGCATCACCTGCTGTTCGTGTGTCGATGTTTCAGCATTGCTGGCCAACAGCTCCATCAGGCCGGCGCCTAATAAAAAGTGCCCTTGCGAGGCGTAACCAGCGACATCCATTCCGGCCTCGACCGCGCACTCGGCCAGCGAGGTAAAATCCACGTGCGCGGTGACATCCTGCAACCCTGGCAGGATCAGCGGATCACTATGCGCCTGGTGACGATAGTGGCACATCACGGTACCCTCTTTACGCTCTGGTATATAATATTCATGGCGCGGAAAACCGTAGTCGATTAACAATACCAATCCTTGTTCAAGGATTGCCGCGACACTGCGCAGCCAATCGGTTGCGGCAAGGTTGATCTCTGACACATACTCGCCACCAAACTCATCAACCCCACATTCATTCATAATATGCGCAGCGGCCGCGCCAAGGCGCGACTCACTCAACTCGCCATCACACCATGTAAGGCGCTCACCATCCCAGCCAACATAACGCTCGGTCAGTTTTTCTGGGTCAAAACGTATCAGGTGTACCGGCATTGCATCAAGTAATTCATTCGCCAACACCACCCCTTTAAAACCTGCGTCCGGCAAGGCATCCAACCATATGATGCGCGTCATCAAATGCGGTAATTCTTGCTGTAGATGTGTGCATTGGCGTTCACGCAGGTCTGCGCTAAGGTCCAGGATAAAATAATGTTCGGGCAGGCAGTTCAATTTTTCCAGTTCGCGCAACACCTCACCGGCCATCGCCCCGGAACCGGCGCCCACTTCAAGCACGTCACCACCAATATCATTTAGCACCTGCTGACACTGACGTGCGATGCATTGTGAAAATAGCGGTGAAATCTCAGGTGCGGTTATAAAATCCCCTGCGGCACCAATTTTATGTGCACCGGCGCTGTAATAGCCTAAACCGGGCGCATGCAGAATCAGCTCCATGTAGCGAATAAAGGGAATTTTGCCATCTTGCAGCTCAATTTCATCGATGATCAGCTCTGCCAGCTGTGCACTATGGGCCATGGCCTGCTCATCTAGCGTATCGAGTTTTAATTTTCCTGTCTCAGAATTTGGCCTGTTTCGATTCACTTTGCTTTATACTCGTTAATGGTCACGATGCTGGCAGATCAGGTAAAGGATCCGCCCTATGCTCACCATTTTAACAGAGTTATAAACAGGGGATGCAGTGAACGATTATCAAGATCAACTTTCCGGTAAAGTGGCGCTGATCACCGGCGCGGCACGACGTGTTGGCGCGGCCATGGCACGCGCGCTACATGGTGAAGGGATGAACCTCGCACTGCACTACCACACCTCCCATAAAGAAGCGCGCGCCCTACAAAGCGAACTGAATGAGGTGCGTGAACATTCGGTGGTGTTGATTCAAGCGGATCTGCTGCAGACCACTAAACTAGCGGCGGTGGTTAAAGAAGCGACCGCTCACTGGAAGCGGCTCGACGTATTGATCAACAACGCCTCGACCTTCTACCCCACGCCACTCGGTACAGTCAATGAAGCGCAATGGGACAACCTAATGGGCACCAATCTGAAGGCGCCATTTTTTCTCTCACAGGCCGCAGCTCGTCACCTCAAACAACAACGCGGCTGTATCATCAATATCGTTGATATCCACGGTGAGCGTCCGCTCAAGCAACACCCGGTCTACTGCACCGCCAAAGCAGGACTAATCATGCTGTCAAAGACATTGGCACGCGAACTAGGGCCAGAGATTCGAGTCAATTCAATTGCCCCAGGGGCGATCATGTGGCCAGAAAACGGCATAGATGATGTCACCAAAAAACGCATCCTTTCACGCACTACCCTGAAACGGCAAGGTTCGCCAGACGATATTGCGCGTGCGGCACTGTTTTTGATTCGCGATGCGGGTTATGTCAGCGGGCAGACCATCGCAGTGGATGGTGGGCGTTCGCTCAGCGATTAACGCATTACCACTCAAATTCAACGGTAGTTAATGGCTGCTGCGTCTGATCAAATTGCAGCCACATAATGCTTAGGCTTTTATCTCGCAGCGGATGCACGAGGTCACCGGATAGCTCCGCCAGTGGGCGCAGTACAAAGGCATTTTTCTCGATCTCATCGCGCGGCAGTTGCAGCCGACCCTGCTGTAATACCACGTCATCATATAACAACAGATCAATATCAAGTGTACGCGGCCCAAAACTCGACAGGGTTCGGTCACGATGGTGCACATCTTCAATCTGGCGTAGCGTTACACCCAGCGCTTCAATACCTAGCTCTGTTTCAAAACGCACCACGAGGTTATAAAAAGGGTCTCCATTAAAACCGACCGCCGCACTTTCATAAACGGTCGACATCACAACGTTTTTAAAACGCTCACGCAATGCATTCACACCGCAACGAATGTTATGTTCTCGCTCAACATTGCTACCTACGCCCACATGAACCAGGTGTTTAAAACTAACCGGGGACATGTTAGCCCTTTTCCCCACGTTCGATGATCACACCGACACCACTGGCACCACGGATTGCACCAACCTTATCTAGCCTGACACGTACCCAACTAACATTAAACTCTTCAAGAATGATCGCCGCGACCTGTTCTGCCAGCGTCTCGACCAGCTGAAAGCTGCTCTCTTCCACAAAACTGATAATTCGCTTGGAGAGCGTTTTATAGTCGAGCGTATCTTCAATCGTATCACTGGCGGCAGCCTTGCGAATATCGGTTGCCATGTCGAGATCAAAGCTAATGGTCTGTTTGATTTCACGCTCCCAATCAAAGATACCGATGATGGTTTCGATCTTGAGGTCACGCAGGTAGATTATATCCATAAGAAAGTCAGTATTTATAGGTGAATTAAGTCAATCTGAGGTGGTATCATACTCGCTCTTTCAGCAAGCAATTCAGTTTAGCAGTATATAAACTCATGCCACAATGATCACTGCCATAATTACCATCTTCATCGCCTACCTAATCGGTTCGCTTTCCACCGCGATCATTGCCTGCAAACTCTCCGGCCTACCAGATCCGCGCGGGCAAGGCTCTGGAAACCCCGGCGCGACCAATGTGCTGCGCTTTGGCGGTAAAAAAATCGCCGTGATTGTCCTGCTAGGCGATCTGATAAAAGGGCTGCTACCAGTGCTCGTCGTGAGCCTGATGGACGCGTCGCCGCTAGTGATCGCGCTCACCAGTGCGGCCGCATTCCTTGGGCACCTTTACCCCCTGTTTTTCGGCTTCAAGGGCGGCAAGGGAGTCGCGACGGCTCTCGGCGTGATCCTGGCGATCTCATGGCTGGCAGGACTGACCGTTCTCGGTGTATGGCTGCTGGTCGCGTTTGCACTGCGTTATTCATCACTCGCCGCACTTAGCGCCTCTGTTGCAGCGCCGCTAATCGTGTGGTTTTATCGCCCCGACATCGAATTGCTGTTGATGATGATCGGCATGAGCATTCTATTGGTCTTTCGTCACCGCTCTAATATACGGAACCTGCGGCAAGGTAAAGAAAGCAAGATTGGGCGCAAAAAAAAACCGCACAATACAACCAAATCAAAAGAGACTTAACGGCCTCTCTATAACGACGTCAACGTATCGATTGGCCAGCGCGCACGCACCTCAAATCTCGGCGGTTCCAACTCGCCCGCCTGCAACCTCAAATAACCCGCATAGGCGATCATCGCGCCGTTATCGGTACAGAACTTCAAGCGCGGATAAGCGACCCTGGCGCGCGCCTTCAAGACCAGTGTATTCAAGCGTTCACGCAGTGCGCTATTGGCACTCACACCACCCGCCACCACCAACTGCTTGATGCCCGTCTCGCGGATGGCACGCTGACATTTGATTGCCAATGTTTCAACCGCTGCGGTCTGAAAGGCCAGTGCGATATCGGCTTTAGTCTGCTCGTTCATCTCATTGGCATGCAGGGTGTTCATTGCGAACGTTTTTAGGCCACTAAAGCTAAAGTCTAAACCTGGGCGATCGGTCATCGGGCGTGGGAATTTGAAGCGAGTTGAATCCCCTTTTTTAGCGGTCTGCTCCAATATCGGCCCTCCAGGATAACCCAGCCCCAGCAGCTTTGCAGTCTTATCAAACGCCTCCCCCACCGCATCATCGAGTGACTCACCGATGATTTTGTATTGCCCGATACCTTCCACCGCGATCAGCATCGTATGACCACCTGAAACCAGCAGTGCGATGAATGGGAACGACGGCGGGTTCTCTTCCAGCATCGGCGCCAAAAGATGCCCTTCGAGGTGATGCACCCCCACGGCCGGGATCTGCCAGCCCCATGCCAGACTGCGCCCTACGGCAGCGCCCACCAACAGCGCACCAACCAGCCCCGGCCCTGCAGTATAGGCAATGCCGCCGATCTGCTCTCGCGTGGTGTCGGCCTGCTGCATCGCCTCACGAATCAGCGGCAATAGCTTGCGCACATGGTCACGCGAGGCCAGCTCTGGCACCACCCCACCATATTCAGCATGCATCGCCACCTGACTATAAAGCACATCGGACAGCAGCCCAAGCTTGGCGTCATAGATCGCCACACCGGTCTCATCGCAGGAGGTCTCAATTCCAAGCACTCTCATCAAGCCACCACTCTTTCATTCACTTTCAACATAGCACACCATTATAACCAAGCAATCCTTCAACCGCTTTATGATTTGCCGAAAAGAGGGATATACTATACGTTCTACACCAATTCACTGACTAAATGACTAATATAGATAACAATGACAAACCTTGCGATCCAGATTAAAGGTCTGACCAAGATCTACCCCCCCGATAACCGCGCCGTTGATACCCTTGATCTTGAGATTAAAGAGGGTGAAATCATGGCGCTGCTCGGCCCCAACGGTGCGGGCAAAAGCACCACCATCCGCGCGGCCTCAACCCTGTGTGGCTTCGATGAAGGCAGCGTTATGGTGGCCGGCTTCGATGTTGACACCCACTCACTTGAGGTGCGCCAGGCAATTGGGGTGGTGGCACAGCAAACCGGCATCGATTACTTCCTCACCGGGCGTGAGAATATGATGCTGCAAGGGCATCTCTACCGGATGAAAAAGGCGGATATCAATGACCGTATTGCAGAGCTTGCCAGCTACTTCGAGCTCAATGACAGCATCGATAACCTGGTCAGCACCTATTCCGGCGGGATGCGCAGGAAACTCGACATCGCCTGCGCATTGATCCACCGCCCTAAGGTTTTGTTCCTCGATGAACCCACCCTTGGGCTAGACATCAAGAACCGTAAGATTCTGTGGAAACATATCGACAAACTGAATAAAGAATTTGGCCTAACGATTCTGTTAACCACTCACTACCTCGAAGAAGCAGATAATCTTTCTCACCAGGTAGCCATCATCAACAACGGTAAGGTGCAGGTCGTTGATACACCCGACGCATTGAAGAACAGCATCCATGGTGATTCAATTACCGTAACCTTTGATGATGTCGGTAAAAACGAACAGGCGTTTTTTCACGTTGCACAACAGCAACCTTACATCAAAGGCACCACCTGGGAAGATAACAAGCTGCATCTGTACGTTGAAGATGGCGGCGCCAACGTTGCCGCATTAATCGCGGTTGCCGCAGACAATGGCGCAAAGATCATCAACCTGTCACTGTCTCGCCCCACATTAGATGATGTCTTCCTCAAATACACGGGCTCCAGTATTTCAGAGGTAAAGGAAGATGAAGGCGATGAGTGGTGGAAACAATGGGCTGGCAAAGGCGGCAACACCGGGAAATGGAAAAATCAGTGGGGCGCTAACGACAGCGACGCTGAAGAGGGTAGCGAAAGCGAAGATCAGGCATGGAAAAATAGCCACTGGGCAAAAAACGGTGACAACGGTGAAAACCTCGGGACACAAAAAAGAGACGTGGCACAATCGCAGCCAGGCGCATGGTCAGCAAAGCAGCAACAACGGCCCGACAGTAATAACACCACTAGCGAGCAAGGCTCACAAAAGTGGGATCAATCACAGCAAGGTGATTGGCAAAATAATGAATGGAACAAAAACAAAGACGGCGGAGAGAAATAATCCATGCTCGTAGATACATGGCACCTATTTAATAAATGCATGCGCATCACCATGCGCATGCCGATGTGGACTTTATTTACACTGATCCAACCACTGATCTGGCTCCTCATTTTTGGCCAACTCTTTAAGGACTTTGTACAACTGGGCGATGACGACTACATGGCATTTATGGTGCCCGGCATTCTGGTAATGACGGTGCTGTTTGGATCTTCATGGTCCGGCGTCAGTTTGCTACGCGAGATCACGGCTGGCACTATCGACAAGATGCTGGTTTCACCTGTATCACGCATCGCCATTGTGTTGAGCCGTGTCTTACATTCATCAGCACAGGTGATTGCGCAAGCGTTCATCATGCTGTTTGTTGCGTGGCTACTCGGCGCATCACTCAATATGAATCCAATCTACTTAATGATGGCGATGTTGATTGTCTTTCTATTAGGCGTTGGCTTTGCTGCACTCTCTAATGGTTTTGCGATTGCACTCCAACGCGAAGAACCGCTGGTGATGATTGGCAACCTGATGACACTACCACTGATCTTCTTTTCATCCGCACTAGTGCCCGAGCAGTTTATGCCTGACTGGATTCAATTAATTTCAGCTGTCAACCCCATCAGTTATGCGGTTGATGCGATTCGCGCAGTGCTAAGCACTACCCCAGACATGGCTGTCTTTGGAAAAGGGTTATTGGTACTAACGCTCTTTGCTGGCGCATCACTCACCTGGGCAGTAACGGCATTTAATGCACTAAGAGACTAAGCAATAAAACTCTATAACAGTATATTAACGCCGACTGTTATAGAGTTTCTGCCCGAGCCGGCCAGGGAAGTGCTCTGTGTCCGCACATCAATCCCTAAATTTGAAATTATCTTAACAAAGGTATAGTTGGCATAAAATCTAATTTTCCGATTTAACCAATAGTTCATGCCAGTAGAAATATTATGAGAGTTTTGCCGCCTATAAGCCTTAAACTCTGTAAATGAATCAAGATTATCATAATCCTGCAACGAGTACCCGTAACTCATATTAACCGAGATAGCATTAGGCAACCGGCGATTAAACCCCAACTTCAAACCGTGGTTTTGATAAGCATAATCACTTGCACTAGCCTCTATATTATTATTAATTAGATAGCTATAACCCAAAGTGATTGTTGATCGGTCATCAAAGCGCTGATTGATATCAACCCCCAAGCGATATGACTCTGAACTAAAGGTACTATTTGTTCGTGAATCAAAATTTGTCTGAGAAAATGAAAAGGTAAAACCAGTGATAATTTTTTCTTCTGACCAAAAATCATAAATTTTTCTAAATTTAGTCCTTGTCATGAACTCAGCAAAAATAAGGTCTGTTGAGCTACTTCGTCTTTCCGTCAGCAACCCTTGCGAAGCACGACTGGTGAGTCCACCAACAATCGTGTATCGCCCAGACGTTATCATCGCAGACACACTATTGCTGATATTCAAAAAATCAAATTGCCCCTCATGGTAGGTCGAGTACCTTGGCGACGATGTAAAACGCAACCGAAGGCCATTCTCCATTTTATACTGATATGACAGATTAAATGACATATCCGAACGAATTTCAGCTCCCGCACTAGTGATCGTATCATCGGCAACCGCACTGTCATCATAACCGATGGAGTAGCCTATGCTGACAGTCATCCCTTTAATCTTATTCTCTGTAGCAAATAACCTTGCCTTAACATTGTCCGCAAACTCTTTACTGGGATTATCCTGCAGTATCTTTCGATACTCACTTATCGCATCCTCCTCCTGATTTAAGCGTTCAAGTGTTCCTGCAAGATTCAGCCGGGCACCTAAATTTCCCGGCGAAATTCTGATCACATTTTCATATGAATCAACGGCCTTTAAAAAAGACTCTTCACGCGAGTAGATAGAGCCCAGGTAAAAATATGGCGTCACATTATCGGGTTGATCTGCAATGATACTCTTAAATGCTTGCTCCGCCTCACCTAGGTTACCATCACTAAAAAGTTTCTTTGCAGTGACCATGCGAAGAAAAACGCTAGTCGCCGCTGCTTTTTCTGGGTCCGTTTCAAGCATCGTGGCAGTTGCATACGCTGACATCGCATCATCATACTTTTGAAGGTCATCAGCTAAAGCAGCCTTTATACCAATGAATTTTAAATTGCGAGGGTCGTACTTTACCGCATTTAAGATGTATTGATACGCCTCTTCTTTACGCTTTTTTTGCATATAAAACTGGGCCAATCTAAAGTATGCTTCAGCACCCTTAGGGTTTGTGCGAATTCTATCTAAAAGAAACTCTTTAATGACCTCTGTTTTTTCAGCCGGACTCATCGAACCGAATAGATCACCGCCGCTCTCACCCTTACCACTAATATTTATTAATGCCTTTTTAGCTTCGATCGCATATTTTGTACCCGCGCCCTCAACCACAATCTCTTCGAATAAATCAATTGCATGCCCCATTTTTTTGGTCATTGAATAAAGCCCTGCAAGCTGAATCTTTGCCTCTAAATGCCCAGGCACAAGCACCACTACCTTGAGATATTTTTCTTTGGCTAATTCAATCCGTCCCAACGATGAAAGTGATCTAGCCATTAACATAAGGGCAGGTATGCTCTGAGGGTTTAAATCAATAACATCACCTAATATATCCAGTGCATCCTGATGATTACCGCTAGCTGCAATAAGGTTTGCCTCTATAAGCCCTAAACGCACTCGCGCTCTCTTTCCAATTTGGCTTTCAGTATCACGCACAATAACTTCTTCAAGGTTTTCAACTGCCAGCGCTATTTCTCCTCGAGTTTCATGGATACTAGCGAGGTTCAGGTAAGCATTTACATACCTGGGGTTCAACTCAATAACTTTTTCAAATTCGAGCTTAGCTTCATCCATTTTTTTCAAAAAGAAATACCCAAGCCCAAGACTATAGCGTATCAAAAAATCATCTGGATATTCTTGAGACAAACGCGTAAATACAGGCAATGCACTTTCAATGTCTCCGCTGCGTGCCTGTTTAGTCGCCGTCAAGAAAGATACCTTCTTGATTGCCTCTTTATAAGCAGCTGAACTCCGGGGAACCAGCTCACTAATCAGCCTATAATTTTTTATCGCATTATCATAATCCATTCTAAACTCATATGAATAAGCCAAAGACTTACGGAATTTAATATTCTGAGGTGATATGATAATAGCCTGCTTTAGGTGCTCTAGCCCCTCATTAAAACGTCCCTTGCGTACTAGAATGACACCTATTTTCGCATGAGCCTCAGCATTACTCTGGTCTCTTGATAAAATTCCGCTCAATAAATTAAGCGCGGCTGAAAGATCTCCAGACTCAAATTCTCGCTGAACTTCGTCCAAAATCGTGGAGACCTCCAATGTATTACTCTGCGATGGCTTTACTCCATCAGCCGCATCAGCGCTGTCTAGCGCGGATAAAAAAAGCAGCAGTATTAACGAAGGAGTAAGTAAGAACATGACATAACTAATATTAATAATAGATATTAATTTTGAATAACGCACGCCAGCCGCTCATGTCGAGTTCCATTTTTTCATAGCTTTGGTCATCATCGCCTAGATAGCCTAGGTTCTGACTACCATCACTGGCAGATCCTGTAGGATACCGTATTGTTACCGTATCCTGTGGCTGAAAATCATTACTAACTTGAGCGCTTCCTAGTTGGAATTTATTCAAGCCAATGGCATACCCCACATCAAAACCCACCGATAACCAATCACGCATGAATATTTCACCGCCTATCGCAGGTTGCAGCATCATGTGACCGGTCGCCTGAGTGCCAAGCTTAGTGATTCGTTTAAATGTTACATTGCTATCAGAGGAGTCGGTGAATTCAAATACAAAACTTTCTCGAAAATCAATATCAAAAACTTCATTTAACAGCAAACGGCTATAAATTTTGTATTTTTTGTGTCTCACAAATAAATCTCGACGCCAACCAATATAGTATTGCAAATAAGACATGTTTGCGCGGCGTTCATAGACCGTGTCGATAAGCCGCCCTTGAAAGGGCAGTGTTGTTTTAACCAGTGATGTACTACCACCTTCCCACGAGCTCAAACCAATCACAAGGTGGTTTTTTTGACCTATCTCCATTTGAAATTCAAGTCCAGCTTCAGTGCCAAAACGTATTTTCGTTAGCGGGTTATCTACGCTATAACGAACCTGCCGCGATCCATCCCCATCTGAAAATACAAGCTCACCTATTATTGGTAGTTTCGCGCCTAGAACTTTGTCATTAATAAGCCCAAGATCGGGCTTATGTAGCCCTAAAATAGGCGATACACTCCAACGAACTTCAGCTGTAACCAATCCTCCTGATATTGCAAATACAATAAAGATTGTTAATAGTGAACTTTTAATGCTGAAATTCACCAAGCTAAATAGCCTTCCTCTGACGTTTTGAATTAATCAGTGTAAGCAACAACGGCAATAAGACTAATGCCGCAATACAGCTAACAACCATATACGAGCTAACAAATGCGCCAAGCTTAACGTGAGGCGGAAATTGAGAGGCGAGTAGCACCATAAAGCCTGCCGTAACAACTGCCGCGTTAAATACTACCGTTTTACCAACACTCCTCATCGACTCAACAACTGCATCATCATGTTTTAGTGAATTCCTCCGTTCAAGCCTATATTTAAATAAATAATGCACAGCATAATCCACACCAACACCAATCGCTACACCAGCAGCCAGTGCAGTGGAAACATCCAATGGAATCCCCATTAATCCAATGCCTCCGGCAATCACCAACGTGGTTACAGTAACCGGTACAACGGTTAGCAAGCCAAGGATCACGGAGCGAAAAAGTATCATGGCCATTATTAAAATACCTATTTTCGATAGCAACACTGCCATCACCTGGCTATCAATTAATAATTCAGCCCATATATATGAGTTATTTGCAGACCCAGCCAGATTAACCTTCACATCAAATCCGGACATCTCACGGTCAACATAATCATTCACTTCAGCAATAATTTCTTTAAGGTACCGCGTCTCATCAGTCTTTATAAGAAATGAAATGTTAGCCTGCCGGTAATCATAATCAATCACCTCATCTAATTCATCGGGACGACCGGACATAGATAAAAGAAATAGAAATTCATTTATCTCCGCTTCTGTATCAGGCAATCGGTCATAGGTAACATCCCCTGAATGAAGGTTTTTATTAATGCTTTTAAGATAATCAACAATCGAAATTGAATCCCCCACTAATAGATGTTTTTCTACCTGTTGCTGCATGCCTTCAATCTTTCTCAGGAGCTCAGGAGATTTAAGCGCTCCTTTCGACTCTCCTTCCACAATAACATTTAAAAAGATAGCGCCATCCAGCCGCTCATTAATCAGATCATTAGCAATGGAGACATCACTCTCTTTATTAAAGTCACTCATCCAGCTCGAGTTAACATACATCTTACTAGCGCCGAACGCTGATACAATTAAAACGAGTAGCGTAACGATCAAAATCATTTTACTATTTTTCGTCGAATATTGGCCCCAGGTTGTTAGCAAGCGAGCAACGCCACTATCTTCATCATGCACCCTTAAGGAACGCTTCTTCTTTAAATAATCACCAACCTTGGGTTTCATCATCGTCAAGATAGCAGGCACCAATACCACTGATAACAACCAGCAGTAGACTATTCCCAACACCGTAAATAAACCAAAAATTTTGAATGGTGGCATTTCTGAAAATAGCAGCGCCAAAAAGCCTATCACAGTCGTGATTGTTGTCGTGATCAGTGGCGGTGCCAGCTGAACCATCACACCGCTCACTATTTCGCCTGACTGACCATGAGGGTTCTTAAGTACATGATCGTAGTAGCGGCTCATGACATGCATTGAATCACCAATCCCTACCGCCACCAGTATCACGGGCAGCATGGTCGATATGGTATACATTGGGACATTCAAAAATGCCATCGTACCCATTGTCCAGATAACAGCACAGCTAATAACCAGCATAGGAATAAACACGCCGCGCCATGTGCGATAAAACAAGAACAACATAATGCACAGCACTATACAAAGCAGGGGAATCATCAGCTGAATGTCTTTAAGTGCACTTAAACCCGAACTAACTTCAATTACTGGCCGACCAGCCATATAAAGCGTATCGCCATTTTCATCTGCGCTGATCACCTTTTCGAGATTATTGGGCTCCATCCCATTAGGCCACGACTCTTTCGCCGTACTGGGCACGGCGGGTTTACTATCATCCCACTCACCACCATTCCATTCTGATGATTCACTCCACTCACCACCCCACTCACTATCAAGCCCTCGCTCACTATCAAGCATGGTCTTAATCGCCCAATACGTACTGTACCTGTTAGCAATACCCTCCTTTAACTTCGCTCGGATGATTGCGACCTTGCCATCTTCTGAAATAATATTGCCGACAAACAAGTCGGCATTACGCTGAATCGTACTACGTAGCTGATCAAAACCTGCTTTTGTTGATGGAACTTCACGCATAATACGCACAGAACCTAGCGTCTCATCGTCACCCACAAAAGCACTGGCTGTTGCGATCGACATCACATCAATCACCCGATTTGCAGATACACCCGGAAGACTAGCCACCTGTTCTGTAATGCGAGCAATTCGACTCAGGGTCTCTGCGTTATATATACCCTTTTCTTCATTCACGATCGCTATCAAGATAGAATTCTTGACGCCAAAAGTATCCGCAACAATCTCATCGTAAATAATGGCATGGTGCCCTTTGGGCAAATAGACTCTAGCATCGGTTTCCCATTGCAATTTATCTAGCTGCATCGCACAAAACACGGTAAATACTAATAACGTAGTTACTATCAGTTTTGGATAGCTAACTACATACTTATATAAGCCATTCCACATAAACAATCCTTTTGCTAAATTCTCTTATCCACAATCACTAGAATGTGTATTTAAACTCCATAAAGAGTCTTGAGTTATCATGAAAGTTTCCGAAAAACTGCGCGCTCTGGATACTTGTATCGGCAGTAGCACCAAAGATTCGCCCATTCCGAGCCTCAATCCCTAACTTCGATGAGCGGCCATAAAAAATATCCATGCCGGCGCCAATTTGGAAATGGTCGGTCACATCAAAAATTATTTTAGGTTTTAGATAGCTTTCTCGCGCATTTAATACACTAATATATAGCATCTGAAATACGGCTGATTTTTCAGGCATTGGCTTCCGTATAAAAAGTGCGAATGAGGTATCAAATTTATCCTGAAATAGAACTGGATCATAATCAAGGATAATCCATTGGGAAATCGCTGGAGAGATATCCATTCCCCATCTATTAAAATCTAACCCCACCCCCCATCGAATATGCTTTTTTTTCAAAATCCCATCTGAATCTAAAAAATCATCGCCATCAATATCTGAATCATTTTTTAGCCCAAAATATTTATCGGGTACATACACAAATTCACCTTTAATAATATTCCCACCAACAGGTGAAACAAACGTTGCACCGTACATGGTTAGCCGTGAATACGTTGGAAAAAATGTTGGCTCTATTGTGCTGCTAATTTTTGACGACCTAAAGACCACAGGGAAATCATCCCATGTATACAAGTAACTCAAGCCAACCTCAACTCCCAGCACTTCCTTTGTATATCTAATGCCAACCTCAGCATTCCTTAGTTTGCTTGAACTGGGCTTGGTAGTATTTGGAACATTTTGAAGTAATTCCCACTCAGAACCCCGAGGTGCTGGCTTATGGAATTGTAAATCAGGTATCCACAAAAATTGCCACGTATCCTCCTCTCCGTAATAGTCTATTTTTGCAGTCCATAGTGGAATTCTATAATCCAAAAGATCGAGCAATATCATTTCACGGAAATCCATCGGATTTATTTCATCCGTTAACCGCATGCCTTCAAGGACCCCCCATACGACAAATTGCTTACCCAGCCGCACATCCATATTTTCGGTAAATATATCTAGGTAAAGCTCCCTTATTTCCGCAACAGGAGAGTCCTTCTCTTGCTCTAGGTTATCAATAAATACGAGCGGCTGACCTTCATCTCGTACATGACGAGCGGATATTGTTTCATAATCAAACAAGTCATAAGCGTGGTCATAATACGCCCAACCTGAAAATGTTACCGATGAGTTTGAGCTTGCGGAGTATTGTCCTCCTAGTGACAGGATATTTCGTATTTTGGTTATCGATCGGGGTTCCTGGTAACGATACGCAGTTTCATTTTTTATAAAACCATTAAATGTCCAGTCATTCAAAAACTCATCAAAAAAATGGGATTCACCTTCTGCCCTTGCAATATTTGGCACGACAAGGCACAGCGCAACTAGTAAAGCCACCATTAACATCCAACATTGGCGCTTAATAATTAGCCCATTTCCTCTATTGCCTTGCATTTTTTGCATATAATGATGTGACTCTTTCCCGGCACAATCCCATACACAACCGCTGTGCCTTTATTTAATTTCTGGGCGCACTGCTCACATGGCATTTCTTTATTTAATATCAGTCGATCCCATCCGATAACATCATCAAATACCCCCTTATTATCCACAGTAGGCTTACTCACTGCCCCTGCCTGAGATATAACGTCAACGGCTTGATTGTCTATATAATCCGTTAGAATATTTCTTATCAAAATAGAAACGGGAATACGAAGTTCCTCAGCTTTTAGGATGATCTTTTCACGGAGCTGCTTTGATACTCTCGCGCCAAGGTACTCTTGCTTCCTTTTAGTCGCAGCCACTAACGCCTGCTGCCGCATAGAGGTCGCACGCTCAGTTGCCATTGCCCGCATCTCATCACGCCTATTTTCCATACCCACCTCCAAGCCAATAATGAAGTATAACATTGTATAACATATCGTTATACAATGTCAACTGGAGGATTTTCCATAAAAAAGGCCATGCTATACATGGCCTTACAGTGGAGTTTCACTAGAACAACGCTATCGTAGCTTTAAATCAAAACCAGACTTCATCGCTCTTTTCGAAAATTGACGCTTACTCAACCCCATATCGACCTTAACATCCGACATCTCAAATACTGATTCATGCTGCTCCTGCACATCAGTCACCACAACCCGCTGCCACATCCAGGCCCCATCCACCTTCTGCCAATCAAGTACCTGCTCTTTCAACAAAACACCCTTAATATCGTAATAAGCGATCTTCTTCACAAGGCAATCAGCCCAGCCAACATCACCCTTCTGAATCCAGAATAATCGCTTTGAGTATATTTCACCCTTTGTTACGCGAGGCGTACTCTCCACTTTGTACAATGAAACACCACCAACAACCTCTTTCCCTATATAAAAATGTTCGTCCTCATCAATGTCACGATAACTAACATCCTGATATGTTAAATCCGAATTCAAAAACCTATCACCGGGATCTCGTATCGTCACCCTACGAATTTTTCGTAAGACAGGCAAATAAATCCATTGTTCAGCCACTTTTTCCGATTCAGGCATATACGTGGTCCGCATAAACGCCCCTCCTTTTGAATCCGGAGGAAACGTTGAAAACAACATCATTTTTTCAAGAACCTGCCCCTCACCGCCATAATCCTTCCAAAGCCGCAAGTAGACACTTTTCTTTTCATTCCCAGCAGAGTCTTTCAATACAACCGTGAATGTCGATGTCTGGTCTTTACCTGGGTATTTATACCCACACTGAGCCATCAGCGACTGCCCCGTTAGCACTCCTGCCCCAGCCAGAGTTTCCGCTGCAACACTCCCTATTGGGGCAGCAATAAGTAGGGATAAAACCAGCCAAGATGAGCGCTTAATCGCCTTTCGGCCTAACAAAAAATACGCATGAAAACACAGGGAAACCGGCATAAGAAACTTCATCACTTATTATCCCTTTTAACCAGCCCCCTCGGACCTACTCGTAAAGTTCTTGCTGAAAAGAACTCATCCTTCAAGCCAATATCAACATCAACATCACCAATAACAAATATTGACACATTCCCTGAAATCATATTTCGGACGAGTACCCGATCCCAAACCCAGGCCCCATTTATTTGCTGCCACTTATTAAACTGGACCTTAGAAAGCGCCCCGTCTTTGGTAAAATAATCAATTCGTGCACTGACACAACTTTCCCAGCTCTCGCCCTTTAAATACCACTGAATACGCTTGCTATAATTACTCGGACCAACCGGCACACTTTCAACTTGCAGGAATTCCATGTCTTGTACTGACTTTATGCCAAGGTATGTGTGACTATCATCAGACAGGGCGCGCTGCCCCACATCTGCATATGTTAAATCTGAGTTCAGGAAACTATCCCCAGGATCTCGAATAGACACTCGTCGTATCTTTTTTAGCAACGGCAGGTAGATCCATTGATCAGCCGTTTTTTTAGCCTCCGCAACATATGCAACCCGCATGAAGGCCGAGCCAACGGCATCTGGTGGATACTCTGTAAAAAGCAGCATTTTATCAAATACACCATCCAATCCAGCATAAGCCTTCCAATAACGACGGTACACACTACGCTTCTCTGTTCTTTGCAGGCTATTTTGCAATATCACTGTCAGCCGCGAACGCTGATCATCACCAGCATTCTTAATCCCACAAGAGGCGACAATACCTGCCCCCGTTAACACCTCATCAGCAGCCTGTGCCCCACTCACAAAGTAAGGAACAATCAGCCACATAAATACCGTTGTACGAGAAAACATTTTTTTTATAAGCTTATTTCTCAACATGCCCTATCAACACACCCTCAAAAAATAAAATGAATCAATAAAATACTCGACTATAAAACAAAAAAGGGGCCAATGGCCCCTTTTTTATCATTCTACACTAACCACTCATACAAACTAACCTACAAAGTGGGCTCAGTCCCAAAAGTCGTATCCCATGCAAATGGTGTACCCGGAGAAAATGCTGCGGTGCTAGTAGAAAAAGTACTAATGCCTTCACTTGCATCACTCAGGTTATCAACACTCTGGAAACCAAAAACAGCACTTCCAGTGCCGCCTAGATTAACACGTTGCCCCAGCCAAGTAACCAGAACGTCATCGCCCGCAGACCAATCCACGGAGCCACCTGTTCCGGTACCTGCAGAAGGTGCTCCAAGCTCAAGTGAACCAGCACTAGCCAGAAGACCGCCACTACGCTGACGAATCACAAAACGTTGAAAGTCATTACCGACTGAAGTTGCAGTAGGGTCGCTCATACCAACATCCTGCAACATATCCATATTTTTCCCTGTCTGTTCCCCAGCGGAATCAAGAGTAACGTCCAACGAAAATTTATTCACAAAATCATCCGCAGTCTCTGTGGCACCAGTAGCACCAACTGCAGTCCCGGTATTACTATTATCTCTAAAATCCTGCGTAATCTGCAAATTAGCTGTTCCCGTAGGCTCACCAGCTATCGCCCAGCCAATTAACAGCTGAGTTGTGCTTTCAAAAAGATTCCCCGATGTGTCTGTAGGATTAAGAATCGTAGGGTCATCCCTCAATCTTTGCATACCCTTGATACCATTATTAGCACCCGACATCTCGATAAAGGTCATATCAGAAAAAGCAAGGCTTGACACATCTAATGCCGTACTCGCATTTGAACTCAAAGGATCAATAATGATTGTTTGAATAAAAGTTTCACCAGCCAGCGTAACTTCTTGCTGCAAAAAACCTTCACCCGTTACCAGAGGTACACATACAGCTCCGGTAGAACAACCAGAAAGCGTACCTGTTGTACCTGCGTCTACTTGAATACCATCAAAACCCGGACCAGCTGCCATAGCACTACCAATCGGCAACAATGCTGCTGTCGCCCCTACCAATGCCAAACCTCTTACTATATTTCGAATCTTCATAAAACCCCCTGTTATTTGGAAGCAATTGTCTTATGTGAACGCAGGCCATTTCCTTCGACCCCATTATTCACAGTTAAAACGGACAAAAGCTTCCTTCTACATCCGCACATTTAAAAACGTTTCTAAAGTTACGTAATTTATAGCAGCAGGCAAGTCACATGTCAAGCCCTGGTCCTTCAACTGATTGGCCGCAAAGTCCATAATCCCATTGATTTTTAACGAGAATAAATTACACGGGGGCACTATATTATTTTTAATACAATGACTCCTCACACACCTAATAATATCGACGCTCTTGCCTACAAACTTTAGGGCCGCCGTCCCTTGCAGCCCACAAATCAAACCCTGTTCACATAAATGATATTATTTTGACGCCTACCATAATCGATAGCGGTCTGAGAGGCGTAGTCAATTCTAAGCTGACGATATCCCGCCAACGGCATCTGCAAGGCATCGGCTATGGCTACGCGAATTGAGCCTACATGCGCAACCACCACTATCGTTTCACCGACGTGCATTGGCAAAATTGTATCGAGCCCGCCTTTCACCCTTGTTAGCAAATCAGAGATAGTCTCCCCACCTTCAGGCGAAAAATTCAAGGGATCGATTTTCCACGATACATAACCTTCAGGATACCTCTTTTCCACTTCATCAAAATAAAGCCCATCCCACACACCAAAGCGCCGCTCTAAAAAGGCATTATTGGTGACGATGGCAAGCCCATGCTGATCCGCAATCGCCTTTGCGGTCATCTGCGTTCGCTGTGCCGGGCTGGCATAAATCGCATTAATAACAACATCAGACAAAGAGAGTGCAGCTACCTCGGCTTGCGCCAAGCCAGCCTGATTCAATCGAGGAGACTCAACAGCATCATCACAATAGAGTCTATCGAGAGGGAAGTCGGTCTCCCCATGCCGTATAAAAATTACTCGGGTACTTTTTTCTTTCTCTCTCATTATTGATGTTATTCGCGCTCAAGTAGTAATCGTTATGTCATTGGGTGACTATGCAAATGCGGCGCCCCATTGCCACCATGCCCTTCCTCTGTGATATCGACAGGAATCATCCCAAGCTTACCATGCCGCACACCACGTTCAGCCATAATTGTGCTCGCAAACTTGCGAACATCTTTCACCGACCCTCGCATGACGGCAATTTCCAGGCAATTATCATGGTCAAGGTGAATATGGGTATTGGTAACATTCAATTCATGGTGATGATGATGAGCGCGCGTAATGCGGCTCGATAGCTCCCATTCGTGATGATTGTAGACGTAGCTCAGCGTCGCTACACAGTGGCCATCCTCCCACTTCTTCAAGCGCTCACTTTCAAGGCGCTCACGAATAAGGTCCCGCATCGCTTCAGAGCGATTGGTATATCCATGACTCTTGATAAATTCATCGAATTGGCCGGCAAGTCCGGACTCAAGAGACATTGTGATTCGTTCCATCGCTCAACCCTCCATGGTTGTTATGACGCATTAAATATATCGACACATCCAGTACGATCATTAACTCAAAATTATGACGCACACCATCTCAATCGCCATAAAAACAATCAAATTTAACAATAACCCCTTAATAAATCAAATAAAAAAGCCTAGGTGACCGTCTCACCCAGGCTTTTTTATTAAGAAGACTTAACGCCCCCAATAATAGATCACGCCAATTTTTCTCGGCTTTCAGCAACGCCCGGGTCTTTTGAGTTGTGCTCAACCCAGATTTTTTTACCTTCAGTTGTCACTTCACACTTCCAAAAGGGCGCACGCTCTTTCAAATAGTTAATCACATAGCGGCAAGCATCAAACGCTGACGCACGATGAGCCGACCACACCGCAACCAGTACAATGGGGTCCGCCGGGTACATATCACCCACACGGTGAACCACCAATACATCCATCACATCCCAGCCGTCCATCGCTTCCTGACAAACTGCCTCGATATGCTTCTCAGTCATTCCAGGATAGTGATCCAGGTTCATTGCAGTGACGTCTTCACCATCATTAAAGTCACGCATCGTACCCACAAAACTGACTACGCCACCATGCTTCCCTGACACAAGCACTGTCTCCTCGTGATGCTTGATCTCTTTATATGGGTCAAGCGCGTCAAGCTGAACAACGACTTTCATCGTCTAGCCTCCCGTCACGGGTGGAAAAAAGGCCACTTCATCGCCATTTTTCAGCACCTGGCTCAAATCGGTATATTCCTTATTCACTGCAACCAGGATGTTACTCGGCATTGGTTCAGAAGAGAGCTGTCCCCAAACGTCAGCGACCGTCGCCTCGCCTTCTAGAGTTACTTTATCGCTGGTACGGCCCATATGCTCACGCAAACTAGCAAAAAATTTTACGTCGATATCCATCACTACTGCCTCTTAAACAAATAATCTATTCAAATCCAAAAACTGGATGCAATTTAGCTACGACGCCACGAACCCGATTTACCACCCGATTTCGAAAGCAGGCCAACATCAGAGATCATCATGCCGCGATCCACCGCTTTACACATGTCATAAATCGTCAAAAGCGCGACCTGCACCGCAGTCAACGTTTCCATCTCTACACCGGTGTTGCCTTTACAGCGCACAACCGCCTTACAATAAACCGCATTATTATCAGGCTCAGCTGTCAGCTCAACATCCACAGAGGTAATCATAATCGGATGGCATAATGGCACGAGATCCGGCGTTTTCTTCGCGCCCATAATGCCAGCAACACGCGCAATCCCTAGTACGTCCCCTTTTTTGTGGTCACCCGCCATGATTTTCGCCAGCGTTGAAGGCTCCATAAAAATGCGCCCTTCAGCCACCCCCTCACGCACCGTAATATCCTTGTCACCCACATCCACCATGTGCGCCTCGCCGGCAGCATTAAAATGCGTTAGTACATCACCCATAATTAATTCTCTCTGAAAAATATTGATTAATATATCAAAATAAGGAGCGGTGAAAAGTATCAACCGCCAATCTGCGTCATGCTGGTACGACCTTTGCCAATATCAGCGACATTGATCCTCTTCTCTGTAGACTTTTTCTTAGCTTCAAAACCATCACGATGCTTCTCATCAAATGCCTTACGAAAAACGCCAATAATGTCCTCTTCGCTGCAGCCATCCTTACGCAATAACGCCTTCAAATCAAATTCATCATCGGAATAGAGGCAATTGCGAATTTGCCCATCAGAAGTCACCCGAATACGAGAACAGTTACCACACAGACTTCGCGTAAATGCTGGAATAACCGCGATTTTACCCTCATAGCCTGGCGCCTGAAAAATATGATGCTCGGTACGAGTACCAGAAGCGGTTTTAATGCCGGGATAAAATGCCTCAATCTGTTCAACTAGATTTGCGGCGCTCGCAAAGTGCTCTCCCGTCTCCCACATCTGATGCGCATCAAATGGCATAAATTCGATAAAACGCACGGTGACTCGCTGATCTTGGGTCATCTCACAAAAATCATGCAACTCATCTTCATTAAAACCACGCATTAATACAACGTTGACCTTAACGGTCTTAAAGCCGACATCCAGCGCGCACTGGATACTCTCCAGTACTTTATCCAATCCAGGACGGCGCGTAATGCGCTCAAATTTCTCTTCATCCAAAGAATCAAGACTAATATTAACACCCGTCAAACCAGCCTTTAAGAGATCCTCTGCATACTTGGGAAATAGCAGCCCGTTGGTGGTTAGGTGCACAGCCTTCACGCCCGGTGTATTCGCAGTATTCGCCACAATTTCGACAATATCTTTACGCACCAACGGCTCACCACCCGTAAAACGAACCTTACGAACACCCATTTTGGCGAGTGTCTCAACCGTGCGCTGGATCTCTGGCCCTGTTAACACCGCATTTTGGTCGGGGAAATCGACACCCTCTTCTGGCATACAATAAGTACAACGCAGATTACACTTCTCTGTTACCGCAATTCTGACGTAATCAAAGACACGACCAAAACGGTCTTCTAAAGGGGGCAATACTGAGGTGGCGGAAGCCGTTGAAGCGACATCCGATGAGGATTCACTATGTGATTTTTTACGGTGTAACGATTTATCCAACACGTCAATATTCTCCCCAAATGCTACCACTGCTGCTGCTGAACATACAGACCAATTAATCCGACCATTCTAGTCGGATATGCGCCAATTTTCCACTACCCAATTAACAACACCGCTAATCAACGCCAATCGCAGTGTGTTTACAACATGCCGTCAAATGTAAAAACGCGGCAACATCTTTGAAAAATCCATTTAGGCTTAAATTAAATGAAAAAATAGCAGCCTAAACTCAAAAGCTTAGCGGCCACTCAATTGACACGGGGCAATGCTCAGACATTTCTGCACAGCCTAAAATACTAGCACGAAAAACACACTGTATTCCAATTACATATATCGTCCTGCCCCAAGCAAACCTTTAATTAGTATGGAGAAAATTTTTGTTTAAAATTAACTAACAACACGCTTGATTAATAATAATTATCAACTATTTAGCGCATGCACTGTTGCGCACCCAGTCACATTATTCACTTAATTCTAACCCCGATCACTGCAACTAAACCATTTTCCATGCTATCTTCAGGCAATAAAACCCGATAAGCAACGGATAGATAACTCAAAAGCTATGCACGACATTAAATACCATCAAGGAAAATGGGCCAGCAAACCAGCGATGAAAGTTGCCCGCTCTCACGGCCCAACGGCTGCTTATAATGGCAAAATATACGTCTTTGGCGGCGGCGGGCCCGATTTTAAAAGCCTAAACTCCACCACCACCTATGATCCAGTGCAAGACCGCTGGTCTGCGGGCAGTGAGATGCCAACCCTGCGCTCAGGTGCGATCGCAACCACTGTGGGAGATGCCATCTATATTATTGGCGGCGGCTTTAAAAAAGCCGATGGCAATTTTCAGTTTCTACGCACCACCGAAATCTACTACCCGAAAACCGACAGCTGGGAAACCGGGCCAGATATGTTCCAGCCGCACGACTACCCCGCCGGCGCACTGCATGACAATCACATCTACATTTTGGGCGGGCACCACCCTGATGCGACACTATCCGGCCCAAAGACCGACCCTGGCTTCGACTTCTGCGAACGATTAAACCTCGCCAGCGGCAAATGGGAAGAGATCAAGCCACTACCCACCCCGCGCTTCGCGCTCGATGCCGTGGTGATGGATCAAAAAATTCTCACCATGGGTGGCGTCGCTTTCACCCCAGAGGGTTTCAACAACTTTGACCATATCGAAGCCTTCGATCCGACCAGCGGAGAATGGAGCCTAGACAGCCTCAAGCTACCATGGACGGCTGCTGGCTTGGGTTCGATCATGATTGATGACACCCCGTTTATCTTTGGTGGTTACAGCGGTGATGGCATCTGCGATCACGCGGCCTGCTACGATAAAGCTAGCAAGACCTGGCAGCTGTTGCCACCGATGCCTGCTCCGCTCGCAGCAATGGGCGTGGCACACATCGGCCGCACCATTTATCTAGTTGGTGGCTGGGCGGACGATGGGCGCACCCCGCTCAACAGTATCGTTGCCTATACCTATTGAGGGATGGACGACCAGCAACTTGAACGCTACAGCCGCCACATCCTGCTACCCGAGATCGACATTGCAGGACAAACGCGGCTGCTCCAATCGAAAATACTGCTGATCGGTGCGGGCGGGCTCGGCTCGCCCGCTGCCATCTATCTCGCTAGCAGCGGCGTTGGGCAAATCACTCTCTGCGACGATGATGACGTCGATCTCAGCAACCTGCAGCGCCAGATCGCTCACAGCAGCGAACGCATCGGACAAAACAAGGCCGACTCAGCGCAGACAACGCTGCACGCAATCAACCCAGAAACCACCGTCATCCCCATCAAGCAGCGCCTAAACGGTGAGGCCTTACTAGCAGCCATTGCCGAGGCCGATATTGTGCTCGACGCCAGCGATAACTTCGCCACCCGCTTTATGCTCAGTGATGCCTGCGTTAACACACAGACACCGCTCGTCTCCGGTGCGGCCATCCGGCTCTCTGGGCAGATATGCGTCTTCCGCAATGATGGCAGCGACACCCCTTGCTACCGCTGTCTATTTGATGAGTCCACCATCGCCAGCGAAGAGAACTGCGCCCAAAGCGGTGTTTTCGCCCCGCTCACTGGGATTATTGGCAGTATGATGGCCGCCGAGGCGCTCAAATTACTGCTGCCATTTGGCAAACCACTCGACACCCGGCTACTCACCCTGAACGTCGCCACCATGGAATGGCGCAGCCTAAAACTACAAAAAGACCCCGCCTGCCCCGCCTGCTCGTCCCGCTCGAGCTGCGCCTAAAACGGCTAAAGTTCCGTTGATCCCGCCCGAAAACCTGACGTCAGGACGCAGATCCGTATTCCCGTGCTTTACAAGTCCCCGCCCCAGAGGGTAGAATTCGCGGTTCGCTGTTTTAGGCTAAACCATTCATTAAAGAGGAAAGTAAATGCCTGCTGTTCGTTTAAGAGAAAATGAGCCTTTCGAAGTTGCGGTACGTCGCTTCAAACGCATCTGTGAAAAAACCGGAATCATCTCTGAAGTCCGTCGTCGTGAATTCTACGAAAAGCCTACCGCTGTGCGTAAACGCAAAGCAGCGGCTGCCGTCAAGAGACAACAGAAAAAGACCTATAGCGAAAAAATGCGCACCGTTCGTGCGCCTTACTAATAACGCTTAGTTAAGAACTGCCACGATGGATAGCACGCTAACCCAGCGACTCACCGACGACATGAAAACCGCCATGCGCAGCAAAGACGCGCATCGGCTGGGTGTCATCCGTTTAATCCGCGCTGCGATCAAGCAGCGCGAAATCGACGAGCGTATCGAGCTGAACGACAGCCAGGTGCTTGCCATTCTCGACAAGATGAACAAACAGCGTCGTGACTCCATCGAACAATACACCAATGGCAACCGCCTAGACCTCGCTGAGGTTGAACGCGCCGAGATCGAAATCATTAAAAACTACCTGCCACCCGCCCTTAGCGAAGCAGCGCTAGAAACAATGATTAGCGAGGCCATCGCCACCAGCGGTGCTAGCTCGCCTAAAGATATGGGGAAAGTGATCGGCCTATTAAAAGACAAACTGCAAGGCCGCGCCGACATGGGTGCCGTTAGCGGACAGATCAAAGCCAAACTTGGCGCATAAACGCTGCATCCACTTGTCATACCGCCAAATTCAAACGGCGGCACTGACAAACCCTTCTAGATAGACGATTACGCGATGGCTGGAAAAATTCCGCAGCAATTCATCGACGAGCTTCTCGCACGCGTCGATATCGTGGATTTGATCGACGCCTCCGTGCCGCTCAAAAAGACGGGCCGCAACCACAGCGCCTGCTGCCCATTCCACGACGAAAAAACCCCCTCCTTCACCGTCAGCCAGGACAAACAATTTTACCACTGCTTCGGCTGTCATGCCCACGGCACCGCCATCAGCTTCTTAATGGAATATGAACGACTCGGCTTCCTTGACGCGGTACGCGACCTTGCCGCCCACGTCGGCATGGAGGTCCCGCAGGGCAGTCACTCCACCAGCAGCGCACAAAATGACAGCAAGCCACTCTATGAGCTAATGCAACAGGTCGCCAACTTCTATCGCCAGCAGCTCAAAGAGCACCCCAAGGGCAGTCAGGCAGTCGACTACCTCAAGGCACGCAACCTAAGTAACGAAACCGCCGTAGAATTTGGCGTTGGCTACGCCCCGTCCGGCTGGGACACACTACAGAAACACTTCGGCAGCGACAGCACCCAGCCACTCGCCACCACCGGCATGCTGATCAGAAAAGATAACGGCAGCCACTATGACCGCTTTCGTGAACGCATCATGTTTCCAATCCACGACTCACGCGGGCGTGTTATTGGCTTTGGCGGGCGCGTGCTGGGCGATGATACCCCCAAATACCTCAACTCACCTGAAACCCCGCTCTTCCACAAAGGGAAGGCACTTTACGGCCTATTTGAGGCGCGCCAGGCCAATCGCAACATCTCACGCCTACTGATCGTCGAAGGCTACATGGACGTGGTCATGCTGGCACAACACGACATCCGTTACGCCGTCGCGACCTTAGGCACCGCCACCACCGTCGAACATTTAGCGTTAATGTTCCGCACCACCAGCGAGGTCGTCTTCTGTTTCGATGGTGACCGCGCAGGGCGCGAAGCCGCCAATCGCGCGCTAGAGAACACCCTGCCCGCAATGCAGGCCGGCCGGCAAGCACGCTTTCTGTTCCTACCCGACGGTGAAGACCCAGATTCACTTGTGCAAAAAGAGGGCAAAGAATCGTTCGAGGTACGCATCGACACAGCCGTGCCACTTTCAACCTATCTCTACGAGCACCTCGCCAAGCAGGTTGACATGAGCAGTATCGACGGCCAGGCACGCCTGGTTGAGCTGGCACGACCACACCTCAAAAAGCTCCCCTCAGGCGTCTTCAAACACATGATGGTCACTCGCCTGGCAAAGATCACACGCATGGAAGAGCGCAGCCTAAGCCGTCTACTGGGCAACAACGAGCCTGTCACCGCAAACAGCGCGCCACCGCGCCACCAACGGCCACGCGGCAATAAGCAAGGTAAGCAGCCATCGCTGGTACGCCAGGCAATCACACTGCTGCTCAACACGCCTGCCCTAGGGCAGCTTGAAGCAGAGCCACAGCGCTTCGCCTCGCTCAATACGCCCGGCATCACACTTTTAATCGAATTACTTGAAATGTTGAGAACCAGCCCACATCTCACAACCGGCGCAGTGCTAGAACGGTGGCGCGAGCGAGAAGAAGGTCGCTATCTAGCCAAACTAGTCCAGCAGGAAAACCTAGTCGACAAAGAATACCAGCAGCAGGAATTTCGCGATCTGCTACAGCAGCTTTATCGACAACACTGTTCGCAACGGATTGAAATCCTCTGCAACAAACCGACATCCGAACATTCAGACGCTGAAAAGCGGGAATTACAACAATTATTTAAAGAAAAATCGGGAATTTAATTACAAATTCACAACATCCGCGCCAAAGGTCGTTTTTCGGGGTTCTCAGACCCCACCAAAATGTTATAGAATAGCGGGCTATTTTTTGCGCTCACGCATCACTGTATGAAGGAAGGGCTCACGCCACATGAATCAAGCACAGCAGCAATCTCAGCTTAAGATACTGATAGCAAAAGGCAAAGAACAGGGTTACCTCACCTACCGCGAAATCAACGATCATCTACCCAGCGATATCGTCGATCCAGATCAGATCGAAGACATCGTTGGTATGATCAATGACATGGGCATCACGGTTCACGAAGTCGCACCTGACACCGATAGCCTTGCGATCTCAGACTCCTCTGCCGCCAGCACCGATGATGATGCCGCCGAAGAGGCCGCCGCCGCACTCGCCAGCGTAGACAGTGAATTTGGTCGCACCACCGACCCTGTGCGCATGTACATGCGTGAAATGGGCACGGTTGAGCTGCTAACCCGCGAAGGTGAAATCAAGATCGCTAAGCGCATCGAAGCTGGCCAACGCCAAATGATGCTGGCACTTGCCACCTACCCGCAGACCATTCATAAGCTGCTTGAAGTGCAAACCAAGGTCGCAAATGAAGAGACTCGCCTAAATGACCTGCTAACCGGCTTTATCGACCCTTACGCGGAAGATGTCATTCCGCCACCAGCGCCACCAAAGAGCAGTGATGATGCCGACGATGATGAAGAAGTTGTCGACACCGGCCCGGATCCTGAAGAGGTACGCGAACGTTTTGCAGAGATCAAAAAACGCTATGACGCGGTGATCACTGCCATCGAAAAAGACAATAATGACCTGGTCACCAACCAGAAGCTGCGTAGCGAAATGGCTGAACCCATTATAGAGCTTAAGCTAAGCCCTAAGCTTATTGATGTGCTGGTCAAAAACATGCGCGGCATGGTTCGCCGCATCCGCGACCAGGAAAAGGTCATCATGGACATCTGCGTGAGCAAGGCGCACATGCCGCGTAAACAGTTCATCACCTCATTTCCAGATAACGAGACCGACCTGACCTGGTTATCAAAGCAGATCGATGGCGGTCACAGCTACTCGCCTGTTCTCAAAGAGCATGAAGAAGATATTTTGCGCGCACAGGGCAAGCTGGTTGCCATACAAGAAGAGTCACACCTGTTTATTCATGAGATCAAGGACATCAACCGCAAAATCTCAATCGGCGAAGCGAAGGCACGCCGCGCCAAGAAAGAGATGGTTGAAGCCAACCTACGACTGGTTATCTCGATTGCAAAGAAATACACCAACCGTGGCCTACAATTCCTCGACCTGATTCAGGAAGGCAACATCGGCCTTATGAAGGCGGTCGACAAATTTGAATACCGTCGTGGTTACAAGTTCTCAACCTACGCCACCTGGTGGATTCGCCAGGCGATCACGCGCTCGATTGCCGATCAGGCCCGTACCATTCGAATCCCAGTACATATGATTGAGACCATCAACAAGCTCAACCGTATCTCGCGTCAGATGCTGCAGGAGATGGGGCGTGAAGCAACGCCAGAAGAGCTATCGATCCGCATGGAGATGCCAGAAGACAAGGTTCGTAAGGTACTGAAGATTGCCAAAGAGCCTATCTCAATGGAAACCCCAATTGGTGATGATGAAGATTCGCACCTCGGAGATTTCATCGAAGATCCAAACGTGATGGCGCCGCCCGACGCCGCCACCGTTGAAGGACTGCGCGAAGCGACCAACTCCGTACTCGAAAGCCTCACCGCACGTGAAGCCAAAGTACTGCGGATGCGTTTTGGTATCGGCATGAACACCGATCACACCCTGGAAGAGGTCGGCAAACAGTTTGACGTCACGCGTGAGCGTATTCGTCAGATCGAAGCGAAAGCACTGCGCAAGCTACGCCACCCAAGCCGCTCCGACCCACTGCGCAGCTTCAGCGACTAACCACTAGCCACAGCAAAATAGAAAGGCGAAGCTAACCACCTCGCCTTTTTTACTTTTATAACAACAGAATGACAAAAATCAGGTGACGTAGCTTTTAGCAAAACGTTATACTGCACATCCTAATAAGGGCCTGTAGCTCAGTTGGTTAGAGCAGGGGACTCATAATCCCTTGGTCGTAGGTTCGAGTCCTACCGGGCCCACCATAAAATCAATCACTTACCCCGCGCCGCCAAATCCGAACCATTCATTTGGGACATTCTCCGGACAAATTTAAAACTCAAATAGCCACACTATCGAGTGAAAACCTGTATTAAGCAGCCAGGCTAAAGAGCAGGCCATCATATTTTATTCCGCCACACCACCATCACGCTTTTCAAGCGCCTGCGCCTCCTCCGAAATACGGCGCACCCCAAAGATCATCTTGGGTGGCACCCCCATCTCAAGATCAACCCCCGTGATGCGATAGTTCGAACCACGCTGCTTAAGGATTGCGTTCACCTTCTCCTGCTTTTTCATCGACATAATAATGGTATCCGCGATCAGTTCATCGCTACTGAATGCCATCGTTTTATCCAGTACCTTGCCGGAGAGCTCTTTTGCTTTGTCGAAGAGTGCCATGATTAAAACTCCAGTCTAATTTGGGATGGTAACTACTTTAAGGGCAGCTCTATTCATTCATGAACGCAGCGCTTAAACCCCCAATCCACTACATCAGCGTTGCCCATTTTGGCAATAGTCCCGCTACGGTGTGCCCCTTGGGTATGACCTGCTATTGACGCCTTGAGGTAACGAATCTGGCATTCAATCTGCCACGCTCAGAATTAATAGAGCTGCCCTTTAAGCAAGTATGGACCTCGTCATAGCAATAGGCCAGCCTAAAATATATGTAGCCCAGGCTGAGTTCCAAGCGAGACCCGGGGGAATCCCGGCCTAAACCCACCAAACAGAATCGCTTTCTTATCCAACTATATAGCAGTTAACTCCGATTTTAATCGCGCCTATCTAACCGACGGTTAAGCATCCAGATTGGTTCGTGAACTTCTTCACAACTATGTAATTGTTCTTGTTGGACACTATGCCATTACAAAGCACCGACACGGAACCGTAAGTAAGAAATGGTAAGGGGAGGTCGATGAGATGATGAAACGTTTCGCACCACGGATGGCCTCGCGCTCATCACCTCCCCTGAGAGGTACTTTTAACCACTAATCCCCTCACCCAAACCAGCAAAACACTTCAGCCTATTAAGTAGAAGGAGTGATGGACTCGCTATCGTCATCACTACTGAGAGGCGATTTTTTCAATTTCGGCATCCAGATCACCATGCGCTTTATCAGACATCATACGCTGCCATAATGCTTTCTGATTCTTGTAACTAGTCTTTAACGCATCCTGGGCATTAGCAATAGAGGCCTCAGGGTCCATACCGACTAACACGTACAACACACCACCAGGGCTTTTACGAATCTTAAAGGTACGAGTACCGTAAAGAGTCTCATTAGTAATCTGCTTACTAACATCAGAAGTTACCGCGTCCACGGTCTCATCATCACCAACACCTGTCGTTTCAACATAACTCTTGATCAATTGTTTCACATGTACTTTCATTTGAGCCGCCAAGGCATTTCGAGCCGAGGCAACTGCTTGTGTTTTCTGAAACTGATGACCTGCCTTAGTCGCGCGAAATGAACCTACCGCAGAAACGGGTACATCAGGAACAGGCATGTCACATACCCAATCTGGTGCGGCCACTTCAGGCACATCAGGAAAGGTGCAATCTGGCACCGCTGCAACTTCCTGTTTCGGCGTACTGCTACAAGCAGCAAGCCCTGCTATCAATGCCATCGTCATAATTGATCGTGGTAAAAATTTATTCATCGGTTAACTCCTCTTAATTCAGTGTTTATCCCAAAAGCACCTACTCTAAATATCATATGATCTCAACGTAAAATAAGCCAAATACTATTGCTTTGTAAAATTAGCCATTTTTTCGAACAGACTTGTTTTAAATAGTATAGTAACGGTATCACCAAGCATTAATTTATTAGCACCTTCTTTGTCTCCAATAAAAATCCATGAATAGTGGTCCTCAACCTGATCAGTAATTTCAGCAATACCCAATGGAATCACCTCACTTTCTGACTTTTTGGTCAGTGGATTTACCACCATTTCTTCTCGATGAATTTCAACACTCAATCCTTTATCCGCACCATTGATGCTACCTAATGAGATTTTAAAAATATCCCCACCCTTTCCGCCGCGGCGCTCTGTAATATACCCCTTAGGCGAAAAATGGTTTTGTAACGTAGTTCGTTCACGGTCAATCGCATTAGACGCTGCTTTTTGCAACAAACCACTCGTGCGCTCATCTGAATTATTGCAACGACTACTACGGCTAAACCAGTAATTAGCCCTCACATCTTCCGACTCGGTTTTACCACCGCTAATCTTAATACCATCAATCAATGTTAAAGAGGGTAGTTTGTACACTTTCAGCATACCCGCCACGTCTGCGCTGTAAGAACATCGAGGGCCAACGTAGTGGCTTTTACCTTTTTTGTCCGTATAGGTGTAGGCCTCGCGGAATTTAGAACTCGATTTAGCCAGAGAAAGGCTGCTCATTACCGCATAATCGGCAACACTCGGGCCATCCCAGGAACCTGATCCCTTCACCTCTACCAGCATAATTTCATTTTTAAGCTTACTCGCCACTGATCTATCAATAAGCTCAGCTGACTCCGCAATATAACCCTCAATCGCACCAGTAGCAGCCTCTCCAATATTCAGCTTCTTTGCCAGCTCTGCTTTATTTTCAGTTTGAAACACCACCACTTTAATACGATCACCCGCTAACTGCGCCTCAGTTGGCGGGTTAGCGTTCATTGGAATACTCACACGCTGAAATTCACCCGGATTAATTGATTTAGGCCCCAAAATAGCACAACCACTCGCGAGTAATACAATGGATACAACTGTAAAAAATCGTAACATTTCCCCCTCCTTAAATAATTATGATAACTAAATTTGGAGTTTTTCAGTACTGCTTACTGAGTCAAACCTAACACTGAAAACACCCCGTTTTTCTCTATTTTATTATTCAACTTATTCGCGGCAGAGATCCGCGCCGAAGCATAATCTATCACTGAACCGCCGGAAACATTGATGGGTGTTGTTACAATGATTTTTCCTGATGAGTTCAAGATAGCAATGGTCATACGTAGCTCTACCGTATAACTCTCAAAAACAATCTGCTTACGCTCAGTCCCTTTTATCTCAACAATGGCATTAGTCTGCTTTGTTTTTGACTCACTGACTTTTATTCCACTTTGCGTTAAATGTTTAATTATTTTTTTACTCACTGGAATAAAATTAGTTTCACTGTTCACGTAAACATTCAAATTATTTGAGGCATCACGGGCACTCTTCTGATAACCAAGATAGCGCTGTTCATACGAAGAGACCTGGAAACCTGGGTTAACCGTTGTAATTAATGATAGGTACGACACAGCGTCACCCACTTTAGGGATAATACTTCCCCATGCCACATATTGCTCCAAAGCAGAAAGCGGGCTCAACCCAGCAACATCCGCCTCAATTAACCGATCTAATCGCTCCAGTTTTAATCTCCAACTATTAACTAAGTCAGCCTTAGCGATGCTAATCAGTGCGTAAAATTGCCCACTATTTTGAACCACCTGTTCAACACTGTAGTTTTGCAACTCTTTATCTTGCGTCTTAGTATTAATCCTTACAAATGCACTTTCCTGAAAAAGGTCATTATGCAGTGTGCTCGTTGTTTCAGAGGCCCCACCCACAGACACACTAATTTTTGAGCTTATCTCCTGCAACGCAACTTTTTTTGCGTGACTTAAATCCCAGGCTTGACCAATACCGTAGTAGGTTTGACTATCATCCGCAGGCGGATTAAGCACCCAATGGGGAAGAAGACTCTCTTCTTGTTTTAGCCCCCCCCCCGGTAAGGAGACACACGCAGTAAGTGATAGACCTAGTACACAAAAGAAAAACGCGCGGCTATACATATTATTCATAATTATAAGGTTTTCTACTTAATGTGGTTTTCAATATGGATTTAACACGCAAGCACCATGAAAATGCGGATCGACAAATAACGACCAACGCCATGCCTGTTACCCAGCCCCCCCCTGCATGATTATGATAAAATAATCATACGGAATAAAAAGAGACCTTAACAAAATTTTATAATGCGCACAAAGGAATGTTACATCCTTCGGATGCATCGTGATGACATCCTCCCCACAAAAGCCAGAAAATGACACACTCACTATCGTGCTCACAACATCATGCAGGAATGCTTCTCATTAATAAGGGTAAAAAACAGCGCAAAAACATACAATTTAGTGTACAATTTGTCGCCTTGCCGGAATCATCCCGCAAGTTCGTGCGCCCCTTCGACACATATTGAGGTGCTCGACCCTCGAACACTACAGGTATTTACGATGTCATCACCCTCTGAGAGCTTTGCGCAGTTAGCGCTTTCGGCCCCTATTCTCCGTGCGTTGGACGATGTTGGCTACGAGTCACCATCCCCGATCCAAGCGGAAAGCATTCCACACTTACTAGCAGGGCATGACCTGCTCGGCCAGGCGCAGACCGGTACTGGCAAGACCGCCGCGTTCGCATTGCCACTATTAAATAACATTGACCTTGCACAGAAAACCCCGCAGTTACTGGTGCTGACACCGACGCGTGAGCTTGCGATTCAGGTGGCCGAGGCATTTCAGAGCTATGCACGCCACCTCAAGGGATTTCATGTACTACCCATCTACGGCGGCCAAAGCATGGATACCCAGCTACGCCAGCTAAAACGCGGCGTGCATGTCATCGTAGGGACACCCGGTCGCGTGATGGATCATCTGCGTCGCAAGACAATGTCGCTCGCGGGCCTAAAAGCACTGGTACTCGATGAAGCCGATGAGATGCTGAAGATGGGTTTTATCGATGACGTTGAATGGATCCTGGAGCAGGCGCCTGAAACGCGTCAAATCGCGCTATTCTCTGCAACAATGCCAGATGTGATTCGCAAGGTGGCAAATCGTTACCTGAAAAACCCAAAGACGGTCAAGATCAAATCTGAATCAACCACTGTTGATACCATCGATCAAAAATACTGGCAAGTGAGCGGACTGCATAAGCTCGATGCGCTGACCCGCATCCTCGAAGTCGAAGAGCTTGATGCGGCAATCATCTTTGTGCGCACCAAAAATGCAACCGCCGAGCTGGCACAGAAACTAGAGGCACGCGGCTATTCCTGCGCCGCTCTCAGTGGCGATATCACTCAGGTACTACGCGAACGCACCGTTAATCAATTAAAAAAAGGGGTGATCGACATCATCGTTGCAACCGACGTCGCCGCACGCGGTCTCGATGTGCCACGCGTCAGCCACGTGATCAACTACGACATCCCGTATGACACCGAGGCCTATGTTCACCGTATCGGTCGTACTGGGCGCGCCGGTCGCAAAGGCACCGCAATTCTCTTTGTCGCCCCACGCGAGACCCGCATGCTGCGTGCGATTGAACGCGCCACCAATAAAAAAATCGAGCGCATGCAACTGCCTTCGATTGAAGCGGTTAGCAACAAGCGCGTTACCGAATTTAAACAACAGATCCTCGACACCATTGAGTCTGAAGACCTGACATTTTTTAACGAAGTGCTGATGCAGATTGAAACAGAGCAGAACATCAGCCCGAATGACGTTGCTGCGGCACTGACCTATCTATTGCAGAAAGAACGCCCATTGATGCCTAAAGCTCAGGCTGCGCCGAGAGAGCGTAAAGAACGAGATCGCACCGCAAACAATGCAGATCGCCCACGTGAAAAACGCGCCGCTCCTGGCTCACTTGGCAAGGCACGTCGCCTGAAGAAACACCCTGAAGTTGAAATGGCTCGCTACCGTATTGAAGTCGGCAAGATGCATGAAGCATCACCGGGAGACATCGTCGGCGCTATCGCCAACGAGGCTGAAATCGATAGCCAGTATATTGGTGACATCAAACTCTACGATGATTTCAGCACCGTCGATCTACCAGCAGATATGCCAGCCGATGTCTTCCAGCTATTGAAGAAGGCGCGCGTACGCCAACAGGCACTAGCGATCTCAATCACTAAAGATGGCGCATTCGGCAGCAAGGGTGGCGCAAGAAGTGGTGGTGATAAAAAACGTAAATTTGCCGATAAAAAAGACAGTGATCGGCCAAAAAAATCGGGCAAAGAAAAATTCGTGAATAAAAAGGCATCCAGTCAGACTAACAAGCCCAAGGGTAAAGAGAAAATTTCGCTCTCGAGAAAAGAGGCCGAATAGCCGCGCTAATTATTGTCATCCCGATAATCAATACATCGGGGTGACAGCCCTGGCTAGGCGACTAACCATCCAGCATCCTTCCAATCTCCTCAATATCGGCCTGCGCTGCCTCCAACACACGCAGCGTCATCTTAGGTCCAAGCCGACCCAGTGAAAACTTCGTGAATGCAGGTACTGCATCAATCGCCGGATGGCTCTCCATCTGCGGCGTATCGATAAAACTATAGAGCTGTGCCAGCAATACAACATCACAATACTCAGCCTTAGGCCCTGAATCTCGATACCAATCATGTGCACCACGCACCACATCAATCACGTCCAGATCAAAATCCCATCGTCGTAACACCTGCACACCCACTTCACAGCTTAGCTTGTTAATAACGTTATCCAGCATCTCTTCATCTTCTACCAGCTCGGGGTATTTAGCCGCATAGTTAATAATAGGCAACGCGCCGATGTTATGCACCAAACCAGCCAGCATTGCTCGGTCCTCATCAATGCCGCGTGCATGGCGTGAAATCACCGCGCACAAGGCCGCCACACGCGTGCTGTGGCGCCACTCTTTGCGCATAAAATCATTCAGCAATGGCGAATCATTTTCAAACATTTGTTGCAATGAGCAGCCAATCACAAGGTCTCGCGTCACCTTCAGTCCCATTCGAGAGACCGCCATCTGGCAAGTGGTAATCGCCGCTTTACCTCGATACATAGGACTGTTCGCCACCTGCAGCAGGCGCCCCACCAACGGTGGGTCCGCCATCACGATGCGCGCCACGTCAGCAACATCTGAGCCCTTATCTTTAACCGCAGCCTGCACTTGTAGTGCAATATCAGGCAGACTGGGGATTTTTAGCCTACTGGCTTTCGAGTCACGCTCAATATCAGCAATCAAGCGCTCAATCAACGCCTTTTCACCCAGCGGAATGTCGCCATCAATCTTATCTGGTGCTGGCGCATCACCCAACGCCTTACTGACCTCGATATCGCTCAAACGAAAAACAACCACTCGACTACTGGCGCGAATCGTCCACTGACTAGGCTTGGTGAAATTAAGTGGCAATTTTGCCCTATCAGTATTCGCACTCACCACCTCATCATCACGATCTGGCGCCTCCATCGACACATCACCCGACACTAAAAAGTAGCTCCAGGGCTCACTCGAGCCATAACGTGCAATCGTCTCACCCGCCAATAGCGTCTCAAAGTAGCTATCCCGCGAAAGCTGCAGTAACGCCACCGCATCAAGTTTATCCAGCGGGTAAAAGACCCCCATTATGGTTGGATTTACCAGCTTATCCGTCTTCATTTACCGCGCCTCACAAAAAAAGAAAACACTTCAACCAAGCAAGCTCATATTGATCATATAGCAACCACCAGAAAAAAATATTAGCCAAATGCTAATATGACATCATCGTGTTAACTGCACACCTTACCTTTATCGACTCTTAGCGGCACTTTCCCACCCCTCACGCCACCAAGCAGCCTTAAGTGTCACGCCAAGCCCGCCGCGCAAACAGGACTGCCGGCTCTCGGCAAAAAAACCGCATGGCATTGAAGACCAACAGATCGCTAGAAACGACACCATTAAGCGCCTCTTTTAATGCCACAAAAGGGCAAGCGAGTGGCCGTAAAAAAAATTCACACTATAATTAGGTAACACCCAATAACAAGCAGTAACAGCGCAAACCCCCTCCTCAGTACCCTCACTGGCAATTGATGCGTCATTCTCGCCCCAAATGATGCACAAACCACACTGCTTGCCACTACTGCCATCAGTGCTGGCCAATACAGATAACCCGTGCTCCACTGAGGCAAACCATCCACGCCGACACCAGCCAACCAATAACCCAGCGCGCCGGCAAGCGCTATTGGCAAGCCACATGCCGCTGCGGTGGCTATCGCCTGACGCACGGCTATGTTGCACCACAGTAGAAACGGTGTTGTCATCGTCCCGCCACCCATGCCAACCAGCGCAGAAACCAGCCCAATCACACCACCCACACCCATTAGCGCTGCCTGACAAGGCCGATGACGAGTACGTTTAGGTCGTAGTTCCAGCGCCATGTGTAACGCCACCACCAACGCAAATACCGCGAAAATCTTCTGCAGCCAGTCACTGGCCAGTTGATCTGCCAAAAACGCACCACACAGCGCCCCCACCATAATCCCCCCACTCAAGCGAACAACAACCCGCCACTGCACCGCGCCATGCTGGTGATGGGTACGAATCGATGAGAGCGAGGTCACCACGATCGTCGCCAGCGATGTCCCCAGCGCGAGGTGCATGATGATACTCGCCTTGAAACCTTGCATTTCAAAGGCTATTACCAACGCTGGCACAATGATCAAACCGCCGCCAATGCCCAGCATTCCCGCCAAGGTTCCTGCCACTGCACCCAGCAGCAAATAATAGAGCAGCGCCTCGATCATCGTTTACCCGAACCCTCCATTGAATGCTAAAATCCCAAGATTCAGTATAGCGCCTTTGTAAAAGAGGGATGATTGATGCGCTAACGTTATTTTTTAACTACTCAGCTACCGTTAATTTTGACTACTCGCTGAGTAGTTACATTTTTTAAGATCTTTAAATGGTAAAGATGGGGAGAGGCAGATGTATCCAAAGGTTGCAGCCACACATAATAAAATTATCGCTGTTCTGGGAGGAACCGGTTTTGTCGGACAACATTTAGTACGCACACTAATCGAGGCGGGCTATCAGGTACGCGTGTTGGCGCGTCACCGTGAGCGCTGCCGCGAACTACTGGTATTACCTCGCGTGAGCGTCATCGACACCAATATCATGACGCTCTCAAATCTGCACAAACATTTCGCAGGCTGTAGTGCGGTAATCAATCTGGTTGCGGTCTTGAATGAAAGCAAAAAAGGGGCCTTTCAGCGCCTGCATGTAGATCTACCTCGGATGATCATTGACGCCTGTGTCGCCAATAAAATTGAGCGCGTGATTCACATGAGTGCGCTCAACGCTTACGCAGGCAAGGCACCTAGCCGCTACCTCACCAGCAAAGGCGAAGGAGAAGACACCATTCACACTGGTGCAGACGAAGGAATCAACGTCACCAGTCTGCGTCCATCCGTGATCTTTGGCCCAGGCGATAACCTCTTTAACCGCTTCGCATCGCTGCTTAAGTGTATCACGCACCTGCCCCTGGCATGCCCCAACGCGCGCTTCGCGCCGGTTTATGTGAATGACGTAGTCGATGTCATCGTTAAATCACTCAACAAAAAGGCGACCTTCGGGCAGCGTTACGACCTGTGCGGACCACGTGCCTACACCCTGCAACAGCTGCTCGAATTTACGATTAAGACCCAGGGCATTAATCGCAAGGTGATCCCACTTGGCAATGGCATGTCCAAGGTAATGGCACGCATCATGGGCATGATGCCTGGCAAACTATTCACCTACGACAACTACCTTTCAATGCAAATCGATAGCGTTAGCAGAGAGCAGTTCCCAGCCATCTTTAACATCACACCGCAACCGCTGGAAGCAATCGTACCGCGTTACCTGATGAACCAGAATCAGCGCGGCCAGTTTGATCGCTTCCGTCTTTATGCCGGACGTGACAATTAATCTAGACGCATAGGACGCACCACCACTGATGAAAATTTACATGGTCGGGGGCGCCGTGCGCGACAAATTGCTGGGGCTGCCCATCAAAGACCGCGACTGGGTGGTGGTGGGCGCAACCCCCGCAGAGATGCTCGCACAAGGCTATACGCAAGTGGGGCAAGACTTCCCCGTTTTCCTACACCCAGAAACCAAAGAAGAGTACGCCCTGGCGCGCACCGAACGCAAAACAGCGGCTGGCTATACCGGGTTTGAAGTCCATGCCTCGCCAGATGTCACGCTGGAAGAAGACCTTAAGCGCCGCGATCTCACCATCAATGCAATGGCACTCACCCTGGATGGTAATCTGGTAGACCCTCTCAACGGCATCCAAGACCTGCAACAACAGTTACTCCGCCATGTGTCGCCTGCCTTTATTGAAGATCCCGTGCGGGTTCTGCGTGTCGCGCGCTTTGCCACACGCCTGGTACCGCTGGGATTTAAAATCGCAGACGAAACACAAGCCCTACTAAAAGAGATCGTCGAGGCCGACGAGGTTGACGCACTGGTACCTGAACGCGTCTGGGGCGAGATTGAGCGTGCACTCAATGAGCCGCGCCCCTCAATCTTTTTCACCACACTACGTGAATGCGGTGCACTTGCACGCATCCTACCAGAAGTCGACGCGCTCTTTGGCGTACCGCAACCAGAGCACTATCACCCAGAAATCGATACCGGCATTCACACCATGATGGTGCTTGATAGCGCAGCCACACTCACCACCGAGCCAGAAGTGCGCTTTGCCGCGCTCTGTCACGACCTGGGCAAAGGCAATACGCCACGTGATAAGTGGCCAAGTCATCACGGCCATGAAGAACGCGGCGTGAAATTAACACAAACACTCTGCAAACGAATGCGCGCTCCAAAACGTTTTCAGGCGCTTGCCGTACTGGTCGCGCGCTACCACACACATTGCCATCGCGCGGCCGAACTACGCGCGACAACGCTACTAAAGACTTTAGAGTCACTCGACGCCTTTCGTCGCCCCGAACGTCTTGAACAGTTCCTCACTGCCTGCACCGCAGATTCACGCGGACGCACCGGTTATGAAGCATGCGACTATCCACAAGCCGCACTTTTCTCGCTCGCCTATCGCGTCGCAAACGCAGTTGATGTTCGCGCCATCGTGGCACAAGGGCATAACGGCAAAGCCCTTGCCGACGAGATTCATGCCGCGCGCACTCGTGCCATCAAGGTCGCCATTCAATAATCACTGCGCGTGCATTATTAAACTTTATCAATTCGCGTGCGATATAGGTATAATCGCCCGCAGGCGGCTCACAACCACATCAGGCCAACGCATATAATACCTGCCGCACCGCAAGAGAAAGAGATGTCGCATAATTCCGGGAACAATCAGATCATCATTGAGGGCGTCTGCAACGACGGTAAAAAGTTCCGCCCGTCAGACTGGGTTGAGCGAATCTCCTCTGCGTTAGCAAGCTTCGGCCCTGACCATAAACTACGCTACTCAGAACATGTGCAACCTTGCATCATCAACGGCGCACGCTGCCTGATTGTTGCCAGAGGCCTAAGCCTTAACGACCCGGAAGCATTCAGTTTCATTCTGCAGTTCGCGCGCAAAAACCAGCTACGCATCCAGGAAAAGCATCTAATCAAAGAGTGGGGATATGATTTTCCTGGCGATGAGGATAACAACGAATTAATCGCAAATGGCTAAGCCATTGTTGCCAAATCCAGCCTAAATCTGCCGTCACAGCAAATAATAGACCACTATTTGCAACCAATTGAATTCCATCAGCATCCGCTGAAAACAGCCATTTCACCCCTCATTTGGCCACTGCAAAACCTTGACTGCAACCACAGCCACGTGTCAAGCTGATCTTCCGGCGCATCAATTGGCGCCAGGAAAGAGTCAGAAAAGACGCTTTGAACCAAACATATGGAGACCCATAGTATGTACGGAGAACGGCACCAACTAACCCATGAATTCCCAGAGTTGCAACACACCATCCATCAACTCAAAATTCAGGATCACGACTTTGCATCTCTTTTAAAAGAGTACGAACACACTGATAAAACCATTCACGTACTTGAAAAGCAGCAGCAACCGACCACAGATGCTCGCATGACAGGTCTCAAGGTGAAACGCCTAAACCTTAAAGACCAGCTATATAGTGAATTAAAGCAGTACCACTCATAATCGTCCGAACATTTAGCCAGAGCACCCCATCACTAACGCGAGACTAAAGATTAGTGACGGGGTTCACGCATACAACGCCCCTTTACTTACCCGCCAACAGCTGACGATCAAGTACATTGAGGCGCTCCGGTGTACCCACGTCAACCCAGCCACCACGATAGTACTCGCCACTGACAACACCCTTCATCATTGCCGACCTCAAGAGCGGCGCTAAAGGACTTCGCCCTTCTGCCAGCGATTCAAACAATTCAGCACGATAAACCCCTACCCCACTAAAGGTAAGCTTCGCCTCACCATCACACTGTACTTGCCCTTGCTGCAATGAAAAATCCCCCTCAGGATGAAATGGAGGGTTATCGACCAACACCAAATGTGCCAGCCCAGCAGGCATTTTAGGCAGTGATGTAAATGAAAAATCACTCCAAACGTCACCATTCACCACCACAAAAGGCATGTCACCTAATAACGGTAGCGCGTGCTTAATTCCACCTGCGGTTTCAAGACCGACATCACCTTCAGCAGAATAATGAATTCGCGCACCGTACTGGCTCCCATCGCCAAGCACTTGTTCAAGCTGCTCACCCAACCAGGCATGATTAATGACGATCTCAGTAATGCCTGCGGCCACCAGCGAACGAAGATGATAGGCGATAAGATAATCCCCGCCAACTGTTAGCAATGGCTTTGGCGTTACATCGGTCAGTGGGCGCATGCGTTCACCACGCCCAGCCGCTAAAATCATCGCTTTCATCTGCGTTATACAGGCAACTAAATTATAGTGGGGGGATCAATGAAAAATGAAAGGCATGCTCTTTTGACAAAACTGACACCACTACATGGATTTCAACAGGGAACCCGAAATAACGTCATCGTCGTATTTGATAACCCTCATTCTGATCATCGCGACGAAAGAGATTATGGTCTGCCAAGTATTCATGATAGCCACCACCATCCCAGTAAGTATACACGCCACCACTGCCACTCTGATCTGGGCCGTCAGTATACGTATATTGCCCAGCACTTACAGTTTGCTTAACCACGGACTTATCGCTGAAGAAAGTTGGAATGGCATTGTTATCATAATCGCCAGTCGTACCATAATTATCTTTCAGTAATTCTAACCTGTTTGAAACAAGCCCCGGCGTATCTATCGTACCGTAATCAATCATCGTCATGTCAATTTGAAAATCCATTCTGACATCAGCATCAGTGATCACCTGAGTGATCAATGGCTTAAACCCAAGGCTATCCTTTAGAAACCACTGAGTCATCTCCTCATCTCTCACCATGTTGCTCATCACCACTCGGTTAGGATTACCGGAGCCACTCCCGTTAGCTGATCCCCCGCGACTATTACTGGCTGATTTTGGAAACGGGTCATAGTTACCACTGGCCTGATAACAGCAACCACTGGCCTCAATATAAACCTCCTGAGCAAAATCGCTATCTGGATCTCCAATAATTGAATGGTAATAACGAGTGCCATCAATGTAAACCACCTCTTGAAGAAATGGCGTAGGGTCAAAATAAGAGCCGGTATTACCACCAAAGGCGCAGCGAGAATCGTCACTAGCGCGATTACAATCAATAGTAAGATCCTGATTTTCAGCCTCATTGACAAAGCTAAGCTGAAAATCAGCCACTGCCCCCGAGGACATTGCCACACACCAGATTCCAACCGCAGCAGGAAATATGCCTCTAAAGGCTATTGTTAACATTGTACCCACCCTCTAACACATAAACTATCAATAATTTCTCTACTATCCTGTCCTAGGATTCTAAACACAAAACATACGCGCTTGTCAATTCAAAACAATACTGTAAATTAGATAATACTTAATGTTATCAATGAATTATCAAACAAAGGGGGATGAGCAACGGAAATACGGCGCTTATTTATGAATAAATCACGTGTATAACACTATGTTATTAATGCAATTTAAAGGCGAAAATTCCAACGAAAAACTTATAGACCCATGATCTCGGCCCATTAAAATTATTCTGTTTTTTGAGCGCGCTCAAATAATGCACTGACCGCATCTCGCGGTGAACAACCCTGATACAAGACACGATACACCTGCTCTGCAATCGGCATCTCAACACCACACTGACGAGCTAGCAAGAGCACTTCCCGTGCCGTTTGCACACCTTCGACCGCCTGACCAATCGATTGTAGCGCCTGCTCCAGGGTCTTGCCCTGAGCAAGAGCAAGCCCCATACGGCGATTACGCGACTGATTGTCGGTGCAGGTTAATACCAGATCACCCAGACCAGCCAAGCCTGTAAAAGTATCTGCCTGCCCACCCAACTCAACCCCAAGACGAGTAATTTCGGCTAGTCCTCGCGTGATCAATGCCGCACGCGCATTCGCGCCAAAGCCAAGCCCGTCAGAAATACCTGCCGCAATTGCCAGCACGTTTTTAACCGCGCCAGCCACTTCAACGCCTATCACATCATGCGAGCGATAAGCACGAAAGCAATCATTACTCAGCGCATCAGAAAGATCTTGAGAAAATTGAGTATCGCCCGAAGCAACCGTTAGCGCTGTCGGTAAGCCAATCGCAACTTCATGCGCAAAACTAGGCCCGGAGACAACCGCAAATGGCACCTCATCACCACAAATCTCAGCGGCAACTTGATGCAGTAACTTACCACTACCAGGATCAAACCCCTTCGTCGCCCATGAGAGCCTTGCATCCGCCCTCATCATGGGCCTACACAGCGCTAGCACTGAACGGAAAGCCTCACTTGGCACCACCAGCATAATATCGCCACAGATTTCCAGCACCCGTTTTAGATCAGCACTGACATTCAGACGATCAGGGAACTTAATATCAGGAAGAAAATCAACATTGCGACGCTGCTCCTGCATCTGCGTAACTTGAGCAGCATCGTTACTCCATAAAACCACATCACGCCCATTGCGAGCGATCAATATAGCGAGCGCACTCCCCCACGAACCCGCACCTAGTAGTGCTATTGGTAGCTGAGAACGAAGCACCACCTCTCTGTCCAACATCAAATTTCCTCAGGCCACTAAATCAATGCGACACTGCCTCCTCTCCCGTCCCTTTCTGCTGCTGACGCTGTTGCTGCGCATACTCAGCATACAACGCATCGAAGTTAACTGGCGATAACAACAACTGCGGGAAGCCGCCGCGCGTCACTAAATCTGAAATAGCCTCGCGAGCGAATGGAAATAGAATATTGGGGCAGACACTACCCACGATAGCAGGCAACTCTTTTGGATCATAACCTGAGATATTAAATATCCCACTCTGCTGAACCTCTACAAGATAAGCGGTCTTATCACCAATTTTTGCAGTCACCGTCACCGTCAGCATCACTTCATGAACACCCTCACCCAACACAACCGCCTTATTCCCAAGCTGCATATTGGTTTCAGGCTCCCATTTTTCCTGAAAAATTAGCGGGGTGTTGGGTGTTTCAAAAGAGATATCTCGTACATAAACTTTCTGTATCGAAAATTGCTTTCCACCGACCGCAGCCGCCTGCTCTTTTTTTTCATCTACTTCTGACATTATCCACCACCGGTTAACAATAACGAGCTATCACTCAATAGAAAGTAAGCGGGACAAACGCCCACATCAAGATTAAAGATAATTACGACTCAACACTCAATGGAAAATTGGCGCTTTTCCACGTCAATAAACCACCCGACAGTTTATAAACCGATGCAAAACCCTGCTTCTGCAAAATAGCACCAGCCCGCGCAGACTGCTGGCCTGCTTCACAATAAACGACCAGCGGGCTCTCTTTCAAACTGTCCAATTCATGCAGGCGCTCTTCCAACAAGCCAAAAGGGATATGCTTTGCATTAAGAATGTGCCCTTTCTCAAAATCACTATTATCACGCACATCCAGCACAACCGCATCATCACGATTAATCAGCAGCACAACCTCATTAGGCTTAACCTCTTTAAAACCCAATAATTTAGGGCGAATCATATTCACCCCTAACAGGGTAAGCACAATGACCAGCGCCAAAAACAAAAGCCAATTATTTACAATAAACTCAAAAAGTTGCTGCATATTTTCACCACTCAACAATGTACCGCGGCAAAAATATCGCCAGCACACCAAAATAGATATCAAGAATATTAGGACAAGCTAAAGCACGCAGTCTAGCCCATCCGCAATAGAATTTCAGCGGGAAAATGCAATCAGACGATTAAATGCAGCAGACCTATACACTAAGCACTATTTTGTGACCCATATAACTAACAGCATAAGCGAGTGCGGCTCGCTAATCATGGCAGATCACCTCTTGCATCATTCTAAATAGTTCGACCATGCGGCTATCGCTAAGTCGATACAAGACCCGGTTACCATCTTTTCTTGCCTTAATAATCCCTTTGCCTTTCATGATAGAAAGATGCTGTGAAATATTGCTTTGTGAAGCCCCTGTTGACGCGACAATCTCTTGCACGGCGACCTCTCCAATACCATCTCCCAGCATGCAGAGGATTTTCAACCTAAGTGGATGCGATAACGCCTTGAGTACCATTGAAGTCTGCTCAAGTTCCTGATCATCGACCTTCCCCACTTCTTTTACCCACCCCATGGCGATCCGACCCTTAACCAGTTATAATTTATTGTTAATTTAAATCAAAGAAATCATTGAAATTGCCACCATCGTTTAACATAAAATGGCTTAAGCTTGAGGGTGTTATGCCACCCAACAAAACCCCAGCCCCAATGTCTAAATTCGCAACACTCAAAGAAAAACCTCAACGGGCGACATACTTGAAATACCGAAACAAAATAAAACCCAGCAAGCCCGCCATTAACTTATATTATAACGAATAACTAAAGCTCATAATGTAGGGTTTTTCCTACAAAATAAACTGAAAAGGACTTCGCTTTAAAAATGAACTCCCCCGATAAATCAACATGTTACAATCCAACTGCGCTAATCATCCTCGATGGTTGGGGTGTAAGCGAAAAAACGGACAACAATGCAATCTACCACGCAAAAAAACCAACCTGGGACAAGCTATGGGAAGAAAACCCACATACCTTAATTCACGGATCGGGTAGCGAGGTCGGCCTTCCCGCCAATCAAATGGGTAACTCAGAGGTTGGCCATCTCAACCTCGGCGCTGGACGCGTCGTAAACCAGGAATTAACCCGCATCGATAAAGCGGTCGAAGATGGCAGTTTCTTCGACAATAAAGTACTCATTCACGCGATTGACCAGGCAATCACAAATCACAAAGCAGTGCATATTATGGGGCTGCTTTCAAACGGTGGGGTGCACAGTCACGAATCACAAATTAAGGCGGCTATTACACTTGCCATGCAGCGAGGCGCGAAGAAGGTCTACCTACACGCCTTCCTTGATGGGCGTGACACGCCCCCAAAAAGCGCCGCGCCCTGGCTGACAGAAATAGACACGCTTTTTGCCGCGCACAAGCACCCGGGGCGAATTGCCAGCATCATCGGCCGTTTTTTTGCGCTAGATCGTGACAATCGCTGGGAGCGGATTCAAGCCGCTTATGAACTGATGACCCAGGGGAAATCTGCCTTTCAGGCTACTAGCGCGATAGGCGGCCTCGATGCCGCCTATCAACGCGGCGAAACAGATGAGTTTGTACAAGCGACCAGCATCATCCCAGCCGGAGAAGATGCTGTGAGCGTTGAATCTGGCGACACCATGATCTTTATGAACTTTCGTGCAGACCGTGCACGCCAAATTTCTCAGGCCTTTGCCGAACCAGAATTTACCGCTTTCACCATCAAAGACAGAGCAAAACTCGGTGCTTACATCAGCCTTACCGAGTACAAGAAGAGCCTGGAGACTGATATCGTATTCCCGGCCACTCGTATGAAAAATGTCTTTGGTGAATACATCTCAAACCAGGGGCTACGACAACTACGCATCTCCGAGACCGAAAAATATGCCCATGTAACTTTTTTCTTTAATGGTGGCGAAGAGCGCGCCTTCGAGGGGGAGGAACGTATCCTCATCGAGTCACCAAAAGTAAAAACATATGACCTGCAACCGGAAATGAGTGCGGCGGAACTAACCGACAAATTGGTTGAGGCCATTGCCAGCGGGAAGTTCGACACCATTATATGCAACTACGCCAATCCCGATATGGTCGGCCACACCGGCAACCTTGAGGCCTGCATTAAGGCAATCGAAACCATCGATGCCTGCTTAGCCCGCGTTCACGAAGCCATCACTGCCGCGGGAGGCGAACTATTGATCACCGCAGATCATGGCAACGCAGAAAAGATGAGCGATGACAAAACCGGCCAGGCACACACGGCGCATACCGCCAACCCAGTGCCACTCCTCTATATCGGTCGTGATGCGGAAATCTCAGATGGTGGCAGCCTCTCAGACATCGCCCCAACCATGCTCTATTTAATGGGGTTGGAGAAACCCACTGAAATGACGGGGCGCTCACTACTGAAGTTAAAGTGAGACCTTTGCACGAGCCGGGATTTGGCTCTCTGACAAGGCAAAGGCGCATGAAATGAGGGAGTTCATAGCTATAAATGACCGATTGAGAGCGCTTTTAACGCCGTCAGAGAGCAAAAGAACAATCGTACAAAGGTCTCAAAGTAGCAAGTGTAGTATCCTGAAACTTCGTCTCTTTCAGGGCATGAGATAACAGGTGCTGAGATCAAAACCAACAAGCCTCAGCGTTGCGAGCATCATGCTCGCAACGCTTTTACTGCTGATGACCAGCCCCACGCTTTTTGCCAACAATGACCCTCAATCGAAAGAAGCAAAACTGCTGCATTTAAAAAAACAGATTCGTGACATTCGTGCAACACTGACAAAATCTACCCGCCAAAAAAACCAGCTACAGCGCAAACTACAAAATAGCGAAACAGCTATCGGTAATATCAGCCATTCACTGACAAAACTCGCTTCACAGCTGAAGCAACAAAAACGTGCTCTACGCGGCCGCCAACAAGAGAAAAAAGAGAAATCACATCAGCTAGCACAGCAACAACGACTGCTGGCACAGCAGATCCGAGCGAGTTATGCAATGGGCAACCAGGGGTACGCTAAACTCTTTCTCAACCAGGAAGACCCCACCGCAATTGGCCGTACTCTGATTTATTATGACTACCTTAACCAATCTCGCGTACATAATATCAAGGCAATCGATCAACGCATCGCAACGCTCTCACGCATTGAAGCTGATATTCAACGCAAACAACAACGAATTGCCATAGCACAACAACAACGCCAAAAGGAAAAGGGAGCATTAGAGAAACAGCAACGCTCACGACAGGCAATCCTTGCCAACATACAGAAAGATATCAAAAACCAGGCGCAGCGACTGGTTCAACTCGAACAGACGCGTAAAGATCTCCAGCACTTATTAAAATCACTCAGTGAAGCACTTGCAGATATTCCACCCGATGTCGGTAATATCAAGCCCTTCAGCCAACTCAAAGGCAAGCTTCTGCGGCCTGCTATCGGCAAGGTCAACCATCACTTTGGCAAACGACGCAAAGGAGGGGGCAACATCAGATGGCAAGGGATCACTATCACGGCCAAAACAGGCACTCAGGTCAATGCCGTTCATCACGGCAGAGTGGCCTTTTCCGATTGGCTACGTGGTTTTGGTTTACTGGTTATCATCGATCATGGCGGCGGTTATATGAGCCTATATGGCCATAATGAAAGTCTATATAAAGATGCTGGCGAATGGGTCGGAAGTGGCGAGATCATTGCCACAGTTGGCGAGAGTGGCGGCCAAAGTAACTCGGGGCTTTATTTCGAAATCCGCAAGAACGGCAAACCGCAAAATCCTCGGTCATGGCTGGCTCGTCAATAACAGGAGAGGCTGTAAATAATTCGGGGTAATTGCCCGTTTCAAATGTGAGACGCTAGCTGCTCCTCAAACTCAATCATAGAGTGATTCATCGCTTCTTTCCAATTTCTAATTGGTATAGCGACTGAGGGTCTGATCATCCATGCCCGTGATGCGGGTTTGTCCTTTGCTAATGATGCTAGGATTGAGCGTGGCTTCTCGCTCACCCGGCGTGTCGATCACAATTTAATTTACAATCCCCTTATATATATTTTACTTCTTAGCAAAAGGATTTACACGCCTGAACCTGGCCAGCTCTTCACTCGTCAATGGTTGCGCGTCTGGGTCAGACAATGCCGCCTCATGGACTTCTTCCTCTGTCATTTCCCGCATTTTTGTATAGTCGTCTTCCTTTACAGTAAAAGTTGTACCGTCTGTTTTTTTATAAGTACCTATAATTTTACCCATACATAATTACCGCCTTAAATTTCGTTGGTATAAACGCCGCTCCGGTGGTTCAGCACGACGTACTGAATACAGCCGCGTTTTTCCATGCCCGCGCATTGTATAACAAACATACAACACATCAGAACACTTGTTATTACCTATATTGTAATGTAACGATCTTCATGTTCGGCGCTGTTTTCGCTATCATATGATTGGATAAAGGGCGAATTCATGACACTGCGTGGCTTTTTACACCGCCTGAAAAGCCTTACTTTGCAGTATAGGCGGCTATAACTCCGCTGTTTTCATAGTAAAAACCGTTTCGGAGATTCTCGCGTTGTTTTTTCGCGAAAACTTGAGGCTGGGAAAAGTTTTATCTTGTGGGTGTAACCGCCTAAAACCCTTGCGGGCACCTCAGCTATCCACAGGCCTAATAACGCCTGGTGCCCCTTTGCATCATGCAGGGCATAACCGGGATGAGCTTTCAGCGTGGCTTGGTGATTTTAGTGAGCTTCGCACTGAGTGCCCTCAGATCTGAGGGCATTTTAAGACCTTTGGCTAGCACTGCGGCTAGTCCATTTATTTTTGTTTACTTCATTGCCATGCTCATTATCAGTCTCCATAAAGACATTAATCAACATAAGCAGCGACACAATTTAATTGACGGCCTCTAGCCGGATATTAGCACCACGGAAATATGGCGAAAACAGTAGTTTCTGATAAAGTTACCCCTGCGGTCGCCGCAATCAAATCTAATGGAGTGGAAAACATCAATGCTATCTCAATCACGTAATGTCATGTTAGTGCTCATGGCGCTGGTACTAGGCTTCTTCCTGACCATCAGCCAGCATGTTTTTGCAGAACGCGACGATAACACCCCCCTTCCACTCGAAGAGCTTCGTGCCTTCACCGAGGTCTTCGCCAATATCAAAAACAACTATGTGGAAGATGTCACTGACAAAGAGCTGCTAGAAAATGCCATTCGCGGCATGCTGTCAGGATTAGACCCACATTCATCCTACCTGGATAGCGATGCCTACAAAGAGCTTCAGGTCGGTACTTCTGGCGAATTTGGCGGCCTCGGCATCGAGGTCAGCATGGAAGATGGCTTTGTGAAAGTCGTTTCACCCATTGATGACACACCCGCTGATGCAGCAGGGGTCAAAGCAGGTGACCTCATCATCCGCCTCGACGACACCCCGGTGAAAGGGCTCACACTGCGCGAAGCTGTTAATCTCATGCGCGGCAAACCGGGTAGCGACATTTTGCTCACGATCGTTCGTGATGGCACCGATAGGCCATTGAAAATCACCATCACTCGCAACATCATCCAAGTTAAGAGCGTTAAACATAAAAGCCTTGAACCCGGTTTTGGTTACGTACGCATCACCCAATTTCAATCTCACACCGGCAGCGACCTTAAAGAAGCCATCAACGAATTAACGGCAGAGAACGGAGGCTCACTTAACGGCCTGATTCTTGATCTCCGCAATAATCCAGGCGGCGTCTTAAATGCGGCATTCGAAGTATCAGATGCCTTTTTAGAGCAGGGTATGATCGTCTACACTGAAGGGCGCATTGATGACGCTGCCCTTGAATTCAAGGCCACCCCCAATGACAGCCTCAAAGGCGCGCCGCTAATCGTTCTGATTAACAGCGGCTCAGCTTCTGCATCAGAAATTGTCGCCGGTGCACTGCAAGATCATAAACGAGCGGTCATCATGGGAAGTAAATCATTTGGTAAAGGCTCGGTGCAAACAATCTTGCCGATGAATAATGGCGCAGCACTTAAGCTCACCACCGCCCGCTACTTCACACCCGCCGGGCGTTCGATTCAGGCGGAAGGAATCGTACCGGATATCCCACTCGACCGCATTAACCTGACTGCAGCCAATGAACCTGAGTTTGCGCCAGTGACAGAAGCCGACCTTGCAGGCCACCTGGACAGCGGCCAGGAGAGCAAAAAAGCGAACACTAACGATGCAAAAAAACAGACCGCCAAACATCGCGTTGAGCAGGATTATCAACTCTACGAAGCACTCAACCTGCTAAAAGGGCTACACATCCTCACTCAGTAACAATGACTAACTGAAAAAGTTCATATCAATAATGACTCTACGCCTCACACTCACACTGCTGCTTGTTATTAGCAGCATCAAACCAGGATTCGCGGACGGTGCAAAGCTAGGCTTTGAGCGCCCGCCTGCCGTTAACACCCTGCAACTGCTACCTGCTGTCAGCATTATCATTGATGATCTTGGCGAGCAGCGTGCCGTTGGTGAACGTGCGGTAGCTCTACCCGGTGAAATCACCTACGCATTCCTGCCGCATACCAGCCATGCTGTTCATCTAGCAGAGTTGGCACACCAGAAAAATAGAGAGGTGATGATCCACATGCCGATGCAACCCGTCGGCGATAACAACCTGGGTAAAGGTGGGCTAACGCTCGACATGTCACAACAAATTTTCATTGCGACATTGAAAGGTAATTTAAGCGCCATCCCTCATATCAGCGGCATCAACAACCATATGGGCAGCCTGCTCACCCAGCACCCCGGGAAGATGGCCTGGCTAATGCAAACACTCAGTGAAGCGCGAAATGATCTGTTTTTTGTTGATAGTCGAACCACTGAACATACCGTCGCCTACACCGTAGCCGCCGAGTTTGAGATTCCAAGAATCAACCGCAATGTGTTTCTTGATAATATCCGCAGCGAAAAAGAGATCGGCATTCAGTTTAAGCGCCTGCTCATCCTAGCAAAACGTCACGGTACTGCCGTTGCCATTGCTCACCCCTATCCAGAGACCCTCGAATTTCTCGAGCAGATGCTGCCCACGCTACAGCAACAGGGCATCGAGCTTATCAAAACATCCAGCCTCATCAAGCGCAAACACCTGCTTGAAAGCACCATCCCTGAAACCATGTACGTGGCCAAAAAGAGCGCTAAGCAGATCGGACTAGCTCATGCCGCCGAAACACGCCCCCTCGCAATCATTCAATAAACAGCGGTGACAAATAGCCACCGTGCTCGTACGCTAGTAAAGTTGGCCGCTTGCTTTAATCACGGCGCTCATCACGCGGCCATGAAAATAGCAGCACAACCGAGCCAATGCCAGCCAGTACCCAGAAGACCATCGAAGCATTACCTAATCCAAATAATATGGCCGCGCTGACAATCAACGCACTGCCCACAATGGCAGCATACAGACGTCGATTTGAATCTAGCAGCGTGCGCTCAATCTGACGTAACTCTTTCGATTGCCACTCAATTTTCAACTCACCATCGCGCGCCTGCTGTAACACATCATGCAGTAGCACCGGCATCTCGGGTAGTCGGTCTAGCCACAATGGGGCATTGCGTTTCATCGAACTGACAAAGGCACGCCCGCCCATGTTTTCATCCATCCAACGCTCCAGAAATGGTTTGGCCGTCTGCCACAAATCTAATTCGGGATAGAGCTGCCGACCCAATCCTTCAATATTCAACAGCGTCTTTTGCAACAATACCAACTGCGGCTGCACTTCCATATTAAAGCGACGTGCGGTTTGAAACAGGCGTAACAACAATCGTCCAAATGAGATATCTTTCAGTGGTCGTTCAAAGATCGGCTCGCAGACACTGCGAATCGCTGATTCAAACTCATCAATACGCGTCCCCTTTGGCACCCATTCAGACTGCACATGCAGCTCTGCAACACGCCGATAATCACGGTTAAAAAAGGCCAGAAAGTTCTCTGCCAAGTAGTGCTGATCATCCGCGCTCAACGTCCCCATGATGCCGAAATCAATCGCGATATACTGTCCCTGCGAGGAAACAAAGATATTTCCAGGGTGCATATCCGCATGAAAAAAATTGTGCTTAAAAACCTGAGTAAAAAATATTTCAACACCTGTTTCCGATAGTTTCTTAAGGTCGACACCTTGTCGACGCAACTCATCGACATCGCTAATCGGCGTACCAAAGATACGCTCCATCACCATCACATTACGGCGCGTCTGCGGCCAATGTATTTCAGGCACGTAGAGCAAATCACTACCCTCAAAATTCCGTCGTAGCTGCGATGCACTCGCCGCCTCTTTCATTAGATCCAGTTCGTCATAAATGGTTTTTTCATATTCAGCCACCACTTCAAGCGGGCGTAGTCGTCGCCCCTCTGACCAGTAACGTTCCACCATCTCGGCCATAATATAAAGCAGGCCAAGGTCACGCTTAATGGTTTTCTTAATCCCAGGGCGCACCACTTTAACAATCACTTCAGTACCATCCAGTAAAGCGGCCACATGCACCTGAGCAATTGAAGCCGACGCCAGCGGGGTTTCATCGAATGACAGAAAAATTTCATTCAGCGGCTGACCGTAAGCTTCTTCAACAATACGGCGAGCTTCACTACCGGGAAATGGCGGCACGCTATCCTGTAGTTTTGCCAGCTCATCCGCAATTTCATCCGGCAGCAGGTCTTTACGTGTGGAGAGAATCTGACCAAGCTTGACAAAGATCGGCCCCAGGTCTTCCAGTGCGCGGCGCATACGCACAGGGTGCGGCTCACGCACACGATTACGACGACGAAACCAGTTCCACGGCAACAGGCACAACATAAAACGGTATGGTCGAAACAGGTGCATTTCCAGCACCACTTCATCCAGCCCATGTTTCACTAAAATACGATTGATATGCAGCAGTCGAAACAGCTGACTGGGTTTAATCATCACTCAGCAGTTCCTCGCAACGCTAGCAGGCGCTGCACGCGCGCCTCCATCCGGTCAACATCACTGCGCAACGTATCAACCGCCTCAAGGAACGGACCGATCTCTTCTCGATGCGGCAACAAACGGCTCTCCTCTTGCAGGTATTCACTCACATCCTGCTCTACCGTACTACGTGTCTGTGCCACCCAGTCAGCCATACCACGCACCACGTTACCCATTTTATGCCCAACCACGTCGCCCGCCAGCGTTGCTATCTGCTCTTCCCAATCCAGATCAAGGTCATTCATGATGTCACGGATATGCTGTCCGGTATCAGTATCACCGATAATCTCAACATCGCCCGAGAACAGTATTTTCTGTTGATCGCCAGCCAGCCCCATACGCATCATCGACAGTGGCGCGCCGCGCAGCCACACATCAACCTCACCATCAAATTCAGCACGCAACTGCAGGCCAACGCTGTCCGGCAGCAAGTAAAATTTCAGATTCAAACCTAATAGCTCAATCCCAATCACCTTAGCGCTTAATGCTCGCACTTGCTGCAATGCGTCGAGATCAAATTGAAGACAATAATTAATAGCCGCCTCAAGCGCGGAAAGCGATGCTGCTTTGATCGATGATGTGATATCCATATTGCTCAGCCCTAAATCGACAACGTCAGAATTTATAACCCTTGTGTAGCGCCACGATGCCGCCGCTCATATTCATAAACTCGCAACGTTCAAAACCGGCTGCTTGCATCATGCCCTTCAACGTCTCTTGGTCCGGGTGCATGCGAATTGACTCCGCAAGATAGCGATAGCTATCTTCATCGTTAGCAATCAATTTCCCCATCAACGGCAGCAACTTAAATGAGTAAATGTCATAAACCGGCTTCAATGCCTCCATCGGCTTTGAAAATTCCAACACCATCAATCGCCCACCCGGTTTTAACACACGATAGATTGATGCCAACGCATCTTCTTTACGAGTCACATTACGCAGACCAAATGAGATGCTGACAAAATTAAAATAATTATCGGCAAAGGGCAGCGCTTCGGCATTCGCCTGCACATACTCAATGTTACCCACAATGCCACGATCCGTCAGGCGCTCCCGCCCCACCTTTAACATATTGGGGTTGATGTCCGATGCCACCACCTTCCCTGCGGCCCCCACCATCTTTGAAAAGCGCGCCGCAAGATCACCGGTGCCCGAGGCGAGATCCAATACCTTGTGGCCCGGGCGGACACCGCTGGTGTCGAGCGCAATTTTTTTCCAGATGCGGTGTACACCCATCGACATCACATCATTCATAATGTCGTAGTTTTTTGCAACGGAATCAAACACGCCAGCAACGCGCTTCACTTTCTCTTTTACATCGACCTGTTCATAGCCAAAGTGAGTCGTATCATCTGCGGCCGAGGATTGCTGATGGCTCATGTTTCACCTTCTGGCGCAATACGTTCATGTCCTGCATCTTTAAGGCGTTGCAGGTATAACTGCCACATCGCATCGTGATTTTGCCCAACCCGATAGAGAAACTCCCACGAAAAAAGCCCCGTATTATGGCCATCATCAAAATGTAGTTTCACCGCATAAGCACCGACCGGCTCAATCTCTTTGATATTAACCAACTCTTTACCTAGCTGCAGCGTCTCCTGCCCCGCACCATGCCCCTGCACTTCAGCCGATGGTGAATGCACCCGAAGAAATTCACACGGCAGACGAAACTCTGCGCCGTTATCAAAGGTCACTTCCAATACGCGTGATTTTTGATGCAAACGGATCTCAGTGGGGCGATGTTTTTTTGTTTGTGCGCTCATCTATTTCAATACTCTTAACAGTTAAAGAATGTAACGGCTTAGATCTTCATCCTCAACCAATTTTCCAAGGTGTAATTCAACATAATCGACATCAATCATCACACGAGTACCAGAAAGATCAGACGCCTCATACGATAGTTTTTCAAGCAGGCGCTCCATTACAGTGTGCAAACGTCGTGCACCAATATTCTCAGTTCGCTCATTCACCTGCCACGCCACTTCCGCCACGCGCGCAATGCCATCGGTGGTGAATTCAACACTCACCCCCTCGGCTTCAAGGAGTGCATTGTACTGTTCCGTTAACGATGCATTTGGCTCAGTCAGAATACGCACAAAATCACCTACCGATAGCGCACTCAATTCAACGCGAATCGGCAGACGCCCCTGCAGTTCAGGCACAAGGTCTGATGGCTTGGCAAGGTGAAAGGCGCCTGATGCAATAAATAAAATATGATCCGTTTTAATCGTGCCAAATTTAGTCGATACCGTGCAGCCTTCCACCAACGGCAGCAGATCACGCTGCACGCCTTCACGCGAAATATCTGCGCCACCACCGCTATCACTGCGCTTGGTGATTTTATCAATCTCATCGATAAAGACAATGCCATGCTGCTCGGCACGTTCTAGTGCTGCCGCCTTAATGCCCTCTTCGTCCAACAGCTTGGCAGCCTCTTCTTCGCGCAACACTTTAAACGCATCTCGAATCGGCAGGCGCTGTTTCTTAGTACGCTGATTACCCATATTTTGAAATAGCCCCTGCAACTGACTACTCATATCTTCCATGCCAGGTGGGGCCATAATCTCAACCCCGGCAACGCCCATGCTGACTTCGATTTCAATCTCTTTATCATCGAGGTCACCTTCGCGTAGTTTCTTGCGGAATTTTTGGCGTGTCGCAGAACTCCCCTCGGCGCGACTGACTGAACCATCAGCACCACGTGCGGGCGGTAATAAAATATCAAGAACTCGCTCTTCCGCTGCATCTTCCGCACGATGCTTCATCTTCTTCATTTCATTTTCGCGCGTTAACTTAATCGACACTTCCACTAAATCACGGATGATCGATTCAACATCACGCCCAACATAACCAACCTCGGTAAATTTGGTCGCTTCGACTTTGATAAACGGTGCATTCGCCAGTCTGGCCAAACGACGCGCAATCTCAGTTTTACCAACACCAGTCGGGCCAATCATCAAAATATTTTTAGGTGTCACTTCGTTGCGCAGCTCTTCATTACTGATCTGCGCACGACGCCAGCGATTCCTCAATGCAATCGCTACTGCGCGCTTTGCATCATTTTGGCCAATGATATGTTTGTCCAGTTCCTGAACGATCTCTCTGGGTGTCATTTCAGACATCGATTTCTATTCCCGCTAGTAATTTAATAGTGATGAGACCTGTCAATCGACTAGCCTTCATCCAACTCTTCAATGGTGAGATTGCTATTGGTAAAGACACAAATGTCAGCCGCAATCCCCAACCCCTTTTCGACGATAGTACGCGCATCATGCTCGCTGTTTTCCAGCAGGGCACGCGCCGCCGCCTGCGCATATGGCCCGCCAGAGCCGATCGCCATCAGGCTATTTTCAGGCTCGATCACATCCCCATTACCGGTAATGATCAGAGAAGTCTCCTTGTCCGCCACCACCAACAGTGCCTCAAGGCGACGCAGCATACGATCAGTGCGCCAGTCCTTCGCCAGCTCCACCGCCGAGCGCGTCAAATTACCAGAATGCTTTTCCAGCTTCGCCTCAAAACGTTCAAACAGGGTGAAGGCATCGGCGGTACCACCTGCAAAACCAGCGATCACTCGTCCATCATAGAGGCGACGCACCTTACGTGCATTGCCTTTCATCACCGTATTACCCATCGACACCTGGCCATCGCCACCAACAACAACCTTGCCGTTGCGACGTACCGATAAAATAGTGGTTCCGCGAAATTGCTCCAAAACTAAAAACTCCTGAAATTACGCTACCCGTGACTCATCACGGAAAATTTGAACCTGAGATTGTACACCATCCCTGATCCATCGAGAAAACTGGAAAAACAGGCGCGATAACCATGTTTTTGGAAGGTTATGAAATGGCAGGGTGCGCCACATGCACCCACCAGGTTCATCAGTGAACCTTAAACAAAAGCCATTCGTCATGCTGAACAAAACAACGCCCGTCTAATTAAGTGGATTAGCCCGTCGATGGCCGCATGCGCCACACCCTGCTTATCACGCCGTCCTCACTTCTTTTTCGCCCGCGGGTGGGCCTCATCATAAACCTTCGCAAGATGCTGGAAATCAAGGTGGGTATAGATCTGCGTTGTGCTGATATCCGCATGGCCGAGCAATTCCTGCACCGCACGCAGGTCTCCACTCGATTCCAGCATATGGCTAGCAAAGCTATGGCGTAACATATGAGGGTGCAGTGCCTCAGACAAACCGCGCTGTATTGCCCACTCACGTAGGCGCAGCTGAATCGCTCGATGGCCGAGGCGACGACCCGTTTTAGCGACAAACAGCGCCGGATTATCAATATCAGCCAATCCTGCACGAGATTTCAACCATTTATCCAGTGCCGACAGCGCATAGCGACCAACCGGTACAACGCGGGTTTTACTGCCCTTACCGGTAATCCGTACAAGCGCATCGCATTGGTCAATATCGTTAATATTTAATCCCGCCAGCTCGGCTAATCGCAAGCCAGACGAGTAGATCAATTCCATCATAGCGCGATCACGTAACGCCAGTGGGTCATTGTCATCGACATTCAGCAGCTGACTCACCTGATCGACATCCAGCGTCTTCGGCAATTTTCGCGCTGTTTTTGGCGCACTCACCCCTTGCACCGGGTTAGTGTTCACCACCCCTTCACGCAGCAGATAATTAAAGAGCGACCGCAGTGCTGACAACAGGCGCTGTAGGCTACGGCCACCAAGACCACGGCGATGCAGCTGTGCCACCAGCCCTCGCACGTGATGTACATCTAGCCGCTGCCAGTCATCAATACCTTGCTCATGACAATAACAGAGCACCTTTTGTAGATCACGACGATAGTTTTCCAACGTCAGCGGTGCAAGCCGACGCTCATTTTGCAGATAATCAGAAAAGGCCTCACCTCCAGCAAACAAGGGGCAGGCCTTTGCGCAGTTAATATTGCCTGCCATTTAAACCACTACACATCTTCCCCTACAGAAAGATGCGGTCGCAGTTTGCGCGTGATCAACGCACCCAGGTATTTAAGGAATACCGTACCCACGCCGGCACAAAAACGCCCAGCGTCTTTACTGCCAATCGCTAGTACGCCCAGCGACACACCTGCACTAGCACCATGACCATCCATCATCAATGGCAGCTGTGCCACAGAACGAATACCACTCGCCGGTGCATCATCAAACAAGCAGGCCAATTCTGCGTCGGTTAACACCCCGCAAGCCGGTTCAGCACCTTTGGTTAGATCCCCCAACTTTTTAAACTGCTTGTCTTCCCGAGAGACAAACCTCACCTGTAAATCACCAATCAAGTCACTCTCCAGAGAAAGTGACGCCGGATCAGCAAACAGGCATAAGGCGACGCCGTCGGCATTAAAATCATCTTTAAGGCTCTGCTGGATCAGCATCAACAGCGCCTCCAGCTCGTTAGTCTCCAGTAGCGCCAGCACTAGCTTTTGTAGCTTAACCATCAATACATCATTCACACGCGCCACATCCACCAGCTCAGCCAACTGCTGTTGGTAGCCTCCATTTTGCTCACGCAAGATGACCACCTGACGCTCAATCAACGAGACCGAAGCGCCAGTGGTATGGGTCACAACCATGTTAGCCAACAGCTCATCGCGGTCATTAAAAAAACCAGAGTGAGCGGCTAAATACTCCGCCACCGCTTTATCATCGATGGTTGAAACTTCGTCATCCTGATTTTGCTGCACACTCATAATTCGATTGTTCCTTCATATACATGGGTGGCGGGACCAGTCATCCGCACCGAGCTTTCATCACCAGCCCATCTTACCCAAAGCGAACCGCCAGGCAAATCGACCAGTACTTCATCTTCCAATACACTCCAGCGCCGCCCAATCGCGACCGCCGCACAGGCACCGGTACCACAGGCCTGCGTCTCACCCGCACCACGTTCAAACACCCGCAGGCGGATATGACGCGGGTCAACCACCTCCATAAAACCCACATTAACACGCTCAGGGAATTTTGCATGCGCCTCAATCTGCGCCCCAAGGCGGGCCACTCGCGCATCATCAACCGATGCCACCTGTAACACCGCATGCGGATTACCCATCGACACCGCACCGATTTCATAAACCGCATCATCGATGTCAATGATGTAACGCGGCGCTTCTGCATCCGCAATAAATGGTATCTCAGCCGGCATAAACTGCGGTCGCCCCATATCAACCGTTACCTGGCCATTGCTTTCCATCATCAGCTGAATAATACCGCCAGCGACCTCAACCAGTATCTGCGACTTTTTACTCAGGTTATGCTCGCGCACATAGCGGGCAAAACAACGGGCCCCATTACCACACTGCCCAACTTCACCGCCATCGGCATTAAAAATGCGATAACGGAAGTCCGCCGCCTCGGATTGTGGCGCTTCCACCAGTAAGAGCTGATCACAGCCAATCCCAATGTGGCGATCTGCAATAAAACGAATCTGTTCCGTAGACAAGGTAATATCCTGATTGATCGCATCGATCACCACGAAGTCATTACCCAGCCCATGCATTTTGCTAAATTTGATCACGTTTTTTTTCCGTGCACCTTTAAATACTTTTCTTTATGTCGAGTATACCCTTAAGCGTCACCTGTTTGAATCATTTGCCGTATCACGCAGGTTATTCAGCACAAAGGAAGCGTAAACACCCACGCTCCAATCACTGCTGTCATTGCGAGCGAAGCGAAGCGCAGCAATCTTGATGTTCAGGGCGCGTTGAGGTTGGGATTGCCGCGCTTCGCTCGCAATGACAATAACGTTAACCCTATTCTCACCAAACATTTATAATCCACTCATGACCCACACCATCGAACCCATCGGCATCATCCACTCCTGCTTCAAGGAGCTCTTTGGCATTCCTCGCCAGCCAGGCTTAGTAAAAGCAGCGCGCGGCTGGGTTGAGTTTTACCCACCATTCAATCGCACCGAAGCATTCAACGGATTAGAAGATATCTCTCACCTCTGGATCACATTCCTATTTCACAAAAGCCTTCACAATAAAATGAGCCTTACCGTGCGCCCGCCACGTAAAGAAGGCAAACGGATGGGAGTATTTGCAACACGCGCGCCCAATCGACCCAACCAGATTGGCCAATCGGTGGTTGAACTCGAACGAATTGAAACAAGTGATGGCAAAGTCACACTACATATAAAAGGGCTGGACCTAATCGAGGGAACACCCATAATCGATATCAAACCTTACGTCCCTTATGTCGACTCAATCCCAGACGCCCACGGCGGCTTCGCGCACCTTGCACCAGAACAGCGGTTGCAGGTTAGTTTTAGTGACGAGGCCAACCAGCAAGTCGACTTATTTGAAAAACAACACCCGGAATTACGCCAGTTGATTTCAGATATTCTGCAATACGACCCTCGCCCTGTTTATGTTCGAAAACTTGCCAATAAAAAACAGTTTGGGTTTTTTCTTTATGACCTGGATGTGAAGATAAAGATTGTGGGCAAAGAAAAAGTACAGATCTCCAATATTGCACTGACCGCTCACGGAACGTGAGCATGCGCGACCTAGGGATGATCAGTTTGATTCGCAAGCGGATAACGCCTCCAGGGGTTCAATACAGCGTTTTTCTCGGGCGTTTAGCCCATCATTAATCGATATTTTCAATAAATTTGTTAGATTTAATTCATTAGACCAATATAGAGAGGCTCTTTATGATAGGCGCCAGCGTTACCCCTCGACCAATCAAGGAGATCACAATGAAATACCCATTCGCCGCTATCGCGATGCTCGTATCTGCGCCAGTACTGGCGTTAGACGCCATCCCTGACAGCGTCCCAACACCCATCGACAACCCTATGAGCCGCGCCAAGGTTGAACTCGGCAAACAGCTCTTTTTTGATCCACGCCTCTCGATTGATGGCACCGTATCCTGCAATTCATGCCACAACGTGATGGCAAATGGCACCGACAGCCGCCCAACATCTGTTGGTGTTGACGGCCAGCGTGGCGGACGTAACGCGCCAACCGTGTGGAATGCAGCATTCCTGAGCACCCAGTTCTGGGATGGCCGCGCCGCGACACTAGAAGACCAGGCCAAAGGCCCCCCCTTAAACCCAATCGAAATGGGCATGCCCAATGCCCAGGCCGTGGTTGATCGCCTCGAAAGCATCCCCGGTTACAAGACTCAGTTTGACGCCATCTTCGGCGCGGTCTCTTACGACAACATGGCCAAGGCAATCGCCAGCTATGAGCGTACGCTGATCACCATCAACAGTCCGTTTGATCGCCACATGAAAGGCGACAAAACAGCGATGTCTGACAAAGCGATCAAGGGCATGAAGCGTTTCGATACCATTGGTTGCTCAGGTTGCCACAACGGCGTTAATTTCGCTGGACCTGCACTTGCCACCGGCACAGGCTTCTTCCAAAAGTTCCCAATATTTAACAATCCGCTAATCGCCAAGTACGACCTGGCAAAAGATAAAGGGCGCTATGAAGTCACCAAGGACAATGCCGACATCAACACCTGGCGTGTTTCACCGCTGCGTAATATCGCCACCACCGCGCCTTACTTTCACAACGGCGCTGTGAACAGCCTTGATGAAGCGGTACGTATAATGGCGACTAGCCAGCTTGATAAAAAGCTAAGCAATTCTGACGTCAGCGAAATCGTTGCCTTCCTGGAATCACTCACAGGTGAATTCCCAATCCAAACGATGCCAATGCTTCCTGGCATTGCGGGTAGCAGCCTCGTCGGCTCAATCCAGTAACTAGAGTCAATCAAGCAATGCGGATCAGCCGGCCTTCGTGGTCGGCTTTTTTATTCACGGAATTTCGTTTAAATACGATATACTGGTAGCGCGCGATCAAAGGCAGTCGCCTCCGTTCGTCATTGCCATCACCACTCGCTCCTTAAGCTATACCCAAAGCGTTTTAGATTGTCGGGTATTGCTCGGTATGCTGCTTAAGCGGCAGGTCCAAGTGGGCTTTGATGTAATCCTCAACATGCTTCACATACCAGCGCCTCGATTTATCAGGAACATTGTAATGCATTAATTTTATGATATATTTATCCCAGAAACGGACAATCTGATCGTTTTGCATACGCGCCATCCTTAGATCGTTATAGCAGTGAACAGGGTGTTACTTGAGCGCAAGTATGTAACGAGATGATTGAAATTTCAAATTGACTTAGACAGACGTCTGTCTAAGTAACTGTTAGCGCCTTAAAACTAAAATCATAATAAATATCGGTGCAGAAAACACGGTCAGCAGAAATAGAGAAATCAGTGGTCACAAGTGAAGGCAGTCGTTTTAGCCATAAAAGTGAATCGCAAGGGTGAAAGAGCATTGGCATGAATAAGATCAAAAGCGAAAATCAGTCAGCCGTAAGTACAATGGGTTATTTTAGTGACAGCAGTACACCGAGCGCTAACCAGTCGTTGCAGCAGACGGGCGTTGTCGCAGTTTGTTTCCTGCGGGTTCAGTGCGCCTCAGCTAAACTCAAACGTTATGCGATAAATGAATGGGGTAGATAGTGAAGTTTAATGGGATTGGAGTTTTCAAGTTCAGCTATGAAAACCCAGCAGTGTCCGGTTAAAAATTTGCATTAAATAAAAGGAAATATAGGCTATAAAAATATCATATTTAGAACTTGACATGCGNTCAAAATCGTTCGGCAGAATTTTCATAAACCTCATCACATCATGGATTTATGAATATGCGCCTACACCTTCCAGCGAAGAAAAAATACGCTGCCCTCTCGTTCAAAAAACTGACTAAACCTTTGGCGAAAATTTCCCCCCCTAATCCCTGAGATGGTATCACGTGGAAACAGACCGTTAAAAATGACTTTTGAAGATCAACTCAACGCGCTTATACTCTTTCACTTGGAAGAACACACTTCGGCTCGGCATCTCGTCCAGACCTTAGAGGAAGACGATTTTGCGCGTCATCACATCGCGCCAGAGGGCGGAATCAGTCGGAGTTCATTTTCAGAAGCCATTAACGAGCGCGGGCTTGAACAGTTCATGGCTGTCTTTGAACAGCTTCAGAANCAGGCCGGGGCACTGTTACCCAAAACACATGCGCAACTGGGTGAGCTGATCTCGATAGATGGCTCACTCATTGACTCCGTTCTCTCCATGGATTGGGCCGATTACTGCTCAGGTGCCAAAAAAGCCAAGCGCCATCTTGGTTTCAATATTAATCAAGGGATTCCTCAGAAGCTGTTTCTAACCGATGGTAAGTCTGATGAACGTCCTTTTGTGCATAATCTCATTGAGCCGGGACAGACTGGCATAATGGATTGAGGGTATCAACACCATCAAAACTTTGATCTGCTCCAAACAGATGAAAAACACTTTGTTTGTCGTATTAAGGCGAATACGCATAAAACATGTTTGGAAACATACGCCGTAGCGGCTGACAGCATCGTGTTTTATGATGCCAAGGTCTATCTTGGGCAAGCCGGAAAAAAACAGACACAAAAGCCACTTAGGCTAGTAGGGTATGTTGTTGATGGCACAGAATACTGGATAGCGACCAGTCGCTTTGATCTCTCAGCCGAAGATATTACGCTTATATACAAACTGCGCTGGGACATCGAAACGTTTTTTGGTTGGTGGAAACAACACCTGCGTGTTTATCACCTCATTGCTCGTAGTCGGCATGGCTTGATGGTGCAAATTTTATCCGGTCTGATTACTTATCTTCTGCTCGCAATCTATTGCCATGAAGAACATGCAGAACGCGTGTCTATAAAACGAGTGAGAGAGCTTCGAACTAAAATACTGAATGAAATGCGAGAGTCAGAGGATGAGCTACCAAAAACGAGCGGTGGTGGTTCTCAATATGCGGGGAAGTCACATGCAAGTTCTTAACCGAACACTGCTGATGAAAACCCAAAGAAAATTAATAAATTCGAAGAAAGAGTTGTGGTCACTCATGCAGAATCATTCGAAGAAGCAGAAAGATCCATACTCTCGGAATTCGAAGAGTATGCTATCGATGGTGTTGAGTTTATTGGTGAGTATGAAATAAACGAATTACACGAATTACACGAATTACACGAATTACACGAATACGGTGATGATAAAGTAACTGAAGTAGCAAGTGCTGTCAGAGTATTTACAGGTACAGATGAAGAATATTTAGAGAAATACTGGAATGACCAAAAACCACTTTCATGTGATGCTGTTGGTTGGGAGCATGTTTGGTTTAATCATAGTGAAGGTATAAGTGGGTGCTATAACTGCCAGAAAAATCGTGATAGTGAGTTCTGAAAAAATGCATAGAGACCGACATATTTTGTTACTATCGTGCCAAAATATTCGGCTCAGGCTTAACGTTATGTTTTTTAAAAAAATTCATGAGTATGTTTATGCCTTGGGAATACAAACAATCTAGTGGTGAACTTTGGCGCAATGGTCAGAAAATTGCACAAGGGTACTCTGGAAAGGGAGCAGGAAAAAATAATGATTCAATGGAAAATTTTACAACTATTGTGCCAATACCAAGAGGTAAATACCGGATAAATTCTCCTAGAGATAGCGTTAATACTGGTCCTTATGTGCTGCCACTATTGGCAGTAGGCCATACTGCTCATGGTAGAACTAGTTTTCAAATTCATGGTGATTCAATAAAATATCCAGGTACTGCCTCATCTGGAGGCATAATCATGCCTCGTGCCATCAGGGAAAAAATATGGGGTAGCCATGATAGAGAATTAACCGTAGTTAGGTAGCGGAGTAAATATTATGAGCATAAAAATTATATTAATTTTAACATTAGCCCTACTTGTTGGATGTGCAGAGAAGAGGGATATAGTTAAGAAATTAGAGCATCCGGAATGCTCTGGTGTAGAACGATGGGCTACAAATATGGCATTTGTAAAATTGAAAAATGCAGGTATTACAAGCAACGAATCACTAGATTTTCATAAAACTAAAACTACCAGACTCGCATCAGAAAATATTGGTAATAATCTATACACCCAGATTCATTTCATTGTTTTCACAGAAAAATCAGGTAAAAAAATAGAAGTAGTTACTAAAAACATGGCATCAAATGAAGAATGCTCTATGAGTGACGTTGAGGTGTTTGTAATCAGTAGAGTTATAAGCAAGTAAAAAATAACTACAACATAACAAGGCCCATTAANTCGGAAATTTTACTGCGGTGTTTGGTTTGCGTAAAATTGAGCGAAGCGAATACGTAAACCAAACACCGCAGTAAAATTCCGGTTATGGGCAACGTTAGGCTCTCCAACATTCCCCATCACTGTTGCAATAAACAGTTGAAAAAATAGTTTGATATTTTCTGAAAAAAGGCGTCTGATGGGNNTTGAGTTAAAACATAAAGAGANGAGTATATTGNTCAACAATGAAATACTGATTTAATTAAGCGCTACCCCTGAGTGNNNNANCACCCAGAGGCAGCTAACCACAACCGATA
>NVTY02000024.1:69433-120915 GCA_002401765.2 Thiotrichaceae bacterium
GTATCCATTATGGCTAANNGCAATGATAAGCNAGAGACCCGCTCGACTAAAGAAAAATCGANCAAAAAAGCACAAAAANATCCNTACTACCGCCANCTCAAGGTTCGGNCAAGCCTATATTANTACCANNTCGGNGATTTTCAGCCCCGAGNCCGCTATCGNCCNNTCATTCCCGTTCCCTGGATCAATATCAAAGGTTATTGGCTCAATGAGGCAGGCTTCACCATTGATACACCCCTGCAAGTAAAGGTTAGAAAAGGGCGTATAATCCTTACCATCAGCCAGGTTTCCTAGATTGAGTCAATTGAGTTATATTGCTTTGAAGGAACCAGCCAAAAACAACCGAAGGGCTTGGCATAAATGGCATATTTAAATGAAAGCAAAAAGCCTAATCGGATAGCCGGGGGGGTTTCTCCCCCAGCTTCCACAACACCCTGCATGCGGCTCCGCACAGGGCGTTTCATTTAGCATGGTGAAGTTTAATCCATCCATCACGCAGCGCATAAAGCCCTTGGGATTTTAGAAACGCATTAGATAGCGCCTGCTGTATTCCGGGGGTTTTCGCACTACGCCATGGGCCTTTGCTGGTGATGCCACATGCAACTGCTGATCGAACGTGCACACCGAGCTTCATCAGACTTCTTACTTTAGTACGTGGCTTTCGCCACTGTCGCCAATAGGCCATTCGAACCCTGCGCCGAATCCAGTGATCCAGATCCATGCAACGTTGATAGCACCCATGAACAAGCCAGTGTTGAAGGCATGGTTACACTACGGTTTTATTGAGAGAGGAAAATGGCAGCCGACAACGGACGGTGTCCCGCAAGGGAGCATTATCAGTCCTGTCATCGGTAACATGGTGCTAGACGGCCTGGAAGCTGTCGTTTGTAATTAGAGCTCCCTTAAAAACAATAACTAACTGATATATATGAGTTAATTACTATTTTCTGATATAATAGTGCACGTAAACAAGCCCTTTACTCACAAAAGCCGTGCACTATGATCCGCTCCCATAGCCAAAAACAACTCTCTCTCGCTGAATTCGACTGGCCTTTTCAAGCAAAAATGGATGAAAACAACCGCTGGGTGGTATTGTCGTGAGGCGGTAATAATGAGGCCACATATTCTGCATTCATCAAGTAAAGCAAAATATCCGTCTCATCATAAGGTAGTACATCCTGATGTACAGTAGTTATGAACTACCATCTGGTGTTGGCTGGGCGTAATGTCCCTCTAACGTAAATGAAACATACCCCGCGCATCACAATAGTCACCGTCCTACTGCTAGTAATAAGCACACATACGCAGGCGGCATTCGAACCACTGCCATTTAACCCACCTGAGCCTGCCGACAACCCAAGCTCTGCCGCTAAAATAAACCTCGGCAAACAACTGTTCTTTGATCCTCGCCTGTCACTGGACAACACCGTTTCGTGCAACTCATGCCATCACGTCTCGGGTAACGGCACCGATAGCAGCGCCGTCTCCACCGGTATCGACGGTAAAAAGGGCGTGCGCTCTGCACCCACCGTCTGGAACGCGGCATTTTTAAGCGCGCAGCTATGGGACGGACGCGCCGCCTCACTCGAGGAACAGGCCAAAGGCCCCATTCTAAACCCTGTTGAAATGGGCATGCCACACAAAGAAGCGGCGGTTGATCGCATTGCCGCGATTCCCGGCTATCGCACACAGTTCATTGCCATCTTTGGCGATAAAGAAGCAGTAACATACAACAACATCGCAAAGGTGATCGCCACCTATGAGCGCACCCTCATCACACCCAACAGCCCATTCGATCGCTTTCTGAGAGGCGATAAGACAGCACTATCAGCACGCGCGCAGACAGGCATGAAAGACTTCGAACAGATAGGTTGCATACTCTGCCATCAAGGCCCCGCACTTGCCGGGCCAGCATCACTGGCGGCAGGCGAAGTCTACTTTCAATGGTTCCCAGCCATACCAAGCCCATACGATGAACAATACAATCTAAAAGAAGACTTAGGTTACAACGAAGGCAATAGCGAAGCGCATACTGGCAAGTGGCGCGTTCCGACTTTGCGTAATATCGCCCTCACTGCACCCTACTTCCACAATGGCGCAGTGAAAACACTCAACGAGGCGATAAGGGTAATGGCACGCGCGCAACGCAACCAAACCCTAACGGATGAGCAGGCAGGCAATTTAGTCGCTTTTCTTGAAAGCCTGACGGGTGAATTTACCGTCCAGAACAGACCAACGCTGTCGCAATAAAAAGACTGTCAATACATCCCTCGTTAACCACCGACGGGAATCGCTCACTAGAGATCTAGTGGGCAAGATCACATCAGTGGCCACCCCGGTGAGCCAACAATTCACGCGTCGCAGTGGTGCTCACAACAACCTTGTTTCGACCATCCGCCTTTGCAGCGTATAGCGCCTCATCCGCCACCCCTATCAAATCATAACTAGATTCAGTCCAATCATGACTCGATGCAACTCCGATACTAATAGTGACCCGTAAATCGGAGTAGCGACCACTGAGCGAGGCCTCACTAACCGCCTGGCGCATTCTTTCTGCCAGCAACTTCGCCTCAGAACTATCGGTGTTAGGACAGACCAACAGAAACTCTTCACCACCATAACGCCCAAAGGTATCGACCTTTCTAATCGAAGCCGAGCAGACACCCGAGATCATCCTAAGCATTGCATCGCCTGCCTGATGACCAAACTGGTCATTAACATTTTTAAAATGATCAACATCAATTAGAAACATAGAAAATGGTCGGCGGTAACGATTCGCCTCCAGCAGCCTCGCCTCCAGCTCTGCCAATAGATAACGGCGTGATGCAATGCCGGTTAATTCATCCGTGTCGGCCTGCTTTTGAATCTGCTCTTCAAGCTGTAATTGCCGAGATAAAAAAATATAACCGAAGATAGCAATCACCAGAATCGCAAAGATTGCTGCAAAACGATTGAGCAGTATCTGCCACCACTCCCCACCCTCGGGCGACAACAAGAACCCGAGGGTGGTCAGCAACACAGCCAGCACCGCAAATAAAGCAATCAGCCGCAACGATTTACTCAGCAATCCCAACGCAACCACAGAGACATACGGCACACCACTGGCAATACCAAGCGGCGTAATCAGATCAAGCGAAAAAAAACAAATGGATAAACCCACACCTATCAAACCATAAAAATACTCTGGGCGGGACATCATTTACCTCCGCAACATCAAAATTCACCTAACTTTCATCACAATATACAATATTTTCACAGCATTATTCACTGCTATTCGCTTAAAAAACAAACCATTTCTACAGATCCATTTTGCGACAAAACACGACATTTCACACCAGAAGGCAGCCTTTCATAGGCTCCTCCGCCAACTGCGCACCCATCATGCAATCAATTTTTCAGCAATAGCGATGCATCTATTAGCGATCTCAATCAAATATCTGTGCATACACACAACACGGACCATAGTCAGGGCCGCATATTTCCTCAGCCCCGCTCCAATATGATGCCTCATTAATCATCAATGATTCGCGTACAAATAGAGACAGAAAAATCCGACACGGAATTACTCAAATAACACCATTTTAGTAGTCATCTAGCACCCAATTTCATGCGAATGCCGATATGTGAATTAATGATTCTATTCGCATGGCCGCCGTAATACCACACCATAAAGACCCGGAAAAACAACAATTTATATAAACCTAATAAACCTAATAAACCTTAAAGAAAATAAGACAATTAACAATAACGAAAGCAACAGACCATAACAGCACTGACAACAATATAAATTTAAACAACCCATTACGATCAAATAGCGTGAATAAAACCCAAACATTACCGATATCAATAACGGATAAAATCAATGATTTTATCGAACCCTGCTTTCTCGATAGCAGCCCTTGGTTAAATTCGCCTACCAATAACAGTATCTATAAAATAGCCCACTATCTATCTCATCGAGTCTCCAAAAGACCGCAGGATCTGACCAGCCATGCACAACGAATTTCTATCTACCGCCATCAGAATGACCCTGAAAACACATATGCAGCACTGCTAGACCTCTTTCTTGTACTTGGCGATAAAGGCCTACCATTGCGCAAACGACTACTACGACAAGCAGCATCGGTCATCACCATAGAAAACTATGGCTTTTTATCCAGCACACTTCCAACGGCACTGGTCGTTACATGTAACACTCCGCTGCCACATCTTTCCGCACTAAGCCTTGGAAGAACCACCGAAAAAGAAATCATACGGAAAATCGATGGTGAGCAATCACAAAAAAAGGAAGCACCGCTATTGATTGCATGCGATCTACTTAATTCAGGACAAATATCACCAGCACAGTCAATTCTAGAGTCGGCATTGCTGGCCGCACCGGATAACAACGACCTTAGCCGTGAACTACTACAAATCTATCGCCATACCTACGATAGAAGCGGCTGCATTCAAATGCTCAAAAAATTGTCATCGAGCCCATTAGCAGACCGAGAGAAATGGGTAGAACTGATTATCACGCTCGACAAGGGCAGCACGGAGAGTTCACTCAGTGCGTAAACAAAAAATAACCAATCCCATTCGAATCACTACACTCGGCCTCGACGAACGCTCACAAGAGGTGCTACGAATGGCTTTTTCAAGCATCGCAAAGGGCGAGTGTATTTTGTCCGATAGCGCCTCAGCAGATGTTGGCCTCTGTAACATGGATAGCCACAACGCAAAGATATTGTGGAGCAGAAATCAAACACACTATCCTGAGCGCCCTATGCTTGTGATTTCAATCAAGGACCCTCAACTTGAAAACTGCACATATGTACAAAAACCGATCAACATCACAATCCTTGTCGATGCAATCAAAGGTGCCTTTAATAGTGTCGCTATCCAGCACTCGGAAACTTATGCCGCCAATGGAACGCATACTAGTAGACAAAAAGTTTATGCTCCTCACCCGCTATCAAAAAAGAGTACTCAAGAAATAGCCATGGATTCTCCTCTAGCACCTGAGGAACAATGGAATGATAAAAGTAACTCTACTATCCACTATTATTCACCAGCAGATTATCTACAGGAAGAATTGCAGAATACGGTTACACAAGCGCATGAAAGAAATCTATCCGCACAATACTCAATCAAGTTAGACGAAACCTGGCTGCACATCACTGTAGACCCGCTTCATAATAAAGTAGTATCTGAGATCAGCGACCAGGCACTTGAACCCTTGTGTACAACGCCACGCTACTGCATTGAAACTAAGTCAAAATTTCTCAGTAAAAACAGATCCCACTTTGATGTCTATCGCAGTGATAAACCCTATCACGAATGCTCCATCGATCAATTCATCTGGAAAATAGCACTCTGGACATCAGCAGGAAGACTATCAAATGGCATGACTCCGTCCACTTCGATACAACTCAAACACTGGCCGAATTTAACACGCCTGTCTCAATCAGAAAACGATATCAGAATTGCAGCACTGCTCTCCGAACAGCCCGCCGCGCCCGCACTGATTTCCAAGGTACTTGGGATACCAATCTCTCAGGTTTTTTCTTTTTACGCTGCTGCACACGCACTAAATCTGGCGAAACCAGTCGAAAATAAAGCGAAAAAACCGGCACTCAATATACAACAAAAAAGCAAACATCATTCGTTATTTAGCAAAATACTCGATAAGTTTTCTGGTTAACACCAAACCCATTCATAATAAAGACAGCCTACGATCATGCCCGGAAACAATCATAAAATAATATTCACCGGCCCTGTTGGTGCAGGAAAAACGACAGCGATCAGCACCATTAGTGATATTACCGTTTTAAAAACGGATGAAAGTGCACAAGACATGACCAAAAAACGTAAACAGACAACAACCGTAGCGCTAGATTATGGCCTATTAAAACTAGGCCAAGGTGAACGTATTCATCTCTATGGCACACCCGGCCAGGAACGTTTTAATTTCATGTGGGACATATTAACCAATGGCGGCCTTGGTCTAATCCTATTACTTGACAACTCACGACCAACCCCATTCAAAGATATGAGTTTTTTTATTAATTCATTCCATGATTTTATTTTCGATAATAAAGTGGTCATTGGGGTTACGCACATGGAATACAATGAGGCGCCAAAAATAAAAGAGTATCATCAGCAGCTACATAAACACGGCATCAAAGCGCCCGTACTAGAAGTCGATGCGAGAGAAAAAAATGATATCGAAACGCTAATAAAAACACTTCTTTACTCACTTGACCCGTGGCTGGGAAAGTAATGAGTCAATACGAGTTAATCGACACAAGATTTGTTTTGCCATCACCGGCAGGTACATATTATGCGATATCCAATAACCAAGAAGAGACCTCCAGAGGACTGCTGCTGGCTTTAATGACGCAGGAAAATAGCCAAAAAATTTCCGCTAAAACGCTTTCTATTTGGCTAGATAATGACGACCTCGAAACTTCATTCGCGCTGCTTTACAAGATTCAAAAATTAGGTTGGTTAAGGCCAGATGATGAGCAATCATCGGCGCCCACCGGGGCTCTTGAGGAAATAATACCACCGCTACTAGCGACATTATGCAATTCAGAAAAATCTCTACTCGCAGATCGCCAGGGATTCACACTCGCAGCTCATGGTTTCACTCATGAAGCAGCCGAAGAACTGTCAGCACTCAGCGCAGATATCATCGCCCTGAGACTACGGCACGGAAGTTTACTCACTAAAAACCTCAAACTTAATACACAAGCCATCGGTCTTATTGATGCAGCAGGCAATAGTCAATTAGGATTCTGGCCACTGCACATTGGCAAGCACTGCTTTACGTTAGTAATGAGTGGTATTCCTCAATTTAATCAACCTAGTTTTACTAATTTAATCTGGCTACTCACAACCCGTTACGGATCAAGTGATGATGTGGCTACATCGTCAATTAACGAGATGTTTTATGCAGATAAATAATTTGAATCATGACTTATTAAATAACACATACAACAAAAACTTAGAAACAAGGAGCCAACATAATGCGAGCCGATATTTTAAATTCTATTCTATCTGAGTTGAACGGTAGCTCTGCTGAAATAGAAGCATCAGCCATCTTATCAACAGATGGCCTCATGATGGCATCAATGCTACCTGCGGGAATGGATGAAGATCGAGTTGGAGCAATGGCGGCTGCTATGCTCTCTCTCGGCGATAGAACCTCAGAAGAACTTGAACGAGGCCGGCTTGAACAAGTCCTGATAAAAGGAGAAAAAGGCTACGTCCTGATGACGCATGCGGGTGATGAGTCAGTACTATCAGTCCTTGCCAAACCAAGTGCACGCCTCGGGCTAATACTTTTAGATGTAAAACGTGCGGCAGAATCCATTGAAAAATTGGTTTAAACCAATCACGACAGGAAAACTCACATGAAAAACATGACGCCTGACGATATCCCCGGCGAGTACCAAGAGCATATGTTCAATTATCATGACGGCACTCAACGAAAAGTCCTATTCACCAATATCGAGACACAGCTACCAGAAGGTCGCCTGATCGTTTCTCGCACAGACCTCAACGGCCTTATTACCGATGTAAACCCATCATTTATCGAAATGTCGGCTTATCATAAAGATGAGCTCATTGGCCAACCACATTATATTCTTCGCCATCCAGAAATGCCTTCTGCCGCATTTAATGACCTTTGGAGTACGGTTAAACAACGAAGTAAATGGCATGGGTACGTCAAAAATCTTCGTAAAGACGGCGGGTTTTATTGGGTATACGCGACCGTTATCGCAAATATTCGTAATGGTGCCATCACCGGTTTTACATCTGTTCGCCGCCGGGCATCACGCACTAAAATTGATGAATCCGAAACCCTTTATCAAACTTTATAACAGGATCATCAATCATGACCTACAACTTCACAGTCAGCCCAGACTTCAATCCTGGCCATATTTCTGGCTGGTTCATTTTTAATACATGGCTTCAACGCGCCATCAATGAAGAAATCCATCTGGAACTCTACAACAGCGCTCATGAGCAGCGAAAAGCAATTGCTGATGATCAGGTTGAGTTAATTTATGCTAACCCTTATGACGCAACAGCGCTGGTAAGGGACAAAGGATTTATTCCTGTTGCGCAGGCAGGTAATAAAACGGACGAGGCCATCATCGCGGTCAATCAAGAAAGCCCTATTCTTAATATTGAACAACTGAGTGGTGGCACCCGAATTTCGAGCACAGATGACCCCGACGTACGCATGATGTGCATGATCATGCTTGAGCCTGCCGGATTAAATAAAAGCAATACCATCACCACTCAGCGTGATGCTTATATTTTGATTGCTAAAGATCTTTTAAAAAATGATGCTGACATTGGTTTTTTTCTCGAAGAGACATATAGTGAACTTTCGGAGATGACAAGAAAACAGTTAAGACCGATTGTACGTAGTCAAATCCATGTCATCCACCACCTACTGCTTGTCGGCCCCCAATTGGCACACAAAAAAGACAAGATACAATCATCACTGCTTTCAATGGCTGATGACTCAAAGGGAGCCGGGGTATTAAAAAGCCTGGATTTCGAACGCTGGGTAGCGGTTGAACAGGAAGAGGCCGAATTCATGATTGACTTAATGGACACATTAGCCGAATAATATTTTCAGCTAGTTTATGAGCACTACTGCTGAGACGCCTCTTTTTTGGAGTCACGCAGCCGCTGAAGTTTTTCAAGTATACGTTCTGCTCGACCAATATGTTCTAGTGCCTGCTCATTATCAGGAGCTAGCGCTAGTGCATTTTTCCAGGCTCCAATTGCCTTTATATACTGCCCTACCCCGTAATACTCCACCCCCAGAGAGACATTGTCTTCCACCTGCTTATCTAGGAGAATACTCAAATCCTGAGCAAGTGCCACCTCACTCTCATCCAGTTCACCTAACAATTTTAACTTGGCAACATAATCTAATGCCTTTATCAATTCATGGTTTTCAACCGCTTCAAGTAAAGACACATTGAGAATTCCTCGCATCTTCCGTCGACTTTCAATAACCACCTGCTGCTGCCTACGATTATTTTCCGCCTGAGACTGTCGCTTTTCATTCTCAATTGCTTGTAGCTGTTTCGTCAACAACTGCTGATTCTCCAAAACTGATTGTTTAAGCGCATCTATCATCGGCATCGGATTAAGCTGCCAAGCAAGACTCAGCAACTTTTCTGCAAGGAAGAAGTTCTCCTGTTCGAACGCGACTTGCGCACGCTCAGCAAGTAGTTCAGCCACTTTTTTTGATTTTTCTTTGTCTCTTTTCCAACGACTCTCTTTTAACCAGCTTCCCGGGGTAATCAACGCCAATTCGCCTTGAATCCCCACCGTTTTTTTCAACCACTCCGCTTGTAATACCAACAAGCCAAGCTCTAATTCAGCGACCCGAACAGCTAGCTTAAAGTGCAATGCCTGCAAGGCTGAGTTAATCTTTTCACTGCCTGGAATATTATTTAAGGCGGTTTGATAATATTGCTTTGCACGATACCACTCGCCACTCTTCTCAAGCGCTCGGCCTTCCTCCAATATCGTCTGTTCATACACAATCACCTGCTTATCTATGCCAGCGATTAATGCTGCCACCTTGAAATAGTCAACATGTGATTCAGACACATGAAAAAGCACTTTCTGTGCATGCGCATACCTATCTTCCGCGACAAGGATGTCAATATTTTCTAGCACATGAGGTGAACGCGCACTCATATACGCACAACCCTGCAGCAATACCACCAGTAAAATAATACAAAATAAACGAGTCTTTTTCATACCGATAGATCGCTAGCAGTCACAATCGTCGAGATGGCATCATCAACCATCGCCTGCTGTTTTTCATTAACACCTGTCACCTGGTAAGTCACCACCGGCTCTTTCTTTCCTTTTAGTGAGAGCTTCTTAAAACGAGCGCTAACGATACCCTGAGATGTCAGTGAAGTATTAAGTTCATGACTAATTAGAATTTCACCCGCATCCGCTGCAGAGGCAAGGCGTGACGCAGTATTAACCGCATCGCCAACCACCGTATAGTCCATTCGCTCGGCAGCCCCCATATTACCAGCCAGCATCATGCCGCTATTAATACCAATTCTAAAACGAACTTGCGTTAGATTCTGATCGGCCCTCTGCCGGTTAACAATCTTAACTAATTGTTGAATCGTGATCGCACATGCTGCGGCATGAAAGCTATGTTTAGCATCATGCTCCGGTACACCAAACACCAGCATTGCACAGTCACCCATATATTTATCAATATGCCCACCATAACTATGCGCTGCCTGCGCAATAATACTAAAGTATTCATTCAGAAGACTATTCACCTGCTCTGGGTGTAGTTCTTCAGAAAGGCGCGTAAAACCGACGATGTCAGCAAATAACACGCTGGCCTCAACATGCTGTCCGCCCAGTTTCACCTGATTCATATTAGACAGCACTGCCTTAGCAACTTGCGGCGAAACGTAACGTGAAAATGTCTGCTCCACTTGCTCTTTACGCAGCAATCCTTCCGTCATTTCATTCATCGACTGCATCAGCGAACCCAACTCATCTTTACGCTGATCATTGAGGCGCACATGGTAATCACCAGCAGAAATCGCTCGGCCCGCATTAATCAATTGATGAATAGGGCGGGTTAAACGCTTACCCAAGATAAAAGATGCGATAAAACCCAGCACCACTAATAACAGTGTCGCACCGCCAACCGCCCGCACAGTTTCTTGATGTGCAAGCGTTCTTAAGCGTTGATCAAAAGTGATGAGCACATAGCCAGCCGTCACGTCCCTAAAAAATACCGGTTTAAAAAACGAAACCAAATCAAGCGAACCGAGACCAATGCTATCTTTCTGCCATTCCAACTTAACCACCTGATCTAAGGCCGCGGCAATCCGCACATCATCTGGCACCGTACCTTTCTTCACCACGGGTTCTTTATTTTCATTGTAAAGGGCTGCGCCAAGGATTCCGGCTTCACCAGCAAGACTGTTCACCACAATTTCAAGATTAAGGTGATCATTAGCCAATAAGGGTTCACGGGAAAACTCGGCCATCAACCTTAAAACGGTATTACCCGATTCACTCACCTGCTGCTCAAGAATATTACTTTGATTATGAACAATAAACAGCCCAAGCAACCCCATTCCACAGCTAATCAATAACGTAAATACTAACGCCAACTTATAAGCAATAGGGAAGTATGCCGGCAGCAATGCCGCCAGATTGTGGCGTAATTTTTTCATTAAGTCTCTGAAACTACCATCACTACTCAGTTTTAAACACACACGGCTAGTAATCGGGCCCCTTACGTTACCAGTAAACTAGCCCCCCCTATTTCCGCCAACCAGCCTAACGCCAAGACATATCGATAAAACGATATTTATCGACGCGCCCCTGCAAATCCTCGTTAAAATCACAACAGAGACAAAACACCAGCCATTCTACCAAACAACTGATACTAGCTGGGAAAACATGCATCTAGTTTCTCGAAATCCAACCAAATCAATACCAGACATCATGCACCATATAACGCAATTTAGACAGCAACACCTGTAAACCAACCCCGCTCAAAAACCTCAAAAACCTCAAAAACCTCAAAAATCATATCGCTGAGTGACTGGCAATCGCCAACGAATTATGTTGAGATTATTAAAGACATTTCGCAACCATCATATTTGGGGAGTAATGACAATGACATATAGCAATGACCTACTCGACGAACTTAATATCCTACTGCAATTCAATCTAGAAATGACTCAGGAAGGGATTAAAATCCACCGCTCAGCGGGTTCCGCTACCGTCGGCGCCACCACGCGCTTATTTAATAAAGGGCTCATCACTCAAGCCGATGGCGGTTATCTCACTGATTTGGGGCACATTGCTGCCAAACATGCCCAGGCAGGTTACGCCATTCTGAGGCCCACCCGTGAATCTTCACTAAAGCCAGCTGCCATGTAAACGATACATCAACTATATAGATAAAAAATGGCGCGATAAGCCCATTCCAGATGTGGCTGCTTTCATCCTCATAAGCCATCCTACGAGCGTAATTAAGGGTCTGAAACGATGAAAATCCAGGTATTAACCCAAAAACTGCATGAACTCAAAGAAAAACAGCAGCGCATCGAAGCGGCCTGGCGTAAAACAGGTAATCGTGAGTTTCTTGAGTTCATGGTGGAATTACTGCCCAAAGCGCTAGATGCCGAACGCTGCAGTATTTTCATCAACAACCCTGATGATAATAACGTCTGGATCCAATGTGGCACGGGGCTTCAGGAAAAACAGATCTCGGTGCCTAAAGACAGCTCCGTAGTCGGAAAAGTGATCGCCAGCGGCAAAATTATCATGGAAAATAATCTTGCCAATCAAATCGGCGCACATGACACAATCGCCTTCAAAACCGGTTTTACGGCTAAAAGCACCATCTGCGTACCCGTATTAGGGGCTAAAACACGGCAAATAGCCGGCGCTATTCAGGTCCTTAATAAGCTCAATGCCGAATCTGCGTTTACCCAGGATGACATAGCGATTGTCAAAAAATTAGCCCACCACATCCAGGTCAATATCGAAAATATCTACCAACGCCAGGAGATGGCCAATATTGCCGAAGAGATCGGCAAAAAAGTAAGCCTAATCGAAGCAAAATTAAAATCACTCGGACATACCGAATAACTCAACTCACGGCCAGTGCAATCTAGGCTGCTCAACAAATACCCGGCAGGCAATCTGTTCACAAAAAAGAAAGAATGCCATGCAGGTCGAAATTGGCACAGAGTCATAGGGCAGCCGAAGATAAGCCGATAAAACAAGGACACCACTATATCGCTATCAAACAAATATAGCCCAATACCCCCTCAGCCACACCATCATACCGAGCCTAGTTAGGAGAGTGGAATCAGCAATGATTTCTATCCTAAAGATTTGTATACTGAGCAAACTTTATCAGCACACCGATAAGCATTCACAAGTTATTATTCGTTAATTCACTTAAACGCGTAACATAACAGCGAACAACCAACAGAGGCTATGCCATTCGTTAGCAGATAACCGCTAACCCGCTAGCTGGAGGAATAAGATGAAGGCCAAAGACCGCCGACTGCTGGAACTGCGTGACACCATAGCCGAGCTTTCGCCCACCGAGGCGTATGAGCTGCAGCAAAAGGGGGCCACCTTGATCGACGTACGTGACAATGAAGAAGTGGCCCAGGGCAGCCCGATTGGCGCACTACGCCTGGGGCGCAGCTTTCTTGAACTTAAAATCGAAGAGCAGATTCCAGACACAGGGCAAACCCTACTGATTATCTGTGCCGGCGGGATGCGCTCATTGTTTGCTGCCGATGGCCTGCAACGCATGGGCTACAGCGATGTACGCTCGGTTGCTGGTGGCTTTAGCCGCTGGAAGACTGAGGCACAACCATTTGAGACCCCGCGCATGCTCGACGCCACCGCTCGTGAACGTTATGCCCGCCACCTATCAATCCCAGACATTGGCGACAAAGGCCAGCTCAAACTGCTCGATAGCAAAGTCCTGCTGATTGGTGCTGGCGGTCTCGGCTCACCCAGCGCCTACTATCTTGCCGCTGCGGGTGTCGGCACACTCGGCATCATTGATGACGACGTAGTGGATCGCAGCAACCTGCAACGCCAGATTTTGCACACCGAAGATCGCATCGGCATGCCCAAGGTTGAATCGGCACGCATCGCGCTGGAAGCACTCAATCCAGATGTAAAAATTGTCGCGCACCAGACCCGCATCGATAGCAGCAACGTGGAAGAACTCTTTGCCGATTATGATGTGATCGTCGATGGCTCCGACAACCTGCCCACCCGCTACTTAATCAACGACGCCTGCGTGAAGCTTAAAAAACCCAATGTACACGCCGCCGTTTACCGCTTTGAAGGACAGATCACCGTCTTCTGGCCCGACTACCAGGGCGAGGTACGCGGCTCCTGCTACCGCTGCATGTTCCCAGAGCCACCACCACCAGAACTGGCACCATCGTGCGCAGAGGCTGGCGTACTCGGTGTAATGCCAGGGATCTTTGGCCTGCTACAGGCGCTTGAGACAATTAAAATCCTACTCGGAATCGGCACACCACTGGTGGGCCGCATGTTACATTACGATGCACTCAGTGGTGAATTTATGGAGATGCGCGCCAAGGCCAATCCATCCTGTCGCCATTGCAGCGACGGTGCAGTATTTCCCGGCTATGAAGACTATGCGCAGGTCTGCTCGTCAACCCCGCCACTGGCTGACGACAAATAAGAAACCTATCGCCGCGTCAAATAGCGCGGTGATAGGCCTCCTCGATCAATCCTTATTTCTAATCGCCTCGACCCCAAAAAACAACGCCATCTCATCACCAATCGCGGGCAACGAAAAGCTCATATCAAAATCTGAGCGCTTGAACTTAGCCGTGACATCAAAGCCGCACACATATTTTTCTTTTTTAGGGTCCATCGGGTGAATACCACAATGAATACTCGCCACATCTAGCGCAACATGCTTTGTCACCCCCAGGATGGTTAAATCACCATGGGCTGTCGCCATCTTACCGCCTTTGTGAAATTCAATCGTCTTCGCTTTATAAGTGATCTCTGGAAACTCCATCACATTCAAAAAATCGATTGAGCGCAGGTGGTCGTCACGCTTTTTCATGCCGGTATAAACCGATGCCGCATCGATCACAATATCAATAGAACCGGTGCCCGCCTGACGATCCATCATGATTTTACCGCTGGTCTTACCAAAATGGCCCTGCATGGTCGAAAAACCTAGATGATTGATCTTGAAATGAGGATAGGTGTGAAGTGGATCAATAGTAAAGTGCTCTTCCTTAGCAGAGGCCGCGGTGGGAATAGCGATCATCAATGCAGCAACCAGACTTAATTTCTTCATTCTCGACTCCTTGTGATTATTAATAAAAACCCGATACTTCAGCACCTCAGATTCATAGCTGATGAACAGCGCAGTCTGAAGACACAATATTTTCAATGGATAGAGATTACGTTGCATTGCCCTATCCTCCAATCAGAATTTTCCTGACCAATACATCCATAAGGTCATCCTTAAAATAACGGCGCCCCTTCCTGCGACCAGGTCACGTAGATCGCACCACCCGCTATCGGCGCAAGGCATAACAATAACAGTACCATCTTCAACCATGACGGGCGCTCTTCTGGCAGCGGCACACGTGCCGCCAACGGAATCGCCGCTAGAATCAGCAATGTCACCCACGGCAGCTTCGCGTATACATGGCCCGCCACGCCTAGCAAACCACATAGCAGCGCCACCGGCACCACCAACAGACCACCGGCACTGAGGCGCGATGAAAATAGACCCGCCAATAAAAAGGCGGCCATCGCCACGGCGATGGCAGAGGCAAGCTGCCCCAGCAGTGCAGAGGCGCCTAATAACGCAGCGATACCGGTGCCACCAGCCAACATCAATAGCGCAATCGACACTCGCTCCGGTTTATCACGCAGGCTAAATAGTGAGGCCTGTAGCCAACCAACATAACAACCCGCCAGACCCGCCATCATCCAGATCTGCCACTCATCACTCTTACGCATTAACACCGGCCATACCAACCACACCGCCGCCGCAAAGCCCGCCACGAAAAAGAGCTGCGTCAGCCAGCGTGGCGCGCGGCGATAGAGGTCAAAGAGCAGACCAACACCCAGCGCCACCAGTCCCAGCAATAGAATTTTACGCGTACTGGTTAGCGGAAAGAACTTAAGATCCGTCACCAACCACGCCGCAGCATAAAAACCAGCCACCACCGCAATACCCGCCCAAAAACCAGCAAGACGATAAAAGATAAGCCCCAGCAACAACGACACCCCAAATGGGGCAATGCCAGACTGAAATAACGGATTTGAAAGTAGATCGTTCACGGGTAAAGAGTTTAACGTGTTGGTTTTATTAGGCAACATTCTTTTGCAGGCGATAGACGGCAGAGTCAAGAGTCAACAGGGTCGGTGGAACACGCGAGCCATTCACATCTACATCCTATCTCTGTGAGTAGCCCAAATGAAGCGCCAACGAAATTTGGGGCTGAGTGACACTGATCTTCGCGTGTTTCACTGGCACTCAGTCCAGGCTACATATATCGGTTGATTGATTCATGCAGTGCAATACGCCCAGCTTATTGGCCCCGGTTTTAGAACGCAAGTAACCAGGGCGCTCATAGCGGTGTGTTTTAAGGCTTTATTTTCTCAGCACTTTACTGGAGAATTGAGATGATAAGCGGTGGCGAATACAAGCTCACAAAACTGAACGGGCTATATTTCAATCCTTCGTAATAAAAGACTGAGAGAGGCATTCAAATAATCCCATGGGGAAAAAGTTTCAAAACATATCTGATGAATTAATAATATTTATATCAGAACAGAAGATTTTTTTTGTTGGCACTGCTGCCGCATCTGGTACGGTTAATATTTCGCCCAAAGGAATGGACTCGCTTCGGGTATTAAATAAAAACCAGGTTATTTGGCTGAACTTAACTGGCAGTGGCAGCGAGACATCAGCCCACATTCAAGAAAACCAAAGAATGACTTTAATGTTTTGTGCCTTTGAAGGAAAGCCAATAATTCTTCGCTTATACGGACAAGCCCGTGTGATTCACAAAAATGATAGCGATTGGGAAAAATACAGATCACTGCTCCCTCAGATTGCTGGGGCACGCCAAATATTCGACCTAACAGTCGCATTAGTTCAAACCTCATGCGGTATGTCCGTACCACTACTGACATATATAGAAGATAGAGATTTACTCAAAATTTGGGCGGAAAAGAGCGGCCCAGAAAAATTAGAAAAATACTGGGCGAAAAACAACCAAATAAGCCTGGACGGTAAAGCGACCCATATAATCGATAAAAATACCTAGCAAAACTGATGAAAAGGGCCAAGGCACATGAGGCTTTTCCCTCCGATATTCGGCCATCAACCGTTAATTAATTTCTCTTTGCTATCGCAAGACAGCTGCACGACTCTGCCTAATACTCGTGATAACAGCGGCCGAGAAAAACTGAAACCGGCTTGTGCTGAATACAGCTGAGTGCTAATTTAAGCAAAAGCACTTCTATTTTGGGATTTCGTAAAAAAAACAGCTAAAATAGACCATGCATGGCGATCACATATCACGGCGGCACGCAATCGTATATTTTCAGCCAACTGACTTAGCAATAGAGGAGCATAAAATTGGATCTATTAATAGCAATCATCATCGTGGGCATTGGCTGGCTAATATTCAGGCGTAAAGAAAAAAAGTGACTTCTCGCCAGCATTAACACAGTTAATGGCCTAGCCGTGAGGCTGTTAGCGGCGGCCGCTCCAGAAGCGATTTTTCAGCAATGGGATTAAAAAACCAAGCGAGCAAAATTCAGTACAATAACCACCCCGCTAAACAACAAGCTCTTTAGCGCCGATAACCTCGCGCCAAGGCGCGCGTTGAAAACTCTCGACCCTTCAAGCCAACATTAACTTCAATATCCCTTGCATCATAAACAATCGTTGAATCTGTCCTGAAATTTTTCACAATTCCGGTTTCCCATACCCACGCCCCTTTGATTTTTCGCCAGGTGATAAGCTGTTTTTTGACCATCTTCATTTCTTTATCAAAATAGTCAACGCGGCTTTCAAGGCAGTGCTCCCAATCTTTACCCTTGCTAAACCATGAGATACGTTTGCCATAAACAGGATCATGCTTGGGAATACTTTCAACAATATAGAACGCCTTCCCTTCCACCGTTCGTTCTTCAACAAAACGGTACTCATCTTCATCGATATCACGTACCCGTAGGTCATCATCACTAAAGCCCCAATCCATCTCCTCAGGCGAACGTTTTGAAATTCGCTTTACGATGCGCATCTCTGGCAAATAGACCCACTGATCTGCCAGCCTATCGCTACCATTTGTATAACCCCAGCGCATAAAAGCCAGCCCCTTGTTATGCGCCGATGCAGTGTAAAGTACGACCTTATCGACAATGCCATCTTGTCCACCATAGCTTTTCCACAAACGAATATATTCACTGAAGACTTTCCTGCCATTGGTCAACGTATTGGTGACCAGCAAACGAGAACGTTGATCTTCCCCGCCATTTTTGTAATAACAATGCTCGACTATTTCAGCTCCACTCAACGCTTGAGTCACGCGACCAGGTGCTTCAGCAGCAATAACAAAGGGATAGAATAGCGCCAAAACTGTCGTCGCAATCACTTGAACAATAGCCCGCTGATTCATGCCTCACATAACTCCTTTCTGCCGCCTAACGAGAGGCACTGCCATCATCCCCAGAATCAAAACTAATATGGCCGAGTTACCCACCATTACATAAGGTGTCGCGCCTTGCATTGGCACCACAGTGCCACTCAACGTCGTTTCTTCAAACTGTGGTGCAATTGATTGAAAGCGCCCCTGATGATCAATGATCGCGGAAATCCCTGTATTGGTTGCCCTTAATAGCGGCCGGCCACTCTCTTTAGCGCGCATCCGTGCAATCTGCAGGTGTTGATGCGGTGCACTTGAATCCGCAAACCAGGCATCGTTACTCACATTAACCAGTAGCGTTGCCTCTGGTAGCTGCATAATCACCTCTTCACCAAAAGCATCTTCAAAACAAATAGAGATGCCCACCTTTTGCCCTGCCATCGGTAGCGGGCGCTGATCATCTGATCCCGCACTGAAATCTGACATCGGTACCTGAATAATATCAACGAGTACCGACAACCACTCTTTTAGTGGCAGGTATTCAGTAAACGGCACCAGATGACGCTTGTGATAAAAACCGGTGGCGCTACCGAGACTCATCATCGTATTGTAGTACTGGCGCGTCTCTCTATCGAGATAGACCAGTCCCAATAAGATATCCGTATGATTCAAACGTGCCTCTTCAGCAAGCCCGGCAAGAAAATTAGTTGATTCATGGAAAAATGTGGGCAACGCCGTTTCCGGCCAGATAATCAGGTCACTCTCCCAGTTTTCACGTGTCAGCTGCGCATACAGATCAATGGTGGGGGCCTTCATTGACGGCAGCCACTTTAATTCTTGCGGGATATTACCCTGTATCAATGTCACCTTCATCGGCTCACCGGCAGGCGATACCCAGTTCATCTGAGCCGCCAACAAACCACCACACCACAACAGTGCCAACGCAATAATATGACATGATTTTTGACCAATATAGATATTGCGAATCACAATCGCGATAAATGCAGCGCTGAGTGCAACGGCCAGTGAGACACCATAAACACCCAGCAACGGGGCATAACCAGCGAGTGGTGTTTCGATCTGGCTATAGCCCACATTGAGCCATGGCAGCCCTGTAAACATCCAGCCACGGACCCATTCAAGCAGCACCCATACCGCCGGAAAACACCACAACAACGTTGCCGTAGCTGACAAGTTAAAGTGCTGTCTGAACTTAACCGCCACGCCACCAGTCATTGCAAGAAAGGTCGCGAACACCAATACAAACACCGAGGTGATAAAGAGCGAGAGTACAAAGCCAACATGGCCATAATGGTACATGCTAATAAAAACCCACCACACACCGACACCAAACATACTGGTGCCAAACAACAAACCGCGCCACATTGCACGGCGCGCAGTACTGTCAAGCCAGATGAGAAAGATGGTGACTAACGAAACAATCGCCAGCGGGTAATAATCATAAGGCGCAAATGCAAACGGTAACAACCCGCCTGCAATCAATGCCAGTAAATCGCCGCGCCATGTTGCGAACATCAAGCGCCACCCTCTTATTTATCAGTCGTTGAAGTAGTCGTGCCTTCTACCTGCAAGCTCATTTGTAATAGATGAATACGCCGACTATCAGCATGCAGTACCTTGAAGTGAAAGCGGCCAATCTCACATTTCTCGCCGCGTTGAGGCAGGTGACCAAATGAACGCATCATTAAGCCACCAATCGTATCGCAATCGTTATCACTGAATTCAGATTCAAAATAGTCATTGAACTCATCGATCGGCGTGAGCGCCTTAACGGTAAAGTTAACATCACTGTGTTTCATGATATAGCTATCTTCCGCGACATCATGCTCATCAATAATTTCACCGACAATCTGCTCCAGCACATCTTCAATCGTCACCAACCCGTCAATACCACCGTACTCATCAACGACAATTGCCATGTGGTTTCGACTGGCTCGAAAGTCTTTCAATAAAACATTAAGGCGCTTGCTATCAGGAATAAATGCCGCCGGGCGCAGTACGTCACGCACATTAAAGGACTTGCTTCCATTAAGTGCATAGGGCAATAGATCCTTTGCCAGCAGAATACCCTCTACTTCATCCTTGCCATCGCCGATGACGGGGAAACGGGAATGGGCTGATTTAACAATCACAGGCAAAATTTCTTTCAGTGGTGCATCGCGCTCCACTACCACCATCTGCGAACGCGGGATCATAATGTCCCGCACTTGCATCTCGGAAACTTCCAGTACCCCTTCAATCATCGTCAGCGCATCAGCATCCAGCAGATGGCGCTGTTGGGACTCACGCAGGGTCTCGATAAGTTCGACACGATCCGCCGGCTCCTGTGCAAATGCCTTCTTCAATTTACCTAAGAAGCCATCTTTTGCAGTCGCCGGCTCAGGCGATCGGTCGCTATTCATGGTTGTCCTATTCCTGGTTTCATTGGTTCTCCGCTCATCAAATCTAAAATCACCTTCATATTACACCTCGCCATCATCCACATATGGGTCGCTGAATCCCAAGTATGCCATGATCTTTATCTCTAAACCTTCCATTTCACGTGCCTCGCTATCATCAACATGGTCATAACCACGCAGGTGTAACACCCCGTGCACCACGAGATGGGCCCAGTGAGCACGTACAGTTTTACCTTGCACATGCGCTTCTTGCTCCACCAATGGGACGCAGATAATAAGATCTCCCAACAGCGGCAGCGGCACATCGACTGGCGCCTCAAATGGAAATGAGAGCACATTAGTCGGCCCCTGCATATCACGGTACTGCTCGTTGAGCGCCGCACTTTCATCGCTTTCAACCAGCCGAATGGTAAGCTCAACCTCGTCCATTGCACCTTCAAGCGCTGCCGTAACCCACTGTTCCAGGTCTGCCTGTACAGGTAGATCAGCCTCTTGCGATTGCGACAATGCAAGCTGTAAATCTAGCACTAAGTCCAGCTCAATGCCCTCGGGCTGCTCGGGTTCAACGTCCACGCCGTCCGCCCTCTTTCTCTTCCTGCGCTTCGATGGCAGCATAGGCCTGCACGATGCGCTGCACCAGCGGATGACGCACCACATCCTGCGACTCAAAGAAGGTAAAGCTAATACCATCGATATCCTTCAATACATCAATCACATGCCGTAATCCTGAGTCACTACCGCGCGGTAAATCAACCTGTGTCACGTCGCCAGTTACCACCACTGTCGAACCAAAACCAACACGGGTCAAAAACATTTTCATCTGTTCAACGGTCGTGTTTTGCGCCTCATCAAGAATGATAAAGGCCTCATTCAAGGTACGGCCACGCATATAGGCAAGCGGAGCCACTTCTATTACATTTTGTTCGATCAATTTGGCAACACGCTCAAAACCCAGCATTTCATAAAGGGCATCATAGAGCGGGCGAAGATAGGGGTCGATCTTCTGCGACAGGTCCCCCGGTAAAAAACCGAGCCGCTCACCAGCCTCAACCGCTGGGCGCACCAACAATATACGGCGCACTTCTTCTTTTTCCAACGCCTCAACGGCACAGGCAACTGCCAAATAAGTTTTACCCGTACCGGCAGGGCCAACACCAAAGTTGATCTCTTGACTTAAAATACGCTGTAAGTACAACGCCTGATTAATTCCGCGTCCTTTGATGGCTCCCTTTTTGGTCTGAATCTGCACGCTATCTAGTACTTGCTGCTGTAACTCTTTCAGCGCGGGAGCAGAGTGCAATGCCAACTGAACCTGCGAAGGAGAAAGCCTTCCACCGTCGGTTTCCGCATACAGCGTCTTTAACAATTTACTTGCCTCGATCACGGCATCGGGATTCCCCACCAAGCGGAAATCATGCCCACGATTGCTGATCTCAATACCGAAGTGCGCCTCAATCTGGCGCAAATGGCCATCAAACTGGCCACAAAGTTCAGCCAAACGCGGGTTGTCGACAGGCTCTAAAAGCAGTTCACTAATCTGTTGATTATCACTCAAAATGGGATTCACATATTTAAAAGTAAAAGAAAACAGAACACATCGACTTAAATCACCGAGATGTCTGTACGCGGTTGGTCGCTATCTATATTGATTAGTTCGCTAAGCAACATGACGGCTATTAGGCGGCCCAATCAACTCACCACGCAGAGAATTAGGCAGTGCTTCGGTAACGCGTACATTGGCAAACTGACCAATCAACGATTGATCCGCGGTGAAGTTAACCCAACGATTATTATCGGTACGTCCTGCCACTTGTGCAGGGTCTTTTTTTGATACTCGCTCCACCAGCACTCGCTGCTCAGTACCGACCATTGAGGCGCTAATACCAGCCGTCATCTCAATAATGCGCTTCTGCAGTTGCGCCAGGCGCTGCTGTTTAACTGCATGCGGCACATCGTCAGGGAATGCGGCCGCTGGCGTACCCGGGCGCGCACTGTAGATAAAACTAAACGAATGATCAAAACCGATATCTTCAATCAGTGCCATGGTCGCACGGTGATCGGCATCCGACTCACCCGGAAAGCCGATAATAAAATCAGACGAGATGCTGATGTCGGGGCGAATTTCACGCAGGCGACGAATCTTTGATTTATATTCCAGCACGGTATGGCCGCGCTTCATTGCACCCAAGATACGATCCGAGCCACTCTGCACAGGCAGATGTAGATGACTCACCAGTTCAGGCACTTCACGATAAGCGTCAATCAAGCTGTCACTGAATTCTACTGGGTGTGAGGTGGTAAAACGAATCCGCTCAATGCCATCGATGCTGGCAACATAAGTGATCAACAGGGCAAGATCTGCCTCAGTGCCATCGTCCATCTCATGACGATAGGCGTTGACGTTCTGCCCGAGTAGATTCACCTCACGCACCCCTTGATTCGCGAGCGATGAAATTTCGCTCAGCACGTCATCAAACGGGCGGCTAAACTCTTCACCTCGGGTATAAGGCACCACGCAGAATGTGCAATATTTACTACACCCTTCCATAATTGAAACAAACGCCGTCGGGCCATTGGCCTTCGGTTCTGGCAGGCAGTCAAATTTCTCAATCTCGGGAAAACTAATATCGATCACTGGCCGGCGCTGCTGCTTCACTGCACTCAACATTTCTGGCAAACGGTGAAATGTCTGCGGGCCAAATACCAGATCAACAAACGGTGCGCGCTCACGAATCGCCTCGCCTTCCTGACTAGCAACACAACCACCCACACCAATCACGATATTGGGCTGTTTCTCTTTCATTTCGCGCCAGCGGCCCAGCTGATGGAATACTTTTTCCTGCGCCTTTTCACGAATCGAGCAAGTGTTGAGCAGCAGAATATCCGCCTCGTCAGCGGAATCAACCAGCTGAGCGCCGTGCGATGCTGCGAGCACCTCCGCCATTTTGTCAGAGTCATATTCGTTCATCTGACAACCAAAGGTCTTAATAAATAATTTGTGCGCCATCGTCGTACTATTTCAAATCCAAAATTTACCATAAAGAACAGCGTAATTTACTACTTTTCCGGTGAAGTTTCCAGTCGGCCGTACATAGCCCCAACACCTCAAACGACGACGGGCCGCAGCTTTCGCTGCAGCCCGCACCCAATCAAGCCTAACCTTTACGACTGTGAGTTTGGCGGCTCAGAACTAATCTTATGGATACTCAAATCCGCGCCATTAAACTCCTCTTCCTGCGTTAGGCGCAGCCCCACCACTTTTTTCAGCGTACCGTACACAATAACGCCGCCAATCAGCGCCACTGAAACACCCATCAGCGTACCAATTAGCTGAGACATGAAGCTAACGCCGCCCATACCACCGAGCGCTTCTAGGCCAAATATGCCTGCGGCAAGACCACCCCACACGCCACAGATGCCGTGCAGCGGCCACACACCCAGCACGTCGTCGATCTTCCATTTGTTTTGCGTCAGCATAAATGTCCAGACAAACAGCCCCCCTGCAATCAAACCTGTCACCAACGCCCCCATCGGGTGCATCACATCGGAACCTGCACAGATCGCCACCAATCCAGCCAACGGGCCATTATGGACAAAACCGGGGTCATTTTTACCCACCACTAGCGCCGCCAAAATACCGCCCACCATCGCCATGAGTGAGTTTACGGCCACCAGCCCACTGACGCTTTCGACGTTTTGCGCCGACATCACATTAAAGCCAAACCAGCCAACCGTCAGAATCCACGCGCCTAGCGCTAGAAATGGAATACTTGAAGGCGGGTGCGCCGACACCATGCCATTCTTGCCATAGCGGCCGTGGCGCGCACCCAGAAAAATCACCGCCACCAACGCAATCCAGCCGCCCATTGCATGCACCACAACAGAGCCTGCAAAGTCATGAAAGCCCGCACCAAACTCAGCTTCTAACCAATCCTGAATACCAAACGCACCATTCCAGGTAATCCCTTCGAAAAATGGGTAGATCGCACCAACCAACACGAAACTCGCCATCATCTGCGGGTAAAACTTAGCACGCTCTGCTATGCCACCCGAGATAATCGCCGGAATCGCAGCTGCAAATGTTAATAAAAAGAAAAACTTAACCAATTCATAGCCATTCTTTTCAGAGAGCGCCTGGGCACCATCAAAAAAGCTAACGCCATAAGCGACACTGTAGCCAATAAAGAAATAAGCAATGGTTGAAACAGCGAAATCACCAATGATTTTAACCAACGCATTCACCTGGTTCTTTTTACGAACCGTCCCCACTTCCAAAAATGCAAATCCAGCATGCATCGCTAGCACCATAATGGCACCCATCAATACAAATAAAACGTCAGAACCCGACTGAAGGGCTTCCATAACACTCTCCTCATGCGCTAAAACAGTGAACACTTATACCGCGAGACAAGCAAGAAGCAAACCAGACAAATAAATCTGTTTAAAATCAAAGATAAATAAGAAATACGCGGGGGGGGCTTTTCGCACTAAAATAGCGCGATAGCGATGACATTGACTCTTTTTGATGCAACTCGGAAATGCAAATAGCGAAAACCGCCCTATTATAGCCCACCTAAATGCATTGATGGCGTTAACCTACAAGCAACTCATCAGCCAAACGCCTAACATTCAGCTACTTGCAGCGCCTATCAGCCACATTGGGCTGTAGAACGACAACTTCCACTACCGACAAATAACGCCCTCTTAACGGCGTTTTCGACGATTCTGCTCTTCTTTCACATATACCAGTGTCTCATCTTCTGGCGCCACATCTTCCGACCACTGCTTACTCGTGTCAGTTGACGATTTCAAATGAACGGCGACCGCTGCGCCAATAACACCGCCCAATGTGAAAGCCACCAATATTGCTTCTATCATCATGTCCATCATCTGCGTATCCTCCAATGTTCAGGTTTACATCCTTGCCAAGCCATCCAACATCCCTTCGGAAATGGCCATTTCGAGATCCTTCGCTATTATTAGCGGCTCAATATGCTCATCCCCTTAATTCAGTTAAGGGCATTGATCATGCCAATCTCGAGAAAACATTAGAAACAATCAGGAAAAAAGTGATAATAGACTGTATTGATAGAAAAATTAACGGTGGCCATCGCGCGCCATTTACCCACCTAAAAATAGCGGCATTACAAAAAAATGGCGCGAACTGCTCGCACCCAGCAGATTCAACGCTATTATTCTGCCAACTTGGCCTTCAACCACATCGCCTCAAGCGCTGCCAAACCGGCATCCTGAGGCAAAACCCCCAATTCAACGCACTGCGCCTCAACCAAGCCAAAGCGACGCTCAAAACGCCGATTTGCCTCACGTAGCGCGCTCTCTGGATCAATCGAGGCGTGACGTGCAAGATTACTCACCGCCTGCAACAAGTCGCCCACCTCGTGCCGCATACGTAGCTCACCCTGGTTTTGCTCAAGCACTTCCCGCACCTCATCCAGCTCTTCCTGCACCTTATCCAATACCTCACTAATCTCAGACCAGTCAAAACCAACACCAGCCGCACGCTTTTGCAGTTTTACCGCGCGTGTTAACGCGGGCAGTGTCACCGCAATGCCATTCAGTGCACCTTGATTGTATGAAGCGACACCTTTTTCTCGCCGCTCATCCGCCTTAATCTTTTCCCACGCAGCACCATGGTCACTCGCTGGAGCTTGTGCACCATCAAACACATGTGGATGACGGCGAATTAATTTCGCTGCAATGGTTTCAGCCACATGCGCAAAATCAAAGCGCCCCTCCTCTTTGGCAATCTGAGCATAAAATACCACCTGAAATAGCAGATCACCCAACTCGTCACACAGGTCATCCATGTCCCCACGCTCAATCGCATCAACAACCTCATAGGCCTCTTCAATCGTACAGGGAGCGATTGAATGATAGTCCTGCTGCAGATCCCACGCACAGCCACTCTTGGGGTCACGCAATTGAGACATCACTTCAAGCAGCTTTTTCATTTCATTCATAAGGACGCCTCTATTAATTTTGAGCGTGGCAGATTGAATGCCAAATTCGTTACCTCAAGGCGTCAATAGCAGGTAATACCCAAGGGGGCACACCGTAACGGGACTATTGCCAAAATGGGCAACGCTGATGTAGCGGATTGGGGGTTTAAGCGCTGCGTTCATGAATTAATAGAGCTGCCCATAAGCTATGGTAACTCACCAATTTTATCTAAACCGATCAGCTTATTATCGGCATCAAAGCGCAAGCTAAATACACCATTGACGCCATCATGCAATACAAAAGGCTGCAGGCAACTCGCCGGGAATTGCACTCGGCGACCATCGTGCGCATTCACAATCACCTGCGTTGCCTGGCCCTTATAATAATAAATATAATCTTCGGCAGAAATCCTAATCGCAAATCTAACCTGCTGTGCATTACCCGCCATGACAAACCACATCCTCAATTTTATAAGACAAAACGCACTATTCCTCGCTGTTTCTCTGCCGCTTACCGTTAACACCCACCCGCTGCAAGTAAACGAAAAAGGCAACGTCACTTAAGCCAGCCACGAGATAAACCGGTAAAATCACTTGCCTCTTTTACCTCTTTGCTCGGCACAGCAATATAACGGCTCCCCCCGATATTAAAGAGACCTTAGTTTTACCAATAAGTCGTTTCGACATAAATAATGATTTATTCCGAGATTAATAGCCTCAACCTTACTTTAAACAACACCGTAACAAACCGTTGCGCTTTATTAAACACGTTGTTATTCTGCCTTCACCGATACAATACGATACACGATCTTGTTTAACTGCATAGTTTAACGGCACACTTAAAAAACTGAGGAGACAAGCATGGCTACTAAGAAAAAAGCAGCAACAAAGAAAAAGGCATCCACCAAAAAAGCAGTTGTTGCTACGCCTCGCGTAAAAGCGATCAAAGAGCCATTCACTCGCACCGCTCTTTTTGGACACCTATCTGAAAAAACAGGCCTGACTAAAAAAGAAATCGCCGCGGTATTTGATGAATTAAAAGTCGTCATTGAGGGGCACATCAAAAAAGGCTCTGCTCAGGTATTTACCCTGCCCGGCATCCTGAAAGTGAAAGTCAATCGCAAGCCAGCGACTCGCGCCCGCAAAGGCACCAACCCTTTCACTGGCGAAGAGATGACCTTCAAGGCAAAACCCGCCCGCAATGTTGTTAAGGTTCAGCCACTAAAAGCACTGAAAGATATGGCGTCGTAAAAACGTCCTCTCGCTGGGCGGTGCCACCATGTACCGCCCAACGCTCTCCTGCTTTACCCAATCTGAACGACCACGCTACATAACTGGCATGAAAATTTCATAACCAGTTTTATGTCTCAAATTATTCGGAAATTTTACCTCTCCAGTCTTGTCGCATGCGCGGTATTATCTATTGCATCAAATACTTGGGCTAATTCCCCTGTAGACCTTAATGATCAGGGTGCGTCAATAATTGATCAACAGCGCGCCGCTTTTGTGACGGCAGAGCAGGCGTTACAGCGCGGTGCAATCACCAAGTTCAAAAAATTAGCGTCCCAACTGCAAGATTATCCACTCTATCCATATCTACGCTATGAATACCTGCGGACTCGACTGCATAAACGATCTGCGGAGGAGATTAACGCATTTATCGACACCTTTCATGATAGCCCTCTCAGCTCGCGGCTCCATTTTCGCTGGATCAAAAAGCTCGCGCAAAAGGGACGTTGGAAAGAGCTTGAGCAACATTACCGACCTAGTAGTAATGTCACACTAGCCTGCTATTACCGCCGCGCTCTACTCAAGAAAGGTGACCAGAAAGCGGCCTTCGATGGCCTACAGCAACTATGGTTGGTGGGCGACTCACAACCCCGCGCCTGCGATCCACTATTTACTGCCTGGTACGATGCGGGCTTTATCGATGACGCGCTCGCATGGCAGCGCATTCAACTGGCGATGAATAAACGTAAATTAACCCTGACTCGCTACCTCACGCGTTTGCTATCCCAAAAAGAGCGCGTCTGGGCCAACAGATGGATTGAAGTACACCGTAAACCATCACGCGTTCTTTCAACAAAACGCTTTGCCAACGCCCATCCAATGCGAAACACCATCGTCGTACACGGCCTAAAACGCATGGCGCGCACCCATCCAATCAAAGCCGCCAACGCATGGCAAACACAAATAAGTGCCCGTTATCCGTTCAGCGATGCTGAAATCAGCAGCGTTGAGCGCGCGATAGGAATGGCGATGGCACTGCGTAACAAACCTGAAGCGCTCAGCTGGCTTGCCGTGCTTGAAGAAAAACCGGCCGACCAGTCACTACGCGAATGGCGCGTACGTACCGCACTCAACCAGCAGAACTGGGATGCAGCGCTGGCCTGGCTCTACCAATTAAGCGACGATGAACAGCAAATGACACGCTGGCAATATTGGCGCGCGCGCACACTAGAGGCACTGGGCCAACAGCTAGAGGCCGAGACGATCTACAGCACCCTGGCAATGAGCCGTGGCTATTATGGCTTTCTATCTGCTGATAAACTAGAACGCCCTTACCGCTTCGAACATGTCGACTTGCTGCAAAATACTGAACTTGCCCGCGACGTTGAGCAATTACCAGGCATTTTAAGGGCACGCGAATTGTTTATGCTCGGCCGTGCGCTTGAAGCACGCAGAGAGTGGTTTCACGCCACCCAGCATATGAGCGAAGAGCAACTTCATCAGGCAGGCCAATTAGCCCATGGCTGGGGCTGGCATGACCGCGCCATCCTGACCATTGCCCGCACGAAACATCGTGATGACCTCAATGTGCGCTTTCCACTTGCCCACCAAAATAAAATCACACTCAAGGCCAATGAAAATAACGTCGATGCCGCGCTCGCTTTTGCATTGATACGCCAGGAGAGTGCCTTCACTTCCGATGCCCGCTCTAGCGCGGGTGCAATGGGGTTAATGCAACTGATGCCGCGTACCGCCAAACAGTTAACACTAGGCACCGGTATTCGCCTCAAAAATCGCATCCAGCTGATCGACATTGATACCAACCTAAAGCTCGGCATGAAGCACCTGGGCAAGATGATGAAGCGCTTCAATCACAACCCCGTTCTCGCCCTCGCCGCTTATAATGCTGGTCAGTCGAGAGTCAAACGCTGGATTCCCGAGAATAGACGGGTCGAGGCAGATCTCTGGGCCGAAACCATCCCGTTTAAAGAGACTCGCAATTACATTCAAAACATCATGGTATTTACCCCGATCTACGAACAACACCTGGGACGATCACTGACCCCACTGGCGCAGCGCATGATGCCTATCGGTACCGCTTCGCCCGTTATTACACAGAAAGTTGATGAAAACTTGCCCACTCAATCTGCCACTAACGCGGCAGATACCATTAAAATGTCTAGTCCCGCACCCGTCAAAAACAGCACCACGACGCAAGCACATAAAAAAGATGATATAAATGGTGTTAAAACAATGCAATCTAGCGATACCATTACCCTTAGTCACTCTGAACGGGAGCGGATCTAGCAACGCGGCCTCATCGCAGCAGCGCTGTACCACCAATCATGCACATACCAGCACCCATCCTTTCAGCATCCAAGATACCCGCTGATCCAACGGCGGGACCACTCACCCGCCCCACGCGTGTTATTGCCATCAGTAGTGGCAAAGGTGGCGTCGGCAAAACCAGCGTTAGCACCAACCTTGGCATTGCACTCGCAAAACTAGGGGCAAAGGTCTGCATACTAGATGCGGATACCGGCCTCGCCAATATCAACATCCTACTGAATTTAAGGCCTGAGTTCACCCTCGAACACCTGCTAAATGGTGAAAAAAGTATCGATGAAATCATGCTTGATGGCCCTAATGGCATCAAGGTCGTGCCCGCAGCCTCTGGGATCTCAGCATGCGCAGAACTAGACCAGACACAACATCAGGTGCTATCACAGGCACTGGCGCAGCTAGAATCGCGCTTCGACTACCTGTTAATAGATACCGCCGCGGGTATTGGAGAAGCCGTATTAGAGTTTCTCGCCTCAGCACAATACTGTATCTTGGTGATCACACCTGAACCGACCTCACTCACGGATGCCTTTGCGCTCATGCGAGTGATGAAACGCAAACAACTCAAACAACCGATTTACACCATTGTCAATCGTGCCGCTAGCCCGCAAAAGGCAAATGAGGTGTTCCGTCGCTTTTCTGCCGCCGCAAAAAAATACCTGCAGACACGCATTGGTTACATCGGCAGTATTGCGGAAGACCCAATGGTTAGCGCTGCGGTTTGCCTGCAAACTCCCCTCATCATTGCACAGCCACAAAGCCCTGCAAGCCTATGCATTCAAACACTTGCCACGCGCATCGACAATAAACTTATCGCCAGTAAAAAACCACATCATTTCAGCAAATACTGGCACGATAAAGGCCAGCTCAACAGTGATACGAGTGATATTTCTACGCCCAAAACCACGCCAGATACGGCGGCCAACACGGGGCTCTCTGGCGACTATCTATCCGTCGCCATCCTCTCTTACCTACAGTACCCAGAGACCAGTGAAGGTGAAGCTAAACAGCTACTACAGCCACTCATTGATGCGGGGCTTAAGCGCTTTGGCGCAGCCGCATTTAACCTGCCGACACCCGCTGAGCCTGCCGCGCAAACACAAACGGCTGGGATTTCCTCAGACATATCTCGCCTGGTCTCGGACATTGACGAAACCGAAGCAGCAGACATCATTCAGCAGATCGTTTCTCGACACGAGCGACTATTCAAGAAATCACCACTCAATATTGAAGGCACATTCCTCGAAACCCTGTGCAAAACAGAGATAAATGAAACACAGTGTTCAGTCATGCTTGAAACCTTACGGCAATATTATCGTGAACACTTTGGAGACCATGAACAAGATGAAAAAGCAAAACTGATCGAAACATTTACTGTATTTTCACAACAAATTCAGCAACGTGAAAAGCAACTCGATAGTGACCTGCAGATGCTGTCAGAAATGGTGCGACAATTCAGCGAAAGTCACTCCTAGCGGAATTGATATAACCGACAGCCTCCTAGGCCGCATACGACAACAAGGATGAGCGCATGCCCCACATAATGACCGTCGATGACGATCCCAATATCCGCGCACTACTCAGCGCCATCATCAGCTCACTGGGCTATGAAGTCACTGGTGCTGAGTCCGGCGAAGCCGCACTAAATGAGATCAAGACAAAGCAGTTTGACCTGGTACTGCTCGACCACCACATGGCTGGCATGAGCGGCATCGATACCGCCAAAGCACTCAATCAACAACACGTCCCCTTCGTGTACTGCACTTCGGTAACAGAAGATGAAGTCCTACGACACGCCATGGCCCAGGGCGCACTGAATTACATCGTTAAGCCGTTCACCCCGGCTAAGGTCATCTTTGCTATCGCCAGTTCACTAGGGCGCATCGAAGAAAAAGAACAAAATAACCTGACTCAAATAGCCACTGGCATTTTAATGGAGCGGAATCAAATGACACGCGAAGATGCCCATCAGCAGCTAAAAGCAAATGCCACCGCATCCGACACTTCGATGGATATCTCAGCCAGCGCATTGATCAATGCGCTCCAGCCAAGGCAATAGCGCAGCCATCACCCATCCATCTGCGGCGGCGGCGCGACTCTAAAGACCTCATCCAACGAGGTAACCCCCTTCGCCACCTTCTGCAGGCCACTAATGCGCAATGGCCGCATGCCCTCTTTTTGCGCCAGTTGTCGCACCTCAGCAATATCAACCTTCTGATGATGCAATAACTCCCGCAGGCCGCTCGAGAGCGTCATCATCTCATAGATACCCACCCGCCCCGCGTAGCCCGTTTGGCGACATTCTAGGCAACCCGTTGCCGCCATGATTTTCTCAGGCAGCGCGCTCTTCCACGGTTGACTCAACGCCCGCCACAGCTCTTTGTCCGGCACGGCGGGCTGTTTACAGTGTGGGCATAACGTCCGCACCAGGCGCTGTGCCACCACACCAATGACCGAGGCGCTAATCATGTATTGTGGCACCCCAATCTCTAACAACCGTGTAATCGCGAGCACCGCATCATTGGTATGCAGCGTCGATAGTACCAAGTGGCCCGTTAGCGCCGCCTGTATCGCCACCTCGGCCGTCTCACGATCACGTATTTCACCCACCATAATAATGTCTGGGTCCTGCCGTAACAGCGCACGCACACCATCAGCAAAGGCGAGGTCTATATTGTGCTGCACCTGCATCTGATTAAAATCAGGCACCACCATCTCAATCGGGTCTTCAATGGTACAAATATTCAGCTCTGGCTTAGCAAGGTGCTTCAACGTTGAATAGAGCGTGGTCGTTTTACCGGAGCCGGTCGGCCCCGTCACCAGGATAATGCCATGTGGCTTATCAATCATTCCGCCCCACTGTGCAGATTCTGCCCGGCCAAAACCAAGATCAGAAAAATTCTTCACCAGAATATCCGGATCAAAGATACGCATCACCATTTTCTCACCAAAAGCCGTCGGCATCGTTGAGAGACGCAGCTCCACCTCTTTACCATTCGGTGCCTTGGTCTTCAGACGACCATCCAGCGGGCGCCGCTTTTCAGCCAGATCCATCCGCCCCAAAATCTTAATTCGGCTAACCACTGCCGCCATCACCGTCGCCGGTAGCTGATACACCTGATGCAACATGCCATCGATACGAAAACGGATATTGCCCTGCTCACGCCGCGGTTCTAAATGGATATCACTGGCTCGCTGATCAAAAGCGTACTGCAACAGCCAGTCCACAATATTGACCACATGCTGGTCATTCGCATCCAGACTACCCGCCTTACCCATTTCCAGCATCTGCTCAAGATTATTAATCCCGCTGGATACTGCCATATGCTGATCATCATTGGCCCCCACCACTGATTTAGAGATGGCATAAAACTCAATGCGAAAACGCTCAATATCGGCAGGACTAGTCATCTCAAGCCGAATCTCTTTATTCAGGATATGCTCAAGCTCTTTCATCCATGCCGTCTGATAGGGCTCTGCTGTCGCAATCACCACATGCGACACCCCCATTTCAATCGGCAGCAGCTTGTTTCGTTCGGCATAGCTATATGAAACAACGGCAGCAACACGTGCGACATCGACCTTTAGTGGATCAATGCGGCGATAGGGCATCGAAAGCTTCTCTGCCAACCACTGGCTCAAAAAATCCTGGGTTAACACTTGTGGTGGTTGAGTGATGGTGCTCAGCTCGTGACTTGCCACAATCGCAAATGGATGCTGCTCACCCGTATCACGAAAACGCGCCTTCAGCATCAACATCTCATGCTGCTTTTTATCAATCAAGCCATCGGCAAGCAGTTGATCACTAATCTCATCAAGCCTAATACGGCGTGATTCGCCCGTCACCCCCATCGTGACATCTCCATTTACATACCCCCACGCATAAAAATCAGATTTTGTTGCTGCATCATCATTGAAATCACAATAAAAACAGCAAGCCACACCATAGTAACGGCAGTGTTCACCCCAATACCAGCCCATATTAAGCATATATTCCAGCCACCCAATATACCGCGAGGCATTCGCGGCAACAGAACCAGCCGATAGTCTAGCGCGAGCCAAACAACAATAAGGCCAACTCACTACCATTTAATGAATGTAAAGAAAATGAGGACACTCCGATAAAATGATTATGTGACTTATTGATTAGCGATAATTTTGACCCAATAGTCACGAAAACTGATCACAGAGCAGCCACACAAGCGTTAGCGATTTAGCCGTTACATCAAGGTAACGAATGGAATTCGCACCAGAAAAACCAAAAGGAATTGGGGATGAAAAACCATAAAAAATATCGTGTCCTATTTAGCGCTCGAATCACATCACCACTCTTCATCATCACCGATAGCAACAACACCATTTCTCAGAAAAAAAAGCAGGCGATCACGCCAGATTGTCGCCAGCAGGGGAATGAAACCCCGTGAATACATCTCCAGAAAATGCTGTTCCAGTTCGCAGAAAAGCGCGTACCTCTCTCGCTCGTAGTTTATTTTTATAGTTTTTACTACTGTCACTACTGCCAATGACACTAACCGCATGGATGGGATATCGCGAGGCAAGTAACGGGCTTCATGAAACCGTCTCACAAAAACTTGAGCAAGATGCCCGCGACAGCGCAAAATTTGTGCGTAACTGGTTTTCCTACCGCTTCATGGACATCAATAGCCAGGCCGAAAACCAACGTAATGCCGATTTCCTAACATCGCTAAAAAAGGAGTATGAAGTCAGCCACAGCAGCTTGGCTGAATTTACCAAAAGTGAACGCTGGAAAGCGCTCGTAAAAGCCAACCAAAAAGATCTGATTAGTTTCTCACGCCAGTATGACTACATCCACGACTTATTTTTAATTGATCTCGACGGTAATATTCTCTTCACTATCGGTAATGGGGAAGACCTTGGCAGCAATCTTTTTAGCGGCCGCCATGCCTCAACACGCTTTGCCAGCAGCGCTAGAAAAACGCTCAACAACCATCAAACTATTTTTTCCGATCTTGGGACATACGCACTGCCCAATAATGATATTACAGGTTTCATTTCCGCACCCATATTAAATGTTCAAGGGCGGGTAATTGGATTATTCGCAATTCAAATACAACTTGACCGTATCAGTCAGTTGATACATAACAACGTCAACAATAAATCACTGGTCCATTACATGGTCGGTAGTGATGGAAGGCTGCGAACACCGCTTATCCAAACCAATAAAGGGGGCGTATTAAAGCGCCAAATTAATTCAGAACAGTTCAAACTCTGGCAACATGAGCATGTTAACAATAACGATATAAATGATGATGAAAGTGAAATTTCCTTTAATTACACTGGCCCTAATGGGCGCGAAGTCATCGGTGTTCACCAGACGGTACGATTACCCGGAATAAACTGGGTTCTCATCAGTGAAATCAATAGTGATGAAGCGCTTGCGCCAGCACACCGACTCAAAAATATCGTGCTGATAATATTTTTAATCACTAGCATCGTAGTCGCCGGGCTCGCCATATTTCTGGCAAGGCGCATCACACATCCCATCACTCAACTAGTTGAAGCCAGTAAGGCAATTGCTGCGGGAAGAACCGACCAACAAGTCGTAGTGAAAGAAAATAATGAGATAGGTATCCTTGCCGATGCATTTAATCACATGAATTCAGCACGACTGGAACAAGAACTAGTCATGGAGCAGAGCAGTCTGGAAATCCAGGAGGCACTGATTGATCTAGAAGAACAGCGCTTTGCGCTAGATCAACACGCCATTGTTGCCATCACAGACGTCACTGGCACCATCCACTTTGTAAATGACAAATTCACGGAGATCACCGGCTATAGTCGACAAGAGTTACTAGAGAAAAACCATCGTATACTTAATTCTGGACATCATGAAAAATATTTCTTTAAAATGATGTACCACACTATTTCGTCAGGAAAAGTCTGGAATGGCGAGGTATGTAATAAATCAAAAAATGGCAATCTCTATTGGGTCGACACAACTATTGTTCCTTTTCTTGATGAAGACGGTGAACCAGAAAGCTACATTGCGATTAGAACGGATATCACAGAACGAAAACTTGCTGAAAATGAATTAAAGAAAAAAGAGCACAGTCTGGCTCTCGCTCAACAGATGGCTCATATGGGAAGCTGGGAGCTCGACATTAAAACCAATGAATTAACCTGGTCAAATGAAGCGTACCGGATTTTTGATGTTGACCAAATAAAAACGAATGCATCATATGATATTCTCATGAATGTAGTTCATCCAGATGATAGAGCGATGGTAAAAGAGTCCTATGAAAATTCTATCAAAAACCAAGAATCATATAATATCGAACACCGCTTATTAATGAATGACGGTATCATTAAATACGTCAACGAACGCTGTGAAACCACTTACGACAAACAAGGAAATGCAGTTTTATCAACGGGAACAATATTAGACGTCACTGACCGAAAGCATGCTGAATTTGCGCTACTGGAGGCAAAAGAGGCGGCCGAATCTGCCACACAGCAAAAGTCTGAATTTCTGGCCAACATGAGCCATGAGATACGCACACCAATGAATGGAATTATCGGCATGTCTGGACTATTACTAGACACCAAACTCACGTCAAAACAACGTAGTTACGCCAACGCAACCATGAGTTCTGCCGATGCTTTACTGACCATCATCAATGACATCCTCGATTTTTCAAAGATCGAAGCGGGAAAGATGGAGCTTGAAGAGCTGCCTTTTGATCTTCAATTATTAACTGAGGACGTTTCTGAGTTAATGGCATTAAAGTGCCGAGAAAAAAACATTGGAATACTGCTTAGATACAAACCTGATACAAAACGATTTGTCATTGGCGACCCTGGCCGGGTACGTCAGATTTTATTAAACCTGCTTAGTAATGCAGTTAAATTTACGCAACAAGGGAATATTTTACTCACGGTAGAATCAATCCCTGAAAAACAAGTAAACAGTCATATTGCCGAATTCAAGATATCAGTAAAAGACTCAGGCATCGGCATAGCACAAGAAAATCTATCGCATGTCTTTAATAAGTTTGATCAGGAAGATAGTTCTACCACACGTAAATATGGCGGCACCGGACTTGGGCTTGCGATATGTCAACAACTCTGCTCTTTGATGAATGGAGACATTAAGGTCGAAAGTCAAAAAGGTATTGGCTCAACCTTTAGTTTCACCATCAAACTAACTATAAATCCTGAGCCATCCGAAGAGCTGCTCACTATAAAAAACTTCGATCATTTAAAAGGGCTAAAAATATTAATTGTTGATGACTGTGCAACAGCGCGGATGATATTTGAAGAACAGGTATCGACATTAGAGATGAGAGAGGTTGTCAGTACCACTTGCGGTAAAATGGCAATTAATGCATTACAACAAGGTATCCGTAACAACGATCCTTTTGATATCGCCATCATCGACTATAAAATGCCTGGTATGGATGGCGAGGAACTTGTCATTGAAATATCAAAAAAAAATTACTCACTAACGGCGTCATCTTGTTTGTCACGTCGTTCCCAAGAAAAGAGGACCGTAGAAATTTACAATCTCTAGCGTTGAATGGTTATTTAGAAAAACCCACTCATCCATTTGAGCTGCCATTAGTCCTCTCATTGATCTGGAATGCAAAACAATCCAAGCATGAAATACCGCTGGTCACACGACATACCATCCAGGAATCAATTGCAGGGCCTCGTAAAAAACCGATGCTAACCAATGCGCAGATACTGCTTGCTGAAGACAACCCCATCAATATTAATGTCGCCACGGAAATGCTCGAAGGTTATGGCTGCACCGTCACTCCCGCCGGCAATGGACTAGAGGCGCTCGCGTTAACTAAACTTCGTGATTTTGATTTAATCTTTATGGATTGCCTGATGCCGGAAATGGATGGCTTTGAAGCCACCGCAGAAATCCGCAAACTACAGGAAAAGGAGCCCGACCAGGAATACCCGCCGATTATCGCATTCACCGCCAACGCAATGAAATCTGATCGAGAGAAATGCTTAAATGCAGGGATGGATGATTACATATCAAAGCCAGTCAGCCAGGTAGCGCTTGAAAATATTTTAATTAAGTGGCTAGACCACAAAGTTGAGATGGTTGATGACATCAGTAATGAAAGCCAAGTTCAGTCTACCAGTGAGCCCCTTGAAAAATCGGAAATACTGGATTTTGAACCCTTCAACCAACTCAAAAAAATGTTTGGCGACCGCTTTCCAGACACCATTGAACAGCATACTCAAAATGCACTCGGTAATATCAACCGAGCCGAGAGCGCTATCCTCCAAGAAGACCTGGGGTTACTAGAACTCGCAGCACATTCAATTAAAGGCGCCAGCGCGCAGTTTGGTGCGAAGCCACTCAGTAAGGTCTCACTCAAGATGGAATCACTGGCCAAAGAAGGCAACCTCGACGAAGCCAAGACTCTCTTCAGCGAACTCAAAATCGCACAGCAAAAAGCCGCTAAAATCATGCTTCAGCAGATCGAAGAGCCGCTGGCAGAGGCTTAACTCATACCGCTAGTGATCACCAGAAGTACCTAACCAAATCTTTTTAAACTGATGGATGCCCTGATCCCAAAACCATATTGCAATCGCACCATCAAAGCGGTCTTGATAGATCGCAACCCACTTCAACTCAAGCACACCGGGTTCTTGCGGCCCGCATGCCCAGTAACCTAACGCGCAAGCAGTCGTATAATGACCGGGCATCGCCAGTTTGATGCGCATTTTCAATCCGGCGCCCGCGTATGCCTCGCCCCACTCCACTCGGTCAAGCACCCGCCACTCGTACCCCCTTACCGTCGACATATAAACAACCAAACCTTCCCCTGGATAGTTGACGCTCTTTAATAAAAAAGCATAATCAAGCTGACCATCCTGATTAAAGTCCCCCTCAATCCTTACCTGCTTTAATGGTGGTTCAGCTGTCATTTCCCTTGCCGTTGGCAGACGCCAATCAGCAGGAAACGGCAGCGCCAATGCATCCAATGAAAACAGCATTAATATAAGACCCATCATTCGCATCGTTATCTCTTTAGATTTGGCAAAGTAGCCCTTTATTATCTACAATCTCGTATGACTTTAAAATCCCCCAAACTAAATGAGATGCTGCGACAGCTTATCGCACTTCCTTCGATGAGCAGTGTTAACCCCGAGTTTGATACCAGCAATCGAGAGGTGGTTGATCTGCTGGCCTCATGGCTCGACGGTCTCGGCTTCCAGGTCGCGATCACACCGTTACCCAATCAACCTCACAAAGCAAACCTGCTCGCAAGTTATGGCGCGGTTGATGAACACAGCCAAGGACTGATGTTTGCAGGTCACACCGACACCGTCCCTTATGACCAGCACAGCTGGCATCACGACCCATTCAAGCTCACCGAAACCGATAATAAGCTCTATGGCCTCGGCACCTCGGATATGAAAAGTTTCTTTGCACTAGCGATCGAGGCTCTGCACCCATTTAACGCCAGCGACCTGAAACAGCCGGTCTTTATTCTTGCCACCGCGGATGAAGAGAGTTCCATGGATGGTGCTATAGCGCTGGTTAAGCAAGGCTGCCCTAATGTACGTTATGCGGTGATTGGCGAGCCCACCGGTCTGAAACCCGTCAATGCCCATAAAGGGATCATGATGGAATCGATCCATCTCACCGGGCGCAGTGGTCACTCCAGCAATCCTGCGCTCGGCGTCAATGCCCTTGAAGCGATGCAACGGGTGATTGCTGAGCTGATTCAGTGGCGAGGCGAGCTACAACAGCGCTATCGAGATGACCGTTTTACGGTTCCCGAACCAACACTCAATCTGGGTTATATTGAAGGTGGCGACAACCCTAATCGCATCTGTGAACAGTGCGAATTGCATTTCGACCTGCGCGCACTGCCCGGCATGGAGCTCAATGAGCTACGGCGTGAGCTAACAGAGCGCATGCATACCCTGTTCAAACACAGTGCGATTCGCTGGCGACATAAGTCGCTCATCCGCGGCACTTCGCCGATGCATACCGATGCAAATTCCGCCATTGTGAAAGCGGCAGAAAAACACAGTGGCTGCCATAGCCACGCGGTCGCTTTCTGTACCGAAGGGCCTTACTTAACAGAGCTTGGCATTGAGACGATCATCCTGGGCCCCGGCAATATCGATCAGGCACATCAACCGGATGAATATCTAGCACTCGATAAAATTCAACCAACCGTTGAATTACTATCAAAACTGATACGGCAGTTTTGCCTGTAATACCCACTTTCTCAGCCTGCAGAGCTTTCAACTCAAAGGTTTTATAGCGATAAAGCTGAATTTTTTCGAATTGATTATCACTCAAAGCCTATTGATACTGTTGACAGTTTCATTAACCAACGAGAACAGCACAATGGGCATAAAAAGCATCATCATAACCATTCTCACGACAGCGCTACTAGTCGCTTATTTCATGCACTTTATGGAGATTGCCCCCGGGAACTAGCGATTGTTAACAGAGAAGAGTGACCAGATAACGTCACCCAGATTTATGAGCTCGCTTGATAAACCACAGCATTCTCTGCCTGCACCCCTTTGGGGGCGTTAATTTTTTCAAACTCAATGATCGCGCTCCTTTTGGAGAGTTCTAGAAACCGCTCATTGGACATTGACTCGCCATTTTCACGCAGGCTGGAGATATGGCAGAATATCCCCTCGCCAATATCGGTCACCTTGAAACCGGTACGCGTAGATAAAAAACCAAACCCTTTACCCTGAACATTTTGTAAAATCCCACGAAATTTTTGATGCTTTGCATTATCGGGTATCGATAAAATACCAGGCACAATCGAACCGGGAAAATAGTAGTCAACCTCTCGTTTTAGCTCACTACTGACGTTCGCAAATGCCAACGCATCCACACGCTTCCCTTTATTCTGCAGCGCCCGCACCAGGCGTAGAAAGTCACCGTCACCACTACCAATCATTATATAGTCCAGATTCTCAGCTTGAAGCAGCGCATCAACCGCCATATCAAGATCCGCATTGGCCTTAACGGTTTCAGTCCCATCCTCATTACGGTAGCGTTTAATCTCTTTCTCGACGATATGAAAGCCAGCCATTCTGATTTTATCGCGATATTTCTCCGACTTCTCTCGATATTCGGGATCTCTTCTCTCCCTGTTTGAGTCTACTGCCATATAGGCATTTGCCCTTAAAATAATCGTACCTTGGGCTTCAACCAACTCTCTGATAGCGCCTAGCCTCATCCCCCAGCCACCATTAATGACCAGGTTTTCCATATCGATAAAGATACCTGCTTTTAACATGCTTATATTTTTACTCTTTAAATTGTGAGTGGAAACATCACCAAAGACGGACAAAATGAGCGACCATCCAATAACCTGATAAACGCCTAACCAACTGAAATAAAAAAACTTAAAACTCGATGGGTTAAGAAGCCAGGGGGGCTAGCTGGCAACTCATCAAACAAAAACCTCACCACCACCTCAAGCCCACCACGGCACGTATTTCATAAATTTTCGACTAGCCTTATCATCAGGGGATGGATCACGCCAGCCACCAACATCATTAAAAACCAACTGGTTAACCATTATACATTACTGCCACCTATTGAGGTTATTGACTCTCAAGTGCGCCAAGAGGCTTTGGTAAATATCACCATATTTCAACACAATGCGCTAAAACCAATAAAAACATCCTCCAGCACAACAATAAGGTATAAGACGAACACGTCTGCACCAAGGCTAAAGCAATCATACCAAACAACCGATACAGCCAATAATCACATAACTACTCGCATAATTATCATATTTTTGTATAGTTATCGGTAACGCGTGGCCACTGATTTAGAAATTTAAAGAGTCCATTATTATGGCTGCTTTGCTTAAAAAAAAGACCCATCTGTTTCCATCACCGACTTTACTCGCACTGCCAAACGCTTTTTTGATGCTTTAACCAGCAGCAAGCAAGACCGCTTTGTGGCCATGAAGAACAACACCCCTTCTGCTGTCATTTTACCAGTTGAAACCTTTGAAGAGATGCAAAATGAGCTTGAAGACTTACGCCTTCAAGTAATGGCTATCGAACGCTTAACAACCTTTGATGCCGACAAAGCAATCAACCATACGGATGTGGTTACCCGCTATTCCAACAAAAAGCATTAAACTCAATGAGTTGGGCGGTCACCTATCATCCTGATGTATTGATGGCTCTAAAGTAAAGGTACTTGTTTTAGCTGTCGGGCCCAGGCGCAATAATGAGGTTTATACCAAAACGGAGAAACACGCCTGACGCACTTTGAATATACACAAAGAGCGCGCGCATGAACAAAACTCAAACAACGCTGTTTAAAAGCAAGGAGACTGTACTGCAATCTGTGTAATTGCCTATCATTAACCCCAACAATGGGAGAGGATAGCCACACAATGAAAAACAAAGCGTAACTACTCAGCGAGTAGTCAGAATTTACGGTAACTGCTCAGACAGGGTGCCCCTTGGGTATAGTCCTTGAAACTCGTCAGTTTCTTATGCCCTCGGGTGCAAGGCAAAAAATGTGAGTTTATGGGTATCCCGCTCCAATACCCTAAAGGGCACCTTGTCTCAGGGACAGGTGTAAATGATCATTTTTTAACACTGAAATGGCGGATCTCAACGAGTTCTGGCAGATGCGAACCAAAATCACCGTTGAGGCGGCGTTAAACGCCGAGCTGGACGAGCATCTTGGCTTTTCACGTCATGAGCAAGCTAAAGCGGACAATCATCGCCACGAATCAGTGCAATGCTGGTCAATACGATAGCCGTCATTGAGTCCGTAACTAAAGATCCATAAACTGCAGTTTAAACGCTACCGTTCAACTAAATCTCAAGGCCTGTGTCATGTCCACAAAAGTCGTGCTAATACTGGTAATGGCATTGCATTGGTAGCCCCTCCCTGCCAGCAATTAAATATTTCAGGGATGACAATCACAACACGCAACGATTCAGAGCTTGCCGTAACTATCGGACATGTGCCCATGGTGGCCCTGACCCTTCATCACCTTAGCGATAAAGGGTGAGGTCATCGCGCGCACCAGTGCACTGTAATTTAACTGGAAGCTGATTTCGCTACCGATGGGTAAACAATGATCCGATTCAACAACAAGGTGATCACTGCTAGCCCCAAGGAACCTAATTCCGACAGGTGCTTGCAGGCCACTCGGATCGATGTCCTGATACCCAATGGCCAGGATCGTCTGAGTAATATGGCCCCGATTGGTGATGGATGGCGTTTCACCAAACGCGTTCTGGCCAGGCTCCCCCCTGGGCTGTGATGGTTTAAGCTTCGATTCGATCACTTCTGCGACGAGGGTAATGGCATCGGTGTGCAGGCCGTCGATAGGTTGGCGATGCAGCGGTTCACAGCCTAGCAGTAGCGATTCACCCAAACGAAGATCGTTGATCCGCCCGGTATCTGCACCGCTGAGCGCCCACTCAAGGTTGGCAGAGTTTCCACCAGAGACGATGCTGAGAATCGAGCCAAAGCTCGTCTCAATTGAGTCGGCCAACGCAGACAGTTCAGCCATGTTGTTGGTATCGGGTGACACGCCACAGCGACACGCGAGGTTAGTGCCAATGCCTTTGAGCAGAATGTTCGGGAGGTGAATCATCTGACGCACCGTGCTCTCCAGCTCTCCCGGCATGATGCCTTCACGTAGATCACCTAGCTCGACCATCAGTACCACTCCGTGCATCCGCTTCGCCTTCTGTGCGGCAGATGAGAGCTCACGGATAACGTCGAGTTCTGTGTTGAAGCTAATGTCAGTGTGTACTACCACCCGCTCTGCCTGGCTGAGCATCGGCGAACGGATAAGAGTCATCGGCGCCGCGACCTGCGCATCACGCATTGCTTCGATATTCTCGATGCGGGAGTCACCCAGCGCACGTACTCCCGCCCGCAGCAATGCAGTGGCGATCGCAGGGCAACCGAGGCTCGACTTTGTCACGCCCGTGACCGAAATGCCACGCGCAGCCAAGCGCTTGACCAGTGTTTGGGCGTTGTGGTGAACCTTGTCGAGGTCGATTTCTAACCGTGGCGCACTCATTATGCGCAATCAGCTAGCTTCTCCTTAAGTGCTGGGAACGCAGCAAAAACCATCTCGACCAGACGCTCCGGTGAGCGAGTCAAGGCATCGGTAGCGGGAATACCAAGTTCGTGCTCATAGCGCGTGATCGCCTCACCAACTTGCTCATCAGTCATGTTTTCATGATTGATAGTAAGACCGATCACCTTGGTCTGTGCAAACGTCTGGATGAGATTAATCTCAGAGGCCGGTGTCGGCATCACCATATCTTCAAAGTCACAACGATGGCTACGCCCTGGTGCGTGCTGCAACACCACGCCATCGGGACAACCGCCCCGCAAGATAAAACTGGAACTCAAGTAGGCGGGGTGACTCAGTGCGCCTTGCCCCTCGATGATAATCACGTCCGGCTGCTCGCCTTCGAACGCTGCAACGATGCTGGCTTCCATTTCACCCGAACAAAACTGTGATGGGATCGCATCAAGCGCAATGCCATAACGGGCACCTTGAATCAGACCGGTCTGACCAGTACCGACCAACACCGTTTTCACGCCGCAATCGTTTAGCGCGCGAGTCAAAATAGTCGCGGTAGTGCGTTTGCCGATAGCGCCGTCGGTACCGAGCACTGCAATACGCGGACAGCTGACCTCGGCGATACGCCCACTGAACATATGCAGATCTTTTTTTGCACGAGGCTTTCTAACGTCGAAGATTGTCACATTGTTAGCAATACACGCCGCTGCAAACACCGGGTCTTCATTTAAGAATTCATGCAGACCATTAACGATATTCATACCGTGAACCATCGCCTCAAGTACCAGCCCGCGTTCATGTGGTGACAACATACCACTGGCCGGTGCCATACCGTAGATGAAGGTATCGGGTATGTCGCCAGCCTGGGCCAGTGAGTCTTCAAGGTCACGACAAATGGGAATAGCATTGGGCTGATCGTCAAGCACAGAGCCAGCATCAAGCCCCGCCTTTTTACTGTCGATCACGGAGAGAATTTTGTACTTTTCCGAATGCCGTACTAGCCCGTTAGCGGTCTTGCCGTCGGGGGTAGCGAAATTTCCTTCGCAATAAACGATAGCGGTTGTGACAGGATTTGATGGTATAGCAAGTGAATCTATGGGGGGTATAACAGTGGCGGGTGAGTGAGCTGTAGCAATCGGTGGCGCCTGCTGAGAATAAGGGCGGGCCTGTGGCGGTGAAGGATAAATGGTAGGCATGATAATTCCTCAAGTTTAGCTCAGGGGAGAGGCAGCGGAATCGTGCCAGCCTGATTCAGCCGCATGTCAACAAGAGGTTCCCGCAGAGTAGCGGTTTATGTAACAAACAATGGTAACACAGATCGATATCTGAAAACGGAAAAGGTAATCGACGCTGTTAGATCTCGATTGGATGGTTGACAGACTGCTATTGGTAAGCACTAGCGCTGAATATATACCCGTGGCGTGGTTAGAATGAACGCCTGCAATAGTATTAGCGGCCTTTAGTCCAGAGCTCCGCTTAACGATAACGGCAAAATCTAAATTTTGTACCTCTTCATCAGATTCAAACATACTCTCGTTAACAATGAGCGTAGCGAACGCGCTCTTTTGCTTGTTTGCTTATCTCTCTACACGCACCACCAACGAATCCCCGCAACCCGAATAAGCCATCGAACGATGCAACCACTCATGAACCAGAATAAGCCCATAACTGCCTTCATCACCCAGACTAGGATCACTCAGATCAAGGTGCCTCAGCAACGCCAGCACAGCACGCACCTCGTCTGTCGAGACGTGATTGCCAAGCAGAGGGTTGGTATAAAGCAGATCCTGCTCAAGGGTATTTTTCTCCTGAGGCCCGCGCTCAGGCGCACCCATATCGGATTGGTCAGGCATGGCAATGTCTCTCCCTGTTTTAGATAAAAACAAAGCCACCAAATTAATGGCGGCCGGGAGTTTACAAGTCGCACGAAGACGACCGCGACGGTCTTTAGACCGAGGTCCTGGACATACACCGCCGCCTCCCGGCCATAACAGGTCGAAAGGCGGCATTAATAACGGTAATACCAACCGCTTCGTGCAGGGTTGTAAAGCCCCGATGAGCCATGCGGCTCGCAACTCTGAGTTTACATCAATTAAAAGAAGCGCTGGCAAAAAGATTTAATGCGCGTTATCCACCGCCCTCAACAACTGTCATTACAGTTACAGAATTAAAGGCGCTATAGGCGCGTGCTCAAACGCTCACCAAGGAGGCAGAACATTTGAGACATCCATATCTATTACTGTTAACACAGTGACCTCTGGATGCCAGCACCAGAGACATTTCCTTCGGTCACCTTCGCCGAAATGACGGGTGCTGGGACGATGCGAAAATCTCTAATGCCTGCTTTTGACACAGAGAGATAGTGACCTCCATGGATTCACCAGGTTCGAACATAGAAGTTGTACCAAGAAGCGTTTCAAAGTGCAGCGAGAATGTGTAACGGCCTTTTTATCGCGCGGACAAGCCCCTGGAAAATGCGCTTTAAATGAGCGGAGGAAATAGAGAATCATGGTGCCCGGTGAGCGATCAATATCGAACCCTGAAATTGATTTAATAGCAAAGTGGGGAAGTAATAACAAGGACTTTTCGTCTAAACTCGAACATAAAACCCCATTAAATTCAGATACATGTGAGGAGCTGTTCAATACGCTGGCTGAATGGAATAGCTATCTTGAAGATCACATCCCTTATTTCAGTGAAATAGAGGCAGCACCTGAGGAGCCGCAGCCATGAGCGCCCAGGGTACACGTCAAACAAACCTTTCAGAGGTTTTTCATCATTCAACCTCTGGAGCGCCCCTTTCTCCTGCATGCAAGAAAAAGCCGCATTCGCCGTTCTCGATACGCTTTAGCGAGGATGAGCGAAGTTATCTGGAACAGCAGGCCGGAAACCGTCCCTTAGGTGCTTATATCCGTGATGAATTATTGGCGGAGAAGGCGCAAAAACGCCGAATTTCCCGAAAACCCGCCATTGAGGATGTGCAATATGCCGCCCTGTTAGCAGCGCTGGGCCAATCGCGCCTATCATCTAACCTCAATCAGTTAAGCAAAAACGCCAATACAGGCACGCTGGATGTTTCGGGGGATACCGAACAGCAGCTACAGGATGCCTGCCAAGCTATTTTTGCTATGCGCGAAGCTCTGTTTGTCGCTCTGAGGCTAAGATCGGGGGGCGGATCATGATCTTGCAGGGAAATCAGCGCGGCGGAGCCAAAGACCTGGCCCTTCATTTACTTAAGGCGGAAAACGAGCACATAGAAATTCACGAATTAAGGGGGTTCGTTTCGGATAATCTGGCCGGTGCGCTGGGTGAAATCCATGCTGTGAGCCAGGCAACGCGGGCTAGACAATTCTTATTTTCCTTGAGTTTGAACCCACCGCCGGAAGAAAACGTCTCTACCCAAGCCTTTGAAGATGCCATAAACCGGATCGAAAGAAAATTGGGGCTGAGAGGTCAGCCCAGAGCCATCGTCTTTCACACTAAAGAGGGGCGTCGCCACTGCCACGTAGTGTTCTCACGCATCGACGCGCAGAAAATGAAAGCCATTCCCTTGCCTTATACGCGGTATAAGCTCCGTGAAATTTCCCGTGATCTTTATATCGAAAATGGCTGGAAAATGCCGCGTGGGTTTATCAATTCCAAAAATCGTGATCCTAATAATTTCACGCTTGCGCAATGGCAACAAGCCAAGCGTGCCGGTAAAGACCCTCGTGGTATCAAAGCTGCGTTGCAGGATTGTTGGGCGATTAGCGATACACAAGGCGCATTTCAGCAAGCACTGTTGATGCGCGGCTTCACCCTGGCACGGGGAGATCGGCGCGGCTTTGTTGTGCTTGATCAGCAGCTTGAAATTTACAATGTTGCCAAGTGGGTTGGAATAAAAGCCAAAGACGCGCGCGCAAAACTAAAAGATGAGGAAAAGCTGCCGTCTGTCCAGGATGCAAGAACATCAATTGCAACCAATATGACCTCGCACCTGGGAGCACTGAAACAAGCGCAAACAACCAAGCTTGGCGCACGTAGCTCACTGCTCAAACAGCAAAAAAACGATTTGACCTCGCAGCACAAAGAAGAGCGCCGTATTTTAGATGAAGAACAGGCCGCTCGCCATATGCAGGAAATCAAACAACGTCAGGCTCGTTTTAATACTGGGCTGCGCGGGATTTGGGATCACATTACAGGCAAATTTAATCGAATTAAAAAGCAAAATGAGTCAGAGACGTATCTTGCACACCAACGTGACAGAAATGAAAAAGACGCCCTTATCTTCAAACAGCTTGAACAGAGCCGAAGCCTGCAAGCCAGGATGAATAGGCTGCAAGAATTCGGAAAAACTCGTGAGAAAGAAATCAGCCGGGATATTCAGCAATATCGCGAAATCAAAGACGGACAACGTGATGTTTTCGACACGTTCAATCAACCACAAAAAGACGGCCCCAAATTGGAGCGTTAACAATACAAACGAAAAGGATAAAGAGTATGTATTATTTTGAAAATGACCCATTACAAAGCGTGTATGACGATCTTTATGGCGGTAGAACGCCAACGCATTTTGATCAGGTTATGCGATTAAAAGGCAAGGCAAAGGATGCCTTTGAAGATGCTCCTGAAGATTGTTATTGCAAGAGACCGAACAAGCGTGACCACCTGTCTACACAGCGAAAACACAGAATTTCAGGCCCAAGACCTGGTTTTTAGAAACCCTTATTCTTCAAAGCTCTGGAGAGGGTTTTGGGGGAGATGTTGAGTGATTTGGCTAGGGAAGCGAGGGTGATTTCGGGGTTATTTTCTAGTTCTGACTTCGCCCATGCTATTTGTTCATCTGTGAGCTTGCGTGGTCGCCCTATGATTGCGCCTCTTTTTCTGGCGGCGGCCATTCCTGCTTTTGTTCGTTCGCTGATTAAGTTGCGCTCTAGTTCGGCGAAGGCAGTGCGGATTTGATACATGCATTTGCCCATTGGAGTTGTTGTGTCGATCTGGTCGGTTAGGGATCGGAACTCGATATTGCGGCGTTCAAACTCCTCCAATACATCCAGCGCATGTCGAAGTGAGCGGAAGGCTCTATCCAGTTTCCACACCACAAACACATCGCCTTCAGTCATGGCCTTCATTGCATCTTCGAATCCGGGGCGTATATTGGCGTTTGCTGATACGCCTTGATCTCTGTAAATCTCGGTGCAGCCTTCTTGCTCCAGCGCGTCTAGCTGGAGGTTTAAGCTCTGTTCTTCGGTGCTGACCCGTGCGTAACCTATAAGCAAAATCGCTAATTCCTCTTAAGCTATTGAATCTTTTGAATGAATCCAATGATAGACAAAAAGGAACCTTTTTGACCCACTCCTATTTCAGCAAATCTGGCCAGACACAAAAACAAAAAGTCCTGTAAATCTGCGCATCTACGATAAAGCCTATTCACCTCAAAACACCTTATGTAAATGCTACCAAAAAGGTTCCTTTTTGGCTTATATGGATTGTCTTAACTCCATGCAATAAGCAACTGCGATAACAGCATTTTTATTCACAAGACATTAATCAAAACACATCATTTTTTCACTTACATTATTGGAGTTAGCAAGACATGAAATTCATGAGTATTTCAGGAGCAGCTCTGCTTGGGCTGGTTATAGCTCTTACAGGCTGTAGCGAAAGCGGTGGTGGAGGAGATGGTGGCAATCCACCGACTACAGCACTGACTGTTAGCGGAACTATTACAGGCAATGATGCCAGCATCACCCTTGCCCTTAACAGCGCAGAAGAAACCTTTGCAGGCTCTGAGTTTACCTTCACCAAGACGCTTGAGAGTAACGACATTTACGCTGTTGCTTTTGTATCCATTCCTAATGATCAGAGCTGTGTGGTAGCTAATGGCGTAGGCATTATTACCGCCGATATCGTAGATGTTGAGGTTACTTGTTCCAGCGCGCTAGCTACTTTGCAATATGATGACGCATCTCTAACTGGGTCATTTGCTATTGGTGATTATAACGGCGATGGGATGAGTGATCTTGCCATGCCGATCAAGACCACACCAACGCACAGCCTTGGTGCTAATAATGATATGGTGCGCTTTATCTATGGCACGGGGGCTGGCGGGTTTAGTGGCTTAAGCGATGTATCAGCCATTAATACGCGCTCTGCTGTGGGCATTAACAACTTCATTGCTACAGAGTTAAATGGCGATGCTTATGATGATGTTTCATACAGTAATGATCGCCTTCAAACCTTTACAGGCAACAATACTAACATCCCAGCTAATAACTTCAGCTCATCAGTGAATGTAGGAAGCACTCAATACAGTTTTGATATAGATGGGGACGGTGATAACGATATCCTTTCAAATATTCATGGCTCGAATATTCGTCATTACGCAATATTCAGAAATAATGGCGATGGCAGCTTTGCGGCAATAGAGTATTTTGGGAGCTGGTTATTTGATACAGACCCTAATACACCAAGTATTCGCAGAATTTATAACTTCACAGTGGAAGATGTTAATGGCGATGGAAGACAAGACATCATTGCCGTAGTTGATGATGCCGCCGTTAATGGTTCGGTATTCGGCATCGCCGTTTATCTTGGCAATAACGTAGGTGGGTTTGATGATCCTATAGCTACTCAAGCCATAGATCAGGGAATCTGGCTGGGAGAGGCCAATCCTGTGATTAGGGCTATGGCAAGCGAAGACTTCGATGCGGACGGGGATAATGATCTGGTTATCACCTCTTCAACTGACTATGTTCAAGTGTATTTGAATGATGGGAGCGGTAGTTTTTCCGAAGGTCAGAAAGTCACGGGAGGCACCAAGCCTGTAGATGTAAAAGTTGCTGATATCAATAGTAACGGAAGTCTTGATCTGATATCTGCTAGTGAGACAACAAAAAATGTAGTTGTTCATTACGGCAATGGTGATGGCACATTTACTGACAGCTCCAATCCTGCTAATACATGGCTTAACATTAAGCTTGATAATGATGTGGAGTTAATTGATTTAGGCGTTGGCGATTTTGATGGTGATAGCTATCCCGATATTGTGATTGGTGAATCCAGCTCTCACCTAACTGCTGCTGGTTCTATTCAAATCATAAGATCACCGGGGCAGTAAAAATGTATATTCGTCACCTGTAGCAGAGACTGTAAATATTTCTGTGTAACTGCCAGTTTTAAATATAGTCCGCTAAACGATCTTCAAACTCATCATAAACCGATTCAGTGCTGGCTTCCAGTTTCTGATTGGCATCGTAC
>NVTY02000025.1 GCA_002401765.2 Thiotrichaceae bacterium
GCACCTCAGTTAAAGGTGTCAAAGCCAGCGCCAACCTATACTCATTGATCGAGAGTGCTAAAGCAAACGGACTGGAACCGTACGCTTACCTCCGGTATCTGTTCACCGAACTGCCAAAAGCTGAAACAGTCGCAGCCATCGAAGCACTCTTGCCGGGTGTCATTCATCAGGATCAGCTGAAACATTAAGACGCAACCCTGTGGTTTGTTTTGCGCTTACGATCAATCCAGGCTTTTGACTTCTGATTCAGCCTTTCTTTTGAATCAGAAAATTCACCTTTTCGTTTTAGAAAAACAAACAAGCTGCTATGAAATGGTGTGATTCCGCTCAGCCTCTTTTCAATAAGATGTTGAATTTCAGCAAAGCTATTTCTAAATATAAGACTGTCGTCAAAACAAAATTCTAAATGCGTTTCATCCGGCCATAAAAAATCAGCACTTGCTATGAGAAGGAGAATTTCTTTCGCACTTTCAGATAGTGAAACCCATAAATTCTCATAGTATGTGTGTATATCCCCTTCAGGGCAGGTCGGAAGCCTTTCTACGTCATATCTGCTGATTTTATTCCCGGCCAGCTTCAAGCTATTNAGAGAATAAATAATATGAAGAGGATATCCTTGCGAAATGTCCAGAAATGCCNGCGATATTTCTACGATTTCGCTTCTTTGGTGCTCATTCTCACCGACAACATCGATTTCTTCAATTGATACCAAGAAGTCTATTCTTTCCTTAATGGCACCCAACCCCATAGCTGGAATATCGATCCATAACTTCTCTCTTGGTGCTGAACGTAGTAACGAATTAGGCAAATACTCATCACTTATTGGTTGTGTACCATAGAGTAAGCAAATCTTTTCTTTAAGTGGATCAATCCGATTAACTAGATGTTCAAGTTGGCTGATATCTGATCTTTCACGATAAACATGGTCGAGTCCATCAATGATAACGACAAGTATTTCTTCACTTTCAGCCGCTTTGTCAGCTGCCCTGCTAACCCACGTATCCAATTGCTGAGAATCAAGTTTGTCGCCTTCAAAATCTAATGGATATAGGCTCTTTATCTGGCTTTGTAATGATCGCGCGGCGTTATTGAAGGCAATTCTGTCTCCTATAAAATGTGGAGACAAATAGTAATGATGTCTTATAACTGGCGTCTTTTTCTCTATAAGTTGGTCGGTTAAAAAGGATAGATATGTGCTTTTACCCATGCCTGGAAGGCCTGAGATAACCGAGCAGCCAGGCTTGGTGCTTCTTTCAAGTATTTCTTTATGGAATTCTTCTACAGGTGGTATGTAGCCTCCTGGCACCTCAAAAAACTGAGATATAGTCCTTTTAGATCCAAGGGATAAAATTTCGTGGATATGCTCAAGGAAAATTCTTCCATCTGGAGATGGTTCGTTTTTTCGTGTGGCCCAACGCTCAACCGTTTTTAACAGCTGAAGCCAGCTTTCATTATTAGCATGGTCGGGAACTAGTGAGTCCTGAAGCTTCAGCTCTAAATCGTCGATTTCATGTTGGCTGTGCTCAATGATGAGGTTTTTGAAAAATGTTATGGCTTTTCGTTCGTCGCCGAGCTGGGTTGATACTCTCGCTTTTATCTCATCTGGAACTAGGTTGTAGTCGATTTTATTCCCATCAAGACAATTAGATAGAACAGTGTCGGGCTTTCTATTTGTAATAAGTTTAGCAATAGATATCACATTTGAATCACCAAATATTTCAAGGTCAGCAGACCATTTCTCTATTAGGGAAGTCCCCTTCGGCTTTTTCTTTAGTAGCCAGTCAAAATCAAGCCTTAGATCATCACGACCTGAATCAATTGTGAATTTGACTTGATAGAGTTCATACTCACCACTAGCTGTGAAACAAATAACATCATCTAGGCTCTTTATATTGCCTAGCTCTTTATTGCCCTCTATGCACATCCATTGGTATTTTTCGGGATCATGAAACCAATTTATCAGCATGTGAATACACATAAGGTCCTGATATGTGTATCCAGCCCGAGTTAGTTGCGAAGGCTTTATTTTTGAAGCTCTTACCAAGAGAGAAACCCTTTGTTTACAAGCGCGCTAATGCGGTATTTCAGTCATTTAGTCCAGAGCAGACATTCAATCCATTGACCGCCAACGGCAGCAACGGGTCGGTAACAGCATATATCAAATCCACCTATAACGGCAGCTATGTCTATTCAGCTGACCCACGCACTATAAACGCTAATGTCAGCTGTTTGGCATTAGCGACCTGTCTGATGAGTTACAACCCTCGTCGGAAAAGATGTCAGATAGTCTGAGCTACTACACATAAGATGAAAAATAATTCTCCAATACCTTTAAGTTGCGTTTGACTAACCAATTCTGGCAAGCTTAATTTTACTTGCAATATGAAAAGAAACGAATCCCTACTCTGCAACTTTTCCATCGAGATGAATATTTAACGTCTTTAGAATTTTCTGCAATGTGGGAGTGTTGGTATTTTGATAACCTTCCTGCTCGTATCGGGCAATCTGCCTTGCACTTACGCCAACTTTTCGACCAAACGCATCAACACTCATGTGAGCGGCTATTCGATAGCGAATAGGCGTCATCATCAGGTCATCCAGGGAATGGATCTCAATATCTGACGGTTCACTGTTTTTCAGATCATCATACTCTTGCATGCTTGATCGAATTTCGCCGACCAGTTCCTGCAATTGTGTTCTATTTGCTTTAGCTATGATAGCTGGAACATCATCCTTTTTCGGAGAAGAAAGCGATGCAGTTAACATGTCTAGTTGTTTCTTAGCTGCCGCGTATTGTTTGTCACTCGTAATCATGCTGAATCTCCCAACTTCACGACAATGATTCCTTTTGGATCACCCTCACGATTTACCTGGAAAACTTAGGAAACGGCAAACCGCTTCCCGCCTCAACAATATTTGCTATAAAAAAATCCAATCCATACTTGAGTTTCATTTCGGCCCTGGAACCCAGGAAAACGCGATCCAATTTTTCAGTATCCACAGAAGATGTGTATTCCCAACAGCCATCAATATCATTAGGTGCTTCTTTATCGGTGATAAAGCTACCGTCGATCCATAGTGTTCTAACACCTGACATCTCAAAATTACTCGCAGCCTCACGCAACCCACGCATTAATAATTTTCTACGATCAGTAGAAGATCCATACATTGCCTCTACTTCAGCCAGGGAAGCTTGATGCTCTCCTGGCGGTAATTCTCCATTTGTCTGTAGTGCAGGAATACCCATCTATACAAATATCCTTCGCCTTTATTATGACTATTGTATCATGACACATTAGTCATTATCTATATCGGCCAAAATTTGCCACATTGAAGTACGCTTTCAAGTTTATTTATAGTAGTCCTTATATTTCACAGATGAAAATACAATAAGGATCAACATGTTATATTGACTTATCTTACATCCCAAGCTACCCCAGCGTCATCTCAAANCATCTACCCTTTAATATTGCCTCAAACTCATATCACCATACGATTCTTGTCCTATATGAGGTAAACTCCGTTCTGCGAGCCATATGGCTCGCCGGAGCTTCAAAACTCCGCGTAAAGCGGTTGGTATTACCGTTATTAATGCCGCCTTTCGACCTGTTATGGCCGGGAGGTGGCGGTGTATGTCCAGGACCTCGGTCTAAAGACCGTCACGGTCGTCTTTACGCGACTTTTGAACTCCCGGCCGCCATTAATTTGGTGGCTTTGTTTTTATCTAAACAGGGAGAGACATAGCCATGCACGACCAACCCGATGAAAACACAGCTCAGGACACCGACACGCCTGAAGACAATTTACTCTATACCAACCCGCTGCTCAGTGAAGATATCCCCACTGAAAACGCTCGTGCTGTTCTGGCGCTACTGACATACATTGACCTAAGTGAATCCACATTAGGCGTAGAAGGTAATCACGGGCTTATTTTGGTACTTGAATGGCTGCGACGCTCTCTGGCATACACTGGCCAGGGAGATGAACTGGCGATCCCAGTCTCAACCACCAGGCCTCAGAAGGACTCTGAGTAGAACATCTATTTTTCTTTGGCTTTCCAAGCCCAGCGAGTATGCCTACGATCCATAAATGTCTATGTCGAGGAAGACCCAAAACTACTACGGCTGGTTATCGCAAACAGTCATTCGGAAATCACAAAAGGGGATATAGACTCAAAATGGATTTGATAATGGAAGGGGATTATTAATGGAAAGGCCTTATCCGAAAGGGCCTTATAAGATGAAATGAGAAAAAAGGGAAAGGGATTCCCCTAACCAAGCACCTTGCTATCAAGTCACCTCTCTTCGAATCAACAATAAATCTTATCTGTTTGAAAAAGATTAATCGTAGCCATTGACAATATTGGAGTGATAAAACACTCCACAATGACTACGACAAACTTTACGCCAGCTTATCAACACTTACTGACCACCGGCATGGCCCGCTGGGTTCCGGCATTGATGATTTTACTACCGCACTACGAAGGCATTGAACGTGCTTTAGAGCCGGAAGAGATGCCACTCAACTACTTAGCAGAACAGTTGGAGCAAATAGGCGATACACCTATGGCTGACCGGGAACGACTATTTTTCAATGTCGTGGCCACGATGCCCCTCTTCTACTACCGGGTCGCAGGGAATGGTAAATCATGGAACCCTGAGAATGAAACATTCCGGCAGTTTGAACATAGAACCGGCACGGTCTCCATCTGGCAAGAATGGACGCCACACTTATCAAAGTGCGAAGTTAAAAATTGGCTGTACGCTAACTTACCGATTTCAGGCGATGCTTGGGCTACGGCGTAAACCCAAACCACCACACCCCGACTGCCTTCGCAGTATTGTTGCCGCTTGACCTTATTAGTCAACGCTCAAAACAGATAAAGGTAATTCAGCAATTAGCGGGGGTACCCAAAGCTCACTGGAAATCGTTATATCTGGATGCGCTTCTAGCCTTTGCCGGTTATGTTCAGCAGCTCCCCGCTTCCGAGGCCCATCACCATTCGGGTGTTGCTGGATTGCTCGATCATAGCCTGGAAGTAGTCATCCATGCCTTGCGTGCCCGTCGCGGCCACTTACTGCCCCAGGGGGCCGACGCTGAAGAGATCACCGCAAAGAAAGATCTCTGGACTTACGCCATATTCAGCTCCGCGTTATTACACGACATTGGTAAACCTCTGATGGATCAAAACGTCACACTCTACGATAAAGAGGGGCACGAGCTTGGAGCCTGGGACGCTTTGACAGCCCCGATGACGAGAGATGGCTGGTATCGCGTTCGTTACCGAAAAGATCGCCAGCACAAGCTTCATGAACGAGCTGCGCTATTACTATCCAGACTAATATTGCCTACACCTGCGCTCACCTGGCTGGGGAGCGACCGCTCGCTGCTCTCTGTATGGGCAGCTGCCGTCAGTGGTGTGCATGAAGATGCCGGGGTCATTGGTGAAATCATCCAACAGGCTGATGGGCAGTCAGTAGCGAATAATCTGGGGGCTTCCGGGACAACTGCCCAGTTACCTGGGGCACGATCACCGCTACATGAACGCCTGTTGACCGGTTTTCGATTCTTACTAAAGGAGAACCAGATTCCTCTTAACCGCAATGGCGCAGCGGCATGGTTTGATGGTGAGCGGCTATGGCTGGTCAGTAAACGCGGTATCGATGCCATACGTGAACACTTGATACAGGAAGGTCATGCCGGTATCCCTACACGCAACGACCGAATATTCGATGAGCTGCAACAGAACAAGGTACTAACACCCAACGGGGATCGCTCGATCTGGAAAGTCGAGGTTGCCGGTGATGACTGGGCGCATACGCTGACGTGCCTCTGTTTTCCCGCCTCAAGGGTATGGCCTGACCCTAATTCCCGCCCTGACGTTTTCACGGGAACGGTTACTCCGGTAGATGCAGGTACTGATACTGATACTGAGACTGGTAAGACACAGGAACCCCAGGCGGTCAAAGCAAGTACGCCAACGACGATTATTAAACCAACAGGTAGTGAGGCTAAAACTGGGTCCTCGGCAGGATTTGACCCCGTTGAGTTCTTTGCAAGCACTCAAACTGAAAACCACCCGTCTGACACGGAAATTAGTCCCGGTATCCAGTCAGCGCCCACGACAAACAATGATACGCCAGTAGAAGATGATGAAGACCCTGGAAGCCGGTTCCGCCACTGGCTTTATGACGGTCTACGCAGAGATAAGTTTGAGACTAACTCAGTACGTGCGCGTATTCACCGAGTGGAAGAAGGCTTGCTGTTGGTCAGCCCTGGAATTTTCAAAGACTACGACAGAGAGGATTGGCAGCGCGTACAGAAGCGTTTCCAAAAACTCAAACTTCACCGCAAAACGCCACAGGGCACAGGGCACAAATATTTATACCTATCAAGTCACGGGCAAACGAAATAAGAGCCGCATTAAAGGCTTTCTGATCGAAGAACCTGAAACCGTGTTTGAGGGCGTCTCACTTCCGGCACCTAATCCCCACTTAAAGCTGGCAGAGGAGTTATAAATGTCATCCGATGCCTTTGATAATCGGTTACGTCCTGTTGTCGAGTTCCTACCCGTAGCGACCTTTCATGGAGAAGCAAAACGCGCGGGAAGACTAGACCAATTTCATATCTTCCATTTGGGCTTCCCTGATATATCCGAGCGATATAACCCGGTCGGCGATTTTGCACGAATAACGGAAGTCGCCTCCCGGATATCGACTCAGCTCCCATCCGAAGGGAACAGTTCAGCGTTTAGAGAGTTTGCCTGGCGCTTTACTAACATCGCTGCTAGAGCGCTTGTCGGCCTGGGTCGCCGACCGGACTACAACACCATTGCCCGTTACGTGACTAGCATTGAGCCACTACTCACTGACTACTATCACCTATGGCTGGATAAAGAAGGCCCCGAAGGCTGGAGAACAGCGGTACAACGTATTGAGGGAACGTTGAATGAAAAGAATTTACCCATGGCGCTCCGAGGGCGAGACTTCCATGCCATTGCATTAACCCGCTATGCCAAAGAGCATGGTCTGTTCGACGCTGTCGCGGATGGTCTACGCAGTGCCTTTGAATATGACAAAACTTACTTCGATAAACTCACCGCCAGCCTATTACCACTGCTCGAAAAACTGACCACTGGGCGCATCGGAAAACTGCTCTCACCTGACTATGCCGATAGCGCGGATCAACGTCCGATCCTCGACTGGATGCGGGTTATTCGGGAACATGGGATTGTCTACGTCGGCCTTGATGCATTAACCGATGCCGAAGTCGCTGGGGCAGTGGGTAATTCCATGTTTGCCGATCTGACCTCCATTGCGGGCCAACTCTATAAGCAAGGTGACACTCAGGGGCTTCCCTTGCTCCCTGAGCATAAAACGATTCACGCTGACGAGTTTAACGAGTTAATTGGCAATGAGTTCATTCCACTTCTCAATAAGGCCGGTGGCGCGGGATTCCAGGTAACGGCCTACACACAGACAGCCAGTGATATCGAGGCGGGGATCGGCGATCTTGCTAAAGCTGGCCAGATCACCGGCAACCTCAATACGTTGATCATGTTGCGCGTTAAAAACGAGATCACCGCTCGCATACTGACCGACCAGCTACCCAAAGCCCGCATCTACACCAAACTGGCCGCTTCCCAGGTGACAGATAACAACGATCCCGACTCTGATATTGACTTCACCACTCGAAGTGAAGACCGCTTAACCGAGACGGAGATGGACATGCTCATGCCTGCCGATCTTATTCAACTCCCCAAGGGGCAAGCCTTCGCCTTACTGGAAGGTGGCCAGCTCTACAAACTACGCCTACCGCTTCCTGGTTATGATCCCTTGTTACCGAAGGACATTGAAGAAATTAGTCGTGAACGATTAAGTCACTATGAAACCGATTATGGCTGAACAGCGTCGCCTGACGGGTTTGCTGTGGCTAGTTAAGTGGTTACTCCAGCCCTTTCAAGGTGTGCTAACCCTTGAGAAGCTTGGCAGTTGAAACATGAGGATGGGCTGGATCGTAATGGCGTTTTGGCACCCGCTTTTTTGGCCCTCTTTTGTGCTTTTTGAATTTTGAATTTTGCCAAATTTACTTTTTCAGCAAGCTGAACTAACGTGTCAGCGAACATTTTTTCGCTCATGTTTTTAAATATATGCCACTCCTCTTCAGGCACGGCAATCATCATGCCGTCATAGGTCCGCTCTAAATGACCAGCCAAATAATACCCAGATACATCGTTAGATATTTTTTCTTCACCATAAGCACTTCTCAGGGCTGCTTTTACTACGGCAAGAACGTTATAAGCAACTAGCGCCACGCAAAAACCAAAGAGTGCGGCTCGGGGATAACCCAATGAGTTTATCTCTGAATGAAGATGGCTTTCTAGTTCTTGGAATGCCGTTTCTATTGTCCATCGTTTGCGATACAGCCGTGCAATCAGTTTAGCATTGGCCGATGTTTTAGTGAGGTTCGTTAAAATACACAGTTCCTTTTCTCCATCACGTGTGGCCGTCTTCAGAACGACGCGAATACGCCTATATAGGCGTGAATGCTCCTTTGTATCTGTCACGCTGATCTTCTGCTCGTAGAGGCTGCATCCGTCATTGCGTCCGATAAAACGTTCTGCACCGTCTTCTTTCCAGGGTAAACCTTGATCCTGACGACAAATAAAATACGCATCCTTATGGGTGATTCCTGACAGGAAGTCTCGTACACAGAAGTTTCTATCCATAATCAGAATATCCTTGGCAGCTAGCGTGGGGAATATGGCAGTGAGCAAGGAGCGTTCTTGAGCATGCCCGTCTTCGCATGGGAATACGTCTGTGGCCATCTCTAGCTCGGGCTCGTAGATGACCCAGTGATTTTCCGGGTAACGCGCCTCCACCCGTTTCTCGTAATACGCTGAGTCGGTGCTCGGTGGCTTCGATACAATTTCCGTCGAGGACTTTTACTCGATAGCCAGGCAGCCAAGGAGTGCGTGAGCTTTTCATTTCACGCATCGATACTGCCATCTCTTTGGCCGTATCTAACACCAAAGCACGGGAGGTGATCGGATCTATTCCGTTGAGCTTGTCATAAACGGCTGTCAGTGAGGTTTCTATTGACGCCTTATTGTCTTGATATGCGGCATGAATGCTGGGTTGAATTCGGCATACAACCAAGTTCATTAGCTGAAAAACACTGGAGAACATGAGGTCGCGTGTGTACTGTTTATCTATAGATCGTTCATAAAGTGCATCAAGCGCATCTGATCCAACCGTTCGCTCTAATATCCCTCTAACCATTACTGCTACAGGCGCTTTCTCCACAAAACGTTCAAATACTTTACCCAGCATATTTTGTTATCTCAGTTGTTATTTTTCTTGTATTTTACCTGGGAATCATGGCTATGCCTGCATGTATTGAAAATTACCAAATGATAAAAAACATATTATTTTCAATTTGTTACCACCTTGAAAGGGCTGCCCCGGTAAGACTTAGGTTGCTTATTGATAATCGCTGCTTAGTATCATGAGGAATTGTTATTGACTGACTATAGGCATTATTCGAAATAACAAAAAAAATAGACGCTATGCATATATTCCATATTATTTTTACTTTCACCTTAATATAGCACTTTAATTTTTTAGTGTTGTATCTAAGCTAACAGACCAATAATCAACAAAGCCACGCCAGCAATGACCAAAAACTTTTGCATGGCGCGACTTCGTCGGCTGCTGTTACGTGATGGTCTTCACACCGTTTTCGCTGCCGAGCAGTAGCACATCAGCAGGACGAATGGCGAACAGCCCATTGGTAACCACACCCACGATATTGTTAAGCTGCGCTTCCAGCTTAACCGGGTCCATGACCGAAAGGTTTTGAATATCGATAATCTGATTGCCGTTATCAGTGATAAAATCTTCACGCCAAACGGGTTGGCCGCCGATCTTAACGATCTCACGCGCCACATAACTGCGTGCCATTGGAATCACTTCAACCGGTAGCGGGAATGTGCCCATCACATCAACTAGTTTACTTTCGTCAGCCACGCAGATGAATTTGTCACTCGCGGCTGCGATAATCTTTTCACGTGTCAATGCACCACCACCACCTTTAATCAGGTGCAGGTATTGATTAGATTCATCCGCACCATCGACATACACAGGGATGTCATTCACTTCATTCAATTCAAATACGGCAATCCCGTGCCCCCTTAAGCGCTCTGCTGTTGCCTCGGAACTGGCGACCGTGCCGTCGATTTTATGCTTGATACCCGCCAGGGCATCAATGAAATGATTGGCCGTTGAGCCAGTACCCACCCCAATAATCGCACCGGCTTCTACATACTCCAGCGCCGCATGGGCCACCATCTTTTTCATTTCATCTTGTGTCATTTCCGCTCTCCAATCTTTTGATGCATGAAATGATACCTGTGAAGTGGCAAAAAGTCATGGTAAGCAACGGTTTGGCTGTGAATTTCGGTAGGAAAAGCGATCTTGAGCTGATACCGTATGGCGATGTTGAAGAAATACGTAGAAAAAATCGAAAACACCTCTGTTTATGACGTGGCAATCAAAACCCCCCTTGATGTAATGCCGACACTTTCAAAGCGTCTTAATAACGAAGTATTATTGAAACGCGAAGACCTGCAGCCAGTCTTCTCATTTAAATTACGCGGTGCCTATAACAAGATTGCCTCACTCTCAGAAGAGAGTCGAAACAAGGGCGTGATTGCCGCATCGGCAGGTAATCACGCCCAGGGCGTGGCGCTTGTGGCGCAAAAACTGGGCATCGATGCCTTGATCGTGATGCCCGTAACAACACCTGCGATTAAGGTCAACTCGGTACGTGAAAAAGGGGCGCAGATCATCTTGCACGGCGATGCCTACGATGAGGCATATGAACATGCAAAGCAGGTGGCGATCGAACAAGGACTCACCTTTGTTCATCCTTATGATGATGAAGATGTGATTGCAGGCCAGGGAACGGTGGCAATGGAAGTCTTACAACAGGCATCACAACTGATCGACGCAATATTCGTACCGGTGGGTGGTGGTGGCCTGATTGCCGGCGTGGCGGCTTATTTCAAAGCGAAATCACCCTCGACAAAAGTGATCGGGGTGGAACCAGAGGATGCGGCTTGTATGCATCACGCACTGGCAGCGGGTGAACGCGTGGTGCTTGACCAGGTCGGTATCTTTGCCGATGGGGTGGCGGTGCGTCAGGTGGGGGCAGAACCCTTTCATGTGGCACAACACTATGTCGACGAGGTAATTCTTGTCTCAACCGATGAAATTTGTGCCGCTATCAAGGATATTTTTGACGATACCCGTTCAATTGCTGAGCCAGCAGGCGCATTGGCAGTGGCAGGCTTAAAGAAATATATCGCACGTGAAAAATGCCAGCATCAACAGCTAGTAGCAATTGATAGCGGCGCCAATATCAACTTTGACCGCCTGCAGCATGTTGCAGAACGTGCCGAAGTTGGCGAACAGCGAGAGGCGCTACTTGCCGTCACCATCCCTGAGCAACCAGGTAGTTTCCTGACATTTTGTAGCCGGCTTGGCAAGCGAAGCATCACCGAATTTAACTATCGTTATGCCCATGCACATAACGCACATATCTTTGTCGGCGTTGAACTATCTAAAGGCGACAAAGAGAAAAATGCATTAATAGCGCGGCTAGCCAATGGTAATTACGAGGTCGTCGATATGACTGACAATGAGATGGCCAAGATGCATATTCGACATATGGTGGGTGGACATGCAGAGTCTATTGATAATGAAGTGCTGTTTCGCTTCCAGTTCCCTGAACGCCCCGGCGCACTGCTTAAGTTTCTAACGCTGATTGGCCTACGCTGGAACATCAGCCTGTTTCACTACCGCAATCATGGCGCCGCATACGGCCGTGTATTTGTCGGCCTTCAGGTCAAACCATCAGAACACATTGAATTAATTGATTTTTTCGAAGGTCTTGGGTATGACTACTGGGAAGAAGTTAATAACCCCGCTTATCAACTCTTCCTGGCAAAAGAGCCGTAGAAATCTAATGGGATGGGCTTTTTTCAGGGCGCCTAAAAAACAAAAGATCCGAAAACCGGACCTTTTGCTTAACCATCGGGGTTAACGACACCCAATTAAGAGGGGTGTAATGACTTAGCCCCTATTTCTTCTTTTTAGCCGCTTTCTTCTTCGTGGTTGCTTTCTTTTTTGTCACTATTTTTTTCTTAGCGACTTTTTTCTTGGTAACGGCTTTCTTCTTTGTCGCGACTTTTTTCTTAGCGGCCTTTTTCTTGGTAACGGCTTTCTTTTTCGTCGCCGCCTTCTTCTTCGTGGCTACTTTCTTTTTAGCGGCCTTTTTCTTGGTAGCAGTTTTCTTTTTAGTCACCGATTTTTTCTTGGTGGCGACTTTCTTCTTGGTAGCGGCTTTCTTTTTGGTAGCTACTTTTTTCTTAGCGACTACTTTCTTTTTAGTCACTGCTTTTTTCTTGGTTACAGCTTTCTTTTTGACAGCAGGCTTCTTCTTTGCCGCCACCTTTTTCTTGGTTGCAGAACGTTTTGTCGCCATTACTCATCCTCCAGAATGTTATCCGCAAATTAGTATAAACATCTCTGCGCATAATGCTAGTGTATTGCACAAAAAGTTTTTACTGTACAACCGCGTGTATCGACACGCTATTTTTTTTCTTGAACTTGTCCCTGTAATTTTTTGTATTGATAGAGAAAACTTAATGCGGCCATAAGTTTTTCATCATGATTGATGTTGATAGATAATGGGCATGATTACTTTAACCACGGGCCGTTGATGTCATCTGTAAAATAATCTTCATCACAACAATAAAGATCATTGAAGTGACGCTGCTATGATCGTTTTTATCGTTAAGAAAAGATGCATAGCCCACATGTTTGATGGCAGAGCATCTTAAAGAAAAGCACGACGGGTAGTAGCGCTTACCACAATCAATCTACAACATATTGTGTTCTCTGCTGAGTCGCTTACAATGCGATAACCTTATGATTTGTTTTGCTAAGTCACCCCAATAGATGCTGAGAATTTAGCCATGCAGCATTAATGATGATGTGATTATTTGAGCGCCGTTGCTGCTTGAGTTCTATCGATATGAGCGCGCGTAGATGAATGTGTTAATCAATTATAGGTGGCTGAATTTAATTAACGCAACCATCATCCATTAATTTTGTTTTTTGTGGTGCCGGTCATCAGCTGCCGAGGTGGCTTATTGAATGAGCGGAAAACTTAGCATCATTAATACAAGGATAATGACAATCGACACGCCTCAACCGATGCAAATATTGGCAGGAATAGGCCTTAAAAACATTTGAACTTCATCGCCTAACACTGATCTCAGAGGCTATCAGTTTAAAGGTACGTTTGCTAAAAAAGTACATGGGTATGAACAAAATGATAGCAATTGGAGCAAGCCCGAGGCATCGAGTGCTGCGCCAAGGGTTGGTTTGCGGATGTATGCGCCTACCTTTAGACCGCTTGATAAAGTATTTTTTCAGTTGCAATAGCGCTTAAAGGCACATCCCATGGCTGGCATAGCAACCGTTTTACTTGTTGGAACTCGTATCCGACTCCACATAAACGAGGCTTATGCCAATGGTGCCGGTGTAAAAGAAAGGCAAGGCTACGGTCATAAAACCCACCACCCATACCAAGGCGATTACCTGCTTTATCGAAGGCAACCAGCGGCGTCATAACGAGATCCAGTGATTGCGCGCGGATTAGTTCACCTTTTTTATACAGCGGCTCGGGTATGCCAAAACGATTCAGGCGCATTATACTATCGGGCCGATAAGCGGCAAAACAGAGTCTGTTGCGATGAATTGAGTCCAGTACCGGTAGATAGCAGCACTTACCTGCTCGCCAGATGCGTTCGATTAATGGCTCAAGACTAAGTTCATTATCATTCGCCATATAGCAGGCAATACGCTGGCTATGGCGATAGAAGCGACTGCGGTTAATCAGCTGAGCCACATCATCAGCGGCATCAGATCGACGTTGCAGTGAAAGCGCATTGCGTTGCTGGCGCATCTGTTGACGAATTTGAGAACGATCGACCATGTTATTGCTGCCCCTCGGAGAAGAGATGGCCTAGATAAAATAGAAGGGTAATCCCCATAGGTGCCGCAGTGAGCCTTTGCCCTTGAACCAGAGGTTCAGGTGGGAACGGTTGGAACATCGTAGGCTTCCCGCTTACGCAGGCCTGCACAATAACATCCGCAGTCTGTTCCCGGGGTATATAATTAGGCTCAAGAGAATACCCAGCTCAGAGACGTACACCACAGGGAGTACCCAATTCGGTGGTCTTACGACCGAGTCGCTATTATAACTCCATTTGCTTGCTATTGTTGAGGGCTGTATCAATTTTATCTTGTAACAGCTCAAGACGATGGCCAAAGTTGTGGCTAAAGTCGGCCTGTTCAGATTTACTCTGAAGCAACTCATGCGCTAGGTTCAACGCAGTCATCACCGCAATGCGATCCATGCCAATCACCTTGCCAGTGTCGCGCACTTCGCGCATCTTGTCACTCAAATAGTTGGCTGACTCGATCAGCGAGGCCTGCTCTGACGCTGGGCAGGCAATGCGGAACTCCTTGTCCAGCACCTTGATCGTAATCGGTACGTTTTCATTACTCACAGCTCAGACTCCATATGTTTTAAGCTGGTGATCATTTTTTCCATCTTGTCGCGTGCCAGATGGTTTTTTTCAGCCAGTTGCCCTTGCTCAGACAGCAGTTGTGCACGTTCATTCCGTAGCTGGACATTCTCTTGCTGCAGCCGCTCGCACAGATGGGCAAGCTCATCGATAGAAAACTCCAGCTTTTTGATCTTTTGCTCTTCGTAAGAAAATGATTTATCAGTAGTCATGGTGCAAATATAATGTGCCGCCACCGTTGGGTCAATGTCTGAACACTGTGGAATACAACGCAGAGATGGTAGCATCCCTCCATAGCGCGCTAACATGTTTAGTGCAGCATGCTATCCCATTGTTTTTCTGGTGGTTAATATAGCATGATTTTATCGGTATTTTTTACGCGAGCGGCTTTAATATATCGTGTAAAAGTGGCATGGAGTAGAGATGAAGGCAGCTAAAGTTGAAGATGCACTGTCGCGCCTAGGGTTAATGGTCAGTGCAACTGAAGGCCACGGACTGTTATGTGGGCTGATCTGTGCACGCGGTTACGTTGAATGTGAGGTGTGGGTTGCGCTGATGGACGAAGAAAATCTTGACCAACTAACCTCTGATGACCCCAATGACCTGATCTCAACCAAGGGCACTCACCTTGATAGCCATGAAGCAGGTGACGACGGCAAGCTCTTGCGCGCACTGCACCGTGAGACAGTGCGTCAGCTTGGCAGTGGTGAGTGCGATTTCTACCCACTGTTACCGGATGATAACGCCCCGTTGGACAAGCGTACCGAAGCGCTAGGGGCGTGGTGCCAGTCATTTCTATTTGGGCTCGCCGCCGGTGGTATTAAAGACTTCTCCACATTGCCTGAGCAGGTGGGCGAGATCAGCCGCGACCTGGTTGAATTTTCACGGATGGGGCCGGGTAATGAAGAGCCAACCGAGCAAGAGGAGTTCGCCTATGTTGAATTGGTCGAATATGTGCGCGTCGGCGTGCTATTGATCTTTGAAGCGCTGCATTCAAGCAGCGGCGATGAGCCTGCTAAAGATAAAGTGTTGCACTAAACTTACCATCTCAATAGAAAGGCCGACCACTGCATGAATAAAAAAGAGTACCCCAAACGCCGCCGCCACTTAATGCAGATGATGGGGCATAACAGTATTGCGATACTACCCGCAGCACCGATATTAATTCGTAACCGTGATGTTGAATATGCCTATCGCCCCGATAGTAACTTCTATTACCTCAGTGGCTTTGAGGAACCAGAAGCGGTCGTAGTACTAGTACCAGGGCGGCGGCAAGGTGAGTACATCCTCTTTTGCCAGGAACGTGATAAAAAGATGGAGATGTGGAATGGGCCGCGCGCCGGCCAGGAGGGGGCATGCATTGATTATGGTGCTGATGATGCTTTTCCGATAGACGACCTGGATGAAATCCTCTCCGGCCTGCTTGAAGATCGTGAAAAAGTATTTTACACCATGGGCTTTAGTGCAGAGTTCGATCACAAAATGATGGAGTGGTTAAATCAGGTGCGTGAAAAATCACGTATCGGAGTACATGCGCCCAATGAATTTGTTGCACTCGACCATCTCTTGCACGAGATGCGCCTGTTTAAAAGCCGTAGTGAAATCAAAATCATGCGCGATGCAGCCAAGATTTCGGCCAGGGCACATTGCCGTGCGATGCAGGAGTGCAAGCCGGGGATGATGGAATATCAGCTTGAAGCAGAACTACTGCATGAATTTGCACAACATGGCTGCCGTGAACAAGCCTATCAATCGATCGTCGGTGGTGGCGACAACGCCTGCGTGCTCCACTATATAAGGAATGATGGCGAGCTGCAGGATGGGGATCTGGTTTTGATCGATGCGGGGGCGGAGAAACAATACTATGCCTCTGATATTACAAGAACTTTCCCCGTTGGCGGGACGTTTTCCGAACCACAGAAGGCGATCTACAAGGTTGTGCTGGCGGCTCAAGAGGCCGCAATCGAAGCGGTCATCCCCGGCAATCACTGGAATGACCCTCACTTTGCGGCGGTGCGTGTCATCACTAAAGGCCTTCAAAAATTAGGGCTAATTAAAGGCAATCTGCGTACACTGATTAAAGACGAGGCCTATCGCCGCTTCTTTGTTCACCGCACTGGCCACTGGCTCGGCATGGACGTGCACGACGTCGGTGAATACAAGATCGATGGCGTGTGGCGGTTACTTGAACCTGGCATGGTATTGACTGTTGAACCCGGTATCTACATTCCGCGCGGCAGCAAAGGGATTGCCAAAAAGTGGTGGGGCATCGGGGTGCGTATCGAGGATGATGTGCTGGTAACAAAAGATGGCCATGAAATTTTAAGCGACGGCGTGCCAAAGACAGTGGATGAAATCGAAGCGCTGATGGCCACAAGCGATTAAAAAATGACATGGAAAAGAGCGCACAACATTACGATCTATTAATCATCGGCGGCGGCATGGTCGGTGCAAGCCTCGCTTGCGCACTGGCTAACCAGCCACTACGTGTCGGTGTGGTCGAGGCGGTGCCGTTTCGCTCTGACGCCCAACCGAGTTACGACGACCGCAGCATCGCACTTGCCTATGGTTCCCGTAAAATATTTGAAGGGATCGGCTTATGGCAACAGGTTAAAGAGATTGCGACGCCGATCAAAAAGATTCACATCTCCGATCGTGGTCACTTTGGTGCCACGCGCATGGATGCCGCACATGAAGGCTATCCCGCGCTTGGTTATGTGGTTGAAAATCGAGACCTCGGACAGCTCTTTGCAAAACAGCTTTCGTCATTCTCTAACATTGAATTGATCTGCCCAGCTCAGCTAAAGCACTTCACGATCAATGCCAATGATGCCGAAGTGGTGATTGAACGAAATGGCAAGATAGAGACCTTAACCACCCAACTGATCATTGGAGCCGATGGTGGTCGCTCCGCAGTGCGGCAACTGTCAGGCATTAGTCACAGCACCGATGACTACCTTCAAAATGCAGTGATTGCCAATATCTCACCGGGCAAAGATCACCAGAATGTCGCCTATGAACGCTTTACCGATAGCGGGCCGCTGGCACTACTGCCGATGTCTGACGGGCGCTGCTCACTGGTGTGGACGGTTGACCGAGACAAGGTTGATGAAGTGATGGCATGGAATGATGAAACCTTTCTTGCACGACTACAGGCGCGCTTCGGTATGCGCCTTGGCTTGCTGCAAAAGATAGGGAAACGTAAGGCCTATCCGCTGGCACTGGTGCGTGCAGATGAACATATCCGCCCCCGCCTTGCGTTGATTGGTAATGCCGCACATGTGCTGCATCCCATCGCAGGGCAAGGTTTTAACCTTGGCATTCGTGATGTCGCCGCACTGGCACAAGTGATCGTTGAAGCAAAGGACAATGACATTGGCCTGCTATCAGTATTAAACCAGTATGACCAATGGCGCAAGCGTGACCAGCGCTGCGTCACTGGCCTCACAGATGGGCTAGTGCGTATCTTTTCAAACCAGATAACGCCATTGGTGATGGGGCGTAACAGCGGCTTGCTGGCAGTGGATATCATCCCCCCCGTTAAGCGCGCATTGATGCGCCAGACAATGGGGCTTGCGGGCAAGCTACCCAAGCTGGCGCGCGGCATTCCACTGCGCTGATGAACAGGAACAGATAATGAACGCGGATTATGATGTAGTGATTATCGGTGGCGGCATGGTCGGCACCACCCTCGCCTGTGCGCTGGGCGATAGCGACCTTAAGGTGGCGGTGGTTGAAGCACGTCCCACGGAAATGAAGTGGGATGCCGATAGTGTCGGCATGCGTTGCTCCGCTATCACCGCTGCATCACAGCAAATCTTTACCAGCCTTGGTGCTTGGGATGCGATGGCCGCGATGCGCGTGAGTCCGTTTCGTGAGATGCAGGTGTGGGACGCCGAAGGCAACGGCGCGGTCCATTTCGATAGCGCCGATATCGCACAGGACAAACTGGGCCACATCGTTGAAAACCGCGTGATCCAGGCGGCGCTGACGAAACGCATCGATGATTTCGATAACATTGAACTGCTCTGTCCCGAGATGCTCGAAGACCAGGATACCCGTGGTGAACAGGCACAACTGCAACTCAAAGAGCGCGGCACCATTACCGCACGGCTCGTCGTCGGTGCCGATGGTGCCAATTCACGCGTACGCCAACATGCCGGTATCGAAACCAATGGCTGGCCTTACAATCAGAGCGCTATCGTGGCGATGGTTCGTACCGAACTGCCGCATCAGGAGACCGCATGGCAGCGCTTTATGCCGACCGGCCCACTCGCCTTTCTGCCGCTCAATAACGGCTGCTGCTCCATCGTCTGGTCTACCTCACCGGAACATGCCGATGAGCTGCTGGCGATGGATGATGAAGCATTTATGACCGCAGTATCGCACGCCTCAGAACAGCGCCTCGGTAACGTGATTGAAGTGGGCCCACGCGGCGCCTTTCCACTCAAACGCCAACATGCCGAAACCTATATCGATAATCACATTGCACTAATCGGCGATGCCGCCCATGCAATCCACCCTCTAGCAGGGCAAGGCGTCAACCTCGGTCTACTAGACGCTGCCGCACTCGCCGAAGTACTGCTCGCGGCCCATGCCAAAAATAAAAATATCGGCGCTACACACGTATTGCGTCGCTATGAACGCTGGCGCAAAGGCGACAATCTGATCATGATGACCGCAATGGATGGCTTCAAAAAACTCTTTGGCAGCGACAATCTAGCACTCAAATGGCTGCGCAACGAAGGGTTAGCGATTGCCGATAAACTACCGCCACTCAAGAATCAGATTATGTTGCATGCGATGGGGTATAAGGGGGATTTGCCTGCGTTAGCACGGTATGCGGCTGCATAACGCCATTGGACACATCTAGTTCCCGTGCTCCTGCGTGGGAACTAGATGTAACTTTCTACTGCCATGATGGGAAAACGGGTGCTTATCCCGCTTTTCGATGCCGCGCCTGCCGACTCTCCAAGCTCCGCTTCGGAGATTTCTTCTGCTGCTGTCTCTGCTGCTCAATCAAAAATGCAGGGACTGAACTCAATCCTGATGCTTTATGATCTTGCCGCAACACCTCCGTTGCCTCTTCATGGCTAACACCTGCTTCCTCGGTTAGATATCGATGCAGCAATTCAAACAGTCGCTTCAATGCCAAACGATGTGTCTGGCCAGTTTCTTTGAATAACCAGTCACTCAGTTTTATAAACTCGTCAAAGGCGTTATCAGCCAAGGCCAGTGTCATCCCCTTTTTGAAGCGGCCGGAGTTGCTAATCATCTCCCAGTAGCGAGCAAAGCGGTTGAGGCGTTGCATGGTGAGAAAGTCGATACGGTTGGTGCTGAGAATGTTGTACGGTGGACTTGGGTTGTAGCGCATATCGTATTCGACCGTGTGACGCACTAGCGGCGTACCGCGCAGCCGCTTAAGGATGCCGACCTGTATCTCATGCGGGTTGAGTGCGGCGAGCTGGTTAAAGCCGCGTGCAAAGCTGTTGATATCTTCGCCTGGTAGCCCAATGATCAAATCAGCATGGATATGGGCATGGCTGTTATTACGAATCCAGCTCAGATTCTCGGCACTCTTTTCATTATCCTGCTTGCGGCTTATCAGCGCCTGCACCTCGGGGTTAAAGCTCTGAATGCCGACTTCGAACTGGAGCGACCCTTCGGGAAAGCGCTGAATCATGTCACGCAACACCTCAGGCAGATGGTCGGGAATCAACTCAAAATGCAAGAAGAGATCATCGCTCATGCGCGCTAAGAAGAACTCCATGATGCGAATGCTATCTTTGATTTTAAGGTTAAAGGTGCGGTCAATAAATTTAAAATGGCGTGCACCACGCTCATAAAGAACCTGCATTTCATCGAGAAACAGCACCTGATCAAACGGCTTTGCGGTCTTATCTAGCGCCGATAGACAAAATTCACACTTGAAGGGGCAGCCGCGCGAGGCCTCTACGTAGATCAGGCGGTTTTTGATATCTTCATCGCTGTAGAGATAATAGGGCATCTTCAGTTCCGCCAATTTAAACGGAATCGTGTTGATGATCTTACGTGGTGGCGGCTTGTCGGCCAACAGCTCACGGCATAGCTCGGCGAACTCTAGATCTGCCGCGCCACAGATCAGATAATCGGCCAGCGCAACGATTGGCTGTTGATCATGCTCAAAACTAACCTCTGGCCCGCCGAGCACGATGATGGTCTCCGGGCTGACCTGCTTTAGTAACGCGACCAGTTGCGTGGTCTGCTCGATATTCCAGATATAGACACTAAGACCAATAATACGGGGTTGTTCAAGCAGCAACTTTTCGGCAACATCAATGGCTCGAGCATCGATAATGAATTCACGGATAGCGGTATCGGCCTCAAGCTCGCCCATATTGGCCAGCAGATAGCGCAGGCCAAGTGAAGAGTGAAAATAACGGGCATTGAGTGTTGCGAGGATAATCGGTGTCATTATGCTATTGTGCCATTTTTTTGCCGTCGTCGCCTGATGCCAGGCACAATTGGAGAGCACCGCTTGTTAGAAATCCTATACCAGGATGAATACCTCGTTGCGATCAATAAGCCATCGGGCCTACTGGTGCATCGCTCAATGATCGACCGCCACGAAACACAGTTTGCGCTGCAAATGGTACGGGATCAGATTGGCGCGCGGGTCTATCCGTTTCATCGCCTCGATAAACCGACTTCTGGCATTCTATTGTTTGCGCTTAACCCTGAGATTGCACGCTTGATGACCGCGGCCTTTAGTATGCGAGAGATAAAAAAGGAGTATCTCGCCGTTGTGCGTGGTTACGCGGAACAGCAAGCAGTGATCAATTATCCGCTTAAAGAAGAGCGGGATAAGATGACGGATCGGCAGGCGCTGCAAAATAAAGAAGCGCAGCCGGCCATCACCAAGTTTCAAACCCAGGCAACGGTGGAATTACCCTATGCCGTGGGGCGTTACTCCGCCGCTCGTTATTCACTGATAAAGGCATGGCCGAGAACCGGGCGTAAACATCAAATCCGCCGCCATATGAAGCACATATACCACCCATGGTGATGGTAAACATCACCAGCTATTTCGTGAACAGTTCAACTGCCACCGCCTGTTGCTGCATGCCGCACGGCTAAGCATCAATCATCCAGTGAGTAGTGAGGTACTGTCGATTACAGCACCGCTGGATGCGGCATTCCTGCAGATCGTGGAACTATTTAGCTTAGATGTGAAAGAAGTTTAATTTATTACCATCTAAGTCACGAAAATAGCCACAGTAAAAACCACTCTCTCGCTTACCCGGCGCTCCCTCATCCTGCCCACCCATTGCAAGTGCCTTTGCGTGCAGAGAGTTAACCAACTCTTGGCTATCGACTTTCAGCGCAATCATCACGCCGTTACCCACGCTGGCCGGTGATTGATTGAAGGGTTTGATCACCGAAAAAATTGGCTCACCCTCAGCGACACGCCATGCCACAAAGGTTTCATAATCGTAGACCCGTGTGGCACCTATTTCTGCGAATACCTTGTCATAAAACTCAGCGGCTTTAGACAGATCATTGGTCCCTAATGTGACGTACCCAATCATTTCAGCTCCTTGAAGACGCTTACTACCTTGCGCCAGTCTAAATTATTGTTACAGCTCCCTCAGAAATTATAAGCTAATAATAGTGTGTTTGTTTAGTACAAATTTTTAATTTTCTCATCATCGTTAATTCATTACCACAAAGAGCACAGCCATGATAAATAGGCAAGGTAAGAAACAGCTATATTGTCAGTCCGTATGATGGGTGTCTCGATAAGCTCTTTTGCCTATGCCATCGTTGCATTATTACTAGGGCTGGGATTTCTTTTTCCGGAACGCCCGTTTTCATGGCTAGACTTTGCTATCATTGCTGCTGCGCTGACGCTGGTAGTGGGTGGCTTTGATGTGCTGGGACAGAGCATCATCGATGCCCCTGGGTTAAAAGTAGTCATTCGCTAGTACGGCCGCTGCTAGGTTTGATGGTACTGGCTGCATTTTCGGCGACGCTCTATACCGTGGTTCAGTTGGTCGCTGTAGAGACTATCCCCAGGTGGTGAAGGTGATATAAAGTCCGCTTCTGGTAACGTCAGTCGTTGCAATGTGTTTTAGGGAGCCTCTGATTAATTCATGAATGGGCGCTATGAGTCCAAAATATCCAACTACGGCGTCGCCTAAGGCGCCTACTGTTGGTGAAAACCTTGGCAATAGTCCCGCTACAGTGTGCCCCTTGGGTATTGCCTGCGATTTGCGCCTTGCATTTGAATATTTTGACGCTCATATCACTCCGCCCAGAATTAATCAGAGGTTCCTTAGTTTTTAGGTGTGTGTATGGATTTATGACTGATAGCGTCCGCAACCGCCGCGCGAATAATCAGATAACCCGAAGCGACAGACATGGTAATGGCCCCGCACATGGCGCCATAGCCAGCGCCGACGATGGCGGGTAACCATCCCGGTTGTAGTTCGTTGAGTTGCGTATTCCAGGTGGTATAAAAAAGACAATAGGCCGTGGCGGATACGCCCAGTTGAGCGTCGAGAAACCAGACAAGGCTGCTGAGCAAGGCGCCGACAAGGAGCACGGTCGCCAGCGTTGCGTAAGCCGCGCGGGTCATCACGTGGCGATGGTGAGCCACCTCGAAAAGCAGATAAAAACCGACGGCGAGAAATACGGAAATAGCGGCAGTCGAAACCCGAAGAAAGGGTCGTCCATCACTAACGCTAAAAATCAGCGGGCACAGCCAGGCACCAATCAAGGCACCAAAAATCAGACCAAACGCCAGCCCCGAAGGATAGGGGGCGCTCAGCCATTGCAATGAGGGAACCGCGCGCAGTTGCCGATGAATGAACTGGTGCCAGCGTGGAAAAGCCTGGCCGACCACCAGGCCAAGCATCAGCCCCACTAGCATGAACCCCGGGATAAGCCCCAGCGGGTCGGGTGTTGCCCAAATGATTAATTCGTCGGGTACCGGTTGAGCAAGCGCGCATATTTCATTGACTTGCCGTTCACTGATTTCAGCCCGGTTCGGTGCCGGCCAGTCGTAAGCCCAGTAGGTGCCCATAAAAATGAGCCCCGTTAGTGCGCCGCCGATTGGCCCTGAGCGGTGCCACTGTAACCAAAGCCTGCTGGTATGCTCCCTGTTGGGTGCAGGTGAAGCGGCCGCGTAGTGGGCCAATACCACTGCAATAGCCAGGACGATAAAGAAAAAAGGCAACATGCCCGAAGGGGTGGAAAAAACAGGCGAACGCCGGTCCAGCAGCAGCAGGAAAAACAGGGCCGTTACCACTAGCGTCACGAGCACATAAGGGAAAAAGTCGTGCCTTTTGCGCGGCTGCATTATCGTGATTATATTGGGCGTTTTAAAGGTGGCGGTCAAGCCATAACAAGGTCAATATTTTTTCTTTGATACGGATTCCGGTGGCCAGACAAAGTGTTTCGCGCAGGTATTGCTGCGCTGCCTCGGGCGTGTTACCCATAGCAGGATCAACCAGATCGCCGAGCAAGCCGTCACGTAATTGCCTGCTCGCCAACCATTGGCACCACAGGGTAAAGTAACGAAGCTCAACATTCAGGCATGCGGGAGGGTTATCCATGTTTTCAAACGCATCGATGTTGGCGATGCGGTTACGCGCCAGTCCATACAGCATCGTTGCGGCTATTGTCAGCATGATGCCGGGCAGGGAGGCCTCCAGCCCATTGAATATGACACCACCGATAGCGGCAAACAGTACACCGCGATCCAGATTGTCGAAATCAGGGTGGGCATCCGCGTGGATCTGCCTGCAAGCATCATCCATTTCAGGGCCTCACCAGAAAACCGGGGATCTGTGCAACGGCCTCTTCCAGCAGCACAAGTGCCTGAGAACCCCGAGGCGTGAGCGTATACAGCCTTCGCGGGATATAAAAGTCGCCTTCTTTTATGGATGGCGGCGGTGATGTTTCGCGCTCAGAAGTCACGAGACCCTTTTTTCCATGCGCTCCAGCGTCACGTAAATTGTCCCCTTTTTGAGCTTGAGTTTGCCGGAAGACGAGCGGCGAACCAGTTCCAGACCAAACAGCGGTGCTGTGCTTTGCTGTAATAAATGGGCAATGACCGCTTCGGTCAGGCTGAGTTTTTTGACGGGTAAACGGTTCATGGAGTTTTATTCCCATACTTCATAGTGGTCACAACAAAGAGTTTACCGTTTACCGGAGTTTCTGGAAAGAGGCTTGACGGCTTGACGGCTTGACGGTTAGGATGATTAAATCATATCATACAATGTAAGTTATGGTGGAGTTGGTGGTTGCTGCGCTGAAAGCAAACACGTCAGAACATGCAAAAAATTAAATTTAGCTAAGAAATAAAAATTAAAGTGGGAGGGTGTTATGTTGTCAAAGAGGTGGATTCAGGGTGTCGTTATTTTCTCATCGGTGTTGTTGAGCGCCTGTGGCGGGGGGGGTGGTGATGGTGGTGATACAGTAGACACAATTGCACCCGTGATAACACTGCTCGGTGCAAACCCATTGGATCTCTCGATGGGTGACACTTACGACGACCCTGGTGCAACTGCTGCAGATAATGTTGATGGTGACATCACCACTAATATTGCCGTTGCTGGAGATACGGTTGACACCGCCACAGTAGGCACCTACATGGTGACCTACGATGTTAGCGACGGAGCGGGAAATGCGGCATTGCAGGTCACGCGCACAGTGAATGTAAGTGTACCTGTTACCGATAATGTTCCGCCCGAGATAACGTTGCTCGGTGCTAATCCATTAAACCTCCTGGTTGGCGGCAGCTACGCCGACCCCGGTGCGACCGCTCTTGATAATGTTGACGGCGACATCACCGGCAATATTGTCGTTGCGGGTACTACGGTTAACACCGCTGTGGAAGGCACCTATTTGGTGACCTACGATGTCAGTGATGCGGCGGGGAATGCGGCATTGCAGGTCACACGCACAGTGAGTGTTAGTGTTAATGATGTTGCCCCGCCCGAGATAACGCTGCTTGGTGAAAACCCATTGAACCTGATGGTTGGCGCCACCTACACCGATCCCGGAGCAACTGCTTTGGACAATGTTGACGGCGACATCACCAGCAATATTGTCGTTGCCGGAGATACGGTGAACACCGCTGTAGAAGGCACCTACCTGGTGACCTACAATGTCAGCGACGCGGCAGAAAATGCAGCCCCACAGTTCACACGCACAGTCAATGTAGATGGCACCCTGCCGGTGATAACACTGCTCGGGGCTGCTCCATTGGATCTCTCGGTCGGCGACACCTATACCGATCCTGGTGCGACGGCTTCGGATGATATTGATGGCGACATTACCAGCAGCATTGTCGTTGCTGGTGCCACGGTTGACACTGCCACAGTAGGCAACTACGTCGTGACCTACGATGTCAGCGATTCGGCTGGAAATTCCGCAGTGCAGCTAACGCGCACCGTTAACGTGGTTAATGATCCTCCTGTCATCAACGACCTGACTGTTTTACCTGATCCAGCTCTCATCAATTCTGCTGCAACCTTCAGTTGGGATGTCAGTGATGTCAATAACGATACCCTGACCTGCCAGTTGGATATTGAAAATGATGGCACTGATGACTACACCATCAACGATTGTGCGAATAACACTTCCCAGCAGCATACGTTTACGGTAGCCGGTGATTACACAGTAAAACTTACCGTCGATGATGGCGTTAACAGCCCGGTTGTTGAGACGCTGAACTTTACTGTAATTGCGCCACTGTCTACGGATGTATCAGTCAACGGCCCGGCTGTCGCGGGTGAAAGAGTGTTGTATACGATTACGGTGGGTAATACGACCCTTTTGCCAATTGATGGTGTGGCTGTTTCATTCGTTGTACCCGCCGAGCTCTCTTTTTACTTTACTACGGATGCTGAACCCAATGCTGCGGGTTGTTCTGGAACTTGCGATCCAGTGGAAGAAGCAAGCTGGAGCCTGGGCACCCTGGCAGCGGGTGAGAGTCGCACGATTACAGTGAATGCGCTGGTAGGTGCGGCTACTTTAAATGGCGTTACCATTACATTGCCGGTGACCTTTAGTGCAACCGGTATAAGCAATGTACAGATCAATAAAGCTGTATATGTAAATACAGCTTCGGCCGACCTGGCCCTGAGTGCCTCAACGGATCCTGTGGTGCCGAATGAGACCTTTACCTACCAACTTGATTTCGGCAATACCAGCGCAGGATCTTTGACCACGGTAGAATTGCGGGCCTTTTTACCTTCAGGCGTTACGGTCAGTTCCATCAGTGATGGCGGTACTGAAGTCAGCCCTGGT
>NVTY02000026.1 GCA_002401765.2 Thiotrichaceae bacterium
ATTCAGCATATTGTTGATCCGCTGCACTACGGCACTATTGGCGGTATCTGGACTAAAGCTATCTGGTTTATTTTTGGACTTATTTAACAATGTCATCGACCTTGATGCGGTTCTTTCTCAGCCTGCCTATCTGACTAACTTAAACGCGTTTTTAAATGAGCAAGATGATGCGAGGGCACTACGTTACTGCCTTGAAAACTTCATAGCAAAAAGTAGACTAACCTCAGCCGCCAATGCCAAAGGCGCGGCCTTTCAGTTAATTGCAGATATCGATGAAGCCATTAATGCACAGTTAAACACCCTCATTCACCACCCAACATTCCAGAAACTCGAAGCGTCGTGGCGCGGCCTGTGGTTTCTGCTTAAAAAGACCGATGGAACCAAAAACATCAAACTCAAAATGCTGGATATCAGCTGGGCAGAGGTCACTAAAGATATCAGTAGAGCGCTTGAATTTGACCAGAGCCAACTCTTCCAGAAGATATATAGTGAAGAATACGGCTCGCCGGGCGGCCAACCCTATGGTGTAATCATTGGCGACTATGAGATCAGCCACCGGATTTCCACCAAACATCCGCATGATGATATTGCGACGCTAGAGGGCATGGCACAGATTGCGGCGGCCTCACTCTCCCCTTTTATTGCCGCCGCCTCAAGCGAGCTTTTTGGCATGGGGGATTTTTCAGGACTTGGACAGCCGCTTAAATTAGAAGCCATCTTCAAACAGAAAGAATATACAAAATGGAACTCACTAAGGGAAAAGGTAGATGCTCGCTTTATTGCCTTAACCCTACCCCGGACACTGATGCGCCAGCCTTACCGCAAGTCCGCTGGCAGCTACAAAGGGATTTACTTTCATGAACTCACCGATGCCAATGGCCATCACCATCTGTGGGGCAACGCCTGCTACGCCTTCGGTGGCATTTTAATCAGAGAATTCCAGCATGTCGGTTGGTTTGGTCATATCAGAGGAACCCCGCGTAATTATATTTCAGGCGGCCTGGCCTCAGACATTCCCATCGATACTTTTAGTACCGCGCCCGGTAAGATCGCATTCAAGCCCGCCACCGATGTAATCGTCACTGATGCGCAAGAAAAGGTGATCAGCGAACTAGGGTTCATGCCGCTATGCCAGGGCTACCTGTCACCTTACGCCACGTTTTATAATAATCAGACCATCCATCAAGCACACCCATATAGCGCTGCCGATGCCCGCATTAATGGCCAGCTCTCTGCGATGCTACAACATGTATTATGTGGCGCTAGGGTTGCTCATTACGTCAAAGTCATGATGCGCGATAAAGTGGGCTCATTTTCCAGCGCCGAGTTATGCGAACGAGCACTGAGTGAATGGCTACTGAAATATACCGCTGGTCAGGAAGACCTTGACTGGGAAACTCAGGCGAGATATCCATTAAAACAGGCCTCCGTTGAGGTAAAAGAGCAGCCCTCAAAACCCGGTGAGTATATTTGTGTGATCCGCTTACAGCCGCACTATCAACTCGACCAGATGGTCTCTGAATTAGAGCTGGTAACCGAGCTTACGGCATTAAAGAATTAACTCATGGCACGCATCGATAAAGCAAAAAAATTACGTCCATCGGTTCTCGACCGCCTATTTGACGATGAGCCTCACAATCAAACCGAACGAGACCTAGACAACCACCAACTGCTAAAACAGTTACGTTCCAGCATCCGCCGTGATCTGGAAAGCCTACTTAACACTCGCTTTCATATCACTGAACCAGCCGATGAGTTCCCACAACTAGAAAAATCGCTATTGAATTATGGCCTGCCCGATTTGGCCACCGTTAATATCATGGATATTGATAAAAGAAATGAATTCACCCGCGCACTTGAAAAAACATTAGAATACTTTGAGCCCCGCTTTAAGTCTGTAAAGGTTTCATTTCTCGAGCGCGATGATAATGCCGATCGTACCTTGCGCTTTAGAATCGATGCGGTCATCTATGCAGACCCGCTGCCGGAGATTGTCGTCTTCGACTCAATCTTTGAGTCAGTGACTAGAACTGTGAACGTTAAGGAAATTAGCCATGGCTGATGAACTACTTCCCTACTATGAAAAGGAGCTCGCCTACATTCGTCAACTCGGCGCCGAGTTTGCGAAAGAGCATCCCAAAGTAGCCGGTCGCCTGGGGATCAATAACGATACCATTGAAGACCCGCATGTCTCTCGTCTGGTCGAAAGCTTTGCCTTTTTAAATGCGCGCACACAGCACAAACTGGATGATGATTTCCCAGAACTGAGCGATGCCTTGCTCAGCGTACTCTACCCACATTACCAGCGCCCAATTCCATCAATGTCGATCGTACAGTTTGAAGCAGACGAAGAGATGCTAGATTCACGCTACGCCATCCACAAAGGAACGTTACTAGAAACTGAGCAGTTCAATGGTGAAAACTGTCAATTCAGCACAGCATACGATATTGAATTGCAGCCAATAAAAGTCACCAGCGCCCACTTAATCGGCAGCCCGTTTTCAACACCGGCCTCAGAAAAGATAAAAGGCGCCAATAGCGTATTAAAATTGTCTCTATCAACATTTTCTGAAGAGATTAGTTTCTCCGACCTCGCCCTTGAGAAGCTTCGCTTTCACCTCAAGGGGCAATCTCAGCACATCATTCCACTTTACCAGATGTTGCTCAGTGGCTGCATCAATATTGCACTCAAAAACCCGACAGAAAGCTCTCCAGCTACCCTGCTCGGACGGGATAAGATTAAACCAGTGGGTTTTCACCCCGACCAGGGACTATTACCTTATCCACCATCATCTTTTATTGGCTACCGCCTCTTAACTGAGTACTTTGTTTTTCCTGAAAAATTTATGTTCATTGATATCACCGGGCTCGCCGCTAAGATCCCCGCACAAACAGGAAGTCAGCTCGACCTCTATATTTATCTCGACACAGCCAATATCGAATTGGAACATAACGTATCAGAAAGCACATTTTTATTGGGCTGCGCACCCGTCGTCAATCTTTTTTCACACACAGCGGATCCCATACGACTCGACCATACCGACACGGAATACCAGATCATCCCAGATGCCCGCCGCCCAAGCGGCTATGAAATCTACTCAGTCGATGATGTCGTGGCGACCTCCTCGGCGGGTGAAGAAGAGAACTATACACCTTTTTACGGCATCAACCATGAACAGCGCTCATCCGAGACTCACGCCTTCTGGTTTGCCTCGAGAAGAGATTCCAAACAAGGTATTTTTGACCGCGATGACGGAACGGACATGTACCTATCACTGGTTGATCTCAACTTTAATCCCAATCATCCTGATGATCGCACCATCACCCTCAAAACCACCTGTAGCAACCGAGACCTGCCTGCCAGACTCCCTTTTACCACCGACCAACCAAAGCTGCAGTGCACTAATATCGCACCACCCTGCCGCCGTGTTCGCTGCTTAATGCCATTCACTCAAGTTGTGCGAGCGCCGCTACGTAACCACGCACGCTGGCGATTAATCTCACACCTCAATCTAAATCATCTTTCATTAACTGGCGGTGATGACGCAACCCTGGCACTGAAAGAAATCCTCCGTTTATATGACTTCAAAGAGTCTGCGATTACCCAGGCACTGATTAGCGCGATATTATCGGTACATGCGAAACCCATCAGTGCGCCGCTGGAGATCGATGGGCGCGCCACCATGTGCCGTGGTATGGAGGTCAGAATAGCGCTAGATGATACCCAGCTAACCGGCAGCAGCGCCTATCTGTTCGCCACCGTATTAGAGCAATTTTTCGCCCTGTACTGCTCCATTAATTCGTTTACAAGGCTACTGGTTAACGTTAACAATAGAGAAGGTTATCTAAAAAAATGTCCACCGAGAGCCGGCGAAAAAGTCTTTCTATAATAGAGAGACTGACCGAGCGCCCCTACGAGTACTCCTTTACACAGGCCGTGCGTTTATTAGAGCGCGCCACGGCACTCAATAAAAAGGAAGACAAGCTGCAAGCCAATAGGCCAATTGCTCGCTTCATGCCGCCGAGCGCTGAGTTCTTGCGTTTTAAGACTCATCAATCTTTCGCATTCCCCTCGTCCGAAATAGCATCCATCCGTCAAAGCCTCAGCAATGATAATACTCGCCAGTGGCAAATGATCATTAATTTCATGGGTATCAGTGGTAGCAGTGGCTATTTACCCTTTCACTATACCGAAATGGCACTACAGCGACTAAAGCTCAAAGATGGCTCGATGATCGATTTCTTTGACCTCTTCAACCATCGCATCATCTCGCTCTTTTACCAGGCCTCATGTAAATATAGCTTGCCGATGGCGTACGAAAGAAAACGACTTGAATCCCCAGACGACAACCGTAGCGATAACGTCACCCAGGCACTACTATCACTGATTGGCATTGGCACTCGGGGGAGTAACAATCGCTTACATATAAAAGATGAATCACTTGTCTATTATGCTGGGCTGTTCATGGAAAATGTACGCAGCGCCTCTGGCTTAAAGCAAATTCTACAAAATCATTTCTCTATTCCCGTTGAGATAGAAGATTTTATCGGCCAATGGCAGCCGCTTATTGATGATGTACGCACACGGCTCTCGGTTGAAAGCAGCACCGCACAAAACAACTGCCTAGGAAAGAATGCGATATTAGGCAGCAAAGGATGGTACGTGCAGGGGAAAATACGCATCATATTGGGCCCGCTCAATAAATCACAGCTGAGTACATTCTCGCCCGGCACTAACACCTTAAGGGCACTCGATGAGGTTGTACGACTATATCTAGGCATCGAACATGACTATGACTTTGTGATGCGGATTAAACGACAGGATATTCCGAAACAGGTGGGGCTCTCATCGCAGCAGCCCGCCGTGGTTGGCTGGAATACCTGGCTATCCAGCAAACCAGCAGAGCGTGATATCGAGTACCAGAACAAAATGGTGGACATCCCAGTATCAGCCAGACGACTTAATTAGTCACTTATGTTAGGCACAGTCACACCATTAGTATTATGATATTGGGATGCATAATACAGGTATATTTTGATCCCTATACAGATTACTTGCTGACATCTTTCAGCCAAACCACCGCCACCGGATTGTCAGACAAGCAGGATGGAAGCATTAGCCACCCGGTTTCTGTCTGAGATTACAGCGCTAAAGGCCAGTGAAAGGCGCTTAAAATGTGTCTGCGTTAAAGAACAAGCGTTATATTAAAGCGATTAGACTCGCCTTCGAAGAATTACAGCTTCTCAAGCGCGCGTGTGCGTAACATCAGTTATATAATAACAACAGGAGAACACCATGGGACAGACAACCTATGCAAACGGGCGAGGGATAGCACATCAGGGCAGCGGCGGGACAAGTGTGGTTTTCCCCGATGTGTGCCTGACACCGATCGGCAATGCCGTCGTCCCGATCCCCTACCCCAACATCGGCAAAGCACAGGACACCGTTAACGGGCCAAAATCGGTCGAAGTCGATGGGAAAATGCCCATGGTCAAAGGCGCACAATACTCAAAAAGCAGTGGTGACGAAGCGGGCTCACGCAAAGGGATTACTAGTGGTACCGTCAAGGATGTTTGTGAATTTCTGATGTACTCTTTTGACGTGAAATTTGAAGGCAAAAATGTCTGCCGCCTGGGTGATCCGTTATGGCACAATAACAAAAATATTGCAGGCTAAATTGAATGTCAAATGCAGCAACAGCGGATAGCCCAGCGAATACCCAGCGAATACCCAGCACTCTCTGACGATGAAGCCGCCTTATAAAGACTTTTATGAGCACAATGTCGACGATGCCTCTTTTTTATGGATACTGCGCTCGGTAAAAATCGAACAACCGCATTACAATGCCCACGAGATATACGATCTGGAGCAACGCATCGAAGCCCGGCTCGATGGACTGATGACCGCGCTGGAACCCGCCTGGCAAGCCTGTGAAGAAGCGTTGGCATGCCAGCAATCGGGCGAGGTCTTCACCGCCATGGTGACTGCTGTGCGCAGCCACGACAGCGGAAAAATCAAAACCGCCGTTGATATCGGTCTGGAAAATGCGCTCGCCACCCCCGGCCTGATCTCCGCCATGGGCTGGCTGCCCGAAGCACTTGCCGCCCCCTGGATAGAACGTTTTCTCAATAGCAAAGACATGGCGCATCAATACCTAGGGCTGGCCGCCTGTAGCGTGCGCCGCCAGAACCCAGGGGAGTACCTGACCCAGGCTTTACAACATGGCGATTGCCGCCAACATGAAAAACACTATTGCCGCGCCTTGCGCTTGAGCGGCGAATTACGCCGCCAGAACGACCTGCCAGCCCTCCAACAGGCCATACACGACGACAATGAAAACATCCGCTTCCAGGCCACTTGGTCCGCCGTATTGTTGGGTCATCTGGCCAGCGTACCGCACCTGCACAATTTTGTTTTTAACGCTGGCCCCTATCAACACCGGGCGATTCAACTGGCTTTTCGGCTGCTGCCAGTCGAGCAGGCACGGGAATGGATTGGCACGCTGTCAGAAGATGAAAGCCAGACCCGGGCAGTGATCAAGGCCACCGGCGCACTTGGTGATCCCCATGCGATCCATTGGCTGATCGGCAAAATGCAAGCCCCGGGGTTAGCAAAACTGGCCGGTGAAGCGTTCACCACAATCACCGGCATTGATCTCCAGACGCACCAATTGGTGCTGGAAACGCCCCACAACATCACCGCCATTGACCCTGCGGATGACAATGACAATGACAATGAAATGGACATGGACGACAACATGGACGGCGACAGCAGCGACCAGGATGACGATGAAAACCTGCCCACCCCGGACCCAGAAAAAGTGGCCGCCCTCTGGCGCCGACAAAGCCCGCACTATATTATGGGCCAGCGTTATTTCAGGGGCCAGCCGATAAACGCAACACACCTCCAAGCAATACTGACCAGCGGCACACAACGCCAACGCCATGCCGCCGCCCTGGAGCTGGCTCTATTGAATAAAAGCGACATGCCACTGCCCAACACCCGCGCCAGGATTCCTGCCTGATGAGCGACACCATAAACGACACAGACAAAGCCTACATCGCCGGTATCGGCATGATCACCTCCGTGGGGGCCGATACCGACATGACGGCCATCGGCATTGCGGCGGAGTACAGTGGCTACCGCATTTCTGACTATCACACCCAGGAAGGCCAGCCCGTGACCATGAGCAATGTCCCGGCAGAACTGTTTTCATGGGTAGAGGCCGACATAAACCCAGGAAACCGCTACCGTGAACAGTACGACCACATCATCAAAATGGCCATTGTCGCCCTGCGGGAGGCGCTGTCTCAACAGCCCCTTTTACAACAATCACTCGCACAGCAGTCCCCCATTCCACTGGTGCTGGCTCTGCCGGAACCACGCCCCGGCGTAAAACACATTGACCCCAACATGTTCATCGCCAATCTGGCCGCTCAGGATGATCTTCCCCTCAGCCGTGAGCGCGTGCATCGCCTGTATACCGGCCGTGCTGCTGGTATACAGGGGCTGGGTATTGCCCTGCGTTACCTTTATGAAGCCGGAGAAGACTATGTGTTATTAGGGGGCAGCGACAGCTATCTGCATTATCCGCGCCTTCATGATCTGAGTGCCCGGCAACGCCTGCTGGCCCCCGGCGTGGTGGACGGTTTCGCGCCCGGAGAAGGGGCGGGGTTTCTGTTACTGACCCGTCACCCGCATCATGCCCTTAACCAGAACGACCAGATCATCGCCCTGCACCCGCCCGGCATCAGCGAAGAACCCGGCCACCTGCACGACAACAGCGACCAGCCCTACCGTGGCGACGGCCTCGACCAGGCCTTCAAAGGCGCGCTGGCGGGTGCATTAGCGGACAATCACGGCAACAATATTCACACCGTCTATTCCAGCATGAACGGCGAACACTACTGGGCAAAAGAATGTAGCGTTGCGATACTGCGCAACCAGGCCCACCTGCAAGAAAAGATTACCATCGCCCACCCCGCAGATTGTTACGGTGATCTGGGTGCCGCCACCGGTTCGGTGCTGATGGGCTTGGCCGCGTACCACCTGCTGAAAGAACACCCCGGCCCCACCCGCCATCTGGTATACGGCGCTGCCGACGGCCCCCTGCGCGCCGCCGTGCGGGTGGAAAAAATACCGCAAAACATCCCGTAAAACAGGCACAACACCCGAAGAGAGGTTTTTAATGGAATTTGGCGAAACATCCGCAAGTGCAGACATTCCCGCAGAGCCGGAAAAAGACCTGGAAAAAATCAGCATCCGGTATAGCGTCTTCTTCGACGGCACCCTGAATAATCGCAGCAACATCAATCAGCGGCTGGTTTCTGCGCAGGATAAAGACCTGACGGAAGAAGAAATCCAAAGGGCGGCGGAACTGAAACAGGAAATGTCGCTGGAAGATCTCAAAAAGGCCAAAGGCATCTATAAAAAACGCAAAGGTGATGACAGTTATGAAAACGGATACACCAATGTGGTTAAACTGGAGCAATACTTTGAAACCGAGCCAACTCCGGATCACGCATTAATACTCGCCTCTTATATCGAAGGCCCCGGCAGCCGGGACAAAAAGAGCGACAAAGTCTTTGGGTATGCCATTGGCGTGGGGATATCCGGTGTCAAAAACAAAGTGAAAAAAGGGGTGCTTGATGTTGTTAAAAAAATCAAGACGAATCACTTTGACAAACGCACCCCGATCAAAACCCTCACCCTTGATGTGTTTGGTTTCAGCCGGGGCGCGGCGGCGGCGCGTAATTTTATACACGAAGCCCTGTTTAACGACGCTAAATCTGTGGCACAACGACTTAACAACCTGGACTATCAAGTGGGCGAGGTAAAAGTGCATTTTGCCGGACTGTTCGATACCGTCTCTTCCCACGGCCTCTCCTTTTCCAACGACACCGGCGCGCTAAAGCTGGACGCCGTGGCCCACGCCAAAGAGGTCGTGCATCTAACGGCCGCCGATGAGCACCGGGAAAATTTCGCCCTCACCACCATCGACAGCACGGGCGGCAAGGGCCGGGAGATTTTCCTGCCCGGCGTGCATTCCGACATCGGCGGCAGTTACCGCGAAGGCGCCGGTGAAGACCAGGACATCTACTGGAGCATGGATGACAACGGTGAAGAAAAGGCACAAGCAGAAGTCACCGCACTGACCCAGGCCGGCTGGTATAAAGCGAATGAATTGACAATCACCACAAACCCGCAGGCGCACGGTGACCTGTATGCATTCACCGAAGTCAATCTGCGTGCCCGGCGCAGCAATATCAGCAACCAGTACAGCCGGATTCCCCTGCACATTATGGCCCGGTTTGCGCGGGACAGTGGCCTCACATTCGATAGCAGATTTGAAGGTAATGAAAATATCCCCCCCGCGCTGGAACTGGCCGACGAAGAAATCCAGGCGTATGTGGGCCAGCACCAGGCCAGGGGAGCCTACAGCTCCCAACCGGCAGACTGGCATGATAACCAGCGTAGCTGGTTACGCACCCTGCGCCACGACTATTTCCATTTTTCCGCCCGCCTGGAGATCGGCAACGGGCCTCGTTATGAAAACGGCAAACGCCTGCGGGGGGAGTATGATGGTTAATATAAAAAAACCGGCCGGTTGGCGGGCACTGTTTTTCACACTCATCAGCAGCATAACCCTCACAGGATGCACCACCCACATGACAAAATTCGAATGGCAGGCGACCGAGAGTGCGCCCAAAAACTACCCCATGGAGATCACCTCGGGCAGTCTGGTTTATCACGATGGCAGTGGCTCGTTATATGTGCCCAACGGTGCCACCCTGCATAATGGCTGGGGCAAGGGGCGCTCATCGCATGTGGTGGGGGAGGATTTCAAACCCCTGCCGAATCGCCTGCGCATCCGTTTTTTCTCCTATACCGAAGATCAATTCTATGAAGGTGACTTTGCGTTGCCCTATGAGAAAATCCTCGCCCTGTTTCAGGCGGGGTTTTACAGCCCGAACCAGGAAAAACAGACCACCTATGGCAAGATCGTGGTCGGCGTTGCCCCCGGCGGCGCAGTCTCGGTCTGGCTATGGGGCTATGAAAAAATCACCGAAGTTTTTTTCGGGCAGGCTGAGAAAGTCGATGTTGAGTGGAGTCATTTTACAAGTTACTCTGGATCTAGAGAAAAATATGTCAGATTAGAAATTGAGGAATCATTAAAAACCCCGGAACTCATCGAAGCCCTGCACAAAGACGGCATCCCGTTTGGACGCTGGGCGGCCTACCGCACACGTTATAACTGGCAGCCGTTGTTTACCAACTTCGCCTTATTGGACCAGCGGATAACCATCATCAACTACTACAATGGCGAGCAGGATTATATTAATTATCCCCTGGAAAAAGCGGTAGCGGCCAGCACTCGGGCGATCCCGAAATTTCTTCGCCTTTACTGGGAAAACCCCGAGCCTGAGGGCAAGGATCGCTCATTAAGTATCACCTTTGACGAAGCCGAAATTACCCAGTCCTTTCAAACCCTGAGTCAGGGCAATCGTCCGCTGCAACTGGAATTTCGGATTGAAAAGATTGACGGGAAAAACGATTTTTCGATCCGCTTACGTCATGAAAAAGAGGAAATCATCTTCGAGAAAGTCCACCTGAAAACCTATGGGGTCAGGGACACTGGCCGCGATTGAAACCAGCGTAACAAAGAGTGCATGATCAAAGCCCTCACCCGCGATCTGTTTGGTTTCAGCCGGGGCGCGGCGGGCGCGCGTAATTTTATTCACGAAGCCCTGTTTGAGGCCACATCCGTGGCCCTTACCACAAAAGTGAGCGCGAAGGCGCCGGTGAAGACCAGGACATCTACTGGACGATGGATGACAACGGTGAAGAAAAGGCACAAGCAGAAGTCACCGCACTGACCCAGGCCGGCGGGTATAACGCGCATGAATTGACCATCACCGCCCATCCACTTGGGAGGATTCGCTGAAAGTTCATTCTGACTTTCTGAGGAGGCTCTAATTATACCAGGTCTTTCCTCAATTGCCTGAGTGAGCGTGATTACGCGCCATTTTTCGCGCTGGCTACCGTTAATCCGTGGCATACTTGTGACTAAAATCAGCGATGGGCAGTTATCAATTAACCATAATGGTGAACAACAATGAAAAAAAATGATCCAGATAACACACAGGTCACAAATAAAACCCGACCATCACTGCCGCATCTTATACCCGGTGAAATCGTTATCGGCACGATGGCAGGCATTAACGAACAGGGGCAACCTCTTGTCGATTTCCCCATTAATACTACCGGACATCCCCTCGTGGCCATTACCACGCTCAGTCTGGATCAACAACACACAGGCAGACAGGTCGCGTTGTTGTTTTCGAATGGGAATATTCATAACCCCGTCGTTATGGGGCTGATCGACAGCCCTTTACAGGGCATGCTGGAGCGCTTTAATCCGTCACAAATGGATAATCATCCGGAAACTAACACTGAGTTCAAAGTAGACAATGTCCACATTGACGGGCACAAACTGATTTTTGAAGCGAAAGAGGAAATTGTCTTTCAATGCGGTGAATCAAGCATCATTTTAAGCAAAGATGGGAAAATTTCACTGCGTGGAACAAAAATATCGAGCCGTTCAACTGGGAAAAACCAGATTATGGGAGCTTCGATACATCTTAATTAGCTCTGTTTTCAGTACGGCTATCAATGGTACTACAACGTCCCCCCCCCCTTTACTGCCGACACCGCCCTGCTCCCTAATGAAGAAGACCAGGGATTTTCTATGGCTAGTTTCATGGCCGCAAGCGATACATCTATCGCATTTTTGGTTAGTTTATCTGTTAGCTTCATATTGGCATCGAATTTACTTTGTGCATAAGGAATCTTCAACGACAACATGGGGGTTCATTGCACTCAGTATAAGCACCAATGGACGATGCGATCTCACACCACCCAAACTCATCAGCATAACAATTACAGGGTTAGCGCAAACATGATAAAATTCGAATGGTCAGGTCCCAGCGACGAGTGGACGCATGATTGCATCCCACCTCAACCACCCATGAGTCAATATTTTTTTGATTTCAATAAATTAACGGATGCTTCTTGGGGCGATGCAGCTTAACTTAATAAGGGCCACACAATCCACTAACACTTTATAATATTGACTGCGAGGAATAAGATGGTAACCATTGATCTAAAATCACTTGTTGGTAGATTAAACGAGCCATCTCGGAATGCGTTAGAGGGGGCGGCAGGGCTATGCCTCGCCCGCACTCACTACAATGTTGAAATTGAGCATTGGCTGCTGAAACTGTTAGAGATAGCTAACAGCGACCTTTTGGCGGTGCTTGAAAAATTTGAAGTCAATCTAGGGAAATTCACACAAGAACTAAATCGCGAGCTAGATAGAATTAAAACGGGCAATACACGCGCACCCGCACTCTCCCCCACCATCGTTGATATCACTAAAAATGCCTGGATGCTTGCTTCCGTTGAATATGGCCACCCTGTCGCCACATCCGCCCATATTCTGGCCGCGCTCATGCTGGATGATTCGCTGCGCCGAAGCACTGAAGCCACCGCGGGCGAGTTAAAAAAGATCCCGCCAGAGTCCTTGCGTGCAGTGCTGCGCGCCGTGGTTGGCGCCACTAGCGAATCTGCCAGCGCAGCCGTAGGCGACACCTCCAGTGCAGAAAACCCGGCACAACAGGGCGCACCGAGTAAAACACCATCATTGGACAAGTTCACCATTAATCTCACAGAGGATGCTAAGCAGGGGAAAATTGATGCGGTACTTGGGCGTGATGAAGAGATCCGCCAGATCATCGATATTCTCACCCGTCGTCGTCAGAACAACCCCATTCTCACTGGCGAGGCGGGCGTCGGTAAAACCGCGGTAGTAGAAGGCTTTGCACTGCGCATTGCCTCTGGTGATGTGCCCGCACCATTAAGAGGTGTTTGCGTACGCACGCTTGACCTCGGCCTGCTACAGGCAGGTGCCAGTGTGAAAGGTGAATTTGAAAACCGCTTAAAATCGGTTATTGCTGAAGTAAAGGCCTCGCCACAACCCATCATTTTATTTATTGATGAGGCCCACACACTGATTGGCGCGGGCGGAAAAGAGGGCCAAGGCGATGCTGCCAACCTATTAAAGCCAGCGCTCGCTAGAGGTGAATTAAGGACGATCGCCGCGACTACCTGGGCTGAGTACAAGAAATACTTTGAACGCGACCCTGCGCTGACCCGGCGTTTTCAGGTGGTTAAGATTGAAGAGCCTGACGAAGAAAAAGCGATCGACATGATGCGCGCCATTTCAATCATGCTACAGAACCATCATGGCGTACGAATCATGGATGAAGCCATTATCGATTCAGTTCGTCTCTCTAGCCGCTACATCACCGCGCGCCAATTACCCGATAAATCCGTTAGCCTGCTGGATACCGCGTGTGCACGCGTTGCCTTAAGCCAAAGTGCCACACCCACCTCTATTGAAGATACTCGCCGCACCATTGAGCAATGCAGAACAAATATCAAATCGCTTCAACGAGAAAATGCCACCCATGGCCATTGCGACGATAGAATCGCAGAATTAACGGCCCAGTTAGTGAGCCATACCAGTCGGCTCGAACTGCAGGAAGTACAATGGGATAAAGAGAAAGCGCTTGTAGAGCAGATTCATCAACGACAAAAACAGATCGAGGATGATTTTCATGCCCAGTCATTAAGCGATGAAGCGCTGAGTGAGCAGCAAAGCGCCAGCCTACTAAGCGATAGTGAACGAGATATCATCAAGGGCGAACTGCAGGCATACATGGCCAGTCTGACAGACCTTCAGGGTGAGGAACCGCTGATTCAGGTTAATGTCAGTAGTCAGGCAATCGCCGAGGTCGTTGCCAACTGGACCGGCATACCGGTTGGCAGAATGGTGTCCGATGAGATTCAGTCAATCTTAACGCTAGAAAAGACACTAGAAAAACGCGTCATCGGACAGTCTCACGCTCTCAGCAGCATCGCGAAAAACATTCGCACGGCACGCGCGGGCTTAATGGACTCAAGAAAACCAATCGGCGTCTTTCTCATGGTTGGCCCGAGTGGCGTCGGTAAAACCGAATCGGCCCTCGCACTGGCGGACACCTTATATGGTGGCGAACAGAATATCACCACCATCAACATGTCTGAGTTCAAAGAAGAACATAAAGTTTCGATGTTACTCGGCTCACCTCCCGGCTATGTCGGCTTCGGTGAAGGCGGCGTACTGACAGAGGCCGTGCGCAGAAAACCATATAGCGTATTATTACTCGATGAAATGGAAAAGGCACACCCCGGCGTACAGGATATTTTTTACAACCTGTTTGATAAAGGCACCATTAAAGATGGCGAAGGTCGTGACATTGATTTTCGCAACACCATTATCATCATGACCTCTAATGCAGGTGAAGAGCATATTCGTGCCATCTGTGCACAAAGCGAGGAACTACCCGATCCAGAAGTGCTGCTTGATAACTTTAGACCTCAGCTACTCAATTACTTCAAACCCGCCTTCCTGGGCAGAACAACCGTCATCCCCTATTACCCATTAGGTGACGAAAACTTACTGAAAATATGCAAAATCAACATGGATAGAATCTCGAAGCGCGTCAAACAGCACTACAATGCGACCTTTAACTACCCTGATGATCTATTGCTACACATTGTCGCACGCAGCCAGGAGGTCGATACCGGCGCCAGAAATATCGAAAACATATTAAGCCGCACGCTATTACCGGAAATGGCGACAGAATGCTTATCGCGGTTATCGGACAACCAGAAAATCAACGACATTACCGTGGCGGTATCGGAGGATGGGCAATTCACGTACACCATTTCATAACGTAGCTGGTATTTCATCGCGCACCAGGAAAACAACACGAAGTCATACACCATTAATAAATGAACATGTACCATGACATTTCAACGCCTGCCACAACGTGGTGGGCGTTGCTCATCTAGCCGACAAACACCCTCATATTAAAAACTCGCATGCGCTATCTTTTAATTCTCACCATAGGCCTACTCGCATCTTCAGCGGTATATTCCTCATCGGAAGAAGCTCTGAGCACCCTGACCTTCGCATTTAACCAAACAGACCAGGCTCATCAGGATTTCTCCAAAAACTTCCATCAAAAATTATCACATGAAGCCACCACAAGCACTGTGAAGCACACGATAGCGTCTTTAGAAAAGGCGACTCAAACATTAATCGCCAACAAAGAGACCATCATGGCTGTTAATTTAATCATTAGAAATATGCCGCTATTAAAGGATAATTACGATCACCCCAAGACAGTTCAATTTATCGAAATTTTATTGGCACAGAATGAAAAGAGCTCAGCTGAAGTACTATTCAACTTAATAAAAGAAGAAGGTGACCAGCTACTGTTCTCAAATGCATCATACCTGTTTGCCACATTTGAATTTAAACGAAACAGATGGCAGCACACATTAGAATATTTGGCTGGCAATATCGATGATTTGCCCAGCCATGATTACCATCGCGCCCTCCTAATAAAAGGAATTTCACAACAACGCCAGGTACTGCACCGCCGTGCGATAGAGACTTATGCGTTGATACCACCATCATCTGCAGAGTACCTAGCCGCCCAACTAAACCTGGCAATATCAAATATCCGCCAAAGCTGGTGGTCAGAAGGTCACGCCATCATCGAACGGGCATTAAGCCACCCTAACGCACAACAAAATACAGAGGCGACGAACCGCATCTACTTAACACTCGGCTATTCACTGATAAAGCAGCAATACTTTAGAAATGCGAGATCATCCTTTAGAAACATCACCATTGATAGCAAGCATACCAACCGCGCCCTACTTGGCATTGGTTTAGCCGCAGCAAGCCAAGGGGACTACCGCGCAGCACTCAGTGTGATCATCACGCTCAAAGAAAAGCAATCCCATGACCTGCCGACGGATGAGTCGCACCTGCTGTTACCCTACTTTTATGAAAAACTCGCGCAAACAGCCACCGCATCTGCGGGCTACTTTGAGGCGATCACTTACTACCAGGAAAGAATAGAAGTGATCGAGGCAACCATTCAATCCAACACCTCACCTAAGCAATACCTAAATGGCAGCAGTGACATCATTTACGTCAATCAAGTCCCCATTAAAACATCGCCAAATGTACCGAGATTCTTAATAGACAACTACTTGTTACTCGACAACTACAGTTGGCATGTGAAAGATATCAACAATGAAGCGCTAACCAGCGAATTCAAACGATTAAAGAAAAAATACGAGGCCACTATCAGAAAAATGGTCAATACCATTCTAGAACAACGTATCGTTCACCTGAATAGCTATATGGATCAGGCACGCTATGGCCTCGCTAGGCTTTATGATAGCCAGCTGGACAGTAACTAATGTTAATCCGCAAGCTCATCATCGCAGTGACATCCTTGGCCCTGTTGTCGTCCTGCGCCAATACTGATGTCAAACAAGCAACGCTGCATGACATTGACAGCGGCGGTGAACAGGCAAAAGTTCAAGATAGTTCAACGCCAACAAAATCAGATGATGATATTCGCTCCGCTTATGAAAACTATCTGAAACATGCCTCAAAAAATGACAAATCCAGAATCAATGCGCTCACCCGTCTTGCTGAGCTAGAATTTGAGCTCTCTGAAGAAATCCTCAAAAACAATGAAAATGAGCATGAGGCGCTGCTTAACAACAAGCTATACCATGAAAAGCTAGATCGAACCATCAGCCTTCTGAACACCTCACTACAGGACTACCCCGCTACAAAGGGCAATGACAAAGCACTCTACCAACTAGCAAAGGCTTACGACCAAAAAGGTGAAACCGCATTAAGCCATACCACGATGGAGAAGCTAGCTAATCGTCATCCAAGATCAAAACACTACACTGAAATCCAGTTCCGCCTGGCCGAAGCGGCATTTAGTCAAAAACAGTACACCATCGCTGAAGACAAATACACGGAAGTCATTGGTTCAAGAAAGAATAATGTTTTCTATGAGAAGTCACTCTACAAACGGGGCTGGTCAAGATTCAAGCAAGGGTTTTACACCGAGGCCGTCGATGATTTTTCTCACGTCATTAACCTGAATAAATTTGACGATTACGCAGATCTAACGCCGTCTAAAAAAGGATTATTTGACGAATATTTTCGTGCAATTGGCCTCTCTTTTTCATACCTGGATGGGGCTGAAGCACTTAGCCATTATTTCAGCGGCAACAGTGAATTTAAACACCTCTACTATGCCTACCAAAGCCTTAATGAGTTATACCTGAAAGAAGACCGAAACAGCGATGCCGTTAATGCACTCAACCATTTCGCACAGAATAACCCATACTCACCTCACGCGCCCGTCGCACTGTTAAAAACAATTGAAATATGGAAATCTGCAGGCTTTACTGCGCAGGCGAATATGGCACTAGAAGTGTTCTACGCCAATTACCAACCCAACAGCGCTTATTGGAATAACCATCCAAGCATAGACCTAAAAACTTTCAATCAAGTACAAAATACTTTAAAAACTCACATATTAACCATTACGGCCAATCATCATCAAAAATACCTAAAAAGCCGCAGTCGGGAGCAGTACCATCAGGCAGAACGATGGTATAAAAACTACCTGAAACATTACCGCTCATCATCCAGGAAAGATAATATTCACTTTTTATATGCCTCACTTCTTGCTGAACGTCAGCAGTATGCGCAGGCATTTCAGCAGTATGAGCTCGCCGCGTACGATGAAAATATTATTATCAACAAGAATGCAGCCTATGAAACGATCCTGTTAAGCGCCGACTTGATGAATTTAACAAGCAATACCCGGCACCAGACAACACTCTGGATAAATAGACTTCTTCATTACTCTACCTTGTATAGCCAGCAATACACCACCGATACGAAAACCATTAGCATTATCTCGCACGCCAGTGAAATTGCATACAAAGACAAGCGCTACCATGAAACCATTGAATTAGCAGAGCTAATTTCAGCAACCGGGAGCGTGACATTAGCGCTAATGGACAACATTAACGCGCTAAAGGCTCATTCACATATCAAACTTAATCAATACCAAAGTGCCGAGGATATTTATCGCGCGCTGTTAAAAAGCCACCATTTAACCTTAAGCCAACAGTCCTCATTTTTTGATGGCCTGGCCCTATCCATTTATTATCAGGGAAAAACTGCTGCAGACAAAGGCAACGTGGATGAGGCTATTCAGCACTACGCGAGAGTAAATCACTCCGCGCCCAAAAATCCAACGGCAGCGACGGGCTTATATAATGCCATTACATTATCAATGACAAAAGAGTACTGGCAACAAGCGATTGGCTTTATAAAGCGATTCCAACACCAGTTCCCACACCACCAACACTCACGGGATGTTTCAAAGAAATTGACCGTTATATATTTAAACTCAGAACAGGATATTGCCGCCGCACGTGAACTTGAAAAGCTTTCAAAACCCGGGCAAGACCAAGAGTACAGCATCGCTGCACTCTGGAAGGCTGGTGAACTTTATGAAGCCAATCAAGATTATCACTCGGCTATTCGTACCTATACACAGTTTTCAGAGACCTATACCCAGCAGTTTTCACAACAGATGGAGGCCATGATGAAACTGGTCGCGCTTAACCAACTCATCGGTGAAGCCGATAGGGAAAGTGCCTGGCATAAGAAAATTATTCAAACTGATAAAATCACAACGTCATCATTAAAAACCACAAGGACAATGTTTATCGCCTCGACGGCGGCACTTCACTTAGCAGAAAGAAGTCATCTTGAGTTCTCCCGTATAAAACTAGCCCTACCGCTAAAGAGACATTTAAAATTGAAAAAGGCAGCCATGCAAAGCGCAGTTAATCTCTACGGCAGGGCTGCTTCCTACCGTTCAATAGCAACCGCCACCCAAGCCACCCATCAGATTGGCAATATATTTAATGAGTTTAGCCGCGCATTGCTACAGTCAGCGCGTCCCAAAGAGTTAAATGAAGATGAATTAGAGCAGTACCAGTTTTTACTCGAAGATCAGTCATTTCCTTTTGAAGAGAAGGCCATTGAGTTTTACGAAACCAATCTGGCCCATATAGCAGATGGTATTTATGATGAATGGGTAAAGAATAGCCACGATCAATTAAAACACTTATTCCCGGTGCGCTACCAGCGCGAAGCTAAGCTCGATGGATACATTAATGTATTACACTAAACCTCTGTCAATCATCTTATTGCTATTAATCGCGGGTTGCAGCACATCTCCCTCTAAACTAAACCAAAAGCCGAGTAAAAATACCGCTAGCATTTCGGATGCAGAGATCTCTCTCTACCGCCAGGCAATTACCGAGCTTAGTCAGAATGATTTAGATAATGCGGCAACAAGTTTTCTAAAAATGAGCCAAGCCAAGCCTAATCTTGCGGGCCCCTGGGCCAACCTGGCACTCATTTATATAAAGCAGCAACAATATGAAAGGGCAGATAATGCCGTTAAGACGGCACTTAAAAACAACCCCAACATGCCGCAGGCGCTTAATCTCGCCGGCGTCATTGCAGAACAAGATGGCCGTATTGACGCGGCCCAAAAATTTTATGAAAAGGCGCTAATCAACAAACCTGATTATGCGATCGCGCATTACAACCTGGCCTTACTCTTCGACGTTTACCTACAGGACATATCAAAGGCACTGCCGCACTACCAACAATATATGGCCTTTAGCGGTGGCAGCGATAAAAATACTGCATTGTGGATCCAAGAGTTAATATACAACTTAGAGAACAATGACTGATGAAAATAGCTCCCTTAGTTATCGCCACTGTATTAATGACTATCACAAACGCAGCCATGGCTGAAGATGCCGTAGAACTCAAGACCACCTTTATCCAAGGCAATAAAGAGCTACCGCAGATCATCTATATCGTCCCCTGGAAATCGATCGAGAAGATCAATACCAAACAGGAAAAGCTTGTGTTACATAGCCTTTTTGGCGATATATTTGATCCAGTCACGTCACAAGAGCTTAAGCAATAAAGTGTAATACTGCCTCACTACAAAACAACTTTCACTAGAGATTAACAGCAAGCAACTCTCTCACCATTACCGGCAGATACATCCTGTGTTTCTCTGGCATCACTCTCTTCTCACTTCCTTGAGATTTGTTTGTTCTGTTTAGTCTATCTTTTACTTATCGCCAAAAGGAAATGCACCCAGGGCCATTTCACCCTTGGGTACTGGTATCCAGAGACCACTGAACTCGCCGGTTTTAACAACAATGGTCCATGTGTTCTGCCCCCTTGATGGCACATTGATCAGCGCAGTGAATGAGCGCTTTCGCGTGGAAGCTGATATTGGACGAAAAATCAATGGCAGCTGCCCCATTGATCAAAATGAATTTAGGCATCACCCGCCATATCAATGTAGAATGACCTGCATGCCACATTGGCCTTTTGAGTAGTAACCGTAGTAAACAATGAGTCTACATAGCGATTGCACATGCCTAGGATAATGAAAAAGATACCGCGAATAATTACCACCCTGTTACTCCTGTCAACCACTAGCACCCTGGCATTGGCAGCCTGCGACGACCCTCCAGGCAAGGGGGTGATCTGGATTGGTTGTGATAAACAAGGCATCGACTTGCGCGGACTCGATCTGCGTGGTGCCACCCTAACACACACGAATTTTAGCGGTGCAGATCTCAGAGACACTAGGCTGAGCGGAGCCGAATTTAATTTCGCCGATCTCAGCAGTGCCAGATTAGAAAACGCCCGCCTCAACAAGGCGCGCTTCGTCAGTGCAAACATGACCAATGCCACACTCAATGGCAGTTTTCTTAATGGCGCTAAACTGGATCGCGCCTTGCTGGATAAGGCCCAATTCAAAAATGCCAAGATGCAAGGGGCGAGCCTTTACCAAAGCAGCCTTATCTCCGCCAACTTAAGCGGCGCAGACTTACAAGACGCGGAACTGACCCAGGCAACACTCACCGGGGCCAACCTCTCTGCCGCCAATCTTTCAGGCGCTAATCTTGAGCAGGCTATTCTGGAAGATGCTGTCATGAAAGACAGTAATTTGCACAAGGCCAATCTAAAAAATGCCAACCTTCAGTTTGCAGATCTCAGCAATGCTGATTTAAGCATGGCGATTCTTGTCGACGCATTATTAAGTGAAACGAACCTTAAAGGGGCTCGTCTTGACAAGGCCCAGTGGGTAGACAGAAAGCGCTGTCGCACCGGTTCAATTGGCCAATGTGACTAAACCTGAAGAAATCGAAAAGGGAGACTTAGCCGAATATCCATCTTAATCAATCCAATGACGGATTAATAATCAGAGAGTCACATTGAGCGCTTAAGCTGGATGTCCAGTTGGTTTAGTTGGTTGCTCGTCATACCGGCGAAGGCCAGTATCCAGAAACCACTGAACTAGCAGCGATAGATGCTGGTATTTCAAGCGCACCTCCTTGAGAAAATCAACAACACGGCCCCCATTTATCCTGACCCCGTCGCGTTCATGCGGCACAATGCGCTGTCGCTTATTGACGCCCTACTTTAAACACCTTACGCATTGTGATCTGGCCCCGGTTTATTTTTAGATCTTTAAATCAACCGACACCGGACAATGATCCGAGCCATGAATGTCATTGTGAATCTCCGCATCTTGTACATTGGGTAATAGACTGGGCGAAGTCAGAAAATAATCGATTCTCCAGCCAACATTATTTTTTCGGGCACCGGCACGATAACTCCACCAGCTGTATTTAATTTCGTCGGGTTTGACGTGGCGATAGGTATCGACAAAACCAGCCGTGATCAGGTTGTTCAGACCATCAATTTCTTCTTGCATATAGCCCGCGCTTTTATTGTAATTTGGCTTGGGGCGTGCTAAATCGATTGCGGTATGGGCGACATTTAAATCACCGCAGACCAATACCGGCTTACTTTGCTCTAGCGCCTTGAGGTACTTCAGAAATTCGGCATCCCACTGCTGGCGATAACCCAGGCGTTTTAATTCGCTGCCAGAATTGGGCGTATAAACCGTCACCAGATAAAAATCCTCGTACTCAGCGGCGATGACCCTCCCTTCCTGGTCGTGCTCGGCTATGCCCAAGCCATAGCGCACTGCCAGTGGTTCTTTGCGACTGAGTATGGCCGTGCCCGAATAGCCTTTCTTGAGCGCAGAATGGGTGTAGAGGTAGTAACCACTCACATCAATCAGCGCTTCGGATACCTGGTCGCACTGCGCCTTGGTTTCCTGTAAACACAGCACGTCAGTGGCCAGGGTCTCCAAAGAAGTGACGAAGTCTTTCTTTAGTGCGGCTCTAATGCCGTTTACGTTCCAAGAAACAATGCGCATAGGAGTTAGCCTTCCATTCAAAAAAGGCACATATTAGCATGTTTAGCTCATTACTCATGTGCTTTGCGAGCACGCCACCTGACGCAACAAGAAAGAAGAAAGGGGTCGGTGACAATTCACTTCGATTCCGCCAATGGCTTCGGTGCAATGGTAATAGCGTAGCCCCCGCAATAGCCCCAGGCCGCACATTCAGGTTAGGATAAGGGCCTTAATTCAACGAAGTACAAAACGGCCCGTGTCCTCAACCGCATTCAATTACGTTACCGCCGAAAAATCTGCTCTTTATCGCGCGGTGATGCAGGTGTTCACCACGGCAAAGACCCACTTCATTGTTCATCTTCGTCCAGAGGAGATCATTGAACGTCTCGGCACTAATAGCACTTATTCACCAGAAGAGATCCCGGCAGCACTGGAACAACTGGTCGCATGGCGCAACCTGCTGGCACAGCCCGATACCGGCCGCGTCACCACGGTGGAAGATTTCTACCGCGCCCGCCATCTCTATCAACTCTCTCGCCAGGGTGAAGCGGCCGAGGCGGCACTGGCTGTTTTCGATGCGTTGTTAGGGCGTCGCGGCGCATTGCAGGCGGTGGCGTTGCGCGATATTCGTGACACCTTGATCGCTATCGAACAGCTCTGTCATGAAACTGAAATTGACGTCGGACGAGTCCACGCCCTGTTGCGTGATCTTAGCCGCGTATTTGAAGATCTGGCCGACAACGCTCAAGCATTTATGGCGGGGCTGGGCCGCGCACTGGATCTGCGCAGCATCGACCGCGAGGCTTTCCTCGCCTACAAAGAGAAGGTCATCGACTACCTAAAACGCTTTATTGGCGACCTGGCGGTACTCTCCCCCGACATCGCCCAACTGATCCGCAATCTCAACAGCCCCATCGAAAGACTCTTGATCCTGGTCGCCACGCGTGAGGCCGAAGATCTGGCCCCCGACATGAAGCGGGATGAAACAACTGAGACAAAGCCGCCACCATTAGAGCAGACGCTGCAACATTGGCGCGACCATTGGCAAGGTTTGCAGGCCTGGTTTATCGGCAACCCTGGCCACCCCTCCCAGGCCTCGGTGCTTCAATCCAGCGCCCGCCATGCCATCTTGCGACTACTGGAGGCGGTGGTTCGGCTGAATGAACAACGCTTGGGGCGTAGTGATCGTTCGGCTGATTTTCGCACCCTGGCGGGCTGGTTCATGCAGTGCGAAGATGATGGCGAGGCACACCGTTTGTGGCGCGCCGCATTTGGCCTCACGGCGGCGCGCCATCTCAGCATTGATGAAGAGACCCTGAGCGCACGAGAACAAGACCCCATTGCAACGCAACGTTCATGGTGGGATGCGCCGCCCCTCACCATTAACCCACGCCTACGCGCCACCGGCAGTTACGCCCGCCGTGGTGCTGCGGCTCAAATCCGCGACCGCAGCAAAGAGAAAACAGCATTGGCGGAGCAGATTGCCCGCGAAAGTGAAGAGGCGCGCCAGGCACGTCGTCTTCTGGCCACGGGCGAAACCACCACCCTCAGCGCCATCGGCAAACTGGATGAAGGCAGCTTTCGTTATTTTCTACGCCTGTTAGGCGAAGCACTGGCCACTGCTGAAAACAGCGAAGCAGCAATCCTCACCACCACCGGCGACGGCGCGATTGAGATCGAAATGAGACCACTGGCCGCAGACCAATGCGCCAACATCCATAGCCCCTTCGGTACCTTTTCGGGCCGTGATTATCAGATTCGCATCACTGATCTGGAGGGCCTAGTGTAGTGAGCAACCATCATCTCTTTGATGTACTCGAACAAAACCGTCGCGATGAACAACAGCGAGCATTGCGTGCCTTGCTTGCTCGGCCCATGCTACTTCACACCCACCCGGCCTACCCTCTGGTACGCAAACATGCCGACACACTGCGCCAATGGCTCAATCGCGAGACCGGTTGGGCCTTGATCATCGAGGATGATTTTGCCCGTTTAAGCAAACGCGTCGCCGACCATAGCGACACCACTCGCCCGGCCCGGCTGAGCAAACCGAGCGGCGCACCGCCCTTCAGCCGTCGCCGCTACGCACTCACCTGCCTGGCACTGGCCGAACTGGAGCGCGGCGAAGCACAGATCACCCTCGGCCGCCTTGGCGAGGCGATCTGCCAGGGGGCCGCTGATCCCAGCCTCAAAACACAAGGGCTACAATTTTCCCTGGAAGAGCGCAGTGAACGGCGCGACCTGGTGGCTGTGGTTCGGCTGCTGCTTGAGCTGGGTGTGCTCAACCGCGTCACCGGTGATGAAGACTCGTTTGTCCATGCCCAGCAAGATGTGCTCTACGATGTCAATCGCCGCCTGCTCTCATCACTACTGGTGGCGAGCCGTGGCCCCTCTCTGGTAGGGCATGAGCTGGATGAAGAGACACCCTCACTGTCACAACGCATCGCCGCCATCACCGCAACCTTTGTGCCCGACACGCTTGATGCACGTAACACCGCCCTGCGCCGCCGCCTGACCGCGCGGCTATTAGATGATCCGCTGCTCTACTGGGACGAACTCAGCGAAGAGGAACTCGCCTACCTCACCAGTCAACGCCCCCATATCGCCCGTCGTATCCGCGAAGCAACTGGGCTGATGGATGAAGTGCGCGCCGAAGGGATGGCGATGGTCGACCCCACGGGTGATCTGAGCGATGAATGCCTGCCTAGCGAAGGCACCGAAGGCCACGCCACCCTGCTGTTAGCCGACTACTTAGCCGCGCAACGCACACTGCAACCGCTAGAGACACTACATCAACAGATGCGACGCTGGATCGACGAGTACCGCCGCTACTGGAAAAAATCAGTGCGCGAAAACGGAGCCGAAGTCGAGCTATGCCACAGCGCATTGCAACGGCTGAAAGCGCTACGTTTGGTAGAAATTTCTAGCGACGGCGTTCAGGCGCTGCCCGCCATCGGTCGCCATGTTTTGGGAGAGACAACCATTGTTGGCAAGCAGAAAACGTCATGAACCACCCTGAGGCTGGCCATACAATAGCCGCTGCACTAACCTTGCACATGCTATGTCACCTGTTATACTTTTCAGATTCAAGATCGCAAACAAACATAGCGAAATGATCACAAGCCCAAACACTTTTTCGAAACGAGTAAAAGAGACCCGCAAGCAACTGGGGCTTACTCAGGAAGCGCTTGCCCATGAACTAGGGGTCAGTTTTGCCACCATAAATCGCTGGGAAAACGCAAAGACAGTTCCGTTCAAGCTCGCTCGTAAACAGTTTGACGCTTTCTGCGAGAAGATGGAGAAGCAAAAAAAGTTGAAGTTGCCTCCAAAGGGTGAGAGGTAATTAGGTGAAAGATCCAAAGCAAGTTGCACGGAGATGACTTATGCCTGAGAAATACACCAAAGCAAGATTTTGGAAATGTGCCTTGCAGGTGAACCCGGCTAGCTACATCGCCTATCGGGGTGAAGATCATGGCATGACGGAAGAACAGTACAATCAGGAACTCTTGCAAGTTGCCAAGGACAATAACATCAAGATCATCGGAGTAGCGGATCATGGCAATGTCGATGGCATAGATGCCATTCGTACCTTAATGAATGCGAATGGCATTATTGTTTTCCCTGGGTTCGAAATCGCCTCCACCGAAAAGGCACACTTTGTCTGTCTATTCTCAGAAGGGACCTCCAAAGATCAACTCAATCGTTATTTGGGGGCGCTGGGCCTCACGAACCCTGACGATGGTGTCTGGCCATCCAATCTTGGCGGCAATGATCTACTTGCAAAAGTTGATAAGCTGGGCGGAATCGCGTATGCGGCTCACTGCACCGATGATAGTGGCGTGCTAAAACAGAAGCTTGTGCATGTCTGGCAAAACCCTCTACTCAAAGCAGCTCAGATACCTGGAACACTGGATGACCTTAAAAACGAAACAGGCAACGGCTACCGGCAAATCCTGCTAAACAAAACACCCGAGTACCGACGGGAACTGCCCGCAGCCATTATTAACGCCAAAGATGTAGCCACACCACAAGACCTGGGAAATCCCAAAGCGTCCTCTCTTATCAAGATGACCAATCCCGGCTTTGACGCTTTCAAGTTGGCTTTTCAAGACCCAGAATCACGGGTGCGATTAAACAGTGATGTAATAGAAAAATACTATTCCAGAATAGAATCACTACAAGTAACGGGCGGTTATCTGGACGGTCTCTCTATCGAATTTTCAGAACACCTGAACGCTGTCATCGGTGGCCGCGGCACCGGCAAGTCAACCTTGCTGGAATGCATCCGTTATGCCCTTGAACTAGAGCCAATCAGCAAAAACGCCTCAAAGCAGCATTACGAGATTATCAAGGAAAATCTGGGTAAATCCAAAGCTCGAATCGAATTAAAAATCCGCTCATCCAAAATGAATGGCAAGCGATTCACCATTGCCCGGCGCTATGGTGAAAGCGCCAGCATAAAAGATGAAAACGGCACTATTTCCCCCTTTACGCCCGCTGACCTATTGCCTGAGATTGAGCTGTACGGACAGAGTGAAATTTATGAAATTGCTCAGGATGCGGATGCTCAACGCAAGTTGCTAGCCCGTTTTTTGGAGTCAGGACAGGCTGATACCCAAGGAGCGGGCACAAGCAGCGAGGGACAAATTAAAAATATTCTGGAAGCCTTGGCTGAAAACAGAGCTAAACTTGTAGAAGCATTAAGCAATATCGCTTCTACAGAGGATCAGTTATCGCGTTTACCCAAACTAGAAGAGCAGGTTAATCAGTTCAAATCCCTTGGGCTTGAAGATAAACTAAAAATCATTCCGTTACTGGAAACAGAAAAACGATTATCAAAACGGGTTTCTGATGAAGAGTTGGCGCATCTGAAAGCGGCCTTTTCTGCCATTCAGGAGGTCTTACCCGACACCGTTTTTCTCAGCGACACCGCATTAAAAAATCTTCCTCATGCAACGATACTAGAAAAAATTCGAGTCGAACTCGATAAACTAAAGCGTGAAACAGAAACCACGCTAACTCAGTGGCAAGAGAAATTTACCGCATCAAAAACAGCTATTGGCTCACTCATCGAATCACTGAACATTGGTATCACTAGTGAGGACGATAAGTTAGAGACAACCTTTAAGGGGCTACCTTCTAGCGAAGGAAAGAGCGGCCGTGAAATTGGTTTTGAGTTTCAAACGCTCCTGAAAGAGATCGAGAAAATCAAACCGAGGCAAGCAACAGCCAAGACCCAGCGAAGCATTGTTGAAGTGCTGGAGAAAAAACGCAAAAATTTCTTATTTGAACTGTCCGAACATCGATCCACGCGCTCTTCCCAGTTTGAGCGATCCCTTAAGCGCTTGAATAAAAAGCTCAAAGGAAAATTAAAGCTCACCATTCTCCCTGAGTCTGACCGAACACCTGCCGTTACATTTCTGATGCAATGTGGCCTGGAAGGTGTCGGAGAAAAGCGTCTTGCATGGATAAATGATCAGGATGATTTCTCCCCGGTCAAACTTGCTGAACTCATCCGGGAGTCACAAAAAGAAGGGCTAGCATCTGGAGTGGAACTGTATGTCTTACCGGGAATCACACCAACTGTTGCAAGCGCATTGACTAAGTTAACGCATATCCAAATTTTACAGTTAGAAGAATTGGAACTACCAGATATCATTCGTATTGAATTAAATATTGCGCATGAGGGCGCAGAAAATTTTCGGTTATTAAACAAACTCTCAACTGGCCAGCAGTGCACCGCTATTTTGCACCTTTTATTATTGCAAAATAGGGACCCTCTTATTATGGATCAACCAGAAGACAATCTGGACAATGCCTTTATCGCCGACCGTATTGTGGCTGAGTTACGCTCAGAAAAAATAGCCCGCCAATTTATCTTCGCGACCCATAACGCCAATATTCCGGTATTTGGTGATGCCGAGTGGATTGGAGTTTTTGAGGCGCATGAAGGACAGTCTTACATGCCCGCAGAATCGCAAGGTGCGATTGATGTGCCGCAGGTTAGAGACAACGCCGCAAATATACTTGAAGGTGGTAAAACGGCTTTCAATCAGCGTAAAGCAAAGTATGGCTTTTAAGGTAAGAATAAATCATGCTGAAAACTGAACTATTAGAACTTATTGCAAACGGCGAAAACTCCGGTGTTGAATTCAAGAGAGATGACATTCGCACCGAGCAGTTAGCGAAAGAAATTGTTGCGATGATCAATTTTCAGGGTGGCAGAGTCATACTGGGTGTAGAAGATGACGGTACAATCTCCGGCATTCAGCGAAACAATTTGGAAGAGTGGGTGATGAATGTTATTCAAGATAAAATTCACCCTCTGATTCTGCCGTTTTATGAAAAGATCAAATTTGACGACAATAAAACCGTTGCAATTATTACCTTCCCTCAGGGGATATCCAAACCTTATGTGGTTAGAGAAGGGGGTGCGGAAAAAATCTATATCCGTGTAGGATCAACATCTCGGCTGGCCACACGCGAGCAACAAATGCGACTGTTTGAATTGGGCGGTATGTTACATACGGAAGTCATGCCGGTGCCCAGAACGAACATCAGCTGTCTTGATGACGCACGACTGCAAAACTACTTAAAAGATATCATTGCAGATCCTGAAGTACCTCAAACTCCCGCCGAATGGGAATCAAGACTTTTGGGTTTAGGTTTCCTGTCAGAGGCAAGGGATAATGTTTGCTGTTCGATTGCAGGATTGGTTTTATTTGGAAAAAACCCACGACGTTATTTAAAACAATCCGGTTTGCGAGTTTTTGCCTTTGCTGGCGAAGACAAAGAATATCAGGCGCTCTTGGATGAGATCCTTGATGGCCCATTGGTGGGACGCTGGGATGTTACCGATTCTGGTAAAAGTTTAATAGATGGTGGAATCATCGAACGGTTCATTGAGCAAGTCACGCCTTTTGTTTCCGAAGAAGCGGCCAATATTGACGAGGATTTTAGAAGAGAAGCTAAGTGGCATTACCCCGTTGATGCCGTGCGAGAAGTCTTGGTCAACGCGCTGGCTCATCGCGACTGGACTCGCTTTGTTGATATAGAGATCGGCATCTACTCGAACAGGCTCGAAGTGATCAGTCCAGGTGCGCTGCCAAACTCCATGTCCATTGAAAAGATGATTGCCGGACAGCGTTCCCCCAGAAACGCCATCATTATGGAAGTGCTGCGTGACTATGGTTATGTCGACGGCAGAGGAATGGGGATTCGAACCAAGGTTATTCCTTTAATGAAGCGTCTAAATCATGTTGCCCCTCTCTTTGAAGCGACTGAGGACTACGTAAAAACTGTGCTATTTAGAGGAAAACAGAAGTAACCGACAGAAATAACCATGACTGCTCCAGAACCCCAACTGCCCCACCCCAACAAAACACGCTGGCAACCATTGCGAGCCGGGCTGGTGGATATCTTCTATTACGATTATCAGGAGTTCTGGTTTCGTGATGGGCGGCTACTGCTACGCGGTAATAACTGCACCGGGGAACCCAAAGTATTGCCGCTGACCCAGCCCTTATTTGTTAGATTATTGAACATCTCCAGTCCGTATTATTAATACCCCCTAGGAAATAAATGACGCTCTCTAAAGATAAGGCCTCATATTTTGGCATTGGATAAAAGACACTGAATCGATGGAAGACAACCAGCAAAGCATCATTATCTACAACACTGATGATGGTAAAGCCGCCGTCTCACTGCATGCACAAGATGGCATGGTTTGGATGAGCCAAAACCAGCTTGCAGAGCTTTTTGACACCTCCAAGCAAAACATAGGGCGACACATATCTAACCTATTGATTAAAAAGGAGTTAGATGAGGATTCAGTTGTAAAGAATTACTTTACAACTGCCTCCGATGGTAAAAAACACAAGGTCACTTATTACGCATTATATGCAAGTTGACATTCACGCTCGCCGTATTACAATGGGTAATACAACCCCATATAGAGACCACTCATGATTACCCTTAGGCTTGACCCAAAGCTGGAAAAAAACATCAATGACACTGCGCACAGGCTAGGCTTGAGCAAATCTGAACTTATACGAAAGAGTGTTACAGAATACATCGACCGGTTAGAAAAACCTTCCCCCTGGGAACTGGGCAGCGATATTTTTGGTAAATATGCAAGTGGTCAGGATAACCTGTCAAAAGACCGAAAGGCTCTTCTTAAAGGAAAAATAAGCGCTAAAAGATGAAGAAAATTCTCATCGATTCAGGTCCTTTGATTGCGCTATTTGATCGAAGTGACAAATATCACCAAGCGTCAACGGCGTTTATTAAGAACAATCGTGCCGAATTAATTACCACCCTGGCGTCTATTACCGAAGTGTTACATCTGCTCGATTTTAGTAGAAATGCCCAGGCAGACTTCCTCAGCTGGGTAGACGCAGGAGCGATCACCGTCGAGTCAATTACTGTAGATGATTTCCAAAAAATCAGGGCGTTAATAATAAAATATTCCGATCTACCCATGGACTTTGCTGATGCTTGCCTGGTGTTTCTAGGCGAGAAAATGAATGTCAGTAAAGTTGCAACCATTGATCGTGATTTTGATGTATACAGACTCAAAGGAAAAAGATCATTTACAACGTATATCAAGTAGGTCTGCGCAAAAGAGGCGGCCAGACTTAGAATGAGCGCTTCCAAAACCCAACTCCCCCACCCCAATAAAACACGCTGGCAACCCTTGCGGGCCGGGCTGGTGGATATCTTCTATTACGATTATCAGGAGTTCTGGTTTCGTGATGGGCGCTTGCTGCTACGCGGCAATAACGGCACGGGTAAATCAAAAGTGTTGGCGTTGACTCTGCCCTTTTTGCTGGATGGCCGGGCCACCCCCAGCCGTGTCGAACCCGATGGCGATGGCCAAAAGCGCATGGAGTGGAACCTGCTGATGGGCAACCGCTATAACGAGCGCACGGGCTACAGTTGGCTGGAGTTTGGCCGCTTGTGCTCGGATGGCTCAACGGAGTTTTTTACGATTGGTTGCGCCATGAAGGCGCTCAAAGGACGGCCATTGACCACCTGGTTTTTCACCACCGACCAGCGTGTTGCCCAGGACTTTTCTCTGCTCGACAGCAACAAACGCACCCTCAGCAAAGAGCGTCTCAAAGAGCGATTAGGGGAACACGCCGTCATCGATCAGGCCTCCCGCTATCGCCATGTGATCGACGATAAACTGTTTCAACTCGGCCCCGAACGTTACGATGCCCTTATCAGTTTGCTGATTCAACTGCGCCAGCCTCAGCTCTCCAAACGGCCCGATGAAAAGGCGCTCTCAAAGGCGTTGACCGAGGCACTGCCACCGCTCGACCAGGGAATCCTGGGTGATGTTGCCGATGCCTTTCGTAACCTGGAGGCCGAGCGCCAGGCGCTCGATGGACTGCGACAAACCGGCCAGGCGGTGGATGAGTTTCGCCACCACTATCGCCAGTATGCCGGTGTTGCGGGTCGTCGCCGCGCGGCCGTTGTGCGCAGCGCCCAAAGCCATCATGACAAGGTAAGCGGTGAGCTGAAACAGGCGCAAACCTCTCTCCAAACCGCTAAACAAGAAGAGTCAAAAACACAGACGCGAATCGACGAGACAAAAGCGGCACTGCAACAAGCCAGGGTACGAGAACGAATATTGCAACAAAGCCCTGAAATGCGTGATGCCAATACCTTGCGTCAGGCGGAAACACGTGCCAGCGAAAAAGAGGCCGAGCTAAGCGCAATCGAAAACGACACAAAGGCCCTTGGCCACGAAGTAGCACAACAAAAACAGCGCGTCGATCAACACCATAACAAAGCCAAACAGGCCAAAGTAGAGATCAACAACCGCGACGCCCAACTGGGAGAATTGGCGCTAAAACTGAGACTCGATAAGCGGCACCAACAACTGACATCACCGCTACAACTTCCCAACGGCGGTGAGATAGCCGACGGCATCGACTCCCGCATATCGACGGCAGAGCGAGCCATTACCCAACTCCATCAACGCCGCGCAGAACAGCTCGCCCGTATCAATCATCTTAACCAGGCCGTTGACCAGTGCCATGCCCATCATCAACGCAGCCAGGAGCAGTGGCAGCAGGCCAGCGACCAGCTAGAACGGCTAGCCGAAGAGCAGCTGGAGGCAGAAGCCGCCACCGAAGCAGTAGGCGAAACACTGGTCAGCCAGTTTCGCCACTACTGCCGCGAACTCACCGAGCTATCGTTCAGCGATCCCGATGCAGTGGCCGAATCACTGCAAAGCTGGACGATTACACTGGAAGGCAGCAACCCGGCGACCCGCGCACTGACCACCGCGTTTGAGAACGCCAGCCATCGTCTGGCCGACAAAAAAGCATGGACAACACAACAAAAGGAGCAGCAACAAAACACACTGAATGAGCTGTATCAAGCGCGTAACAGACTAGAAGCAGGTGAAGAGCAACAACCCCCGCGACCCTACGTTTTATCGCAGGAGAGCCGCCAGAATCGCCTGGGTGCGCCGTTATGGAAGCTGATCGATTTTCAAGATGAGGCTCCCCTAACATTGCGGCCCATCATAGAGGCCGCACTTGAAGCCAGTGGTCTGCTTGACGCCTGGGTAACGCCTGATGGCTCGCTGTTAGATAAACAGACCTGGGACAGGGTGATCATGCCCCACTCACCCGCAGCACAAAACATTGCGCGGTTTCTCAAACCCGCAGTGGATCGTAACAAGCCACAAGCCAACACCGTTAGCGACGCTGTATTAGATGCCCTGTTGGCCGCCATCGCCTGGATCGATGAGGGTGGCCAGTCAGACCACAGCACCTGGATCGACAACCGTGGCCAGTGGCAGCTGGGACCACTGCAAGGCTGTTGGCAAAAAGATGAGGCCGAATATATCGGCCATGGTGCACGCGAAGCGGCCAGAGATCGGCGCCTGGCCGCACTGGCCATCGAGATCAGCGATAGCGAAATTCATTTGGCGACGTTGCAGCAACAACTCAACCAACTCATCCAACGGAAAACCCAACTGGATAACGAGTGGCAAGGTGCGCCCGATGATGAAGCGCTGCGCCAGGCACATCAACAGGTCAGTTCACTGATTGCACAAAAACAGCAGCAGGAGACGAGGGTCGAGCGGCAGGCTCAGCGGCTCACTGCGGCACAAACCGCATGGCAACAGCAACGCGAAACGCGAGACCTGGAGGCCACCGATCTTGATCTACCCACCGCCAGCGCCACGCTGGCCGAACTTGAAACCACGCTCCACAACTACCGCGCCGAGTGCCATGGCTTTTGGCCCAGCCTGCGCCACCACTGGGGCCAACTCGAAACACTGCAACAAGCACAACAGGCATTTAAGCAAGAGAGACAGCGCCTGGAGGAGAAAAAACAACGGCTCATCGACACACAACGCAGCACCCGCGAAGCAGTGACCCATCGCGATATCCTGCGCGAAACATTGGGTGATGCGATCAGCATCGTCGAGCAGAAACTGGCGCAGGCGAGTGCGCAGATTGAACAACTTGAAACCGATACAGAACGGTTTCAAGATGTGCGGGTCAACACGGCAAGACGAATCGCATCCACCGCCACCTCAGTCGCCAACCACAATGAGGCGCTGCTGGAACAGATCAAAATAAGACGTGAAGCGATCGGCCGCCTAAACCAGTTTGTCACCCTCGGGCTGCTCGACACCGCCCTGCCAAACCATACCGAGCAGACGCGTGATGGCGAATGGCCTATCGACCACGCCCTGCACCTTGCGCGCAGCATGGAAAAACAGCTCCATCAGGTGGATGACAGCGACAAGGCGTGGCTGAACCAACAACGCCAGCTACACGAACGCATCAGCGAATTGCAAAGCGCACTCTCGCGCAATGGTCACGAAGCCAGCGCCGAACAGAATGATGACCTGATCGCCGTGCGGGTGGTGTTTCAATCACAGCGTTGCGATACTGAGGTGTTGGCACAGCGCATCGCTGCCACCATTCAAGACCGGGGTGAACTACTGGATGCCAAAGAGCAGGCGCTGCTGGAAGAGCACCTGGTCAACGAACTGGCCAGCCATTTGCAAACCCTTATCCAGGAGGCCGAACTGACCGTCATCAGCATGAACAAGGAGCTGGAGTCTCGTCCCACCAGCACCGGCATGAAGCTGCGACTCAAATGGAAACCCCTGGCCGACGGTGAAACATGGCTCGACCACACCGCGCCCGATGGCCTTGCCGTGGCCCGCAATCAACTGCTGCGCCAAAGCGCCGAGGTCTGGTCGCTGAAAGACCGCCAGGCCGTCGGCCGGTTTCTCAAAAAACAGATTGACGACGCCCGCCTTGCCGAAGAGACCACCGCCCTGCAGGAGGTAATGGCGCGGGCGCTCGACTACCGCTACTGGCACCGCTTTGTGGTTGAGCGCTGGCAAGACGGCGAGTGGCGTCCCGCCGTTGGTCCCGCCTCTGGCGGTGAGCGCGTACTGGTGGTTACCATCCCACTCTTCGCTGCCGCTTCCAGCCACTATTCCAGCGCCGGTCCACACGCGCCGCGCTTGGTACTGTTAGATGAGGCCTTTGCTGGTGTCGATGATGACTCACGCGCCAAAAGCCTGGGGCTACTGGCCCAGTTCGATATGGATGTGGTGATGACCAGCGAACGAGAGTGGGCCTGCTATGCCGAAGTCCCCGGCATCGCCATTGCCCAACTGACCCGCCGTGAAGGGGTGGATGCCGTCCATGTCGGCCATTGGTGGTGGGATGGCAAACAACGGCAACGGGCAAAAGAACCGATCCCTGATTTTGAAGCCCAACTAACACTCCGGGAAACAACATGAGCCAAGAGGTTGATGTTGATCCAGAGCGCTTAAAACGTCTCTTCGACAGACCCGAACTTACACGTTTGATAGACCGACTACAGAGCCGTTTCGAGAGAGGCATCGACAGCCCGACACTCACACTGCCCGACCCGGAACTAACCGAACGCAGGGCCATCGCCTCGCTACTCGGTCGTCCCATCGGTAGCGGCCGCTCCATCCGCATCAACATCATCGACCTGGAGAGGGTTATCCAACGAGCAGAACTGGCCCCCGACCTGCGCGCCGCAATAGAACAGCTACGGGGACCGTTAAAAAATCTCGCCGATGAAAAAGCGACCGAACAACAGACGTGGCAAACAGTATTTGAATCCGTAGCGATAGAAATTAAAGCGGTAGAAGTTAAAGCGACAGACATTAAAGAGACGGCAGCGACACAGCTCGGCATCAACACATGGCTAGACAAACTACGCCAGGAGGGCCTGCTCAAGCGCCTGGCTAAAGGCAATCCAGACAACGCAACAACGCTCTTGCAGCAAGCCATGAGTGTTATCCGCCAACTACCCGGCCAGGGACAAACACTGAGCACACTGGCCGCCAATACCTTGGGAGATGCCCACGCCCTGGACAGTGGCCGCCCGGTAGCAACGCTGGTCAAAAGGGCCATCCAACAAATTGATCAAGCAGCGAATCAAAGCAAAGATCAAGAAGAGAACGAACGGGAACTATGGGCCAGTGCCAGAATTCTCGTTGGCGGCGCAATCACTAGCACGGCCCTGGTACTTAATCTGCCCGTGTCAGGCAGCTCATTTACCGACAACATCATTCATCAAGCCGCTCAGCATGGACAACCGCTATGGCTAACATTGCGTCAACTGATACGTGACTCAGCTCAATGGCAAGTAAACGGCCGCACAATCTATATCTGTGAAAATCCCGCCGTGGTAGCCGCAGCCGCCGAGCGATTAGGCACGGAATGCGCACCGCTTATCTGCACCTACGGCCAACCCAGCGCCGCGCTCAATCATCTACTCAAGCAGTTACAAAACAGCGGGGCCAGGCTTATGTATCATGGCGATTTCGACTGGCCCGGCATCACCATCGCCAACATCATCATGCGCCGCTTCGGTGCCAAACCGTGGCACTTTGATGCAGCGGCCTACCAGGTGAGCTTGCAAGAGAATCCGCTGGGGAATAGGCACACGGCAGGGAAAATGGAACTCACCGGCAAGCTCGTCAATGCGGAATGGGACTCAGCGCTTACCACAGCGATGAAAGCGAAAAAGATCGCCATTCCAGAGGAGCGGGTATTGGAATTTTTATTGGCATCACTTAAGGAAAGTTCATCGAGCTTATCGAGACACCCATCATAGGGATTGATAATATAGCTGTCTAGCTATAAGTTATCTCAAAGGATTTCAGCCCATTGCGTCAAGGAGTGACCAATGCCCAAGCCCCGCTGTTCTCAGGTCTCGCTTGCGAGTATCCCTTATTATCACTGTGTCTCGCGCTGCGTTAGACGTGCTTTCTTGTGCGCCAAAGACACTGCCACGGCTCGTAGTTTTGAGCATCGTCACCAGTGGATTGAGGATAAGCTCTACGTCTTGAGCGATATATTTTCAATTGAATTATATGCTTATGCGGTGATGTCGAATCACTACCACCTCGTATTGTTTGTGGACCAACCGCGTGCAGCAGAGTGGTCAGTTGATGAAGTCATCCGTCGTTGGCACCTGCTCTTTTCCGGCAATTTTCTGTCACAACGCTACCTACGTGGGGAGTCGATGAGTCGTGCTGAGCGCGATGTACTGGATGATTGCGTTACCTCATGGCGTGGACGATTAATTGATATCAGCTGGTTTATGCGGGTGCTCAACGAAGGCATCGCACGGAAGGCGAATGCAGAGGATCAATGTACCGGGCGCTTTTGGGAGGGGCGTTTTAAATCTCAGGCACTGCTGGATGAGGCTGCGTTGATGGCCTGCCTGGCGTATGTTGATTTGAATCCAGTTCGAGCAGGGATGGCTAAGACACCAGAGGCGTCTAAACATACCCGTATTAAAAAGCATATTACTCAGGCTCAAACAGCCCATATTGCAAACCATCCACAACAACAGGCTAAAGGGCTATTTCCTTTTGTTGGCAATCCGCGTGGTGAGATGCCACCTGGATTAGCATTTAAATTAACCGACTATCTTGAGCTGGTGGACTGGAGTGGGCGTATGCTGCGCAAAGGCAAGCGCGGCAGTATTGATAGTCAGTGTCCGCCGATACTTGAGCGGTTAAATATTGAGCCTGAGCATTGGGGTTATTTGATCAAAAATTTTGAGAGTCGTTTTAAATCACTGGTGGGTAGCGCTTTCAAACTGAAGCAGGCCTGCCAGGCACTGGATTACCAGCGCACGCCCGGTATTCGAAGTTGTGAGTATTATTTTTCTTAGAAAGAATCAATGGGTACCACTATCTTATCGCATCAATTGATTGTTGAGGCGTGTGCTTGTCTTGCCTTCAGGGTGCGGTACAGTGATGGTAGTAACAGCCAGAAATTTCTCAACATCCGCTATAAAATAGCCTTCATTACTAGCCTTTTCACGCCCTCGTAAACCATGATCATTTCAGATTTGAATTTTCACCCCTTTGATTTTTGAACTTTCTTATTATGGGTGGCTTATTAGTTTTCATAAAAAACGCAACCAAATTAACATTTTAAGTTTAAATTAAGTTTGTCTTTGTCATCCGGAGGCCGGAATCCAGAGACCACTAGAATAGCAGCGTTGGATACTGGAAAATCAGCGACCCCATCGATCGCAAAAACGCTGCGAAGGCCTGTCCAGCTCTACTGCGCTGTTATGCATTTAGAACATTTTCTTTATTCCTAAATTTAAGCCTTCATAGTCATAAGTATCATCACTTAGATAAAACACATATTCACCTGAAAAATAAACACCATCACTCAACTCAGATTCAGCACCAATACCATATGATAAGCTACTCTCATCTTCAGAAAAGGAAAAGCCTAGAGATGAGGCTGTGATTTTCCCTTTAGTAAAACCAATTAACCCGTATAGGTTAGCTGTTGATGACAATGGAATATCACCTTTCAAGAACAATGAAAGTGCAGTATTTAATTCAATATTCACATCAGGCCCCCAAGTGCTAATGGTGTCATCACCAATGCCCCTGGTTAAGCGTCCTTCAAATGCCACAGCATCAGATATATACGTTCCGAATTTTAACTCCAAGCCAGTTAGACTTGCACTCGAAAAACCTGTTGCTTCGTATGAGCCCATGTGATAACCAATTCCGCCGTATTTTTCTCCCTCATTAGCATTTACAGCCATTGAGCTGATCAAACATGCTATCGCAACAGCACCAATATTATATAACTTCATACTTTCTCCTGGTTTCAATTGAGATCAATGGGGGTAGGTTTAAGTTGACCCCTTATTCTCACAATCTATCCTTATTCGTTATGTGCTTTTTTAGGTGTGAACTTAATTTCTATATCGTAACCCACAGCATCCGCGTATTGCTCAATTGTTGATAGCTTTGGAGAGTTAACCGAGTTTGCATTCTCTAGTCTGGAAATATTACTTTTCTGTGTATGCAGTACATCAGCAATCTGCTCCTGAGTTAACCCCGCTTTTTGGCGTAGTGCGATGAGCTTTTTACGTAATGCATAGGCTGGAGCTAGAGATTGATACTCTTTATTAACAGCAGCTTTAGAAAGTGCTTTTTTCTTAAAATCTGTTAGTGTTGATCTGTTCATTTTGAAACCTCTTTCATTCGCTTTTTTGCTAAGTCCAAATCCTTTTTAGATGTCTTTTGTGACTTTTTAATAAATGAATGAAGTATTACGACTTCTTTGCCTTTTACAACGCAATATGCTGATCTACCAATACCTTCTTTACCTTTAGCTCTGATTTCATAGAGGCCTGAATCTAGCCTGCCCACATATGGCTTACCTAGATTTGGCCCTAATTTTTCTATCATTTCAGCTATATGCAGAAAGTTAGCCAAAATACCAGTTGGAAATTTTAGTGTTTGAGTCTCAACTTTATCGCTGTAAAACGTAATTTTCCATTTCATATGCAGTTATCATAGTTGATAACTTCGAGAATGGCAAGTTTGATTTTTTTGCACAGACACGGTAGGAACACTGATTGCTCAGCGTCCCCCGCACAGATCCCCGCATGAAGTTTTCCCTCACGGAGCTCCTCTGCAAGCACGATCACTTGCAGGATCTAGGTAAAAGAAATACGACATTTTTCAAGTGAACGGTTTGGAAAAGTGCGGACAAAACGCTACCTCAAAGATTTAAAAGATAGAATGGGTTTTCTTGCCAGAAATCCAGATAAAGGCAAAAAACGCGAAGATATAACGACAAATTGGGACTGTTATAGCTATTTTGAAGGCCGTCATACGGTCTTTTATCAACCGCACAACGATCATATTATGATCATTGACCTGCTTCACCAGGGCATGGAACCGTCAAACCACCTCTAGCTCTGCTCTCTTTCTGGTCGATCATCAAGCCAGTTTTGCCAAACAGGGTTCAATAATTCGCTATAATCGCACTCAAGAGCTACCGCCAATTTGAAAATAGCCCCTATACTCGATAGTTTGTCTACGGCTTCGATGGATTGATAGTATCGCGTTGATAAACCCGTTTTACCCTAATGCTGCCAATTATTGCCACGCCGAATGATCTGTTGCGGAATACCGGGCAGGCAGATCATGGATAATAGTCGTTGCTTACAAAAATCCTCTTCTCGTTATAAATCCCAATATTTCTTTGTTTCGGTCTAACTATGACCCCAAACTCCGTGCGAAAATCGAAAGGGGCACAATCGATGTACCCCCTTCGCTGGATAGCTGTCCCATTGGGATGGAAAAGAACTGTGTCAAACTCTGCGCCATCACAAGCACACAGTTCACGCAGAATTTAGTTCTCAATAACCGTCGTATGTTGCAGGTTAATGGTGTCTTCCATGTCTGTGGCTGTTACCCGCACCGGTGTGACTATTAAAGTCCCATCAACGAGACTTGCAGCGACTGTTGCATCGATCGTAATGATCTGGCTTGCATCTGCGGCCATGGTTCCAAGATTCCACACTGCTTCTTCCGTCGGATCACAAGTTCCTGAACAACCCGCAGCATCTGGTTCAGCATCCGTACTAAAGTAGAAAGAGAGTTCGGCTGGCACTCGAAACATGACACTCACATCATCAACCGGAAGACCATAATCATTGGTCACCGTAATGGTATAAGCCAGAATACTGCTGGATGCTACGGGATCAGGTGTAGCCACAATATCTACCGATAATAGCGAAGCAATTCCTCCAGCTTCTGCAACAGAAACTGAAAACTCACTCCGATTATCGATTTCAAGTCCGCCATCATGGGTCAATTCAGCAGTCAGTGTAAGAATATCACCCGCCGTAGCGTTATCGGCTACTACAGTGATTTCGCGATGCACGGCAGCCCCTGAGTTTAGCGTACCCTCATTCCACACCACCTCACCAGGGCTGACTTCAGTACCGCCATCACTGATGGAACTGACCGTAACGCCTGAAGGTAAAAAGGCCCGCAATTCTACCGTGGTCAAAGATCCTGCGCTGGTATTGCCGAAATCAAGTTGGTAGGTAAA